>CP075902.1:3125033-3750040 GCA_020386575.1 Phormidium sp. PBR-2020 | reverse complement strand
GGCTCCCAAACGCTCCATCTCATGCCAAAGGGTCTGGCCATCCACATATTCTTGCACCAGGTAGAGCCGTCCCTCCTCTTCAAAAAAGGCGAATAGGGTGGGAATGTGGGGATGTTCTCCCAATTTAGAGAGTTGGGTGGCTTCTTGATAAAACAGAGAAATGGTTTTGTCATAGCTGCCTTCGGTGACATCGGTTCCATTATCCTGGGGTAGGAGTTGTTTGATCACGCAGAAGGTATTGAGACGATCTTCATCCACCGCAATATAGGTTCGGCCAAATCCTCCCCTGGCTAGCGGTTTGGTTGGACGATAGCGTCCCCGGAGTTTGAGGCGGGAACCACAGGTGACACAGTGACTGGCATCATCTGTATTTCGGGGTTGCGAGCAGTTGGGATTAAGGCAGAAGATCATGATGGTGCGCGCGGGGACGGGTTGGCGAGTCCGGGTCTATTTTCCATTGTCTCCGATTAACCCGCAACTGTCCTGTTTTTTATGGAGATTCGGCTGGCGATCGCCTCAGCCACCCTTAGCGTACCCAACTCGCAAGATTTGTTCGTCCTCTAAGACTCAGGACTATAGCCAGAAGAGAGGGCGACCACAAGGGTACGCCCCTACGTCTTTTCTCTTGCCTCTTGCCTCTTGCCTCTTGCCTCTTGCCTACTGCCTACTGCCTACTGCCTACTGCCTTATGCCCCTTGCCTCGGGACTGAGCGATCGCCGCGATGGGGGAGTCGGAGTGCTAAAATCCAGCCAATTAGCTTAACCTACCCCACGACGCGATGAAATCAACCCTTTTTGCTCTAGACTTTGACGGCGTTCTCTGCAACGGCCTGATTGAATATTTCCAAACCGCCTGGCGAGCCTACTGTCAGGTTTGGTCTCCCAGCCAAACGACCCCCCCAGAGGATCTCGCGACCAGTTTTTATCGCCTGCGTCCAGTCGTTGAAACGGGGTGGGAAATGCCTGTTGTGCTGCGATCGCGCCTGTTGGGCTATTCTGAACAGCAGATTTTAGAGGATTGGCGAGAGGTCTGTCAGACGGTAGTTGAAGATGAACAGCTTAACCCCAGTGAACTGGCCAATGCGGTGGATGGGGTTCGCGATCGCTGGATTCGCGAAAATGTGGATAACTGGTTGAGTCTGCACCGCTTTTATCCGGGAGTCATTGAGCAGTTACATCATTTGCAAACTGCTGAGATTCCCTGGGTTATTATTACCACCAAAGAGGGGCGTTTTGTTCGCGCACTTTTGGCTGGACAAGGGATTGAATTTCAGCGAAATCAGTTGTTTGGCAAAGAGGTCAAACTGCCAAAACATGAAATTCTACGCCGACTGCTCAATGAAACCCCATATTCTGAAATTATCTTTATCGAAGATAGACTCAATACTCTCTACTCCGTTGCTGAGCATGACGACCTAAATGCTGTTAAACTTTATTTAGCAGATTGGGGCTATAATACAGATTCAATGCGAAACATGGCTAAACATGATGAGCGAATCACGGTGATTTCTCTTCAGCAATTTGAAGCCTTGATTGTCAATCAAAACTAAGCCATTTTTCTCGAACCCTAAAACTTATGTCAAGCAAGCTTTTATCCGAATTAAATCTGAACGGATTGCCCTTAAAAAACCGTGTCGTGATGGCATCGTTGACGCGATCGCGCGCTGGAGTTGAGCGAAAAGCCAACCCCCTCATGGCGGAGTATTATCAACAACGGGCCTCCGCCGGGTTAATCCTCAGTGAAGCCACCGTCATCTCCCGTCAAGGCATTGGTTGGCAACAATCCCCAGGGATGTATAGCGCGGAACAGGCCCAAGCCTGGAAACAGGTCGTCGATGCGGTTCACAGACAGGGAACCCCCATCTTCCTGCAACTCTGGCATTGTGGCCGCGCCTCCCATAGCGAGTTTCACCCCGAGTTAGGCTTACCCGTAGCCCCCTCGGCGATCGCCATTACTGGAGATAGCATTCATACCCCTAACGGCAAGCAAGCCTACGAAACCCCTCGCGCCCTAGAGACGGAAGACATTCCCCAAATTGTAGCCGACTATTGTCAAGCGGCCGAGTATGCCAAACAAGCGGGATTTGATGGGGTCGAAGTTCACGCCGCCAACGGCTATCTCATCGACCAATTTTTACAGTCCAAAACCAATCATCGCCAGGATAAATATGGGGGAAGCCTGGAAAATCGCTATCGTTTCTTACAAGAAATTTTAGAGGCAGTAACCACGGTATATCCCGGAAATCGAGTCGGTGTTAAACTTTCCCCCAATGGCAACTTTAACGATGTTGGCTCCCCCGATTACCGAGAGACATTTCTCTATGTCGCCCAACAACTCAACGCCTATAATTTAGCCTATCTGCAAGTAGTCGATGGCTTAGACTTTGGCTTTCATGACTTGGGCGAACCGATGACCCTCGCGGAGTTTCGTGCTGTCTTCCAGGGTCCATTGATGGGCAACTGTGGCTACAATCGAGAAACTGCTGAAGCCGCAATTGTCAGAGGAGATGCCGATTGTATTTCCTTCGGGCGACCCTTTATCAGCAATCCTGATTTAGTCGAACGCTTTGCCCAGGGTTGGCCCCTCACCCCAGCCGATGATATGTCCGGTTGGTATGCCTTTGATGCCCAAGGCTATACCGACTTTCCCCCCTATCAAGGGTCTCAAAACCAAGAGACTTAAGAGAAATCTCGTCGGGAGGGAGTGGTCTGCAACAGTCCCTCTAGCCCCCGTTGAGGAGTCCATTGGACTGCCCCCACCTCCGTCAGGTTGAGAATTTGGATTCCCAACTGGGTCATCTGGGCCTGTTGGCTGGTACTCAACGGGGAGGGGATAATCAGTACCGTGGGGCGCACTTGAGTCAGTAACTCTAAGTCCAGTTCGCGGCCGAAAAAGACCAGATAGTCCGCCGAACAGAGGCGATCGCGTTGCAGCAACATCTGTTGTTGATCCTCTGAGAGGTTTCCTAGAATCAACCAGGTGCGATCGCCCGCCTGTACGCACAAAATGGGTGGCCGGTTGGACTGACTCTGAATCCGCATTCCCTCCTGAGTCAGTTCCATTCCTGGGGCCAGGAAGGTTCCCCCATCCTCCCCCGCCACTCCCACTTCCGAGAGACGATAGAGTTCGCGAGGAGTCACCCGATCTAACAGGAGATCCCAGCCTTCCCCCACCGACGAGGTGGCGATCGCCGCCTGTAAACGGCCCACCCCCTCCTGTTGCAGAAAGGGTAACACCGCATAGCGGGTAATCTGAGGATCGCCTCCCGAGATCAAACTGGTTTGCCAACCCTGTTGTAGGGCGATCGCCGGTTCCCCCCTCGTCGCCAAAACCGTCACCCGCAACAGATTCGCCTTAGCCAACGTTCCCGGAAGCAACAGCAGCAACAGCCCTAGCATTGTCGCCACCCCATACAGGCCTATCCGATAACGAGGGCGGAAATGATGCAACCCCCAAACCCCAGCCATCAACCCATATAGCCCCAGAACTTGCCACAGTTGCAACGGTTGAACCACGATCGCCCCCTGAGGAAGTTGCCCAATCCAACTCACCAATCCCAACAAACCCCGAACCGGATAAGCCAAACTCCAAGCTAAAATTGCCCCCAACTCTGGAACAATCAGGGCGGCGATCGCACTGACAAAGCCTCCCAACGTCACCACCACCAAAAACGGCGTCGCCAAAACATTGGCCAAAATACTATAGGTAGGCATTTGTCCAAACACCCCCAACTGCAACGGTAACGTCCAAATCATCGCCGCCAGCGGAACCGCCAACATAGGCGACAATCTCGGCGGACACCAATCGAGATGTTTCACCAACGCCGGAACCGTCACCAGCAAGCCCAAGGTGGCTAAAAAACTCAACTGAAAGCCCAACTCCTCAATCCAGAGAGGATTTAGCAGCAGTAACACCACCGCCGCCAGCAATAACGCCCCCAGAGGATTCACCCGTCGTTCCAGGGCCAACCCCAACAAACTCGCCCCACCCATCAGGGCCGCCCGTAACACCGACGGTCCGAATCCCACCAACCCCACATACACCAACAGCGTCAACAGTCCCAGCAGTAGCTTCGGGCGATCGCCCCAACGGCGACTAATCCCCAACACCGCCCCCAAAATCAGAGAGACATGAAACCCTGACGCCGCCAACGCATGGGCTAACCCCACATCGATAAAGCGATCGCGAACCTCATGGGGTAAACTCACCGCCCGTCCCCCCAACACCATGGCACTGACTAAGGGCCCCTGGGGAACCCCTAACCCCTGTTCATGGGTTCTGACAATGCGATCGCGCAAACGCCACCAGCCCCAGTCAGATGTCTCCATTGCCGGGTCTATCTCGACCATATCCGCCCGTAATCCCGCAAAAATGCCTTGTCGCGCCAAAAACTCCCGAAAGTCGAATCCCGTGGGATTTCGTGGCGCTTGCGGTTCATAAAGCCAGCCCGTTAAACGCACCTCTTGTCCAGGATGTAATCCCTCTGCAATCTCCGGCAACACCGTGACATAGAGTTGTCCCGAAACCGTTTCCGGCAGGGATATCTCAGCCAGATGGGAATCTAACTCAGTCTCCAGCAGGCGATCGGCCGCCAAAACAAACCGCAGTCGCTGATTGCGGTTCAGCGTCGGCTGAGTCACCACCCGTCCTTGAAGCGTCACCTCTTGATTAGCATATCGAGCCACATCATCCGCCGCCGGTTGAGGGATGACCCCTTGTAGATACACCGTGGCAAAAAAGCCCACCACCCCCGCCATAAACCAAACCCCGCCTCGGGGCCCTTTACGCCAAAGGCGGGGCATTCCCAGGGCCAAGACTCCCGCCGCCAGCAACCAGACATAAGCAATCCCCGGCACTCTCGCCAGAGAGACACCGAGGAGATAGGCTAAACAGAGAATAACACTTGAGGTTCGATGCACTCGACTCCCAGAACGTTAACGCCAGAGCAGGGGTCAAAAGATTAGCATAGCCGCACTCGCCAACCCCTCAGGGCTAAATCGACAGGCCCAAGCGAATCCCGAGAATCGCGTGAACCACCAACAAGACCATCAAGCTACTGCCAATATAGGCGTGAACGAGACGTAAATTTGCCGTTCCCCAAAACCCCTTAAAGGAGGTGAGACTCTGCAACACCAGTAACGCCACCACCATCGATCCCGTCCAAAAGTGGGGACTTTCCAGAATCGGCTGCTGTTGCATCACCAGGGAGAGAACCCCACCGGTGTAGCCCAAAATCATGAAAAACGCCATGAATTTGGAGATTTTACTATGGACGGAGCGGTTTTTCTGAGACTCTTCTTTATCTTCAGCTAAGCGGCCCTTCCAGCCGGTTAACGCCGTCGCACTCCCCATGGCCACAGCCACAATCCCCATCATCACGGGATGGCCCCAATGGGTGATGGGGGCAGGGATATTCAAACTACGAAACTGAGCGGCAATGGGTTCTAACAGGTCACTGACCTGCTCCCCCAGAGCGCTGGCTAATGTGATGTCAAAGGGTATCATTGAGGTGTTCTCCGAGTGTTCCTCCGTAATTTTAAAGCAGTCTGCCCTGAAGCGTTAAGAGAAAGGCCCTATTGCCTATTGCCCAGGGCGCGCCACTTGCGGTACGCCCCCACATCGTCCTCCTCCTCTTCCTCTGTGTCCTCTGTGACTCCGTGGTTCCCCTCTTGCCTCTTGCCCCTTGCCTCTTGCCCCTTGCCTTTTCCCAACGTGTTTATTCATATCCCCAAACCCTGGACCCTTCCCGCCTCCCATGTGACCTCTGAAAAGGTTTTTTGGCATCGTCGCCGCTTTCTCAAGAGTGCGATCGCCGCCTCAGTGGGGGTGAGTACCCTCGGCTTGAGTGGCTGTCGTCGTTCCGGGACCTCAGACCTCGATTCCCTGGCGGGGACGAGATCCTTAAAGCCCTTATCTCGCAATCCTCAGTTTACCGCCGCCGAGTTGGGCGATCGCGCTGTCACCCCCCGTCGGTTAACGGCCGAATACAACAACTTCTACGAATTTGGCGGCAACAAATCCATCTGGAAAGCGGCCCAGGCCCTCCCGACAGACTCCTGGAAAGTTGAGGTAGGGGGACTGGTCAAAAACCCGCAAACTTACGACCTCGATGACTTAAAACGCAAGTTTCCCATAGAAGAGCGCATTTATCGCTTTCGCTGTGTCGAGGCTTGGTCGATGGTAGTTCCCTGGGCCGGTTTTCCCATGCGGTTACTCTTGGAGGCGGTCGAACCCCTCAGCAACGCCAAATTTGTGCGTTTCACCTCCTACTATGATTCCGACGTGGTTCCGGGCCCCGGTTGGCGACCCAATTCTCTGCCTTGGCCCTATACCGAGGGCTTAACCGTTGAGGAGATGGCCAACGACCTGGCCTTTTTCGCCACTGGGGCCTATGGGGAAACCCTCCCCAAACAAAATGGCGCTCCCATCCGTATGGTGATTCCTTGGAAATACGGCTTTAAGGGGGCCAAGTCGATTGTCAAAATTGACTTTGTTGAAGAACAGCCCACAACGTACTGGAATAGCCTCATCCCCAATGAATATGGCTTTGTGGCCAACGTGAATCCTGATAAACCCCATCCGCGCTGGTCTCAAGCCCAAGAACGCCTGGTGAGTCGGGGGCCGTCCTTTTCGTGGGAGACGGTTCCCACCCTCCATTACAATGGCTATGGCGAATTTGTGGCTCATCTCTATGGCTGATGGGGATGGGGATTCAGCCGTTGTCTCACATGATCATTAATCTCTACACCCTCTATATTTATGGCTTACGAACAGGAAAAACAAGTGGCGATGCAAGCCACCCTCGCCGCCGCTAAACTCTGTCAGCGCGTCCGCCAGGATATTCCCCCGGCAATGGAGAAATCCGATAAAAGCCCGGTAACCGTCGCCGATTATGGGGCCCAAGCTCTCGTGTGTAAGGCCTTGGGGGAAGCGTTTCCCAATGATCCCATTGTCGGGGAAGAAGACGCCACGGCCCTGCGATCGCCCGAGTATGAAACCTCCCGCCAGAAGGTGGTCCACTATGTGCGGGAGATTGAAGCCAAGGCCAGCGACGCGGAGATTCTCAACTGGATCGATCGCGGAAATGGTCAGGTAGCCCCCCGTTTTTGGACCTTAGACCCCATTGATGGAACGAAGGGCTTTTTGCGTCAGGATCAATATGCGATCGCCCTGGCCCTGATTGAAGACGGAGAGGTGAAAGTTGGGGTTATGGTCTGTCCGGCCCTGAGTCTGACCACTGATGACCCCGGAACCCTATTTGTGGCAGTTCGTGGCCAAGGGAGTGAGATGATGGCCATTACCCAAGGGGAGTTGAAGCCGATTCACGTCTGCGGCGTCGATGATGTGAGTCGCCTGCGAGTGGTCGAAAGTGTTGAGGCCAGCCACGGAAACCCGGCACAACAGCAAAAACTCTTAGATGCTGTGGGAATTACCACCCCATCGTTGCATATGGACTCTCAAGCCAAGTATGGAGTGGTGGCGGCCGGAGATGCGGCCCTATATCTGCGGCTTCCTTCTGCTGACCGCCCCGATTATCGTGAGAATATCTGGGATCATGCTGCTGGGGCGATTGTTGTCGAAGAAGCGGGGGGCCGTGTCAGTGATATGTATGGTCAAGTCCTCGATTTTAGCCGTGATGTGAAATTACGGGACACGCGGGGGGTGATTGTGAGTAATGGCATTATCCATGACCGTGTACTGGAGGCGTTAAAAAGTTAATCACTAATTACGGATGATACTGGCTTGGGGCAGCGTAAGGGGTCGGGAGCTGCTCTAACGTGGCTCTCGCCTCGGTTTACCTGCCTCAGGTTTAGACGATTTTTGCGACGTTATGTTTCTTTTCGGTGCTTAAGTTACGAATTTGGACAGGAAACGTTACAATTGGAGGCGATACATTTTATCCCTTTCATGACTTTTGGAATGGCAGACTCGATTACATCTTCAACAGATTTGGGAAGTCAAGCACTCTCAGAGACTCTATCCGGCGACTCTCGTGTTAACGAACTCCGCAATTTGGTAGAAAGTTTACATATTGCCGACGAAATTGCGGCAAAGTCCTATCTCGTCAGCAGCTCAGAACTGGCTGCGTTAATTGATATTAACCCCAGTGCTGTCACCAGTCGTGGTGACCATTGGGTGTGGCGTAACTGGGTCGTATCAAGGGTTCGCCGGGAAGGCAACCAAATTCTATGGCAACTTGAACGGGTGGATTAAATCCCCAGATTAAACGTAGTTATACGGAGACTGGATCAGGAGAACTATCTCCGGTTCAGTTTTTTTATGGATTTTTTGTACCACTTAGTCAAAATTTCTGAAACACTCTCCGAACTTTTACCGAGGTGTTTAGAACCCTGCTTGAAACGGCTTTTCAAACAGATCTAACCCCATTTTCATCGGTTTTCCTATCAGTATTTAGGAGATTAAATTAGGGTTGTCCTAACTGTTGCCAAGCCGAGATCGCCTCAGGAGTCCAGAGCCAGTTACGGCCCAAGGAATTGGCTTGAAAGCCCTCAGCATCTTGTTGTAAAACCAGGTTATGTAGGTCTTGAGCTTGTTGTTGTCGCTCCTGGCGACGGTTTCCGGTGAGTCCTTGGGCTTGACGCTCATAGGTTAAGGCTAGCCCCGCATAGGCATGAGTTCTTAATGCCGATGGAGTCATGCCCCCGAGGGCTGCCTCATCGGGAGGACTGTCAGCCTCCAGGCGGGCGATCGCCCCCTCGAACTGGTTAATCGCCGCCGTCAGGTTGTCCTCGGCGTAAAAGACAAAGCCTAAAGCCAGGGTATAGAGGGGAGAGTCGGGATCTTCCCGAGCGGCGGCTTGCCAGAAGCGGCGGCTATCATCGAGGCTGTAGAGATCATTGCCCACTTGGATTCTCTGCCAGGTGAGCCGACCTTTAAGAAATAGGACTTCTGGGCGATCGAGATCGCGGGTGGGAACTACGGCTAAGGCCGCCTCGGCACTGTTGAGAGCGTTACGATTACCGGCCAATAGGTCTGCAACGAGGGGCGTTCCTATCTCGATGTTGCCCGCCCCGAGTTCCTGAATGGCCATGGCCGTTAGCTCATTATTAGGCAGAGGCGGCTCGTCCGTTGCGTTCTGAGGCGATTCCGAGAGAGTGGGAGGGGGGGCAGGGTCGGTCTCTGGGACGCGATCGCGCAATCCCCAAATCACTCCCCCTAATCCCAGAACTAATACCGCCACCACACCGGCGACCATCGATAGGGGATAGGTTGGCCGTTTCGAGGTCTGTTCAGAGGCAGGGTTTTTAGACCGATCTGGGGAGTCAGAGGCGGGCGTTTGAGATGGAGTTGAGGGAGGGGCTGGTGTTTGTTGAGTCGGATGTTGAGTGGGATTGTCTTGATCCTGAGCGAGAGTTTCGAGCATTTCTTGTACAAACGCCGCATCCTCCGCCGTTCCTGGCTCCATATCCTCCAGAGTGCCTAAGCCGCGATCGCCCCCCGCAACGGCTTCACGTCCCTCCAGACCATCCATTTCTCCTAAGGTGTCATCATCGAGGCGATCGCTCAAAGGGGAGGCAGACGCCCCAGTTCCCGGCCAAGTATCGGGGGGCCGCAACCACAAAGGGGGGTCATCCGCACCCCGAGTTTCCTCCCCAGTCCGTTGGATGAGATAGCCATCAAACTTAGGATGGAGATAGAGAATGGGCAGGGACCAATAGAGTTGATGGGAACTATAGGCAGAAATCAAACCCTGACGGGCCCGACTGACACTGAGGTCAATGGGAACTGCCCCACGGGTTAAATTCCGGTAAAACAGCCGGGTTAGGGTCAAGGCCACCTCATCGGGGATGCGCTCGGCCATGGCCAACACCGCCGGAATCCCCCGCTTAACTAAGGCCGCTGCCAGATGTCGTTCTCCCGCCTGTTGGGGGCCTCCGGGACTATGAGCGCCCCGACAGGAGTTTAATAACACCAGTTGAATGCCATTGTTGGCCAGCAGGCCCGCTAAATCATCGCCGCTGAGGGTTTCCGTTAACCCGGTCGTTTGATTGACGAGGTAGACATTGCCCCCGGTTGTCCCGGAACTACTATGGCCGGCGTAGTGAAAGACATGATAATGGCCATGTTCGAGGGCTTGGGTGAGTCGGGCGCGATCGGGTTGTCGGAGAATCTCGACCTGGGTGGGGACTTGGGGAACTCGGCCCTGACTGTATAGTTGCCGTAACTCTGCTTCGAGTTCTTCGGCTTCACGGGTTAACTCCAAGTTGGCGCGATCGCCCGGGGCGGCGATGGCCATTAACACTCGCAGTGGTTGATGGGGTTCTAACGGTTTGGCAATGGTGGGAGGGGCTAGGCCATTGGTGGCTGGCTGATAGCGGGAAAAGAGAACATTGGTTCCCGTCGCCAGGGGATAATCTCCGTCATGGAGGACTTCCCAGGGCAAACTGGGTAAGCGATTGCCCTTGAGGCCTAGGCGCAGCCGCAGAGGTTGCTGGTGATTTTGGGCGATCGCCTGGGCCATCATCCAGCTATCGCGCATATCCCCACAAAACAGGGCATCATATAACTCTTGCCCCAGGGCCGCTAAATTGGCCAACATGGGCGAGGCGGCCGTCTCTTGTTGGCTTAACAGACCTGACACCGGATCATTCATCAACCGCTGGGCTTGCTGCATCCAGCGATCAAGGTTCCACACCGTTTGTTCCTCCGCCAGAGGGACACCCGGTTCGACCCGTTCGGTGCGCAGTAAATACTCATCGACGCCAACGGGGGTTACGGAGACCTGAAATTCCTGAGTCACGATGTACGCGCTTGATGGTTTGCCTTGTTGTCTCTATCTTAGTCCTTCGCCCCGAGTCCATGATTGCTCGGGGTCCACTCTCCAAGCTGTCGCCCTGGCTTCAATCGCTGCCGTTTCCTCCGGAGAGAAGGGTTGTACGGTAAAGGTCACCCCAAACCAGTCTTGGGCAGCTTGGGTTAGGGTTGTTGCAACGCGGCGAGGGGAGAGAGGTTCCGGGAGATGGGGCGCTTTAACCTGGGGGCCAAAAAATTGGGCCTGTAAGTGCTGATTGGGGCATAGGCGTATTGAGCCATGTTGCAGAACTGTCCCCTTGCGCCAGAGTTGGGCACTGCCGATTAGTTTCTCTCGGGTTGGGGTGACCAAATCCGCCGCCGTGGCCGTCGCAAAACAATTGGGATTGTGGCCCGAGGGGGGGCGATCGCCAAAACTCAAGGAAATCCCCAATCGTTGCCATCCCAACTGCAAAAAGCCACAGAGTTGACGATAGACCGCCTCTCGACGACCATGCCAGCCGGAAGACACCAGACTATAGGTTAAATCCCCATCATGCAAGACCGCCCGTCCCCCTGTAGGCCGCCGCACCCAGGGGATAGTCTGTCCCTGCCAGCGTATCTCGGGCCAATGACGGGGATAGCGGCGTTGATGATAGCCCAAGGAGAGAGTGGGGGAAGACCAGGTATAGAAGCGTAGGCTGGGGGGAGTCAGTCCCTGACGATGTTGCTCTAATAGCCAAGCATCTGCCGCCATTTGGAACCCTCCTGGGGCATCCAGGAGGGGAATCAACCGCCAGCCACCGTTTGATGAGGTCACTTAGGAGGCGCCGTACTTTTCCTGCAAGTCCTCATCATTATCGTCGGCGATCGTGGCCACAATCGTAATCGAGCGGGAAATTTCGCCAGGGTTCAAGTCCGCCACCGTCCGCGACGACAAGACCACCACTTGATCTTCAACGATGGCAAACCGGGATTCAAAGGTCGCCCCCCAGTTCATTTGCAACAAGTGGCGCATCAAGCCGGTTTCATCCGTCGCCGGTAGCTTCAACACCGGAGACCAAACCGTAAACATATCCTCTTCGGTGTCTCCTGTCAGTTGCACAAAGACCTCAACGCTGCCATATTTGAACTTCCAAGCATAGGCGTCATCACTATGGCCCACCATGGCTTTTTGGTCTTGGGCCAAGCTAGAAATCACCGTCTCAATTTCCTGGGGATAGTTCACGACATCATTGTCTCCCGTCCAGTCGTCGGTGGCGATATTGTCTTGCATCGTCTCTTGTTCTGTGGTCACGCTAGGTACCTCACAATCTCAGTTGCCAAACCCACTCTATCGCTTCTTTTTGGCAATTGACCAGGGACTCGGGGCTTGTCCCGTTGTCCCAGCCCAGATTTGCCCTAGGCCGGCTTCTGGGCCACCCAGTATTTGCTCATGAAGTGCAGTTGTGTGGCAATCTCCACAAAGCCGGCGGTTTGCAAGCGAGCGGTCATGTCATCTTCACTGTAGCTACGGTGATAGGGTTCGTGAAAGGTGGTCTGGAAGTTATGGAGGAGAGGATTGAGTTCGGGGTCGTCATCCTTCTGAAGGGAATCGCAAATGATGAAGGTTCCCCCCGGTTTCAGGACTCGATAACATTGGTCAATCACGTTCTGACGCGCAGGCCCTGGGAGTTCATGGAAGGTGAAGACGCAGGACACCCCATGGAACTGGTCATCTCGGTAGGGGAGATCTTCGGCGTTGGCTTGGCACAGTTGAGGGAGTTCGCCGGGGAGTTGTGATAGGAGTTGATTGGCTTTACGCAGATAGGCGGGGGATAAATCTGTCCCGAATAGGGCCGCTTTGGGTAAGAGCGATCGCAAGAAACGCAGGGTGCGTCCGGTTCCTGTGGCCACATCCAAGACCCGAATCTGACTGGGGGGAACCTCTGCAAAATGGCTCAATCCCTGTTTGAGGGGGGCTAAAATACGGCGACGCATGGCGTCAGCGGCCCCGTTAAAGAGAATATCGACTTGTACGTCGTAGAGGTTGGCGGACAAGTCGCTGAGATAGCCGTCGGTTTGGTGGTGGAAGTTTTGCCGATAGTATTTGGGGTAGTCGTTGAGGTCGATTTGGGCGTCGAAGGATTGATATTGTTTGTTGCGGACTCGGTCCCAAATTTTGGGTAAATCGAGCCAAACGAGGGGATAGTATTGGAAAAAGTCAGCCCAGGGGTTATCAAAGAGGGTTTCGACGGGATAAATCCCTTTTTCGGCATCGTTCCAGTCGGTTTCGATGACTTGATTGAGGCTGCTATAGATGCGATCGACCAGTTGAGGGGAGACGGGAAAGGTCTCGTTGTCTCGTTTCCCGACTGCAAGTTGTCCGAGTTGGGTACTGAGGGTTTTATGGGCTACTCCGAAGTAGCTTTTGCCCTGTTGGAAGGTTTGGTAGGCCAGTTTCGTCAGCGTGTCTGTCATAATGGCGCGTCCCTGAGGAGCCATGAATCATTCAATATTGTTAATAAATGTAACAATTGTTAGGCGGGGGGGCAAGGGGGAGAGGGGGAACCACGGAGTCACAGAGGACACAGAGAAAGAGAAAGAAAGAGAAAGAAAGAGCAAGAAAGAGCAAGAAAGAGAAAGGGTGCATCAATGAAACCCTCATCAATGCACCCAAGTGTTTTGTCTTTTTGGACAAGCTAAATAGGACGACAGACAATGACCAAAAGATTTCCAATCAAGGCTTCGTGAATTGTCAATTGTCCATTATCAATTGTCCATTGTTTGGTTTAGCGGCGGGCTAATTTTTTGGCGGACATCTTGCGTAAACGAATCGACTCGGGAGTGACCTCGACGAGTTCATCGGCGCCGATGTATTCTAGGGCCCGTTCTAAACTCATTTCTACGGGAGATTGAAGCTGAACTAACTCGTCACCACTGGCGGCGCGGTGGTTGGTTAACTGCTTGGTTTTGCAGACGTTCAACTCTAAGTCTTGGGGACGGTTGTTTTCACCGATAATCATGCCCTTATAGACCTTGGTTCCGGGTTCAATAAAGAAGACACCTCGGTCTTCGGCGTTTTTCAGGGCGTAGAAGGTGGCGACTCCTTCTTCAAAGGAGGTGAGGACTCCGTTACGGCGGGTTTCTACGTCGCCTGAGAGACGACGATATTCCAAGAAACTATGGTTCATGATGCCGTCGCCGCGAGTGATGCGCACGAAGTCACCCCGGAAGCCAATTAAGCCTCGGGCGGGGATGACAAATTCTAACTGAGACCGGCCGGCGGTCATGCGCATATCTTGCATTTCCCCTTTGCGTTCGCCGATGCGTTCCATACAACCGCCAACAGCATCCTCGGGAACGTCGAGAACTAGGAGTTCAAAGGGTTCGTAGGGTTGTCCGTTGACTTCCCGATAAATTACCTGGGGTTGGGAGACTTGGAATTCGTAGCCTTCCCGACGCATGGTTTCGATGAGAATCCCGAGGTGTAATTCACCCCGTCCGGAGACGGCGAATTTGTCGGGGGAGTCGGTGGGTTCGACGCGCAGGGCCACGTTGGTCTCTAATTCTCGCATGAGGCGATCGCGCAGTTGGCGAGAGGTGACAAATTGCCCCTCTTGACCGGCGAAGGGGGAATCGTTGACCAAAAAGGTCATTTGCAGGGTGGGTTCGTCCACCTTAATTAGAGGCAGGGCCTGGGGTTCGTCGGGACAGGCGATGGTTTCGCCGATGTTGGCATCGGCAAAGCCGGATACGGCGACAATCATCCCGGCGGTGGCTTCTTCGAGTTCGACCCGGGCTAAGCCTTCAAAGCCCATCAGTTTGGTGATTTTGCCTTTGACGACCTTCTCTCCTTCTTGCAGAAGCATGGCCTGTTGTCCGGCTTTGATGGTTCCGTTGTGAATCCGACCGATGACAATGCGACCGAGGTAGTCGGAGTAGTCGAGGGTGGTGACTTGCAGTTGCAGGGGTTTTTTGGGGTCGCCGATGGGGGGGGGAACGTGACCGAGGATGGCCTCAAACAGAGGCTGCATGTCTTTGTCTTCGTCGTCGAGGTTATCTTTGGCGAAACCGCCGAGGCCTGAGGCGAAGAGATAGGGGAAGTCGCATTGGTCGTCGTCGGCCCCGAGGTCGATGAACAAGTCCAGGACTTTGTCGACGGCAACATGGGGGTCGGCTTGGCCGCGATCGATTTTGTTGACGACGACGATGGGACGTAGGCCTTTTTCGAGGGCTTTTTTGAGGACGAAGCGGGTTTGAGGCATGGGGCCTTCGTTGGCATCCACAATCAGGATGCAGCCATCCACCATCCCTAGGACGCGTTCGACTTCTCCGCCGAAGTCGGCGTGTCCGGGGGTATCGACGATGTTAATGAGGGTGTCTTTGTAGTGAACGGCGGTATTTTTGGAGAGAATGGTGATACCGCGTTCTCGTTCGAGGTCGTTGGAGTCCATCACACAGTCCGGAACGTCTTCTCCTTCGCGGAAGATGCCGGATTGTTTGAGGAGTGCGTCAACCAGGGTGGTTTTGCCGTGGTCAACGTGGGCGATAATTGCAACGTTGCGAATTGGGAGAGACATAAAGAAGCGTCCAGACGGTGCGCTGTTAAAAAATTGACAGATTTCTTAACAATTGTAGCGGATCTTAGGGCGATCGCCGGGGAAAGGTTGCCCAGAGTTTTGGCTGAAGGTTAGCCTTGATCGAGGCGATCGCCCTGATGCAGTCGTTGGGCAATCTCATAGGTTTGGGCTTGCGATCGCACGGTGGGAGAATGGGCGGCCAGATATCGGGTGGCTGCCACTAAGACGCTGATTCCCTCGGCAGAATTGCCCAACTGGTGGTAAAGACGAACAGCGGCTTCGAGGGATTGGATGACATGGAAGTTGCGATCTTCACGCAGCATCAGTTGGGCCAGGGTTGCTATGAGTCGATGCGGTTCACCCCCACTATGAAGATATTGGGCCACTAACTTGCCACTGGCGGCAATCTGTTGTTGGCGATCGAGTAAGTCTCCTAGAGACTTGAGTAAGTCCTGTGGCTGGCTGACGGTGTTGTCAGGGTTGGGAAGACGGGCGGGGGGAACGTTGAGAAAGCGGTTCAGATAGACGGCCATGGCCCCGTCAAAGACCCCTCGCAGCAGTTCTGGGGTGGGCGATCGCTCTAACCCCCGTTGTACAGCATGGGCATAGGTAAAGGGATGATGGGCGGCGTTCCAATCCCGATGGTCGTTATTGGTGTTGAATTGGGCCACCCGCAAGGCCGCCGCCTGGGTAACATAGGCCGCCAGTTGGGCCGGGGGACAGCCTTGTTTGAGGGCCGTCAGCATGGCTTGGACGGTGGCTTGGGGATTGTCGGCTAAGAGTAATGCCACTAAGTCTGGGTTACCGTCCCAGGACTGCGATCGCCCCGCCGCCAAAACCTGGGGCAATTCCCTAAAGGCGGCTTCGAGGATCTCCACCAAATCCAGGGGATAGCGCCAGGAACTAGACTCTTCCATCCGGGTGGCGTCCGTCAACCCCGGAACCAGACTGGCCAGGGTCGATTCCGCTTCTTGCCAATCCACCCAATCCAGGGCCTCCAATCCCTTATTGATAAAGTCCAGGGTATGTCCACCATCGAGGTAGCGGTGATCTGTGGCCGCTGCAAACAACATCTCGGCAATTTGTTCAGGGGGAAGTTGTCCCCGAACCGCCGTCATCAAACAGCGTTCAGCGGCTTCAGCATCGCGGCGTTCCACAAATTGGCGAAACCAACCTTTGAGGGTGGCAAACTCCACCTGAGTTTGAGGAAGGGGATGAACACGGAAATGAGGCGGCGCACCGGAACTGTCCCGCGCTACGGCGGAGAGTCCTTGATAGAGGGCCTGGGGGCGATCGCCCTCCTCCAGATAGGGCAGTAGATTCATCATCGCCGTCAAGATGGTTAAGCCACTCCCCCAACCCCGTTTATTGTGGCGGGTTCCAAAGGCCAACCCCAGGCGGAAGGGTTCCGTTGCCGAAGGGTCATTCCCCAACAAGCCAATCACCGACTTGGCGATGACGAGAGAAATGGTTTGTTCGAGGCCATCTTGGAGACGTTGCCGATGATGAGATTGGGCATCGTCTTGGGCCGTTAAATTTAGCCAAATCTCCCCCGCCTCAAGTTTCAGGGGAAAGGCCCGCACGTCATCGGCCCAGGAATCGAAGGTTCCGCCACTGGCGAGGTCAAAGCGGGCATAATGCCAGGGACAGGTGAGAATCCCCTCTTTGCAAACACTACCTTGCAGGGGGAATCCCATATGGGGACAGCGGTTATCGATGGCATAGACTTGTCCCTCGCTATGAAAGAGGGCAATTTGATGGCCCTCACGCTGTACGAGGACACAGCGTTTCTCTTGGACTTCATCGAGGGAGGTGGCATGAACCCAATTTTGGGTTGAGGTTTTCGTTAAAGCCATGGTTTAACTCGCTGTATCAACAGGTTGGGGAAATCTGGGTCGACTCATCAATGTTGGGGAACACTGAACTTGATTCACACTTTGATTCTAGCAAGATGCAAGCCAGCGGGGTTTGGGGTTGTGGGCTAAAATCGGGATGATATCCTCGATTCCTGTCTAGTTCCCAGACGTTGCGCGATCGCAATCCACCCCAAATTCTCGCGATGAATGAGAATCAAACCCAACGAGAGTAAAAGATAGTTTTCTTGCCAGAAGACTCCATGATTAACCCATCAAAACTCACTCACTTTTGTAACCCTAGCCTCCGACAAAGGAGAAAATCAATGAAACCTCAATATCCTCTATTTTCCCAAGCTGCTCTCACTGGAGACTTGCCCCAATATCACCTTAAACGGGGTGATATTGCCATGATTGTTGAACATTATTCTATGCCAGAAGCTCAAGAAGATGGCTATAGTTTAGAAGGATTTGATGTTCCTCAAGTCACCATTGAGGTGACAGCATCCCAGATGATGCCCCTGAGTGATTATTTAAGAGGGGAAGCAATTTTAAGTAAATTTCGCAACCTGTCAGAACAACGACAAAAACAACTGGAAGAATACCTTGATTTTCTTTTGCAAAAAGACCAAACAACTCCGGCAAATTGAAGCGCGGAAGCGTCTGGGAGTGATTATTGTCTCACCTGCGACAAACGTCTGATTACTCGCTGCCAAGGGCTAGATTTACCTGTTATGAATCCTACCTATTTTATCACGGAGGTTGATTATGAAGGTTGATTTACCGACGGAACAACAAGTTATCAAAGAGGCGCTAAAAATCCTATCGGCTCACATGGCTCCTGTCAAATTTGCGAGATTTGTTGTGGCTTGCCAACTAGGGGAAGGGGATTATTTGTTGAGTAAAAATGAGATGTTTGCGGATGAAACAGTGGATAGTTTATATGAGAAGATTCGGGCTTTTGAGCAGGGAAAAACTTGAGGTAGCGTTTACAAAAAGGAATCGCTCGATATCAATCTCTAGTTATCTATTGGGGAGGTGATCGCCTGAATTTCGCCCCCCGTCCGCCCGGAGTGGTAACGTTGAAGGGGGACGATAATCTCTAGGGAATTGGTAAATCATTTCGAGTGAAGCGATCGCTAGAGGTCTTCAGCAACCGGGTTTCTCGGTGGCGGGGGTGGGGTAAAATCCCGATGGTATCCCCTACCCGGTGTGTGGCGATGGATGAACCCAGAGTGCAGGCTTATCTCTCCCTGATTCAAGAATTCTTCGGCTATCCTAATGAAGAAAATACCTACTCATCGAACTCCCTAAAGATTATAAGTTTAATTTTTTAATGAAACAGCCCTACTTTGGTGGGAGTGGTATTCGATAAACTACCAAAGTATTTCTACTTCATACTGCTCAAACATACCATCTTCTGATACTAAGGTTAAAGTTTCAGATTTGGCTTGGGAAATTAATAATCGGTCAAACGGATCTCGATGATGGAAAGGTAACGTTTGTAATATCAATAAGTGCGGCAGATGAATGGGTAGAATTTCAATATCGCTGGGAAGAATAAAATTGATAACAATTTGTTCGAGTGGGATTGCCAGTTCGAGTTTACCGAGGCTAGTTTTAATGGTTATTTACCAGAGGCTAACAATACTTAGATGCAACGTGTTACTTTCATCTTCGATGGCTTGCCTTGCGGTTTGGCTAAGTTTTGGGTTGCCGTCTATCAGCCAAATAAAGATGTGTGTATCTAACAATAAGCGCATCACATATACTCAGCAAAATCATTAAGGGGTGCGTTGAAGTCTTCGGTAATCTTGATTTTGCCCTGCATACAACCAAATAAATTTTTACGGCTGATTTTTTTGTCTACAAATAGGTTCGGCTGTTGTTGCCACTGGGTAATTAAGTAGGAGACGAGTTGCAACTGCTCTTGGCGATCGAGTTGGGTGACTTCTGCTAAGACTTTTTCTAGGAGGGGACTCATCATTGACCTCAATTGTGGGGTTATGTTGATTGTACTATTTAGGGAGAAGCGGGGGATGAGAGGCCGGGGGGCTGTAGCGGTGAAAGGCGATTTCTTGGCTAGTGGGGGGAAAGAAACCGGGTTTCAGGGGTGCTGTAGTGGGAAATGGGTCGGTGCAAGAAACCCGGTTTCAGGATTGAGGGCGGAAACCGGGTTTTTGGGAGAGTTTGGGGGGAAATGAGGGGATGAGTGCAATCCGATTTCTGGGTTGGGGGGTTAAAATGGGGGGGATGTCTTTGCTGATGGTGTGGCGATGGATGAAAGGCTTGTACAGGCTTATCCCTCCCTGATTCAAGAACTGCTGACCTGTACCAGTGGGGAAGAGCCGCAAATCCTTAACCGTCACCTGGAGTTGCTGGATGAGAGTTTTGTACAGGCGTGGGAGTTGGTGGTAGCTAATGTTAGGGGGTTGGATGGTTGCGGTATATTTAGATGTGTGTTGTCTCAATCGCCCCTTTGATGACTGGGCGCAGGAACGGGTTCGGCTAGAGGGAGACTCAGTTTTAGCTATTCTGGAACGAGTTCGCACGGGAGAATGGCAACTCATTTCGAGTGAAGCGATCGCTGTGGAACTGGAAAAAATGCGAAATCTGGAGAAAAAAACGAGCATCCTTAGTCTTTTGGCGTTAGCAAGCCAGATGCAAGACATTAATCCGACGGTGGAGGAACGTTCACAACAATTAGAAGGGTTTGGGTTTGGGCTGTTCGATTCTTTTCATCTGGCTTGTGCTGAAGCGGTTGGGGCAGATATTTTTCTTTCTACTGATGATCGCCTTCTTAAAACGGCTCGCAGGTACGCATCTCAATTAAAGGTTCCTGTTAGCAATCCGGTGGTTTGGCTGATTCAGGTTTTCCAGGAGTAATAATCAGGAGTTATGGATGATGAATGCAGTAGAGTTAAGAGAAAAAGGCTATCAGATTTTAGTCAATCATTTGGGACAGTCTGATGCAGTTCGCTTTTTGCAACAAATGGGTTGGGGTCAGGGAGATTATACCCAGGAACGGCGTGATGTTTTAGAGTCGGTGACGCGGGAGGAGTTTTTGGAGGATTTACGGAAAATCCGAGGTCTTCAGTAACCAGGTTTCTCAGTGGCGGGGATGGGGTAAAATCGGGATGGTATCCCCTATCCGGTGTGTGGCTATGGATGAACAGCGTGTGCAGGCTTATCTCTCCCTGATTCAAGAACTCCTCGAATGTCCCAGTGGGGAGGAACCGCAAATCCTCAAAAGTCATCTGGAGTTGCTGGATGAAGGTTTTGTGCAGGTGTGCGAGTGGGCGGCAGCACAGTTTCAGGAAGCGGAACACAATGAGGAGGCAGAGTTTGTACGAAATGTGGCACGACGGATAGGGGTGTTTTTAGCGCAGGGGGCAGTGCAGCCATCCCAAAGCGAGATAACACCCGCAGAATATAAAACCTTTTTGCAAGAAGCCCTGCGCTTGACCAGAGAAAGTGGTTTTAGTCCGTCTGTTGTTTATCCTTTCCTAGACAGTCACGTGGACAAACTGAATCAGGATCTGATTGCTCTGATTCCTGCCTTTGCCACAAGCACTAACATTGCTACTTTATTTAGTTTTGCCAATTTAGTTCAACAATTTCCTCGGGGTCAACGGGCGATTAATCTAGAAATTGCTATTACTATCTACACCAAAGCCCTCGATTTTTTTGATGGTCAGAATAACGGAACTGCCTGGGCAACCATTCAAAATATCTTGGGAAATGCCTACTTATATCGTCTACAGGGAGAGCGGGCGGAGAACATCGAGGAGGCGATTCGCCGCTACCAAGCCGCCTTAGAAGTCTATGCCCCCAGTGCCTATCTCGAAGAATGGGCAATGACACAAAATAACTTGGGAGAAGCCTATCGTAACCGCATCCGGGGAGAACGAGGGGAGAACCTAGAACGGGCAATTGGCTACTACGAAGCCGCTTTAGAAGTCAGAACCCGCAGCGCCTACCCCGAACAATGGGCGATGTCGCAAAATAACTTGGGACTTGCCTACTGGAAACGCATCCGGGGAGGGCGAAGGGAAAACCTAGAACGGGCAATTGGCTACTACGAAGCCGCTTTAGAAGTCTTGACCCGCAGCGCCTACCCCGAACAATGGGCCATGACCCAAATGAACTTGGGAAATGCCTACTTATACCGCATCCAGGGAGAGCAAGCCGAGAACCTGGATCAGGCGATTGGCCACTACGAAGCAGCTTTGGAAGTTTATACCCTCAGTGCCTATCCTGAAGATTGGGCCATGACGCAAAATAACTTGGGGAATGCCTACAGCGACCGGATCCGGGGAGAGCGATCTGAGAACATAGAGCAGGCGATCTCCTGCTATGAAGCCGCTTTAGAAGTGAGGACTCGCAGCGCATTTCCCGAAGATTGGGCAGACACGCAAAATAACTTGGGACTTGCCTACTGGAAGCGCATCCGAGGAGAGCGGGGGGAGAACATCGAGCGGGCAATTCGCTACTCCGAAGCAGCCTTTGAAATCTATACCCCCAGCGCCTATCCGGAAAAATGGGCGATGTCGCAAAATAACTTGGGGCTTGCCTACTTATACCGCATCCGGGGAGAGCGAGCCGATAACCTAGAGCTGGCAATTCGCTCATTTGAAGGCGCTTTGGAAGTGAGAACCAGCAGCGCTTATCCCGAACAATGGGCAGAAGCTCAAAATAACTTGGCAATTGCCTACTCTAACCGGATCCGGGGAAAGGAAGCCGAGAACCAGGAGCGGGCGATTGGCTGCTTAGAAGCGGCTTTAGAGGTCTATACCCCCAGCGCCTATCCGGAAAAATGGGCGATGACTCAAAATAACTTGGGAGAAGCCTACCGTAACCGCATCCGGGGAGAGGAAGCCGGGAACCAGGAGCGGGCGATTGGCTGCTTAGAAGCGGCTTTAGAGGTCTATACCTCCAGTGCCTATCCGGAAAAATGGGCGATGACTCAAAATAACTTGGGGAATGCCTACTGTCAAAGGATCCAGGGAGAGCGGGCGGAGAATATTGAGCGGGCGATCGCCTGCTATGAAGCCGCTTTAGAAGTAAGGACCCGTGATGCCTTTCCCCAATACTGGGCAGGGACTCAACATAACTTGGCGATTGCCTACTCACACCGCATCCGGGGAGAGCTAGCGGACAATATCGAGGAGGCAATTCGCTGCTTCCAAGCTGCCCTCGAAGTCTTTACCCCCTCCGCCTTCCCCCTAAACTGCCTTGGAACCGGACGCAACCTCGGCGACCTCGGCTACAACCTCCAAAACTGGGAAATCGCCATCGAAGGCTACAACCAAGCCATCCTTGCCATCGAACAAAGCCGCTACTGGGCCACCTCCGAAGCCACCAAACGGGAACTCATCGCCAACTCCCTTGATATCTATCAAAAAATGGTGCAAGCCTGCATCAACCACCAAGACTACCCCCAAGCCTTGCTCACCGTCGAACGTAGTAAATCCCGCACCCTCCTCGAACTCCTCGACAGCGCCAACCTCTACCCCAAAAACGCCACGGACGCACAAAAACAACGTATCAGCGACCTGCGCCGTCAAATCGCCATCTACCAACAACAACTCGCCTACACCTCCAGGGACACCCTCACCCTCACCACCGAAAAACACCCCAACCAACCCTCACCGGAAACCCTCATCCGCCAACAACTCCAAGCCGCTAACCAGCAATTCCAAGACCTGCTCAAGGAACTGGACGACCCCAACTTTACCCTCACCCAACAAGTCCCCGCCCAACTCCCGGACTTGCGCCGCCTCCTCCCGCCCCAAACCGCCCTCATCGAGTGGTATCTCCCCACCGAAGCGGAATCCGGGTTTTACGCCTTCCTCGTCACCCGCCGAGACGAGCAAATCCAGATTACCCCCCACCACTTCAGCGCCGAAGACCGCCAACACCTGGACCAAGCCCTCCAGGACTACCGCAGCGACTACGGAAAACCCTCCTGGAATCCGCAACTCCCCCAACGCCTGGAAACCCTCAGCGGTGCCCTGCAACTCCCCCGCCTTCTGGCTGAATTATCGGAGATTCAACACCTCATCCTGATTCCCCACCGGGAACTGCACCTCATCCCCCTCCACGCTCTCCCCGTCTCTCTCCCCTCGCTTTCTGGGAGTGAGGGCCAATGCCTGCAAGACTGGTTCCCGGTGCAATATGCCCCCAGTTGTCAAATTCTCAACAACCTCCAGCAGCGTCCCCCCCTCAACCGGGAAACGGTCCCCTTCTTCGCCATTCAAAACCCGACGGAAGACCTGGACTATGCGGAGTGGGGGGTGGAACTCTTGCTGCGCCAATTCAGCCCCCATCAAGTCTTGCGTCGCGACCAAGCTACCCGGGCGAATTTAACCCAACCCCACAGCCAAACCTTCCTTGAGCAGAGTCACGCGGTCCATTTTGGCTGTCACGGTGAATTTGACGAGGCTAACCCCCTCAACGCCTATCTGAAATTTGCGAATGGGGAAAAGCTGACGTTTCTGGAGATTTTCAACGGTCTGAATATTCCCCTCTGTCGCCTGCTGGTGCTGTCCGCTTGCAAAACCGGCTTGGTGGAAACCTCCCCCACGGATGACTATGTGGGATTATCCAGTGCTTTTTTCTACGCCGGAGCGCGAACCGTGGTCGCCAGTCTCTGGAATGTGGATGAACTGGCGGCGACTCTGGTGACTCTGCGCCTCTATCAAATTTTACCGGATTATCCCTCGGTGACAGTTGCCCTGCAAGCAGCTCAAACCTGGTTACGGGGGGTATCTTCTGCGGAGATTCTGGACTGGCTCAAACAGGAGCAGAAGGCGACGGAGGAGGAATTGGAGGAAGTCGAAGACCGTTTGAGTTTATTTTATGACCCGCCCTTTGCAGAAGCTTATTATTGGTCAGCGTTTACGGCGGCGGGATTATAATTGAGTCAGGAGCGGGAGCCGGGAAAAGGCTCATCCTGAGAGTTGACCCAGAAAATTAATGTGAGTGTGGGAGGGTGAGCGGATGCAAATTACTCTGAATCTACCGGATAGCCTTAGCCAAACTGAAACCTTTAATCAGAAGGACTGGCTTAGGGAAATTGCGGTGGCCCTGTTTGAGCAAGAGCGGGTTTCTCTCAGCCGTGCCAGCACAATTGCGACAATGGAGATTATGGAGTTTCAAAAGCTGCTGGCAGAGCGTGGTATCTGTGTTCACTACGATGTAGCAGATTTTGAACAGGATGTCCAGCACCTGCGCGATCGCGGCTGGTTATGATTGTTGTCAGCGATACGTCTGCTCTTTCCAATCTTGCCGTTGTTAATCATCTCTGGTTGCTAGAAGTAATTTATCAAAGGGTGATTATTCCTGACGTTGTGGCTAGAGAACTAGCAGCCGCCCGCAATCCGATCATTCCAGCTATTCTACAAGTTGGCTGGATTCAAACCCAACCCCTCACCCACTCCCAACTCGCGAACCAACTGCAACAAGAACGAGGATTAGATGCTGGAGAAGCAAATGCGATCGCCTTGGCACTGGAGTTACAAGCGGATGATCTACTGATTGATGAACGCTTGGGACGGCAAGAAGCTCTGCGGTTAGGGCTGTCTATCATTGGTATCCTGGGCATTCTGCTGGTTGCCAAACAAAGAAACCTCATCCCCCAGGTTAAACCTATTATGGATGCGCTGATCAACGAGGCTGGTTTTCGCGTCAGCCCCCAACTTTATCAGCGTGTCTTAGCCCTTGCTCAAGAGCCTGATTAAAATTATTGGTTTGACGGCAACGCCTTATAATACAGTTAACTATGATGAGGTGAGACCATGCCAAAATCTGACAAAGACCGTGAAAAAGAACGAATTGTGCGGGCTTTCTTACTACTTCTCCATCGAGAAAGCAAAAAACCCGAGAGTGCGATTATTCCCCCCAAGGCTTGGGAAACTTTAGGGGAACTGCAAGCCAGTCTCGCTCAAGCCAATGATGATACAAAAACGATCGCACGAGCGATTACAAAATGGTGTAAACAACATGACTATCGTTCAATCCTCCAAGCACTCCAAGTCGTCCAAAGTGATGCGATCGCCGAAGACGAAGACCCAGATGAGGACGAAACTGAAACGCAAATTCTGAGATTCACCAACTTGTCAATTCGATTTGTGGAGGAAACAATCAGTCAAGCTCAAGGGCAACATGAGCAGCAATCATGATGGCAGATAAGGTTATTTATGCCCCAGAAATTCGCCTATTCACCTATCACTTAAGCCTCCTCAGAACCACTAACCTCAGTGACCCGGATCAGCCCCTAGAGTTAAGGTCAATGATTGCCTATTATGTGCGGTTATTGGCAGATTATGGACTATTACAAAACCTACTGCTTGAACAGCTCAAACTATATATTTTCTCGCCCTTAGCTATTCTCGATACCCTACTTGAGACGATTGATAAAAGTTACAGTTTTATCTGGTGGTGTAAATTAAGAGTATATGTATGGCAACTTATTCTTGAGACTGATATCGTTGATTTACTTTACTACTCTGTTTTTCGTTCAGACTTCGAAGAAACAGAAGCGGCAAAGCGTCGGTTTTTACAGCTTATCCATAAACCAGGTAAAATCGGCATTCAACGAGTGAATTTATCGCCCAACTATCGGGGATTTTTCTATCCTCAATATATCAATGATAGTTATAGTTTTTTATTGCACGTCTTCCATCGCCAGAAACTGGGACAAGATGGTGTAAACTTCTCAGAACTTGCCGCATTAATACCCCCTAATTCATTTTTCACGGGAACTTCCTCAACCCTAGACGAACCTCTACAAACTCATCTCAAACACGCCTCTTGGGGGACAACAATTCTGTTTAGTGGTTTTATCGACTCTCCCCCAGGGACGCTGAATGAGGGGAAAACCTTAGCCAATCAGCTATTACAAAACCTGTTAGGACTTGATTCCCTAGACACTGCACCGCCTTTCTGGGCCAGTCGAGAGTTTTTAGGGGGATTTCTGTATGAGTATCAGGATATTGATAAGCGTCATCGCTACGGACAGATTCTGATTTTGCTGCTCTTTTCAGAGGAGAGTAAAGAGAAACTTAATGGGGTGCAATGGTCGTTACCGGAGTTGTTTTTGTATGAGCGCAAGATTCATCAAAATTACCTCGATAGTCGTGAGGAATATGAAAGGGCGAATCAGGATATTGAAATCATAGAGGAGACGATTCGGACGTTTCCGCCGAATATTGCCACGACTGTGCCGCCGGATTTGTCAGAGGAGGAGTTAAGAGAATTAAAGCAGAAAATCAAGAATTTGTTGGATTTATCGTTGCGTTATTCTCAACGAATGCGGAGTTTAGTCACGTTCGAGAATACCATTGAAATTAATCAGCAAAACTATCTGAATACTTTGACGCGCCTGGAGATAAAAAGTCAAGGTGATTTGACGGGGTGGCGGGAGAAGGCGAATCAGATTTTTGGGACATTTCAGGGACAAATTAAGGTGAATTTGGTGTATCTGCACCAAGGTGAACGGCTGCTCGATACCGCAATTAATACGATTCGGGGTTTGGTGGAAATTGACCAAGCCGAACGCGATCGCGCCCTAGAACATCAAATTCAAGCAGTTGGCGTGGGGATTGCAGCAGGGGCGATTGTCGCGTCCACCTCTCCCTTACTCTTTGAAAAACCCATCGCCTTTCCTGGGAAAGGGAATTGGGGCGAGAATTGGCATCCTTTTACGATCGCCGTATTGCTGAGTGTAGGGTCTAGTGTAGTGGCGTGGTACCTGACCAAACAGTTAATTCGCTGGGGTCAAAACCGGCGATCGCGCCAGCACAAAACCATCACCCGCAAACCCCCCAATATTTAGTCTGGGAGCCATTCCCCCCGAGCGTTAAAATGGGGCAATCGAAGCATCCCATCCCCGCAAACTGCGACTCTCCCCTATGTTTTCCACCCAAACCTCCCCCAACTGGAAACGCATCGCCGAAGAGTTGGGACTCACCGATAACGGAAGACTCAAGTCTTTGGCATTTATGTATCTCTGCGTTCAAACCATTTTAGATTTAGTGGAAGAAGCTCGAAGTTTAATTCGCGATGGTTATATTCCCCAAGTTCGCGCCTTGGCCTGCAATAATGGACTCAAGTGGAACCCATCGGCTCAGGAAGCCATTGAACGCAGTGGTTTCGGGGAGCAAGTGACCTGGGAACATGTGAATCATGGTAACTATTCAGGGGGTAGAGGGAGGAGAGAAACTGGCTCAGAACGCAAAACCTGAATCAAGAACTCCAACAGGGGGCGTTCCTGCAACCGTAAAGACGTAACCACCGTCAGCAAGCGTTCGACAAACTCACTGCCCGCACGAGACCAGGAGCCATAACTCAAGTCACGCCAAATGACCGCCGTGCGTAAAGCGCGCTCGGCTGCATTGTTGGTCGGCTCAACGGATTCGACCTCAACAAACGTCCACAAGGCCGGTTCAACCTTTAAAATTTCCTGGCAGGTGCGTGCGGTTCGGGCCAAGGGCGTTCGCTCTCGGCTCGAATCACAAAGGCTAGCCGCTTCAGTGAGCAACTGGTGAACCCTTTGACGCAGCCGTGCCACGGCCGCCTCGAATAACTCTCTTGATAAGGTTCCATCCCGCACTCGGTGCCACCAGCCGAACAGACGCCGAGCTTGTTTAAGCAGAGCTTCACCAATCTCCTTGGAGACCCCACGGCGTTGAGCCATTCGTTGAAAATCTCGTATCAAGTGGGCCCAACACACTTGCCGTTGCTCAACCGGATATTGCTTGTAGACCCCATACCGGTCACTGGTAACTACACCCGCAAAATTCTTTCCTAATAGAGCTTCGAGGCTCCCGCGACTCCGGCTGAGGCTTACTTGATAGACCGCTACTTGGCAGGCCACTGCCACCCACAACCAGCCCAAGCTGTTTTCGGGATTGTTCCCATCACCGTTGTTTTGACTCCAGCTGGTTTCATCCACATTCACCTGGTCACTGGCCATGACATAGGCTCGGGCTTCATTGACCACCTGGCTGAGTTGCTGACTGACTCGTTGACGGATACGGTTAACCGTTCCCGTACTCAGGTGCACTTGCCACAAGTCTGCCATCAGTGTTTTGACTTGATTGTGACTGAGACGATAGGCTCCACTCAGCAGCCCTACCAGACTTTGGAGGCGCTCTCCATAACCACTGGGGTTAACCTCTTCGGGCAATTGGGCGCGAGTGGTTTGACCGCAGCACTGACAGGTCAAGGCGTGAAGTCGGTGTTCGGTCACCACTGGCTCGACTGGGGGAATTTCCACAATCTGATGGCGGTACGGCTGGGGGTCTTCTCCTCTTAAGGGCGCTTGGCAATGCTTGCAAGTCTCGGGTTGATGCTCAATGATCTCGCTGCACTGACTCGGTTCGTATAAGTCTCGTCCAAATCCTTTGTGTCCTTTTTGCCCTCCCCGTTTACGTCCGCTTCCTTTGTCTTTCTTCTCGGCTTTGGCTTGGGGAGGTTGTTTTGAGGGGGGGATGGAGCTGTTTGAGGCGTTGAGTCCCAGACGTTCTTCGATAGCGGCGATTCGTTGCTCAAGATTGCTCACCAAATTTTTCACGCTTTCTGGGGTCTTTTCCCAGTCCGCGCGAGGAATCTTGATGCCGCCTATGGTTATGCTCTCTTCCATGTCCCCCAGTTTACACCATACCCCCCTGAATGGTTACGAATCATGAGCGGCTAGTTAATATCTTGCAAGCCTCTAAACCTGTCAAGGATTCTCTGCAACTGAGTGGGAAGGCGATCGTTGAAGATATGGAGTTTAGCCGAGTCTTGGTGGGCAGAATTGCCGTAACTGAAATCGCCACCCTAATTGAACGACATGGGGAACGGTTGTTAGAGCGTAATATCCGTCGTTACTTAGGGTTACAAGGCAACCGTGTTAATGAAAGCATTAAACAGACTTTAAATAGTTTTGATAACCGCAATTTTTACTTTTATAATAATGGCATTACCCTAACCTGTGATAACTTTTCTTATAATGCGTTGCAAGATAGCGATTATCAAGTTCGCGTGGAAAACTTACAAATTATCAATGGGGGTTAAACCTGTATGACTATTTTCAAGACTTTGCAAGACCCCAAGTTATTGCCTAAAATCAATCATGCTTATGTTTTAGTGCGACTGTATCAACTCCCCCGTGACAATCAAGACTTCGTGCAACAAATTACCTATGCCACCAATAGCCAAAATCCCGTCGATTTGAAAGATTTACGAGCGAATGATGAACGGCAAAAACAACTCGAACTCGATATTCAGCAGTTGGGATTCCAGTACCGGCGCAAGCGTTCTGATAACAGTACCCGAGCCACCGATATCACCTCAGGAGTCGCAGCGGAAGCGGTGTTATCAGTTTGGAGAAAACGACCACATCAAGCTAAATTTTTCTCTCGGGAGCATTTTGGCAAACTCTATGATGTCATCTTTACTAATGATTTGAATGGCTCTCAAGTGATTCTGGCGGTTCTCCTCTACCGAATTGCTGAAAATCGTCGCAAACGTCCAGAGTCAAATGACCCCGTCTTGGTACGCTATGGATCTTGTTTTCTGGCGATGCAGATGGGGAGAAGACTTTTAGGAGATATGGGGGTTGAGATTCAGGATATTAGTCATCGGAATTTCCAGACGGCTCAGGAGTTAATTGAACAACATCGTTATAGGTATTTTAATGATGCCGTGGCGGATGTTCAACGGGCGCTTCAGAGTCTGTATGGGGAGCAAGATATTTCTTTACAGCAGCTTTCTGCAACCTTTCGGCGGGGGGATTTAATTAGTAGACTGTAAGGGCTACGTTGGCTCTAGAAATGTAGGGGCAAAAAAGATGTCACTGGTGTCAAGTTTAGGAGTGATACCTCCTTTGTCTCATCTTGTCTCATCACCGAGATCTTGATACCGTCTTCTGCACCAGGGTTATTAGCCTGCCTCAAAGGGGTAGCTTTGCAATGCGATTTACCCATTCCTGTGCAGTAGATGCTGCCCAAATCAGCAGCAATTCCTCGATAATAACTTCAATCGATAGCTTTCTGGAAACGATGAGCACTCCTGAGCTTTAACTGCTGATAATAAACGCAGCGAACTCTAATGGCATCGTTCTGCGATCATGGCTAACGAGAATACGTCCTTGTTGTGCTGCAATCGCCAATACTTCTGAATCTTGAACACCTTCTAGTCCAGCAGCAAAGGCGGTTTGGAAGTCAATTGTGGATTCTCGTCGTAAAACACCTGTTACAATCGCCTGATTCAAGTCAGCATCAGCTTGGTAACGAACGGTCACGAGTTTATCTCCTGCCTTGCTGCCTTAGCTGCTATAAGTTTATTATACAAAGCAGGATCTGTGGTTTGTAATGGTTGGGGCATAGCGTCAAATGCCTTTTCCTCTGCTGCCAAGTAAGCATCAATCTCAGCACGATTAGCAAGATAGAAGGCGATCGCGCCATAAACCTTTTCAAGGGTCAACAATGGAAAAGATTGAACAATGCTTTCGGGCGATAGTCCTTTTTGAAAGGCATAAACAATCGAATCGAGAGAAATCCGATTTCCCTCTACCCAATAAGCATTATCACGATATTCTATATAAGATTTAGGTGCTAAAATAGGCATGGGTTGACTTGGTTCTTATCACCTCAATTCTACAGGAATTTGACAGATTTTGACAAGAGCAATATTTTGGGTAATCTTCTTAGATCTCATTCATATATAGAACCTCTATATGGGTGCATCTGTTTGACAACCATCTTACTCCAAGCCTTTTGTTATAATCGCTACAAATGGCTTTTGTGGCCTTATCCTATTGATTTCTCTCTGAGAGCTTCAAGCCAGGTAGATCAGGTTGGTGCTCCCGGACACTTGGACAAACAAAGCCCTAGTCTATGTGTTATCCTAAGTTAGGATAAGGGTAAGTAAACAGTTGAACATGGTTTGGGTATGATTGAATTTATGACTTATACCGATGAAGATATTCAAAACCTCAAAGAGCGTACTAACTATGAAGCTTGGTTGCTTGAAGAAATTTATAAAATTGTCAAACAACCTATAAAGCTAGGAGATGATCTCATTTATCCACCGAATAGGGGCGATCCAGATTCATTTATATACCTGGATTGTACAATCAGTACTAGTGACTGGAGACCAGGATTTTTGGAGGTGGGAAAACCATTCATCCTAGTTACAAGCTTCAAGCTGTTAGACATGCTAATTGAATGGGTACTTACCAAAAATGGAAAGAATAATATAAATCGGTTTACAGACAAGAAAAAAGCTATTAAGTCTTGTGAATTTCCTCCACTAATTGAGTCTGATAATTGGCTTCGTGAACGCCTGATTGCTCTGTATGAGAAAATCGTACCGTTGAGAGGAACGATTATTCATGATCAACACTTCGAATCTATTGATGGAACTTTGAAAGTTTTCCCTAGTTCTAAAGGTACTCCTGTCGGAAATCCTGTTGTTTTTTCAGAACAAGATCTATGTCATTTATCTTTCTTGTTAGTATCTCTTATTCGATACATAGGCGGTACTTGGACAATAGATGAATTTCAGGAAAATAAAATGCGTTTTATTTTAGATGAAATCCAACATTTGCATCAAAAGGAAATAATAGGTCAGAATCAGCTAAAATATTTAACAGTTCGCGTTTATTCCTTGGATGAGGATATAATTGAAATTGATGTTGGCAGGATGCGAAAATATATAGCGACAAGATACCCTGATACGGATACCCTATTCGATGTTCGAGTTGTCGTTATTTCAAGGGATGGTCAGAATGCTTCCGCTTATCTAATTCCTTGGAAAGACCTCAAAGATGAGGATAGCATACTCCAAAAACATAAGGTGGATTTGGCAAGCTTAAGTACCTTGGTTCCACCCGATATTGATATTGGGGTTATCACCTCTGAGCTAAGAATGTGAAAATTTAAAACATCCAATGCTGAAGGGGGTGGAAGTTAGGAGAGCGCGATCGCCCCCCCAACCTCAACCCCTTTTTCCTACGCCGACTTAGCCAGAACCTCCTTAGCCAGAGGAAACCCTAACTCCTCCCGCTGCTTGAGATACAAATGAGCCACCCGTCGGGCTAAATTCCGAATCCGACCAATATAGCGCGTCCGTTCCGTCACCGAAATCACCCCTCGGGCATCAAGAAGGTTGAAGGTATGAGAGCATTTAAGGACATAATCGAGACTGGGGGCTACTAATCCTCGCTGCGTCAGTTGTTCGGCTTCCTGTTCGTATAACCCAAACAGGGTAAACAACATCTCTGGATCGGACGCTTCAAAGTTATAGGTACATTGTTCAATCTCCCCTTGTAGATGAACATCCCCATAACTGAGGTTGTCGGCCCATTGAATCTCGGTAAACGCCTCGACTTCTTGCAGATACATCGCCAGCCGTTCTAAGCCATAGGTAATCTCAATGGCAACGGGTTTGCAGTCAATGCCGCCACATTGTTGGAAATAGGTAAATTGGGTAATTTCCATCCCATCTAACCAGACTTCCCAACCCACTCCCCAAGCCCCGAGGGTGGGCGACTCCCAGTTATCTTCCACGAAGCGGATATCACGATCCTCGGGGCGAATCCCTAAGGCCCGCAGGGAATCCAGATAGAGATCTTGGATATTGTCCGGGGAGGGTTTGATGAGAACTTGGTACTGATAATAATGTTGATAGCGGTTGGGATTTTCCCCATAGCGTCCGTCAGTGGGGCGGCGACAGGGTTCCACATAGCCTACGGCCCAAGGTTCTGGCCCGATCGCCCGGAGGAAAGTATGAGGATTCATGGTTCCTGCCCCCTTTTCCGTATCGTAGGGTTGGGCGATCGCACAGCCGCGATCGCTCCAAAACTGGTGTAGGGTCAGGATCAGGTTTTGAAAGTTCATCGCTACGGGGGTTACAAATCAACGTCATCCATTGTTGCGCGTTGTGACCCCCTTTCGGCAAGGAATTAGCGGTTGGCTTGAGTTAACCAAGTCCGCAAGTCCTGCAAACTCTCAAATTGGGTGAGGGACGCCTCTAAAAGCTCATCGATTTCTGCCTCCGACAAGCCCTCAATCTGTTGACGCAGATCCAGGGGAATCTCTCCCAGGCGACGAGAGAGTTGCCGCATCACGATCTGCATCTGTCCCTGTTGCAGTCCTTCCTTCAAAATTTCCTGATACCAGGGTGATTCTCTTAACACAACCATATCCCACCTCATGATTTGTCGAACTAGATCTGATTCGAGGACGAAGGAGGCGAAAAACGAGAGGAGGGGTTCGAGTTCCTGTAACTGTTGATCCTCTCTCAACGCTCCCACCGCTTGTCGAATCACATCCGGCTGGTTTCCTCCCCGCAATACTGGCACAAAGGGAAGCAAGGCAGAAAGGCGATCGCGGAAGACGATCTCCACATCCACCTCCCACAGGTTAATCACCCGATAGTCCTGAACCGCTTGCAGTCCTAGAAACTCCGAACGGTAGCTTGTGGGAATCTTAGGGTTGCCCGAAGGGGGCAAGATATTGACCAACACCGGATAGATAGGTAAATTATATCGCTCCTCAGCGAGGGCGACGTAGGCCCGGATTCGTCGCGGCATTCGGGGATCACAACGCAGTTGGAGTTCATTGAGAACCAGAAACTCTCCATGTTCGGTACTCTGAACCCGCAACAGGACATCATTCTCCCGACTAACCCATTGAAAATCAGAGTTGAGAAAATCCACGACTCTGACATCTTCTTGCTGTGTCACCCATTTGACCCAGGTTTCCGGGGCTAAGCCAATCAGTCGTTTACTGCCAATATCAGCGACTTTTGCCATCGTTGCACCTCATTTAAAACACATCTATCATTTTCACCGCCTGAAGCAAATTCGGAATCACTGCTGGGGGCCATTCTCCCTCACACCGCCGCCCACTATTGAGGATTAGACGAATTCGATAGTCGTCGGGATAGCCATCCGCCTCCATCCACAGGCGATCGCTCTCCACCTCGCAAGTGATGCGTTCTTCATCCATCAACTCCGGCGTAATGGCCACAATCGTCTCACTCAGTTGTTGCAACAACCGCCGAAAGTCATCAAACTCCGCCTGCGTTAACTCAAAGGCGAAATCATCTCCCCCCAGTAAGCCTACATAGGACTCGGCTTCAGGATGATACCCCAGTCGCCAGCCGGGGCCTTGTTTGAGAATCTTAGCCATCCCGGCGGGGATTGAAGGTTTCGAGCGATCGCAGTTTTTCGTAGAGTTCCCGTTCCTCGGGACTAATCTCTCGGGGGGTGACAATTTGCACTTCCACCAACTGATCGCCCCGACGGCCATCTCGCGTCAGATAGCCTTTCCCGGCTAACCGCAATCGTTGCCCGGACTTCACCCCATTGGGAAGTCCCACCTTCACTAAACCATCGAGGGTTTTCACCTCCACCTTCGCCGCCAACACCGCCTCCGAGGGGGTGACGGGAAGCGTACAGACAATATCCGCCCCTTCAACACGGAACAGAGGATGAGGGGCGACGGTAATCTTGAGATATAAATCTCCCCCATGATTGCCCTGGCCCTTGAGGCGAATCCGTTGCCCCGTCACCATTCCGGGGGGCATCGTCACTTCGAGCGATCGCCCATCCTCCAAGCGAATCCGCTCCCGTCCACCGGTGTAGGCTTTCTCCAGGGGCAACGTCAGCCGCGCCTCCACATCCTGGGGAGTTGGCCGCGAGACAGTATAGGCCGTTTTGGTGGTGCGGGTGCGGAAGGCATCGGGGCTATCTACCCGTAAGCGAGTGCCTGGGGGCGGTTGCGGGGCGGTGCGGGCATTGGGACGACGATTGAGGAGATCGTCGAGGAAACTGTTAAAGTCCGCATATTGCTCAAAACGGGCATCCGCTGGGGCGGTACTGCGAGGACTGCGGGCCACCGGTCGCCGTTTGGCTTTCTTCTGATTGAGGAAGCGGCTGAACTGGTCGTATTGACTGCGTTTCGCTGCATCGGATAGCACATTGTAGGCTTCCCCGATGTCCTTAAATCGCTCCTCAGCTGACTTATCCCCCGGATTCATATCCGGGTGGTACTTCCGGGCCAGCCGCCGGTAGGAGCGTTTAATTTCCTCAGTCGACGCGTCTCGGGGAACTCCCAGTATCTTGTAGTAATCGCGGAAGTTTTGCATTAGGGGAGAGAAGGGCAAAAGGCAATAGGAAAGACGTAGGGGCGCGCCCTTGTGGACGCCCTAGGCAAGAGGGAGAAACTGCGTCGTGGCAGTCCCTTGTGGTTGCTTGCCCGGGATGGGTTTAGAACCAGTCATCGTCGTCGCCCCAATCTTCATCATAGGCATTGGTGCGAGACATGCGGGAGATGCGATCGGGGGGGGGACTGCGACGGCTGGGGCGGCGTTCCTCAAAGCCATAATTGGGATCGTCGTCGCCGACAATGGTGCGCCGGATATTGTCGAAAAAGCCGTCGCCTTTAGCCTCTAGGGAGTATTCCGACACTTCCCGTGTCAGTTCGTAGAGGGCATCTTGCAAACTGGCGGAGGCTAAGTCTAAGCCCCGTTCGTCGTTGCGGGCGAGACTATCGCGGAGTTCCCGCACGAGGGCTTCGACGCGGCGGCGAGTGCCTTGGGCAAAGGAGAGGCCAAAATCTAGGGCGACGGAGCGTAATTCTCGTTCGGCGCGGGCGGCGAGGGCTTCGGCGCGGTTGCGGCGATCGACTTTCTCCCGTCTTAGGCGATCGGTTTCGGCGAATTTGTCCGCCTGACGGATGGCGTTTTGGATTTCCGCTTCGTTGAGGGTTGAGGCCCCCTGGACGGTGATACTCTGTTCTCGTCCGGTGGCGCGATCGAGGGCGCTGACTTGTAAAATGCCGTTGGCATCAATGTCGAAGGCCACCTGAATTTGGGGAACCCCTCGCGGGGCTGGGGGAATCCCGGTTAACTTAAAGCGGCCGAGGGATTTGTTATCGGCGGCCATCTCCCGTTCCCCTTGGGTGATATGAATCTCAACTTGACTTTGGTTGTTTTCTGAGGTTGAGAAGATATCCGATCGCCGTACGGGAATGGTTGTGTTGCGAGGAATCAGCTTTTTCATCACGCCGCCGACGGTTTCCAAGCCCACCGAGAGAGGGGTGACATCGAGTAATAGGACATCGGCAATTTCCCCATCGAGGATTCCCGCCTGAATCGCGCCGCCAATGGCCACCACTTCATCGGGGTTGACGTTCTGATTCGGTTCCTTGCGGATGAGATTGCGCACCAAATCCTCCACCATGGGCATTCGCGTTGAACCCCCCACCAGGACGATTTCATCGATTTGTCGGGGATGTAACCCAGCATCAATGACGGCTTGTTTTACCGGTAGCCGCAGACGACGCAGTAAGTCGCCACAAAGTCCTTCAAATTGACCGCGACTGAGACGGGTTTCGATATGTTTCGGCCCCTCTTCGGTGGCGGTGATGAAGGGGAGGTTAATGTCGGTGACGCCCACACCGCTGAGTTCGATTTTGGCTTTCTCGGCGGCTTCGGTGAGGCGTTGTAGGGCTTGGCGATCGCGCCGTAGGTCAATTTTTTCGGTTTCTAGGAACTGTTCGGCCAGGTAATCGACAATTTTCTTGTCAAAGTCATTCCCCCCCAGTTGCGTATCGCCGCTGGTGGCTTTGACTTCAAACACACCATCGCCCACTTCCAACACCGAGACATCAAAGGTGCCTCCCCCCAAGTCGAACACCAAAATGGTTTGACTGTCAGCGCGATCTAAGCCATAAGCCAGGGAGGCGGCGGTGGGTTCGTTGAGAATTCGTTTGACGTCTAAGCCGGCAATTCGTCCAGCATCTCGTGTGGCTTGGCGTTGGGCATCATTGAAATAGGCGGGAACGGTAATCACGGCCCCGGTCACCTCTTCCCCGAGATACCGTTGGGCATCATCAGCCAGTTTCCGCAGAATCATGGCTGAGAGTTCCTCCGGGGCGAAATCTCGTCTCATGCGGGGACAGGCAATTTTGACATTGCCAAAGTCATCGCGGCGGATGGTATAGGGCACTCGCTTCGAGACTGGGTCTAATTCGGTGTATTTGCGCCCCACAAAGCGTTTAATGGAATAAAAGGTATTTTGCGGGTTAAGGACGGTCTGACGACGTGCTAGCTGCCCCACGAGCCGTTCTCCGTCCTTACTGAACCCCACCACCGAAGGGGTCGTCCGCATTCCTTCTGCATTGGCGATGACGACGGGTTTGCCGCCTTCCATAACAGCGACAACTGAGTTCGTGGTGCCTAGGTCAATGCCGACGACTCTTCCCATGATGCTTTTGCTATCTCCTCGTCGATTCTCAGGTCTAGTTTAGGGGGGGTTCATTGTACGACCCCCACAGTTTTCATATTTTATCGCGGCGCGGACAGGCTCTGGCGGCGCGATCGCTCAAAATCCTAGCGGTTTCCCCTAGGATGGGGGCATCAGAGGATACTCCATTGACGTGACAGGGGACAAGTTCCTAGTTCTCCCTTCTGCCAATGGATGACCCAGAATCAGGTATTATCGGGAGGGATTCCCTGATTCTAATGGCCGGATTCAAAGAGCATTTATGGTGCAAGAGTCTCAAGACAGACAATTTCAGGATGTGCAGTCAACCTCGCCCTCGACGGGTTCTCCGGGTTCTGAGACTTTGGATGAAGTGCAAGAGGTGGTACGACAGGTGGCCCAAGGCTGTCAGGGGAACCCGGAAGCGTTGCTGGGGCTATTACGGCTACTCGAAGCCCTCCACCGCGAGATTTGTGAACAAGAGTTTCGTCCGGCTTTGCCGGATACTCGCCGGGCCTTGTACTCGTTTCTGCGAGAAATTGAGTCGGAAGGGGGCTGGCCCTATATTCCTCGGATGCGTCTGAAAACCCTGTTGGCTCACCTCGAAGCCCAACCGTCGGACTCGTCAGGCCCGTCTCGGGGCTAACCTTTGGGAAGATCGGCTAAAACTAAATGGGTGACGGTTCGGGCTTTTTCGTCGAGTCGTTCCCAGTCTACGTCTCCCTCGTCAATGAGGCTGGTGTCGATGTCGACTTCACAGGCTTGTTCGGGGCTTTCAGTGGGAACATAATCTCGGAAACAGACGCGGTAGCAGAGTTCCCAGATGTCGAGAGTTTTTTGACGATCGCCCAGTTCGAGCAGCAGTTGATAGCCGGGAACCGGAACCTGGGTTTCTTGGTAGGTGGCTTTCCAGGAGGTTTGTTCGAGACGTTTGCGGATGTTATCCACGACGCGGATTAATGCCGGTTGCATTAACAGTTGTGCCTGTTGCCATGCCAGTTCGCTCTTGAATTTCGGTTTCATGGTTGATTGGGGCCCATTGGGGCGCGATCGCCTTGGGGCAGATTTTACCGCAAACCCCCAGACAGATGCGCGATCGCCTCTCTCTGGGGATTGTCATGACTCGAAAAACTCAGTCCTGACGAGAAGCCGCCTTAATGGGCTGATCCGTTGCCATGATAGTTATCGGAGTCGTAAAAGCCGTTACGAGTGCCGAAAAACAGACACAACACCACGAACAGGGGGGTGAGTGCGAGTAGGGCAGTTTTGATATCCATAGAATCCCTCCTGGGTAAGTAATCTCGATTGCCAAACTTAACTGTATCTCGTCTGGGAAATTCTGGTGGCTTGGCCCCATCCCATGGGGTGATCGCACCCTCATGGGGTAAACTGATAGCGAGCCAATACACTCAGCACTAGGACTTTAGGAATGATTTCGCTGACCCCAGAACTGCTTGCCCTCGCCTTGTATCTCGGTTTAGCCGGAACCTATCTACTCGTGGTTCCCCTGGGAATCTATTTTTATCTCCAGAACCGCTGGTATGTGGCCGGCTCAATCGAACGGTTTATCATGTACTTCTTTGTCTTCATGTTCTTCCCAGGGATGATTATCTGGGGGCTGTTCCTCAACTTCCGTCCCCAAAAGCGTGAACTCAATCTTTAACCCCCCTGTGACGCCTTTAGACGTCACTCCCCATCAAGCTGAACAATCGGACAAACCCTATGCGACGAATTGATGCACTTGCGATCGGGTTTGGTGTCTTTATAGCTGGAGGCGCCGCCTATCTGGTTCTGCAACAGGTGGGGCTAGATTCAGCGTCGGCGGGAATCTGGAGTCAAGTGCTTCTCATTTCGGGGCTAATTGGCTGGGTGGCGACGTATCTGTTTCGTTTCGCCACCAGCAATATGACCTATCATCAGCAACTTCGGGACTATACCCAGTCGGTGATTGAGAAACGCTGGGAAACCATGACGCCTGAAGAACGCGATCGCCTCCTGGCAAGTCTTGATGAGTTAGAGTCGTCTCCCGAGACTTCCCCAGAGTCATCGTCTCCCGAGACATCATCTCCCCAATCGTCTTCCCATCCTTCTGAATAATTCCATGAAATCGGTTTCTGAGTCGTTTGCGAGCCTACGTCAAGCGGGGCAATGTGCTTTAATTCCCTTCATTACTGCCGGAGATCCGGATTTAAAAACAACGGCTGAGGCCCTACGGGTTCTCGATCGCAGTGGTGCGGATATCATCGAGTTGGGGGTGCCCTATTCTGATCCCCTCGCCGATGGCCCCGCCATTCAAGCGGCGGCGACGCGGGCCTTAAAACAAGGTGTCCGACTCGACGATGTCTTGGATGTGGTGCGCAAAGTTGGCCCGGAGATTTCTGCCCCAATTGTTCTATTTACCTATTACAACCCGATTCTCCATCGGGGTATCGAAGCCTTCCTCAAATCCATTGCTGAAGCGGGGGTGAAGGGGTTAGTGGTTCCCGACTTACCCCTCGAAGAGTCTCAGTTTTTGATGGATTGTGCCGAGGCAGTTGGGGTAGAAGTCGTGTTACTGGTAGCCCCCACCAGCCCCAAAGAACGGATTATGGCGATCGCCCAAAAGTCGCAGGGGTTCATCTATCTGGTGAGCGTGACGGGCGTTACCGGAACGCGCACCCAAGTCAGCGATCGCGTGAAGGAGTTAATTCCCCAACTGCGGGCCGTCACCGACAAACCCATCGGCGTCGGTTTCGGCATCTCGGAACCGCAACACGCCCGCCAAATGAAAGACTGGGGGGCCGATGCGGCCATTTGTGGCAGTGCCTTCGTCAAGCGTCTCAGTCAAGGGACGGCGGCTGAGGGATTAGCACAGATAGAGCAGTTTTGTCAAGAGTTAAAACAGGCGATTTCGTAAGAAGAAGGCAAAAGGGAGGAGTAGGCAGTAGGGAGGCTTCTCCCTCTGTGTCCTCTGTGACTCCGTGGTTCCCCTCTTGCCTCTTGCCTCTTGCCTCTTGCCTCTTGCCTCTTGCCTCTTGCCTCTTGCCTCTTGCCTCTTGCCTCTTGCCTCTTGCCTCTTGCCTCTTGCCTCTTGCCTCTTGCCTATTTATCAGGACTACCCCGTTGTAGAGTTCCAACAATAGCGGGCTTGCCGTAGAAACGAGTCAGATTACCCTCTAGGATAAGGGGGATACTGTCGCCATGTTTGCCGCGTCCCTCGCAGGGCCCGCTAAAACTGCGGATTTCTCGATTGAGACAGCGTTTAATATCCTGGAGAAGGCGATCGCCACTATCGGCACAGATTAACTCAAACATTGAATCGAGGGTCACCAAATCCTCAAGCCGGTAGTCAAACATATGGGCGAAGCGAGGGTTTGCATAGAGGAACTTCCCGTCCCCGGTGATAATATAAACCCCCGTTTCCGTCAGTTCTGTGTTTACCATGTCTGGGGAGGGTGATGGACTTCCTCCTGAGGACTCAGAAGACGGATCAGAAATGGGAACCGACTCACTTGAACCGATCGCGTGCAAGTCATTGACTTCCGTGAGTTCAATTTTTTGTTGCACATTATCCAACACTAGCCCCACCACAGAGGCCACAACATCCATATAGCGTAAAATCGCCAGGTGACTAAAATGGGCCACATTCGGGTGCATCAGCGTCACCACCGCACAGACATGCTTGGCTTTGAAAATGGGGATACAAAGCACCGATCGCACCTGATAGGGTTGATAGGCCAACGTCACCCACCGTTCATCAGCCTCTGTGTCATCAATAATGCCTAAACGGCGGCGTTTCATCACCCATCCCGCTAACCCCTGATCTAAAACTTGTCCGATCAGGTTGCGTTTGAGTTCTCGCATCGTCGCGCCCCGTGCCAGAATACTCTCAATCACCACTCCCTTGTCATCGAGGAGAAAGACACTGCCCTCTTCCGCTGCGGTGAGTCGGCTGAAGACTTGGACAATCTCAAGTAATATCGATTTGAGCATTAACTGTCCCCGGGCCGCTCGTTGCGTGGCATAGGCGCTGGAGATCAGTTCGTCTTGGGCGGCGATCGCCCGTCGTAGGGCCTTAAGATGTTGAACGGCAACGGGACGATCAGAATTGGGGGACACGGATTTCTCGGAATTAGGGCGATCTGGCATATCCAACCTCATTGTGACACCTGATGTGGTTTAATTATCCCTTGTCATCTGACCGACTGTGGGGGTTAGGGATTCACAATTAGCAGGTTACACCAGCCGTCGTACAATGGGAGAGTTGTAATTACGTTGAATGGCGGATGTCGATCCCACGATACACTTTGCCCGAAATGGGCGACCTTTGGACAGATCGGTATAAATACCAAACTTGGCTGCAAGTTGAAATTGCCGTTTGTGAGGCACAAGCGGAGTTAGGCTATATTCCAGCAGAGGCGGTGGAGGAGATCAAAGCCAAAGCCAATTTTGAGCCAGAGCGCATTTTAGAAATTGAAGCCGAAGTCCGTCATGACGTAATTGCCTTTCTCACCAACGTCAACGAATATGTCGGCGATGCGGGGCGCTATATCCACCTGGGGATGACCAGTTCCGATATGCTGGATACAGCTTTGGCGTTGCAGTTGGTGGCCAGTACCAATGTCTTGTTGCAACGACTCGAAGATACGATTCAGGCCATCCGCTATCAGGCGCAACAACACCGCCATACGGTGATGGTGGGCCGTTCCCACGGGATTCACGCTGAACCGATTACCTTTGGCTTTAAATTAGCCGGTTGGTTGGCGGAAATGCTACGTCATCGCGATCGCCTGGTGGCAGTGCGTCAAGCGGTAGCGGTGGGTAAAATCTCCGGCGCGGTGGGGACGTATGCGAATTTAGACCCTCGTATTGAGGCCTTGGCCTGTCAGAAACTGGGGTTAGAACCGGATATGGCCTCGACTCAGGTCATTTCCCGCGATCGCCATGCGGAATTTGTACAAGCGTTGGCCCTTGTTGCAGCCTCTCTAGAACGATTCTCCGTCGAGATTCGCAACCTACAACGCACGGATGTTTTAGAAGTAGAGGAATACTTCTCCAAAGGCCAAAAAGGCTCTTCAGCCATGCCTCATAAACGCAATCCCATCCGTTCAGAACGGCTGTCAGGGTTAGCGCGGGTGATTCGGGGAAATGCCGTCGCGGCTTTGGAAAATGTCGCTCTCTGGCATGAACGGGATATTTCCCATAGTTCCGTCGAACGCATGATTCTGCCAGACTCCTGCACGGTGTTACATTTCATGCTCCATGAAACCACGGAGTTAGTGAAGCATCTGCTGGTGTATCCCGAGAATATGCTACGCAACATGAACCTCTATGGCGGAGTGATTTTCAGCCAGCGGGTGTTGTTAACCCTGGTGGGTAAGGGGGTGAGTCGGGAAGATGCCTATGCGATCGTCCAGTCTTGCGCTCACAGTGCGTGGAATCAACCCAATGGGGATTTTCGCAAGTTAATTAGTCAAGATCCTCGGGTAGCGCAACATCTCACCCCAGACGAAGTGGATGAGTGTTTCGATCCTCAATATCATCTGCGCAATCTCGATCAAGTCTATCAACGCTTGAACATCTAGGGAATGCCGGAAATCAGCCGTTTGTAGCTCATTCAGACACCCGGTTTCTCCCAGAAACCGAGTGTCTAAATCCCACCCATGATTGAGCCTTATGCTGCAAGACATTGTCGCTGTTGAACCCCTTGAGAACTACCAACTTCGGATTCATTTTGAAGATGGTGTTCAGGGAATTGTACAGGTACGCCAGTTAATTGACTTTACAGGCGTGTTCGCTCCCCTTGAAGATCCGAATTACTTTGCAACAGTGAAGGTGAATCCCGACTGGGGAACAATCTATTGGGAAAATGGGGCAGATTTAGATCCCGATGTCCTTTATCATCTTCTGACGAATCAACCCCTGGAACTGCCAATAATGACATCGAGTCAAGGATTCTTCACACCACCAATACTTGTTAAGACACCAGAGCACTCGAAAAAAACAGGTGTCTCAACCCCGGAAACTAATGACAATCAATGATAGCCTATTTATGAGTCATGGTTCTCACCCCATCCCAGTCTGGCGGGGGTTCATTCTCAAGATACTGTTGCGAAGTTTCTAGGAGAATTTGCGAGGGTTTGTCATTGGGACGAAGTTGTAAAGCTGCTTCAAAACAGGCGATCGCCTGCTCAAAATTGCGCTCCAAATAGTCTTCTCGCCCCACTTTATATAAAAGTAAAAATTTTGTGGTTTCTCGGTCTAAATCACGAGTTTTAACGTCAATTAACTCATAAATACTACTGGCGCTTGTCTTTCCTTTGACGCGAATCTTATCAATTTCTCGAACCCAAATGCGATCAGCACAGAGATTATAGGTATATTCACTAATAATAATATCACATCCATATTCCTTAGTTAGACTTTCTAGGCGCGCACTTAAATTCACTCCATCGCCAATCACCGTATAATCCATGCGTTTTTGGGAGCCAATATTTCCAGATACCACTTCCCCAGAACTAATCCCAATCCCAATCTGAATTTTAGGCTGATTTTCGATAATTCGCTGCTGATTGAACTCCGCCAAACGGCGACGCATATCTAATGCAGAACGAATTGCCATCCAAGCATGATTTTCCGTCAAGGGAAGGGGGGCCCCAAACACTGCCATTAAGGCATCACCAATAAACTTGTCGAGGGTTCCTTCAAAATTAAATACCGCCTCAACCATCGTCTCAAAGTATTGATTGAGAAGCGTCACCACCTCCGACGCATCAAAGTTTTCAGTCATGGTGGTATAGCCACGAATATCTGAGAAGAGAATGGTGACATCTTTGCGTTCTCCCACCATTAACGCATCTTCCCCCAATGCCATCACCTGTTCGGCGACATTAGGGGTCATATAACGATACATCGCCGTTTTCATACGTTTCTCACGGCTGATATCCTCTAAAACGACCAACCCTCCGCGCACTCCTCCTTCTGGATTCGTTAGGGGAGTGACGGTTAAATTAATGCTTCGTTCAACGGAGGAGACTTTATCCTTGGGAATTCGAGTCGGATGTTGGATGTGCTTTAATGTCCTGCCATACCAAATTCGATAGGTTTCGGGTTCTTCGCTTTCTAAGGTGGCTAGTAAATAAAGGGGAAATTCAATTTGTTCAATATCCTCTTCCAGGGTCTGAATATCCGGTTCAATGGCAGTTTCATCCAGGATATTCTCTTCAGAAACCGTATAAATCCCTAAAACAACACTCTGTTCAGGGACATAATGGCGAGCGGCATGGGATAAACTGTCTTCGAGACGGAACTTTAAACTCTCAATAGGGATGGCTTCCCAGACGAAACAGCCGATTAAACTCTCCTCCCATACCTGTTGGTGATATTTTCCGGCTTCCGATTTAATGGGACAACCTAGTAGTTCTAATGCTGCTTCGTTAATGGTAACAATTTTACCCTGCATGTCGGTGGAAATAACAGCATCTGATAGGCTTTGTAGAATGTCTTTTTGATATTGTTTTTCAACATTTACATCTTGGAAGAGTTGGGCATTTTCCAGGGCAATTCCCGCCTGAATATTAAAGGCTTCCATGAAAAACTCATCGGCTTGTGTAAAGCTGCCTTGATGTTTATTGATGAGTTGGGTGACGCCAATCAGTTCGCCTTCGGAGTTGAAGACCGGCATACAGAGGATATTGCGGGTGATGTAGCCGGTTTTTTTGTCGGTGGAGGGGTCAAAACGGGGATCTTCGTAGGCATCGGAAATATTGAGGGGTTTGCCAGTGGATGCGACATAGCCCGCGATTCCTTTATTACTGGGAATGCGAATTTCCATCATGGTTTTGCCGTCGGCTTTGGCAATTTTAGTCCAAAGTTCTCGACTATCTTCGGCTAGTAAAAATAGGGTGCTTCGGTCGGCTTTGAGCAATTGCCGAGCCTGATCCATGACCGTTTTTAGGGTCGTTTCTAAATCTAGACTTTGTCCAAGAGAGGTCGTTGCATTGAGTAAGGCAGAAACCCCTCGTTGATTTTGGGCGGCGCGATAAAAGGATTGGCAACTTTCCAGGATAATGCCAATGGTGTCGGAAAAATTTTCAAAGGTGCTTAAATCTTCGTCGGTAAACTGCTGATGTTCTTGTTGATTGAGTAACTGAACAACGGCCATCACTTGACCTTTGTCTTTACGACTAAAAATTGGCGCACAGAGCAGGTTATGGGCGTAATCGCCGGAAAATTCATCCACCTCTTTATTAAAGAGGGGATGTTCATGGGGACTAGCGACGGTGACGCCTTGTCCGGTACTGGCTACTTGTCCGAGAATCCCCACATTGGAAGGAAGACGGAGTTCTTTAGATGTGCCATCGGCGAGGGTAACTTTGGACCAAAGCTGTTGGCGATCGCCATCCAAAAGAAAAATCGTAGTCCGTTCGGCTTTTAAGATTTGTCCAATTTTGAGGGTGAAGGCATCAAGGAGTTGTTCCAGGATGGTTTCTAAGGTGCTGTCATTGAGAAATTCGATCGCCCGGATGTATTGCTGAAATTCTGCGGTGATGAAATCCAGCAAACTGATGAATTGATGGGCTTCGAGGCCTTCAACACGGCGAGCAAACCCTCCAACCCCATCTCCTTGAATGAGTGTAGTCAAAATATTGCCCGCATTCGGGAAATTCATGATGGCGATCGCCTAGTTCAAGGTGAAATTTAACAGCAGCTTTACACAGGTTAACCTCATTCTAATCGAGATGTCGGCCAGGTCTGACCAGAATGTCCGGATTGCCTGGCTAAAGATCTGTCTCTAACGTCGCTGTTGGATCTCCAACCAACGCCCCAGTAACAGACTCCCCCCCACACAACTGACGACAATCACCACCCCCATCCAGGGAGAGGGGCGATCGCGCGGTTCCTCCTGACTTCCCCCCACATACCGAGGATGACTCAACAGCACAAAGGCGGCAAGGGCCACGAGCAGCAAACTTGCCCAAATCCCTAATCCCCAGGCCACCAAACGCCAGGGAACTCCTCTCTTTGAGGCTAATGTTGTTGGGGAGGGACGAGGGGATGCCATCTGTTGCCAACGTTGCACCTGTTGCTCCTGTTGGGGGCTGAGTTGCCCCAAGGTGTCTCGTTTGGGAGGTTTGGGAGGTGGTGAACTCACAATGAACTGGCCCCAGGAAGGGCCTAACTATGAACCCGAGGTTCAGGGTGCAACCTGGCTAAAATCTCTGACTCCACCTGAGCCAGTTCTCTGAGACGGCTGTTGACGACATCTCGGGGAAACTCGTGGGTGGCTAAAATCCAGAAGATACCATAGTGACGGGCTTCTGATGCCATCAGGCTGCGGTAAAACTCCGCTAAGGGAGGCTCCGGGAGATGAGTCGCCAGTAAGCCTAACCGTTCATGCGATCGCGCCTCAATCAACCCCGATACCAATAATAAGTCTAGTTTACGCTCGGGTTCATTATGGCGCAATTGCCGCTTGAGCTGGGAGGCATAGGGAGGCGCATTCAACGGCGCTAAAGGAATCCCCCGTTCCTCTAAAATCTCATTCACCTGGCGGAAATGGTCTAGTTCCTCCTCCGCCAACCGCGTTAGTTCCCGCAATAGCGGCCCATCGGAGGGATAGCGACACATCAAATTGAGGGCATTGGCCGCCGCCTTGCGTTCACAATGGGAGTGATCCAGGAGGATTGTATCGAGATGGGCGATCGCCTGCTCAATCCAAGCATCTGAGGTGGGTTGCTCAAGGAACTTAATACTCGGTAATCTCGTAGTATCAGCGAATCTTGTATCAGACTGTTGGGGAGCAAAGATCATGGCCTTGGGACAATTGGTGAATGGACAATGGACGAGTCAGCGTCAACAGGAAGATAAACAGGGACGATTCTTGCGTCCCCCCACTCGCTTTCGCAACTGGATTACTCGGGATGGAAAACAGGGCTTTACGCCCGAGGCGGGACGGTATCATCTCTATGTGAGTTATGCCTGTCCCTGGGCCCATCGCACCTTGATTATGCGGGCGTTGAAGGGGTTAGAGCAAGCTATTAGTCTGTCTGTGGTCGATCCTTACATGGGAGAAGACGGTTGGTTCTTCTCCGAGGCCCCTGGCTGTATCCCCGATACCGTCAATGGAACCGCCTATGTTCGAGATCTCTATCTCCAGGTCGATCCTCAGATGACGGGCCGGGTTACGGTTCCTATTTTATGGGATAAACAGCAGCAGACTATCGTCAACAACGAATCCCGCGAGATTATCCGAATGCTCGATCAGGCCTTTTTCCCCGAGGATGGCGATCGCAATTTCTGCCCCCAAGACCTCCAGGAGCGCATTGATCGCACCATTGACGGGATTTATCAGCCCATTAACAATGGCGTCTATCGAGCCGGATTTGCCACCACGCAACGGGCCTATGAGGAAGCCGTCGACGAGCTGTTCACGGCGTTGGATGATTGGGAGTCAGTATTGAGAGAACAGGACTATCTCTGCGGCGATCGCCTCACGGAAGCCGACATTTGCCTATTTACCACTCTAATTCGCTTTGATGCCGTCTACTACAGTCACTTTAAATGCAACCGCCGCCATATTTGGGACTATCCCCAACTCTGGGACTATGTCAAACGCATCTATAACCATCCGGGCATCAAAGAGACCTGCAATTTTGAGCATATTAAAGCTCATTATTACCGTAGCCATGACTCCATCAATCCCACCGGAATTGTTCCCGTTGGACCAGATCTTTCCCTGAGTTAAGATATTTTTTGAGTAGAGTCTAATGGGTCGGAAAAAATGTCATCCTAGCATGGAGGCCCAGGGCCCGCATCCGCCACATCAACCCGACCCCAAATGCCAGAGAATCCCGTCAAACGGACATGGCACAATCGAATTGCTTCTCGCAATATAGTCAATCAAAACAGGACAATCTCAACAAGCAAATCGATTACTTGTCAAACGTTCCTCGGTTTTAACCTGTTTATATCTAAATGTCTCATAAGAGGCTATGATTGAATGAAAACACCACGTCAGTTCCCGCTGAGTTTTGCGTCTTCTTTAACCTGGGCCGGCTTAAGTGTTAGCGTCTTAATGCCGCTGATTACACCATTTATTACAGCATCCGTTGCCCAAGCCCAACTCATTCCCGATGCTAGTTTAGGCAACGAAGCCTCTCAAGTAATTCCCGACGGTCCCAACCAAGCCATTGAAGGGGGAGCGCAACGAGGAGGCAATCTCTTCCATAGCTTTCAAGAGTTTAATGTCGAGACGGGGCAATCGGTTCAGTTCCGTAATCCCCTGGGGGTTGAGCATATTATCACCCGTGTAACCGGCAACAACCTCTCGGATATTGCTGGAACCTTGGGAGTTGAGGGGATAGCCAATCTGGTGTTAATCAATCCTAACGGCATTGTCTTCGCCGACACCGCCCAACTGAACCTACAAGGCTCATTCTTGGCCACCACCGCCGAGTCCCTTAACTTTGACGGGGGCGAATTTAGTGCGATCGCCCCAGAAACTCCCCCCTTACTCCTAGTATCGGCCCCACTGGGAGTTCAACTTGGCCAGACCCCCGGTCCCATTATCAATCGCTCCCAACAGCCTAATCCTACTGGGGAGATTGTCGGACTCAGCGCCCCTGAACTGAGCTTTGTGGGGGGAACCATTCTCTTCGATGGCGGGCGAGTCTCCGGCGGTAACGTAGAACTCCAGGGCGATCGCATCTCCCTAGTCAACGAGGCCCAAGTGCGATCGCTCACCGGGGGACCCCTCAGCCTCGAAGCCGGACAAATTGAAATTTTAGAAGGGTCAACCGTCGCCTCCATCAATCCCGGTCTTCCCCAGGGGGGTGACATTCGCCTCAACGCCCAAACTATCCTCATTGGCGGCAGTCAACTCCCCTTCGCCACCGTCGAGAGCAACAATCTTGCTTCAGGACGAGGGGGCGATATCCTCATCAATGCCGATCGCTTCAGCCTTGCGGGTGCAGGCTATATTCAGTCCCTAAACCTCGGAAGTGGAAACGGCGGTGACATTGATTTACAAGTCCGCGAGTCCATTGACTTACAAGGACCCGGTTTTGCCATTCTCAACGGCCTCGTCGCTGAAATGACCACCAGCGGCGTCAACCCCAATCAGCGCACCACCGGCCTATTTTCCCTCACCGCCGGCGGCCGGGGGGGCGATATCCGCATTGAGACTTCGGGAGACGTACAAGCCAACGAAGGGGCCTTGATTTTAACCTCAGCCTTTGACAGCGCCGTCGGCGGCGATATCAACGTCAACATCGATGGCGATATGCGGCTGATTGGCTCCGCCTTGCTCAATATCACAGAGAACAACAGTCAGGCCAGCAGTGGCGATTTAAACATCAGGGCCGAGAATCTCTTAATGAGTCAAAGTAGCTTTCTCGTGAGCTTAACCACCAGTAGTGGAGACGGCGGCTCGATTGAGGTGAGTACACAAGAGCGAGTGGAATTAACCGAATCGCGGGGGGATGCCATCTTAGCAACAGCGATTCTCACCGGATCAATTTTTGGGACTGGGAGCGCCGGTGATGTTCGCGTGCAAACCCGTCAATTATTCAATGAAGGGGGTGGGGTAATTGGCTCCAACTCCGGGACAGTGTTTATCGGCTTTGGCGGCCCCGGTGGTAATGTCATCATCGAGGCCAGCGAGTCGATTCAGGTGATTGGCGCTGCTCCCGGAGGCCTGTTTACCAGTGGCCCATCGACCACCAGTTTTACCAACTTTCCGGCAGGAGATTTAACCCTACAGACCGATCGCCTAGAAGTGGGAGATGGGGGGATTATTTCCACCGCCGCCACCGCTGGGGGAGATGGGGGAAGTTTGACCATTATCGCCAACGAGATGGAGATGTTTGGGCGATCGCCCCTGACCGGATTTCCCACCTTAGTCTCCGCCTCCTCAGGCCGGGAGGATTTGGGGCTTATTTCCACAGGAGATGGCGGCGATTTACGGCTGAATGTCAATCGCTTACGGGTGCGTGATGGGGCCGTCTTAGATGTTCAGAGTTTTGGGTCTGGAAGTGCCGGAACCTTGGAGATTGAGAGTTCCGACATTCGTTTAGATCGAGGTGGACGTCTCAATGCAGCAACGGTGTCCGGGTTGGGGGGGAACATTGAGGTGCGATCGCAAACCCTACAACTGCGTCATGGCAGTAGTATCAACACCAATGCCGGGACAGCCGATGGCGGCAACATTCGCCTCGATACCAACACCTTGGTCGCCCTAGAAAATAGCGACATTACCGCCAACGCCCTAGAAGGTCGCGGCGGTCGAGTCAGCATCACCGCTGAGGGAATTTTCGGCACAGAATTTCGGGAATTTCTCACCCCGGAAAGTGATATTACAGCCAGTTCCGAGTTAGGTCCCGAATTTAGTGGTGAAGTTCAGATTAATAGTCCCGACGTGAATCTTTCCGCTGGCCTAGTTGACTTACCCAATCGCATTGCTACTGCTCTAATTGCCTCAAGTTGTGACGTAGTGGGCAGTCGTTTTGTGGTCACCGGACGCGGTGGCCAGCCCGCAGACCCCCACCAACCCCTGACGGGACAACGGCTATGGCAAGATTGGCGCGCCTTACCGGACTTGCCCTCAACCGAGCCAGTAAGCACTGTTCGCAACTCTAGCCCCCAATTCGTTGAGGCCCAGGGCTGGCAGCTCAATGAGGCTGGAATGCCGGTGCTGATTGGCGCAACGCCGCCCTCTTGGTCATCACCATCAGGTTGCCCCTGATGGTGAAATTGGACAACAGCAAACGACAAGCGATTCCGTTTAAGTCTCGACTCTGGCTCGGGGCGAGTCTGCTGGGGGGGGTGATGGCCCTGAGTCTCCTGGAGGCGGGGCCAACCCTGGCCCAGATTGAGCCGGATCAGACCTTATCTGAGCCATCGCGATCTCTGCATCAGGGCGATCAGATTCGCATTGAGGGAGGAACAGTGCGAGGAGATCATCTCTTCCATAGTTTTCGGGAGTTTTCCATTCCCGAATCCCTTGAGGTTCATATCAATAATGACCCCGGCATTGCCAGGATTATTACCCGAGTCACCGGCTCAACGCCTTCTCAAATCGATGGACAACTCGGGGCTAACGGAATCGCCGATTTGATTTTCATCAACCCCAATGGCATTCATTTTGGCGAAACGGCGCGGTTATCCCTAGGGGGGAGTTTTTTAGCCACGACCGCCTCGGACATTCAGTTTGCCGATGGCAGCAGTTGGGGGACAACCTCCTCTCAAGATGCCCCTCTATTGACTCTCTCGGTTCCCATGGGCCTTCAGTTTGGCGAAACCCCTGGGGCGATTCTTCATCGTTCTCAGGCCCAGGATAGCCCGGGAGCTATGGGAGGCTTACAGGCGGTCCAGCTGAGCCTGTTGGGGGGGGTGCTACAGGTGAGTGGAGGACAGATGCGTTCGCCCCAAACCCTGGAATTGGGCAGTTTTGGCCCCGGAACTTTTGTCAGTCTCGATGGCCTGGGACGGGTGGCAGATGTGACGGCGACCTCGTTGGGAGCGATCGAGTTAACTCAGGGAGCATCTCTGGAGGGAGGGGACATTCGCCTGATGGGCGATCGCCTGGAGATGACCGATAGAGCGCAGATTCTCTCACAACCTCTCTCAGAACCTCTCTCAGGGGGAACCGGAGCGATTATCGCTATCGAGATGCAGACTCAGGTTGACCTAGAAGGGGGATCTCGCATCATCTCCCTCAATGGTCCCGATGTGCGGATTCAGACGCAGCAGTTCAACCTTAGAGATAACGCCGCTGTGGTCAGTCAAGTCCGTGACGGCGGCCAAGGAGGCGATATGATCCTTGAGGCCAGCGAAGGAATCACCCTAACTGGCAGCGGTTTTGAGGGGTTCAATCAGTATTTAGCTGCCATGGCCGGGGATCTCCTGCAACCGGGAGAGGTCATAACCGGGATCTTTTCCCAGGCCGTTTCGGGTACTGCTGGGGATATTCACCTGATGACCGATGGCCATCTTAACCTCCAGCAAGGCTCAATCATCAATCAGGCGGTGTTTGAGTCAGCCCAAGGGGGACGGCTCACCTTTGACGTGAGGGGAACCCTAGATGTGCATGAATCTGGTATTTTAAGCCTCACCCTTCCCAATAGTCGAGGGTCAGCCGCTGATATCCGCGTCAACACCAACCGGTTACGCCTCCGTGACGGTGGGGTCTTAGCAGGAGCCACCTTTGGCGAGGGAGATAGCGGTCAAATCACCATTGAGGCCCAGGAAAGGGTTGACCTGATGAATACTCGTGCCGAGGACTTCATTCCCACAGGGATTTTCAGCAACTCCCTCTTGGGAACTGGGGCCGCCGGTGATATTCATTTGGTCACAACTCATCTGAGGGGGGCAGCGGGTGGCACAATTGCCTCCAACAGTGGCGGTTTTTTGGCTAACCAACTGGTGACAGAAGGGGGTCGAGGGGGCAACATCACCATTGAAGCCAGAGAATCCGTTGAACTGACTGGATTATCCGAGGATGGCAGCTTCGGCAGTGGCATTAGTACCGCCACCTTTGGTGGCTTTCCCTCTGGGGATGTGACCCTCCACACCTCCGGTTTAATTCTTCAAGATGGAGCCGGGTTATCCACAGAAACCTTCGGTCCGGCGAATGGAGGACGGTTAAGGGTTACGGCAAACGAGATCTATTTATTGGGCCAAGCCCCCATCTTCGGCTCAACAAGCGGACTCACCTCAACCTCAGGACGCCCAGATCCCCAAGGTATTCGCCCAGACACCACGGGAGCTGCTGGGGATATCCAGGTCTGGAGCGATCGCATTGTCCTGCGTGATGAGGCTCTCTTCAATGTTCGTAGTTTCGGACAGGGGCCCGCCGGGAACTTAGAGGTAACGGCTCGTGAGATTGTGTTAGATAGCAGGAGCACATTTAATGCCCAGACCGCATCGGGGCCGGGGGGCAATATCCAGGTGCGATCGCAGCATTTACAACTACGCAACGGCAGTAGCATCAATACCGATGCCGGAACCGCTGACGGGGGCAATATCAGCCTCACGACGGGGACCCTGGTGGGATTGGAAAACAGTAATATCACCGCCAATGCTCTCGAAGGTCGCGGTGGACAAGTTCGCATTAATGCAGAGGGCATTTTCGGCTTTGGGTTTCAACCCTATGGGCGGGACTCGCCAACAGACCGAAGTGATATCACCGCCAGTTCCCTCCTCGGTCCCGAGTTTAGTGGCGAAGTCAGCATCAACAGTCCGGATCTCAACTTTTCCGCCGCCTTGATGTCTCTACCCGACCCCTTAACCAACTTAGTCATGGTATCCAATTGCAGCACCGGGGAGAGTCGTTTTATCATCACGGGCCAGAGGGGATTACCCCGAACCCCCTGGACAGCGGCAACCGACCCAATGGTTTGGGAAGACATACAAGTTCCGCCGGCCCCAACTGAAGCAACCGACGCAACCGACGCAACCGAACCGCCGCCACAGCCACCCCCAACCCCCCAACCGCGACTGGTCGAAGCGGAGGCCTTACAATTGGACAACCAAGGAACTCCCCAGCTTGTCGGCGAGCGACTCCCTCGATCGAGTATCCTGATCCCAGTCAATCCTGGGCGTGAAGGGCTATAACAGATGCAAAATGGGCGGTACTGGGATCGAACCAGTGACATCCTGCTTGTAAGGCAGGCGCTCTACCGCTGAGCTAACCGCCCCCAGGTGGGGATGTTGCGAAGTTGACCCTTTACAGGCATCATCTGAGCAACGGTTTAGTATCATATCAGACTTTGGGGTCAATCGATCTCCATAGGAGAAGTTTTTTTAACTAAACCCCCAAAAGTAAACAATCTAAAATAAGTATTTTATGAGCCAAACTCCTGTATGTAAAAGTTTTCAACTAAAACCAAGTCACCATAAATAGGACAAAAAGAGCTGCGATCGCCCCACGTGCCATCTCCCCCTCTTCCTCTGTGTCCTCTGTGACTCCGTGGTTCCCCTCTTCCCTCTTGCCTCTTGCCCCTTCCCTCTTGCCTCTTGCCTCTTGCCTCTTGCCTTCTCCCCCTGTTCCCCGTTCCCCGTTCCCTTCTATGACCATCTTTGAATCCATCCTCCTGGGAATCATCCAAGGCATTTTTATGTTTTTCCCAGTCAGTTCCACCAGTCACCTGGTCTTAACCCAACATTGGCTAATTCAGCGGGGGTCGAGTTTACCCCCACCCGAAAGTGCCGAAATGATTTTTTTCGATTTAATCGTCCATGTGGGGACTCTGATTTCTATTGCGGTGGTGTTTCGCCGTAGTCTCAGCCGTTTTCTCGGTCAGGTGTGGCAAGATCTGCGTCAATTGCTGTCCGATTGGCGATCGGGCCAGGGTAATATCAAGGGGTTAACTCCCTTACTGGTTCCCACGGAAAAACGAGAGGGAGATCGCCTCTATCTGCGTCTGGCCATTCTCGGCGTGCTGTCGGTGTTCGTCACCGGCTTAATTGGCTTTCCGATGCGATCGCTGTTTAAGGAAGTCTTTGCCCATCCCCTGGCGATTTCCGTCACCCTAACCATTACCGGCATTCTCCTCTGGTACACCGATCGCCAGTTACGCCAACCGCGAGGCTTACGACAAATCACCCCCTGGGTTGCCACGGTCATCGGTATTGGCCAAGGACTGGCCCTGATGCCCGGCCTCAGCCGCAGTGGGATGACCATTTCCTTTGCCTTATTTGTCGGCTTAAAGCGACAATGGGCCGCTGAATATAGCTTTTTTATTGCCTTCCCCACCATTCTCGGGGCAACGGCGTTACAACTGATTGAGGTGATACAGGCGGACTCGCTGACCATCGAGTTTCTGCCTATGTTTATCGGCTTCCTCGTGGCGGCTGGCGTGGGGATTGTCGCCTTACAAATTGTTCTCAATTTTCTCTATAAAGCCCGATTTCGCTATTTCTCCTATTATCTCTGGGTCTTAGCGATTATCGTGGCTTGGGGGGCGATCAGCGGGCAATTTACCGTTGTCTAACCTAGGCAGTTCTGGAAACCTCTATCAAAACAACAACGACACCCAGACCAGTCGGACGAGTGATTTCCCCTTATTTGTTGAGACTTTCTGGAGGCACAGCTTAAACAATCTCTCGAAGACGATTGTGCCGCGTTGCTCCCAGTCGGCTAATTGGAGGAAGTTTCAGTCGCTTGGGCGGATGTCGTTGTGTTTTGGAGTTGGACAGATGTTAGAGTTAACAGCGTATTTACCTCATTTGCTAGTGTGGACTGCGCTGTGCTTATCTGCCGTGAAGCCTTCTTTCGGCTTCTGATTACCACTGTAGGAAACCTGACTAGAAAGTGCAAGCCTATTTAATGAAACGTTACAGTTTAAATTGAGACTGAATCTTAATCTGAGGCTTGATTTTTCTTGAGTAAAAATACTCCTAAGAACAACACCCAGCCTCACGAATCCGGCAATTTTACCTTAGTTTTCCCAGTTCCGGCTTCCCTTGAAGTCGGGTCAGCGGGGGTAAAATCAATGATTCTTTGGCTAGGTGCTGGGGCAGTTTTTACTCAGAAAACTGCGTGGGGACTGATGAAATGAAATCGGTAGTCTGACCTCCAACGAAAGATGCAAACCAAGGCGAAGATAAGGCTTCGGTCAAGTCTATGTCAAGCCGATCTACGCCCGTTGTGTCTACTATAGGCAATTTGCGATCGCCCTAACCCTAAACGATAACAATTGTTACCTTAAGAGAGTCCCCGATTTCCAAACTTTAACTTCTGTAACAGCGAGTCCTACTCCCCAAACAGCATCAAGCCGACCCAGAATGTCTGGGCCGGCTCTCTTATCAACCAGCAATTTTATGATAGGTACTGCTGGCGGCTTTTAAGTGGGACTCAGGTGAGCGTCAAAGACTAGACACCTAACTCGGCGAAGGAGCGATTTAACATGCTCAGATGACGACGTTCGCTGCGACGAGTGTTATTCATCATCAAACGACGAGATTGTTCTGAGACCGATTGTGCCTGACCGGCTTCGTCAGTGCGATAGCTGACACCCCGATACTTAAGTTCAACGGTGGGTTGTTGAGTCAACTTGGGTTGAACGTTGCAGAAGCGCCAGTCTAAGCCGCGATACTTGCCGACCACTTCCGTGGGGGCTTGTGCTTCGACTTGAGCCGGACTGGTGTTGTAGTTAATACCGCGATAAGTGAGTTGCATGGTTTTCGCCTCCAGAGCGTGAAATGTGCAAAGAGGCGCGTTCCTTCGGGAGTTGTCCCTACTTCCGTCTCCCCTCACTTGACCCCGATACGTTCAGAGTTTTGTGACGTGGAGAGATGAACGATTTATCTTTCTGTATCTATTGTTACTATTTTGAAATTAGATGTCAAGGCCTCTGGATAGATTGACATATTTGTTTACCCTCTAGCCTCTTGCCTTCTCTTCCCTACGTCTTTCCCCTTGCCTCACGGTACAATAAAACCTTCAGTCCCCTTGCAATAGGTAGATTAATTGTGGAGCGAGTCAACCTCAAACCCGACTGGTTGCGTGTCAAGGCCCCCCAATGGCAACGAGTCGGCAACGTTAAAGAGATTCTGCGAGACCTCAGCCTCAACACGGTTTGTGAGGAAGCCTCTTGTCCCAACATTGGCGAGTGCTTCAACAATGGCACGGCCACCTTCCTCATTATGGGGCCGGCTTGCACTCGCGCCTGTCCCTACTGTGACATTGACTTTGAGAAAAAACCTCAGCCTCTCGATGCTAACGAACCTCTACATCTCGCCGAAGCCGTACGGCGACTGAGGCTCAATCATGTGGTGATCACCTCCGTGAACCGGGATGACTTGCCCGACGGTGGGGCCTCTCAGTTTGTTAAGTGCATTGAGGCGGTGCGTCACGAGTCCCCTGGAACCACCATTGAGGTGTTGATTCCTGACCTCTGTGGCAATTGGCAGGCCTTAGCCACTATCCTGGCGGCTCAGCCGGAAGTTCTCAATCATAACACAGAGACCGTGCCGCGTTTATATCGTCGGACTCGTCCTCAAGGGGACTATCAACGGAGTCTGGAGTTATTACGGCGCACTCGTGAGTTAGCCCCCTGGGTGTATAGTAAATCCGGGATTATGGTGGGTCTGGGAGAAGAGGACGTGGAAGTGCGTCAGGTGATGCGAGACTTGCGGGCCGTTGATTGCGATATCCTCACCCTGGGGCAATATCTGCAACCGAGCCAGAAACATCTAGGCGTTCAGGATTTTATTACCCCTGAACAGTTTGATGCTTGGCGTGAGTATGGGGAGTCGATTGGCTTCTTGCAGGTGGTGGCCTCTCCTCTGACGCGGAGTTCCTATCACGCCGAACAGGTGCGATCGCTCATGGAACGCTATCCCCGGACTCCAACTCCCGTCAATGCTGTTTCCACAAGTCCGAACTGATGACAATTCTGATTGTTGCCACGGGGAATCCCGGTAAACTCAAGGAAATGCAGGAGTATCTGGAGGAGACCCATTGGGACCTTCAGTTAAAACCCCAGGAACTCGATATTGAGGAAACCGGGACCACCTTTGCCGAAAATGCGCGCCTGAAAGCCGTTACTGTGGCCAAAGCGACGGGACAATGGGCGATCGCCGATGATTCGGGCCTGGCGGTCGATGCCCTCGACGGTCGCCCTGGCATTTATTCGGCGCGTTATGGGGCCAACGATGGCGATCGCATCCAACGGCTATTACGGGAACTCGGGGAGACGGGCGATCGCCGGGCCCAATTCATCTGTGCCATCGCCCTAGCCAATCCCCAAGGGGCGATCGCCCTAGAAGTCCAAGGCTGTTGTCCCGGAACAATCCTAGAGGCCCCTCGGGGCCAGGGAGGATTCGGCTACGATCCCATCTTTTGGGTTGAACAGCAGCAGCAAACCTTCGCCGAAATGGCCCCCGAGACCAAAAAAGCCTGTAGTCATCGGGGGTTAGCCTTTCAGCAACTGCTGCCCAAACTCGCTCAACTCTAGTCCGAGGACGAGGTTTGGCTGAGTTTGGCGAAGACCTCATCCAAGACGGGGGGGAGACGGCGCATAATTTTACCTTTCTCGCGATCGACCGTCACCAAGGTAATACGCGCACTGAGAAAAGGGTCTCCCCCCTCCATCGGCACAATCTGATAGTCCCAATTGAGGCGCACACCCGCCCCCGGTTCCATAGAGGTTCGCACAATGGCCGTCTCCCCTAGACGCATGGCTCGGTGATAGCGGGTGGACAACTCCACCACTAACAACTCGCAGCCAAGAGCCACTAAGTCCGCGTAATCAATGCCAATCGATCGCAGACATTCAACGCGGGCCTCTTCCATCCAAGCAATATACTGTCCATGCCACACCACACCCCCATAATCCGTATGGTGAGGATGGGCCCGGACGGGATACTCGAACCATAAGCCATCTTCGGCGATCAAGCGGTTTTGGATTGCCCCAGTGGGGAGATGTTCTGAATCGCGCATCACAAACTGTTTCAAAACGCTACATTTCTACAAATTTTGGGCCGGTTATCAGGCTTATCCTTAATCTTAGTGTCGTTGCACAGGTTTGGGCACACCGCAGCCGAACGGTACACCCTGACATCACGTGTTGTCAATACCCAATACTAAAACTATGATTGAAAGAATTCTTGTTGCCGTCGCCGGACGGGGGTTGTGCGAAGAGATGCTCAACCAACTCCTAGATATTCCGGAGATTCAGCGAGCTGAAATTACAGTCCTGCATGTGGTCCCTCCTCAAGTCTCCGCCGATCTTGTCTCTGAAAAACTCGAAGAAGGGGGACGAGTCCTCGCTCAGGCCGTCAAATCCCTGAAAGTTGATCCCAGTAAAATCAACCCACGACTCAAGCAAGGGGACCCCAAAACTATCGTCTGTGACGTAGCCAAAGAAGAAAACGCCGATTTGATCATCATGGGATCTCGGGGCTTGGGCCGTCTCGTCTCAATTTTAGAGAACTCCGTCAGTCAGTATGTGTTCCAACTGGCTGACCGCCCCATGTTGCTGGTCAAAGACGAGGTCTATGTCAAACGGCTTAAACGGGTCATGGTCGCCCTCGATGCCTCAGAATCGGCCCAAGAGTCCCTGGATCTGACCCTATCTTGGGTGAAGGATCTCAAGGATGCCAAACTCATTCTCACCCACGTGAATCCTCCAGACAAGAACGTGGCCCCAGAGAATGACCCGGTCTTAAAAGCCGCCAGCGAGAAAGCCAAACGCCTCGGCCTACAAACCCAAAGCCTCATCGCTTCCGGGAAAGCGGGCCCCGAGATTTGCCGTCTGGCCGAAGATAACAATGTCGATTTGTTGGTCTTGGGGTCTCCTGACCGTCGTCCCAACATTGCGAAAGCCTTACCCGACTTAGATCGCCTCCTGGGTCAGTCTCTCTCGGACTATGTCCGTGTTTATGCCAACTGTCCCGTTTTATTGGCCCGTTAGTCTTCCTGAAACCCCTCACACAAAACCCCCCAGCTTTGACCAAAACTGGGGGGTTCGCTGAAGCGGGATGAGCGGATAGGGATCAAAGTTGATCCGATGCCTAGCTCTCCCGGCTTTGGGTCTGAATATACAGAATTAACAAGAAAACCGTGGGCACGAGCACAAATAAAAGACTCGCTACAAAACCAAGATCATTAACTTCCATAGAAAGCCTCGAGCATCTTAAACAATGAAGCTTCTCTAGGATATCACGGCTTGGTTTTAATGCTCACCTCACCGTTGACCTGCACTTGACAGGCTAAACGATAGCTGTCGGGTTTCTTACGCAACTTGCGCTTTTCTGTTTCGGTCGGCGGCGATAGGTTCTCCATCCCCTCAATGACTTCAACAATGCAGGTTCCACATTGGCCGTACCCCCCACAGTTCGTCAGCTTGCCCCAGGTTTTGTAGACATCAACTTTATTTTCAAGGGCTTTAATCCGTAGATTTGCACCATCGGCTGCGACAATTTCCAAGTCCTCGTTAACAAACTTAATATTAGCCATGGGTACTCTCCATCTGTGGGTTTGGCATACAACAACTAAGGGGTAGTTTTATGTTAACAATCTTTACGATTTTTGTAAAATATTGTTAATCACCTCGTCCCCTAAGCTGAGGGGTGAGGCATCTATGACCCCCCTCAAACTATCCCCCCTCAGAGCCGTCCTTGAATCTCATCAATAAAGGGATAATTACTGACGGCACGCCGTAACTGAGCCAAGGAGCGGTTGTAGCCCAAAATAGCTGTGACCAGGTTACCCCGAGCTTGGGTTAAATCATTCTGAGCTGCAATCACATCGGTTTGGGTTCCCACCCCAGCTTGAAATCGTAACCGGGCTAAATCAAGACTTTCCTCAGCCAACTCTAAGGCGGCGGTGGCTCGGCTGACGTTTTGGAGGCGGGAGTCGAGTTGATAGTAGGATTCTTCTACCTCAGAGCGCACTTGGTTACGGACATCCGCAAAGCGGACTGATGCTGACTCTTCCTGAACTTCAAGTTGGCGAATGGCGGCGGCCCTGGCGCCCCCATCAAAAAGATTCCACTGCATCTGGGCCCCGGCGGAGTAGCCTTCTGTTAAGCCGCTCACTCCATCGCCAGAGGTCGTCACCAAGTTTGCCGAACCAAAGAGGGAGAATTGAGGCAGTCCCTGCGATCGCACCACCCGTTGTTGTTCCTGAGCAATATCGCGATCAATCAGTTCCTGTTGCAACTCAGCCCGATTGCGGAAGGCTAAGACAATGGTGTCATCAAGGGGCAACTCCCAAACGCCTGCCAAATCCACCGGATCAGCGGCTGCCAGATCCACCGACTGGGGGACATTTAAGATCCGCGCTAACTGCCGTCGTGACACCCGTTGGTCGGCCAAGGCTTCATTAAGAACCTGCTGGTCATTGGCGAGCTGAACTTCGGCGCGCAAGACATCAAAGCGAGTTCCCACCCCAGCTTGCTCCAGAGACTGGGCATCCTGTAAGCTCTGTTCGGCGTTTTCCACGGCTGACCGGCCAATCTGCACATTCATATCCGCTTCTTGGATATTGTAGTAGGCATTCTGAACCTGCAAGCGCACCTGTTCAAGCTGTCGCTCAATCTCCAATTCCGTGTTGCGCACCTGGGCCTCGGCTGCCGCAATTCGGCCAGCGCGGCCGCCAAAATCGAACACCGTATAGTTGACACTCAGTTCTGTATTCCAGGTGGTTGAGGTGGGGTCACCTTGAGTGGGCGATCGCTGGCCCAGGGTTTCTTCCTGGCGGCGGATATTCAGACGAGCGTTGGCGGAATCACTCCAAGTTAAATTGGACGAGAGATTGACATTGGGGAACAAATCCGCCTGAGTTTCCCGGAGACTGGCTAAGCTTTGTTCCAAACTTAGCTGACTTTGCTGAAGGGTTAGATTATTGCGAACCGCTAGTTCTAAAGCTTGATTGAGGGTAATCGGTTGTGTGCCTTCAATCTCAACGTCCTCAGGCCGTGTGGGAAAGCGTAGGAAATTGGGATGAGGGTCTAAATAGGAGGGCGCCGGTTCGTTGGGGTCAATGGGGCCAACTTCAAAGGGCTGAGGAAAATCAGGAATCTCGGGAAAGCCAGCCCCAGGAACGATTTGCGCCTGACGGGGCGGCGAATTGCCTTCGACGGGAGTAGAAGGCGCGTCTGGCTGCAATGACTCCACCGTTAGCTCGGGTGGCACAGAGCGATCGCCGTCAGAGACGGCCTCCTTGGTTAAGTCTTTACCTAACGCTTTCGGGGTGGCTTGAACCTCAACACAATTGAGGGCGATGGCGGCTGTTAAGCTAAGCACCATCCAATCACGCAATCTGGTCATATGCTTTGTCTGAAATTCGCCAAGCGTCGGACGGGTATGAGAGTCCTTTGCAACAGAAGTCTGGGCAATTCGGGATTGTCCCCTTAGCACCATAGCAGTTCGTTTGCGGGGTTGGACGGAAAACCGACAAAAATTTCTGCCGCTGCAACTCCCCCCCACGGCGATCGCCCCAGAGGCATTTTCTCGGGAGGGCGATCGCGATACCATAGCAGTAACATCACGACTGTCATTGTCCGAGTTCAGTTCCACAAGGCCCTAAACCACCGTGGCGCAACTCGACTCCCCAGTTGTATCCCGTTTACCTCCGTTAATTCGTTGTGAGTAGCCCCGACGCCCTTGATTTAGCCCGCATCAACTACGAAACGGCCAAAGAGGAGTTTGAACAGGGCCGTTACCGGCAAGCGGTCACCCTCCTCGAACAAGCCAGCGCCCTCAGCGAACGAGCTAGCCCCCTCGGGGGTGACATTCAGATTTGGCTCGTGAGTGCCTATCAATCTGTGGGTGACTATCCCAGCGCCATTACCCTCTGTCGTCAACTGAGCCGTCATCCCAACTGGGCCACCCGCCAACAGAGTCGTCGTCTGCTGGCGATCTTAGAAGCTCCTCGCTTAGCCTCTCGTCCGGAGTGGAACGTGAGTATTCCCGACCTCAATGAGGCGGAGGTATCCCAGGCCAGCGATCGCAAAGGAGCCAATCCCAGCGGTGGCCGTCGCCCCCCCAAACCCCGACCCATCCGGGACCCCGAACCGATTGATCCGTCTCAAATTAACCGCTCGGACAATCAGTTTGTCTGGTTTGCCCTCATCAGTAGCCTCTTAATTCTCAGTGCCCTGATTGGCTTAAGCTGAGGTCTCTATTGAATTAGAGGCGTAATGTCGAGATTTTGCTCGATGAAGTCGGTAAGATTTTCCAAGAGTGTTTCCCGTTGTTCTCGATAGTTGGGAATGCCCGTGGGTAACGCCTTAAGACCCCGCTGTTGCCGTAAACGGTTCAACCAGGTGCGCCGCCAGGGACCGCTGTCAAAAATGCCATGGAGATAGGTTCCCCAGACCGATTGATAGCTATCGACAACCCCCAGCTTGGCATCTTCAAACAGAGGCTGAAAGGCATCCGTCTCCGCCAACTTGGAGCGACCCCGATGCAACTCATAGCCAGTGACATGGAGTCCCCCATGGGGATAAGTGGAGGTCACAGACCGCTGACGAGCCACCTTTTGTTGGGTAATGACCGTGGTCATGGGTAATAATGACAAGCCAGAAATGCGTCCTTCCATCCCTTCGACTCCCTCAGGGTCGGCCACAAATTCTCCCAACATCTGAAAGCCTCCAGCAATCCCCAACACCGTGCCCCCAGCGGCCTGGTAATCCAAAATCTCCTGAGCCATGCCCGACTCGCGTAACACCTCTAAATCCGCGAGGGTGGTGCGACTTCCCGGCACAATCACCGCATCCGGGTAGCCCAACGACTGTTTAAGAGACACATACTTCACCCGCACCGTTGGTTCCGCATCCAACGGGTCAAAATCGGCAAATCCCGTTAGATGAGGGAGGCGAATCACCGCCACCGTTACCTCCGGGGGCCCGGGTTTGCCATGACGTTTGAGGAGATTGAGAGTGCCCTGATGAGAACAGGCGATCGCATCCCAGGGAATCACCCCCAAAACCGGGATTCCTGTCCGTTCCTCCAACCAGGAGACCGCTGCTTGACGGACTGCTTGGGGACCACGCCATTTATTGATAACAATCCCTCGTACCAGGGCCCGTTCAAGCGGTTCCAACAGCTCTAAGGTTCCTACCACATGAGCGAGGGCCCCACCCCGCTCACTATCGACGAGTAACAGGGTTGGGGAATTGAGATAACGGGCCACCCGCATATTAGCCAAATCCGAGTCCCGCAGATGCACCTCCGCCATACTCCCGGCTCCCTCACAGACCAAAAGGTCGAACTCTCCCCCTAACTGATCTAAACATTGACGCACGATCGCCCAGCCTTCGGTCTCAGCCCAACGGTAAAACTCATTAATACTGAGGGTTTCCGTCGTCACCCCTTTGACAATCACCTGATAGGCGGAATCTCCTTTAGGCTGAAGCAAGAGGGGATTCATTTCCACGGCTGGAGAAATTCCCGCCGCCCAAGCTTGGAGGGCCTGAGCGTAACTCATCTCGCCCCCAATCTCTGTCAAATAGGATTGCAAGCCGACGCTGGCTCCCTTGAAGGGAGAAATGCGAATGCCTTGGCGGGAGAGTAAGCGACATAGTGCCGTCGTTACAATCGACTTCCCGGCTTCAGATGTTGTCCCTAACACGGTAAGGGCTTTCATGCAAAACTGCCTCTGAACAACCAATGAGATCTAACTTGCGATTGGGGCGATCGCCCCCTGCTCCCCTGTGATGTCGCTCCAATCTTACACAGCAATTTCCTGAATGTCAGATCCCCAGGCTCATCACAGCCGTCAGCGAAGCCCGGCTCAATCCTGATGAAACCCTGAAGCGGCTAGAAAATCGGGCCATGGCACAGTAGCATAGACGGTAGAAAACTTGACTTGTATCTAACCGCAACTGAGACCGAATGGCAGTTTTACACGGCAGTTGGCTCCTCGACGACAATTCCTTTTTCCTTTGGGGAGAAACCTGGCGGCGTCTGCTGCCGGATGCGATCGCCAGCGGTGAGGACATTGCCGAGCATCCCTTTGCCCTCAACCCCGACGACCTGCATCAGTATCTCCATCAACAACAGCTTAACCTGCCCTCGGATTGCCCGCCTCAGGTGCAACAGTTACAACTGCCGAGCCAAAAGGATGACAGCGGCCTGCGTCCCCTCTACTCCGCAGGCCCCGGTCTTGATGAGGCGACCCTGAGTTTACATCCCTGGCAGGTCCCCGGCCTTCAGTTAAGCCCCCCCCAGGCCCTGGAGCTATTGCGTCAACTGCCTTTAACCGTTGCCGAAGCAGGCTCAGGGTCTCAGGAACGTTGGCTGGGTCCCGACCTCCGACTCTGGCAGCATCTGAGTCGTTGGAGCCTAGATTTATTAGCCCGAGGGAAATTTGTTCCGGGCTTCGTTCTGCGGGCTGATGGTCGTCTCGAAGCCCGCTGGCAACTGCTGCTCGATAGTCCCCGAGATAGCGATCGCCTCTACCGCTTTAGTCAACGTTTGCCCGATGCTTGCCGGGCGATCGCGCCCGAGTCCAACTCTGCCACAGCTCGGGACAACTTGCCCAGCCCCCAGGCCCTGATTCGTGGCTTCTTGAGTGCGATCGTCGATTGCCAAGTGCGGCAAATGCACCCCAATCCAGGGGATACCCCGGTTCCTCCTCTGCTCAAGGAATGGTTTACCGGACTAACCAGCTCTCAGCCTCATCTCAATCTCAGCCTCAAACAAGCCGAACCCCTAGCCAGCACCCTCAACGCTTGGCTGGCCCCCGTGGAATCGGCTCTGTTGGGACAAAACCAATTTCGTACCGCCTTACGCCTTGACCCTCCCCAGCAAGAGGGAGACTCCTGGTCTTTAGAATTTCTGTTGCAAGCGGTGTATGACCCCAGCTTCACCGTTCCCGCCGCCACCATCTGGACTCACCCGGTCGATCGCCTGAGTCTGGGCGGCCATACCATCAACCGCCCTCAAGAAACCCTCCTCAGTGGTCTCGGCTTGGCCTCGCGCCTCTATCCCACCCTGGAAGGGAGCCTAGAAACCTCTCGCCCGCAACGCTGTTCCCTGAATGCCATTGAGGCCTATGAGTTTCTCAAAAGCGTACGCTGGCGACTGCAAGAAACCGGTCTAGGGGTCATCCTCCCCCCGAGTTTAGAGAGTCTCGATGGCCCCTCAGGACGCATGGGGCTACAGGTGCGAGCAGAAGCACCCAAACCGGGGCAAAGTTTGGGACTTCAGGGACTCCTGAACTTCCAATGGGAGCTAAGCCTGGGTGGAAAAACCATCTCCAAAGCTGAGTTTGAGCATCTGACGACCCAAGGAAGTCCTCTGGTGGAAGTGGATGGGGAATGGGTGGAGTTACGGGTTGCTGATGTGCGCGCCGCTCAGGAGTTTTTCAGTAATCGCCAGGGAGACTTGGCCCTGTCCTTAGAAGATGCCCTACGCATTAGCATGGGGGACACTCAAACCCTGGGGAAACTGCCGGTGGTGCAGTTTGAGACCAGTGGTGTGATGCAGGAGTTGATGGACACCCTGACGGGGAAACGCCACCTTGAACCCCTAGCGGCTCCCCCGAGTTTTGCTGGAGAGTTACGTCCCTACCAAGCCCGAGGGGTGGGTTGGTTGGCCTTCCTGGAGCGTTGGGGCTTGGGAGCCTGTTTAGCGGATGATATGGGGCTGGGTAAAACCATCCAAACCATTGCCTTTTTACAGCATTTACAGGAACAATCGGCGCTGAATGGCCCGGTGTTATTGGTCTGTCCAACTTCGGTGTTGGGCAACTGGGAACGGGAAGTCAAGAAGTTTGGTCCTTCTCTTTCGGTGTTGGTACATCATGGGGCCAAACGGGCTAAGGGTAAAGACTTACGTCAGGTGGCCAAAAACCAGGATTTACTAATTACCAGTTATGCTCTGGTCTATCGAGATATCAAGGCTTTACAGGGCATTGATTGGCGTATTGTAGTCTTGGATGAAGCTCAAAATGTCAAGAATCATCAAGCGAAGCAATCCCAAGCCGTGCGCCAACTGGCGAGTGATTTTCGGATTGCTTTAACGGGAACTCCTGTTGAGAATCGCCTCTCGGAACTTTGGTCTATTTTAGATTTTTTGAATCCGGGTTATTTGGGGAGTCCTAGCTTTTTTAAACGACGCTTCGCGATTCCAATTGAGCGGTATGGGGATACGGATTCTCTAAAAACTCTGCGATCGTTGGTTCAGCCCTTTATTCTGCGCCGTCTAAAAACTGATAAGGATATTATTCAAGATTTGCCTGAGAAACAAGAGATGACCGAATTTTGTCCTCTCAGCCCTCGGCAGGCAAAACGCTATCAAGAGTTGGTACAAGCCTCGCTAGTCGAGATTGAATCGGCGCAGGGAATCCAACGACGGGGTTTGATTTTGGGCTTATTAACGCAACTGAAGCAAGTGTGCAATCATCCTCAATTGTTGGGGTTGAAAAACAAAAAAAGCAAAGCCGAAATCCTTAAACGCATGAGTCAGGATTCGGGGAAAGTGCAACGGCTAGAAGAACTCCTTGATGAGCTGATTGCCGAGGGCGATCGCGCCTTAATTTTCACCCAATTTGCTGAATGGGGTAAAGTCTTGAAAACCCATTTAGAACAACGACTAGGGGGTGAAGTATTCTTCCTCTATGGGGCAACCCGCAAAGCCCAACGGGAAGAGATGGTGGAACGGTTCCAAGATGATCCCCAAGGACCGCGTATCTTCATTCTCTCCCTCAAAGCCGGGGGGACTGGGTTGAATCTCACCCGCGCTAACCATGTATTTCATGTCGATCGCTGGTGGAATCCCGCCGTCGAGAACCAAGCCACAGACCGCGTGTTTCGCATTGGTCAAACCCGCAATGTTCAGGTTCACAAATTTGTCAGCCAGGGAACCCTAGAAGAAAAAATTCATGACCTAATTGAGAGTAAACAAGCCCTCGCTGAACAAGTGGTCAGTTCCGGGGAATCTTGGCTGGCGGATCTCGATACTGACCATCTGAGGAACTTACTCTTGCTCGATCGCACCGCCATTGTTGAAGATGAGTAGATAGGGTGTGAACGGGACATTAGAACCCTGGCTTTTGTGGATCAGAACTGGCAGCCTCAACCCTTGGACAGTCACCAACTCAGGAGGATACAATGGAGCTACCCTGGAACCGGTGATCGCTATCTCTGCGATCGCCTGTTCAAGCCTATCTAAGAAGGTTATCCTATGGTAAGTCGTTATCTCCCGATTGGGACTGTTCTGGCACTGACCGGTTTGTTTCTCACGGCTCCCAACCTCTCGGCCCACGCTCAAAGCGTTGGTCCAGTGGCTTTTCAGCCCCCAACTAACGAACGGTTACCCGACTCCGCCGGCGGCGCCACTCGTCCCGCCTCGCAAAAGTGCCGTCAAGATCCTAGCAGTGAGCATCCCTTGTCCGCATTAATTCCGTCGGGATACGTCGGACTGACCACTGCTGAAGCTCCGGCCATATTTGTTTATATTCCTCCCACGGACGCAACGAGCGTCTATTTCAGTCTGAAAAACGCACAAGATGAGGAACTTTATAGTGAGATTATCCCCATCGAAGAGAGTGCCGGGATTCTACAGGTTGAATTACCCGCAACCGTTGTTCCCTTAGAAGTTGAGCAAACCTATCACTGGAACTTAGGGATTTTATGTAACCCCGTTCAAACGGATCTTCCTTGGGTGAGCGGTGTTCTGCGTCGGGTGAGTCCAAATCATGACGTTCCCCCTGATTTTGCTCACTGGTCTCCCTTGGAACAAGCGGCGTGGTACGGCAATGCTGGCTTGTGGTACGACACCCTCAATGTGTTGGCCCAAGAGTATCGTCAGACGCCGGAGAATCCACAATTACTCGAAAGCTGGACGAATCTCTTGACCACCGTTGGCCTCGGCCAACTCGCCAGGGAAGCCTTCCTGGAGTTCTAAACCTAAGTCTCGGCTAAGTTAGCGCCAGTTTGGGTTCCACCACAGCGAGAGAGCCAACAGACCGATATAGTGGAAGCGAGACCCCGTTTGTCCCCAACGTCCCCTCAATTGCAGGGTGCATCCTCTCGCATTATCCGAATTGGACTATACTGCACCGACGAATCTGTTCATGCAAAGACCTCGATGGGCACAAGGTAATCACTGGCGACATACGATTTTGTCACTTCTAATGGTGATGGTTGCTGTGATTGTCTTGGAATATCAGGGGCTATTTCAACTGCTCGAATGGGCAACATTAGATAACTATTTTCGCCTACGTCCTCCAGAAGCCCCCGAGACTCACATTGTCTTAGTCACCATTGATGAGAATGACCTGAGAGAGTTGGGAGGATGGCCCGTCAGCGATCGCATTCTGGCCCAAACCATTGCTAATCTCGCCGCAAGCAACCCCGCTGTCATCGGTCTGAATATCTATCGAGATTTGCCCGTCTCTCCAGGGTCTGAGGAGTTAGACCAACTCATGGGGACGCTCCCGAACCTAATTGGCGTTCATAAGCTCATCGGCGCTCCTGTGGCTCCACCCCCTGTCCTCGCCGAACGAGGCTTGATTGGCTTTGCGGATTTTGTGCGAGACCAAGATGGTAAGATACGCCGCAGTCTCCTCTCTCATCCCGATGCAGAGGATCAGGTGCAACTGAGTTTTGCAGCTCAGGTGAGCTTATTCTATCTACGCCAGGAGCATGACCTAGCGCTGACTGTTGTCGACCCCCAACGGAGCATCATGGAGTTGGGTCAGGCTCGCTTTATCCCCTTACGAGGTGGCGAAAGTGGCTATGGTCGGATGAATGCTGGGGGCTACCAAATTCTGGCCAACTATCGCGGCGACCGGGAACAATTTGTTTCGATCTCGATCCAGGATGTGCTGGCGAATCGCTTCTCGCCTGAGGCTCTCGACGGTAAAATCGTCCTCATTGGCACCGTGGCTCAGAGCTTGCAGCAAAGTGTGTATACTCCCTACAGTGCCAGAGACTCGAAGTCTGCCAGTTCGAGTTTGGTAGTGCAAGGGAATTTTATTAGTGAAATTATCAGAGCGGCGTTAGAGGGGCGACCCTTATTGCGGTGGATTTCCGGTTGGCAGGAAGTGCTTTGGACGTTAATTTGGGCCATCACGGGTGTGATTGTCTCCCATCGCTTGTTGGGGGAATGCCAATTGAGCGGCAAGTCTCGCACACTCCGTTGGCTCTGGTTGGGGGGAACTTTAGTGTTGACGGGAAGTTTACCGGTCTTGCTGAGTTATCTGTTGTTTCTCCTCGGCTGGTGGCTGCCGGTGATTGCCCCCATTGTGGCTCTGTTTGGGACGGGGTTAAGTACGGCAACGGGCCTGATTCGCGAACGACAGTATGAGAGCGATCGCCGTCTGTTGCAGTTTCTCGAAGCTTTACCGCTTGGTATTTCTGTGCTGAACCAGGATGGCACGGTCCATTATGCCAATGCGATGGCCGATCAAATTTTGGGGCAGATTGGGGTTCCTGGGAGTATGGATGAGATGCGTCAGGCCCCTGTGGCCTATATTGCCGGGACTGACCAACCCTTTCCTCTGGAGCAAACCCCCGCTTGGCGAGCCTTACAGGGGCAACATTCCCAGGGCAATACTCTGGATGTGGACTTGCTGGGAAAGCGTCTTCCTTTAGAAATGTGGGGGGCGCCAATTTTTAATCGTCAGGGAGATGTCACCTTTGCCGTGGTGGCCTTTCAGGATATTACCTCCCGTCGCCAGGCTGAGGCGGAGCAGGCACGGGCGACACAGGAGCTGTTTCAGGTGAATCAGAATTTGGATCGGGCGCTGAATATGGAGGTGCAATTAACCGATGCGGCGGCTCGCTTTGTTCCCCATGAGTTTCTCTCGTTTTTGGGCTATGAAAGCTTGGTTGATGTGGAACTCGGTCAGGCAGTTGAGAAGAAAATGTCGATTTTGTTTTCAGATATTCGAGATTTTACAAGCTTGTCTGAGGGAATGAGTTTAGAGGATAACTTTAAGTTTATTAATGCCTATTTGTCCCGCATGGAGCCGACAATTTCTGAGAATAATGGCTTTATTGATAAGTATATTGGTGATGCGATTATGGCCCTATTTGGTGGGGGGGCTGATGATGCGGTGCGGGCGGCGATCGCCATGTTAGACCGCCTGACGGAGTATAATACAACTCGCCAACGCCCAGGCCGTCTGCCAATACGGATTGGCATTGGCATTAATACGGGGTCGTTAATGTTGGGGATTGTAGGGGGACAACATCATTTAGATACAACGGTCATTAGTGATGCGGTTAATTTGGCATCTCGAATTGAAGGTCTAACTAAAATTTATGGAACACCGATTTTGATTTCTCATGATACGTTTTTGCATCTTGAGGATACGAACAATTATATGATTCGCCTCATTGATCGAGTGTCGGTCAAGGGTAAGTCTGAAAAGGTTTCGGTCTTTGAGGTGTTTGATGCTGATCCGCCTGAAATTAAATGTGCTAAATTGGCGGAGAGAACTCATTTTGAACAAGCGGTTTTTCTATACCATGTGCAAGATTATGCTGGGGCAAAAAAGGGGTTTCAGCATTGTTTGAATAAAATCAAACATGATCGACCTTGTGAGATTTACTTGGAACGCTGTGCCCAGTTTGAGAAAGCCCCCTGGATCACTGAAACTGACCCAAACGACTCGATCTAGTTTTTCCGTCTCTTCAGTTTTTCCTTAAGAGTTAAGTCTAGTGGGTGAGGGGTGAAGCCCCCCACTGAAAACCTGTTTTTAGTAGGATTGCCTCGATTTACGCAATTTAACGGATGACAAGATGCTCCTTGGTCTCAGACAATAAATGTATTGGATGGCATTACTTGCCAACAGTCATCAGGGTGCATCAACTATGGTTAAGATTTTTTGGGGTTCTCTCCCTATCATTGGCATAAGTATTTTGACATTTACTACAATGGACGGCTCCGTGAGTGTTGCGGAGCGGCTTAACTCGCCAGGTTGTCGGGATGAGGTAATCTCGACCGGCTATCAGGGCAATAGAGCTGCGGACGTGTTCGAACCACGAGAGGATAACGAGGGTCAACCTCAAGAAACCGTTGGCTAATCGTCTGGAGTGGCTGACGGGGAGACGGAACTCGCTGAAAGAGGATTAAGCGTAGCGGCGACAAACCTCCGAAATGTTTCCGGGTGGAAGGGAATGGGGGGTCGTAAGTCACGATTAAAGACCCCCAAGGACTTAGCACTAGAGTCCTTAGAATGTTTCCCGTGAAAAGGCAGAGGTTTCGCGGAAAAAAAACCACTACACTGGAGAAACGGACATCCAGAGACTCAGGGGGCTATCCACCCCCTGCTCGTCATCTCTACCCATCAGACCTCATCTGCGGACGACCATTATGCTGATCGCGCCTCCCCGATTTCGCACTCGAACGGGGCATCCTGAATCTATGTGCAGCAGTTCCCCAGTTCAACATCGGTTACGGCAATGGAGAGCCAGATTAGGGGCAATGGTTGGCACGAGTGGCATTATTCTGGCCGCCACAACTGGAGGCTTGTTTCAGATGTTGGAGGCGGCGATGTTAGATCGCTATATTCAGCATCGACCGTTGGAGGCCCCAGACCCGCGACTGGTGTTGATTACGATTGATGACGATGATATTGAAGCGGCCGGAGAATGGCCCTTATCGGACCAACGGCTGGCGATGTTACTCGAACAGGTGCGATCGCAACAGCCTCGTGTTCTAGGATTGCATTTATATCGGTATGTTCCCATTCCACCGGGGAGTGATGACCTGTCCGAGGTTCTGGCGACGACTCCCAATCTGATTGGTATGGAACGATACATCGGCAAATCTGTTCCCCCACCGCCGATTTTGCAACAACTCAATCAGGTGGGGTTAGCCGATATGGTGATGGACCCTGATGGGGTGATTCGTCGGGGCCTGGTTTCGGTGCGGGGGAATGATGGCAGAATTCGCAATAGTTTTGCGGCGGCCCTGGCGTTGATGTATCTGCAAGCCGAACAAGTTCCCATTGAACCCCAGGGTTCTGGAAGTAGTCGGGTTCAGTTCGGTAAAAGTCTCATTGAATCCCTGCGGCAAAATGATGGGGGTTATGCGCATATCGATGATGGCGGCTATCAGGTGATTCTCAACTACCGGGGCACTCGGGGAAACTTTGAGACCATTTCCATGAGTGAGGTGTTGGCCGGTGAGGTGCCGGATGACCTGTTTCGCGATCGCATTGCCATCATTGGCCTGGTCACCCCAACCTATCAGGAGCATTACAACACCCCTTATAGTAACCGGGTGCGCGATCGCTATACTCAGATGTCGAGTTTACTGATTCACGCCAATCTCACCAGTCAACTCGTCAGCGCGGCGTTGGATGGTCGCACCATGATCCGCTTCCCCAGCCCCGCCTTAGAATGGATTTGGGTCTTTGGCTGGGCAAGTGCTGGAACCCTCATCAGTTGGTACTGGTGGCAAACCAGTCAGTTTCGCAACCATAAATCCCCCGCTTGGGGTCTCCTAAGTCTCTATCTGGGGGGTCTCTGTCTGATTCCTCCCTTAATTGGCTATGTGGCATTTATCAATGGCTGTTGGGTTCCCGTTATCTCTCCCATCTCCGCCGCATTAATGGCCAGCTTTTTGGTTAGTCTGCATAACGTCCATCGCCTCCAGAAACTTGCCACCTGTGATGGCTTGACTCAACTGGGGAACCGTCGTTACTTCGACCTCTACCTAGAGCGCCTCTGGTCGTTAAGCCTGCGCCGGCAACAGCCAATTTCCCTCATTCTCTGTGATGTGGACTACTTTAAGCCCTACAATGACACCTACGGTCATCGTCAGGGCGACGATTGTTTACAACAAATTGCTCGGGCGTTAACCCGTTCTGTCCGCAATGGCGATGTGGTGGCCCGCTATGGCGGTGAGGAATTTGCCATCATTCTTCCGGATACGAGTGTCAAAGATGCCATGACCGTGGCTCAGCGTATGAATGACATGGTTCGTCATTTGCAGTTAGGGCACAAAACCTCGGTGGTTGCCCCTTATGTCACCCTCAGTTGTGGGGTCGCCAATCTCATCCCCCAACCGTCAAACAGTTCCCACGAGCTAGTCGAGGCGGCGGATTGTGCCCTCTACGAAGCCAAGGAGAGGGGGCGTAATACTTGTGTCTTACGGCAAATTTCAGGGCAGACCTCGTCGGAGTATTAACTGATTTAACAAGAGCGTCCTAGACGGTCAGTTTCAGGAGAGAATAGAGGTATCTCTGTCTGTGTAGCTGACTACAAATCAACTGTTAATTTTGGCTTTTTAAAACCATGTTTCAACCTACCATTGAATCGATCCTGCATGAGAAGCGCAGTTTTCCTCCTTCCCCTGAGTTTTCGGCTCAGGCCCGCATCAAAAGCATGGAGGACTACCAGGCGCTGTACGATGCCGCTGCCGCTGATCCTGAAGGCTTCTGGGGCGATTTAGCCGAGAAGGAACTGGAGTGGTTCCAAAAATGGGACAAGATTCTCGATTGGAACCCCCCGACAGCGAAATGGTTTGTCGGTGGAAAACTGAATATCTCCCATAACTGTCTCGATCGCCACCTCACCACCTGGCGTAAAAATAAGGCGGCCCTGATTTGGGAAGGGGAACCCGGAGACTCGCGCACGCTCACCTACGCGCAACTGCATCGGGAAGTCTGTCAGATGGCCAACGTCATCAAGTCGTTTGGGGTGCAGAAAGGGGATGTAGTGGGGATTTATATGCCCATGATTCCCGAGGCGGCGATCGCCATGTTAGCCTGTGCCCGTATTGGGGCCGTGCATACCGTCGTCTTTGGCGGCTTTAGTTCCGAGGCCCTACGGGAACGGCTCAACGATGCCTCCGCCAAATTGGTGATTACCGCCGATGGGGGCTATCGCAAGGATACAGTGGTTCCCCTGAAACCCCAAGTTGACAAAGCCCTCGACAACAATGCCATCCCCAGCGTCGATAATGTGCTGGTGGTCCGGCGGACTGGGGACGAGATTAATATGGAAACGGGCCGTGACCATTGGTGGCATGATTTGCAACAAACGGCCTCCGCCGACTGTCCTGCTGAAGCGATGGATAGTGAGGATATGCTATTTATCCTCCACACCAGTGGCAGCACCGGCAAACCCAAAGGCGTGGTTCACACCACCGGCGGCTATAACCTCTACACCCATGTCACCTGTCAATGGACTTTCGACCTGCAAGAGACGGATGTCTATTGGTGTACCGCTGACGTGGGTTGGATTACGGGCCACAGCTATATTGTCTATGGTCCCTTGTCCAATGGGGCAACCACGGTCATGTATGAGGGAGTGCCTCGTCCCTCTAATCCCGGCTGTTTCTGGGATGTGGTGGAAAAATACGGCGTCACGATTTTCTACACTGCCCCCACCGCGATTCGGGCCTTTATGAAAGCTGGGGAACAGCATCCAAAATCCCGTAATCTTTCCTCCTTGCGGATTTTGGGAACCGTTGGCGAACCGATTAACCCGGAAGCTTGGGTTTGGTATCATCGGGTGATTGGTCAGGAGCGATGCCCAATTTTAGATACCTGGTGGCAAACGGAAACGGGGGGCTTTATGTTAACCCCACTTCCGGGGGCTACTCCCACGAAACCGGGTTCGGCCACTCGTCCCTTCCCTGGCATTCTTGCCGATGTGGTGGATTTAGAGGGCAATCCAGTTGAGATGAATCAGGGGGGCTATTTGGTGATTAAGCATCCCTGGCCGAGCATGATGCGCACGGTGTTTGGGGATTTTGACCGCTTCCGCCGTAGTTATTGGGAGCATATTCAACCCAAGGATGGGCAACATTTCTATTTTGCTGGGGATGGCGCTCGCAAGGATGAGGATGGCTATTTCTGGGTGATGGGCCGGGTTGATGATGTGATTAGTGTCTCGGGCCATCGTTTGGGAACCATGGAGATTGAGTCGGCGTTAGTCTCTCACCCGGCGGTGACGGAGGCGGCCGTTGTGGGCAAACCCGATGAGTTACGAGGGGAGAGTATTGTGGCGTTTGTCTCTCTCGAATTGGAGTATGACCCCTCCGAGGAGTTGGAGAAGGCGTTGAAACAGCATGTGGTTGAGGACATTGGGGCGATCGCCCGTCCCAAGGAGATTCGCTTTACGGAGGATTTACCGAAAACCCGCTCTGGGAAAATCATGCGTCGTCTGTTGCGCAATCTCGCGGCGGGCCAGGAAATCTCCGGCGATACCTCGACGCTGCAAGATCGCGGTGTCCTCGATAAGCTACGGGGAGGAGCGTAGGCGGGTCATCATCGTTAACGATTGAGCTGTTCTGGAGAACAGTGAACGGGTCTCCCTTGGGGAGGAGTGGGTGAGCCATCCGGTGTTGCAGCCGAGAGAACCACCGACCCCTCCCCATTAATGTGCCAGCCTTGGGCTTCCACTAAGGGAGCCATTTCCTCATGGCGGCTCAGGGCGGTTTCTGAGGGGTTATCTTCCAGGGAACGCCAATCCACCCAAGTGGTTTCCGTCGCCAGGGACCCATCGGGATTGGGGGGTAATCCGCCCCGTCCGGTGACATAGAACTCACTCTCCCGTCCCAAGGTACAGGGGTCTGTATCCAGGAGAGCCGCCACGTCGATGGGATTGGCGGAGAGGTCTACCAGTCCTGTTGCTGTATCCACTTCTGGAGTGTTCAGTTCCACGGAACCACTAAACTCAGCCCCCAGTTCTGAGGTGGCGGTGATGTCACTTTGGGGGGTAAGTTCGTCTCGAAATTCCGTGCCAAAAATGCCTTGACTATTGATAATCACTCGCCCCCCGGCGGCGTTGAGGGCGTTGGCGGTGATATCGCTGTTTTCTAGGGCTACCAGGGCATCGGTATCGATGATGATATTGCCTCCGGGAAAGTCTCCCTCGGCGTTGGTTTGGATGGTGCTACCCCGCCGTAGGATGGTGGTTCCGGTGTTGAGTTGGATGTTGCCACCGCGTCCGCCGGTATTGGCACTGATGTCGGCGCGATCGCTCAGGTGTAGGCGATCGGCTTGGACAAAGACATCACCCGCTGTAAAGTCATTGGCATTGGATGTGGTGTTATTGCTGGAGGATAACCGCGTTCCCTCTCGCAGTTCCACGGTTCCAGCAATGAGATTGACACCTCCGGCATTCCCTTGTCCAGTTTCTTCTACCGTACTCAATGCACCACTGACTAATCCATTCGGATTCGCACCTGAGAAGATTACTTCGTCATGGACCTCTACCGTCACAGTCCCTGCATTGCCCTCACCAAAAGCACTTGAATTTAATTGAGATCCATTCAATACATTTAAGCTGTTAGCAATAACGGTTACATTGCCAGCATCTCCCTGTCCAGTTGGTGTGGTAGAGGTTAACAAGTAGCCATTAAATAACGACACATCATCACGAGCCTCAACTCTTATGGTTCCCGCATTTCCCTGACCGAAAGTACTTGAGTTAAACTGTGCTCCGTCTCGTACTTCTACTGTGTTGGCCGAAACGCTAATATTGCCTCCATTACCTTGACCTTCCTCTCCGACGCTCGTAAATACTGAAGAATTAGAGAAGAGGACATGATTATTGGCTTCAATGTTTACTGTACCAGCATCTCCCTCTCCTGAAGTACTCGATGATAAAAAACCTCGGTCACGCACCTCTACTGTATCCCCCGTAACTCGGACATCTCCAGCATTCCCTACACTATTCGTTAAGGCATTGCTTGCTGCCCAACCATTAGAGAAGATAACATGATCATTGGCCTCAACAATTACACTGCCTGCGTTTCCAGTCCCAACAGTTTCTGACGACAAAGAAGCACCATCACGTACTTCCACTATGTTACCGAGAACCCGAACTTCTCCAGCATTCCCTCCACTATTAGCCAAGGTACCGCTTGATGCCGAGCTATCGGAGAAAGTGACGCGGTCACTCGCTTGAACGAGAATATTTCCTCCCTCACCACCCCCAAACGTGGCTGCTAACAAGGTTGTGCGGTTTATGAAGTCTATAACATTACCAAATATTCTCACATCTCCCGCATTTCCTGGATGAGTGTCCCCCGCAGAGCTAGAGACAATAGCCTCCGAAAAAACAATGCTGTAACCGGCCCCAATAGTTACGGTCCCTGCATTTCCATTTCCGAATGCACTAGATACCAAATTGGCACCTTCATTAACTTCAATTTGGTGACTAGATACCTGGATATTGCCGGCATTCCCCTGACCCATTTCTCCAACACTAGTTGTGATAAACACATCAGATAAAATAATTTCATTAGCTGCTTCAAGACTGATGATACCACCATCTCCTTCACCGTGAGTACCTGAAAGTAATGAAGCACTATTGCTGACTTCTATTCTATCTCCAAGGATTCTCAAATCTCCTGCATTGCCCCGCCCCCCTGGGAACACACTACTGAACGCTGAACTATTAGATATAACCACTCGTTCTTCACCTTCAATAGTTATATTGCCTCCATCTCCTATGCCAGAAGTGCTTGTAGATAAAAAAGCACCATCACGAATCTCTACAACATTGCCAGCAACATAAACATCACCACCATGACCGTTTGCAGATTCTTGAACGGAACTCGATGCACCGCTAGATCTACCATCTGAATTCGTTCCTGTAAACACAACCCGATCATTGCCGATTATAGTGACTGAACCAGCATCACCTTCACCCATAGTCCTTGACAATAACTGCGCTCCATCTCGTACTTCAACTTCTGGAGCAAGAACTGTAATCTCTCCTGCATTTCCTCGACCGCCTTCTACAGTACTACGTGCATCACTGGCAGAAAACACAACCGTATCATATGCCTCAATACTAATTTTACCTGCATTTCCCTCTCCCGAAGTCCTTGATGACAACTGCCCCCTATCACTTATTCGGATGCTATTTCCTATAATATTGATGTCTCCTCCGTCACCTTGTCCCGCTTCTTCTACTCGACTAAACACAGCACTAGGAAATCCATCTGGGTTAGATCCTAAAATAAGTATTTGGTCTGCCGCTTGTAGTGTGATGGTGCCCGCATTACCTTCTCCTGATATGTTTGAATTTAACTGAGCACCATCACGGATTTCTATAGAATTAGAAGTAACATCAATATTGCCTGCATTACCTATTGCATTTTCTTCAATATTGCTTGAGACTTCACTATCCAAAAACAATACAGATTCATGAGCCTCTATTACGATCGATCCTGCATTTCCAATCCCTGAATTTCCTGCCGACAAAATCCCTTCATTAGTTACCTCTAAATTGTTAGTGGTAATGTGTATATTCCCTGAATTACCCCGACTTGTATTTGTTGCAGTTGTAATGACTCCACCGAATAAACTATCCGATTGAGAACCTGAAATCATAACTTTGTCATGAGCATGAATTGTGATAGACCCCCCGTTACCTTCTCCGAAAGTAACCGAGCTTAACATAGCACCGCCACGAACGACTATCCGATTACCAATGATATTTACATTTCCTCCATTTCCTTGTGCACTCTCACCCACATCACTCGATACACTGGTGAAAATACCATCGGCATCAGTGCCTGAAAAAATAGCAAGATCATGAGCCTCGATAGTTACAGATCCTGCGTTGCCTTGACCAGCCGCACTTGAAGCAACAGCAGATCCGTCTTGCATCTCAACGGTATTAGCAAGGATATTAATACTTCCCCCATTCCCTCGTCCGGTTTCAGCAACAGCACTGAATACATCACCATTCGATAAAAGGACAGTATCATAAGCTTCAATGGTCACGGTTCCTGCATCTCCTTCTCCTAAGGTTGCTGAGTTTAACTGTGCTCCGTCTCGAATTTCTACAAAGTTAGCAACAACCCTAACGTTTCCAGCTCTGCCTTGACCTGTTTCTCCTAATACACTCCCGGCCCCAGTGGCAAAATCCTCAGTCTCATCATTAGTGGCTGAGAAGAGGGCAGTATCTTGGGCTTCAACTATCACGGTTCCAGCATTACCTTGACCAAAGCTAGACGAAGAGAGTTGCCCACCATCCCGAACTTCTACTCTGTTTCCCACAATTCTCACAGTTCCAGCATTACCTTGTCCAGCTTCTCTGACACTACTGAACGCTCCACTTGGTAACCCTTCTGAGTTAGCACCTGTAAAAATAACACTGCCACTGGCTTGAACGGTTACTGATCCTGCATTACCCGGACCACTTGTTCTTGTGTTCAATTCTGCTCCCTGGATCACCTCTATTTCACCAGTAATGATGTTGATATCGCCAGCATTTCCCACTGAGCCTTCTCTAACAAAATTGGATATTCGAGTATCGGAGATATTGATATTACCGATCGCATCCAACTCAATATTTCCCGACTGGCCGCCCTCAATCCCGAGTCCCTCAGCGATTCCTCCTCGCAAAAAGCTATCGCGCATCTCCACATCCAACGCCTGAATCCCAATCTCGCCCCCCACCAGTCCAGTGACATCGAAAGTGGTCTCATTCAACGACACCGAGGCGCGACTCAAGTCAGCGGGAACCCCAAACCCCCCAGACGGAAATCCTGAGTTAACACCACTCGTCTCAAACCTGACTTGCCCCGCTTCCCCCATTCCCACTAGGTCAATTCGTCCAGCGGGTGCATTGATTTCAACATCATCTAGGCTAATCTCTCCCCCCACTAAAGTGACAGATTCTCCCTCAGAGACGTTGAGCGTTGCACCAGTTGCCTCAATACTGCCGGGATTATCATTAAACTGCACCCCTAGTGGCACATTCACACTCAGTAGAGGGGCCTCCCCAGACTCCCCAGCGTTGAAGGCTAAGCCATTCTCAAATACGAGACTGTTGGCGGTACTGGCGACAAAGGAACCGCCGATGTCTAAACGGGCGTTGGGACCGAAGATAATGCCGTTGGGATTGAGTAAGAATAAGTTGGCAGTTCCGTTGGCCCGCAATAAACCATCGATGTCCGAGATTGAGCCGCCGGTGACTCGGCTAAAGATATTGGCCACATCGGGATTGTTGAAAAAGGCTTCGCTATTGGTGGGAACGGAAAACTCTTGGAAACTGTGGAAGAGATTGTCCCCTCGCAAAGCCCCTCCGTCGATTTGGACTCCGGTTCCTGTTGGCGTGGTTAGGGAACCTTCATTCCCTAAACTTCCATCGGGGATAATTTGAGCTTGACTGGGGGCGATGGGCGCGATCGCCAACCCCAATCCCAAACCAAACGCCCATCCCCATCTCCAATTACCCATAACACCGACCCCAACTAAACAACAATAAAACCCATTACATCCAGTTGCCAACTAATATATAAGCTGACCAAAAATAGGGAAGTAAATAATCATCATGAGCCAACAACCTTAACTGAGCCTGTCGTAATGCTTCCGCTTTAGTTGTGCCAGGAATGCCCAAGTGCTGATAAAACACGGTCATAAATAAAGAGGTCGCCGCATCGTCAACTTGCCAAAGGGTGGCTAGGGTACTGCGCGCCCCCGCTCGCACGGCAACTCCGGCTAACCCCAGGGTGGCGCGATCGTCCCCGGTGGCGGTTTCGCAGGCACTCAGGACTAACAGTTCGAGAATGTTGGACTCGCCATCCTCCCCTCGTTGGCGGAGTAGGGTTTCTAACTCCCGTACATTGACCCGGGTATCATAGGCCAAAATAAATGTATTTTCCGCCTGAGAACTAAACTGTCCATGGGTGGCAATGTGGATGATGGGGGAGGGAAAGTCGCGAATTTCCTCGGCGAGAGAGGCACGGGTAAAGGTGTTGTTGAGCAACTGGCGACTGGGGTTGACTTCGTCGGCGATCCTTTCGAGTTCTCTAGGGACATGAATAAGAGGCGAAAACCCATGTCTGGCTTCTGATAAGCCGGCGGCTAGGGCGGTGAGGCGATCGCGCGATCGCTCTCCCGTTTCCAAGAGCTGCATTCCCGGCGTTAGGGCGATGCTGTAGCGTTCAATTAGGTGCTGTTCTCCGTCATGTAGGGCGGCCATGGGGATATTCCGTAGTCCGCCATCGAGGACAAAGGTGAGGGTTTCCACATTGCTGTCCTCTAACGCCGCGTCTAAGGGGCGAATCACCCAGTCATAGAGTTGTTGGGATTGGTCGAGTAATTCGGGAAGACTGGCCGTTGCACGACCTATGTTTTTACGAAAGTCACGTAATTTGTCGTTAATTTCCCCTTGGGAAACGGCGGTTTCATAAAACTTTAGGGGTTCTCCAGGAAGGGAGAGAATGGTGGTTAGACGGTCGGGCAGAATGATGGAGTAGAGAACCGCCGCATTGGGGTCAATCTCTTCGACGGAGACTGAGGTGGTATCTAAACAGGCATCCCGGAAAAAGTTGTCTAATTCAGCCAGTTGTAAATCTTCGATCGCCCCTCGGGCTTGTTGTAAGTTTTTTTGACTGGGATTGGGGTCGGATAACAGGATATCCACATATTCCCGATAGACGGGTTCGACAGTTTCTCGGAAGTCATATTGAACTTCGGGGTTCATTGCCACTAAGTCACCGCGAATCGATTGCAGGGTGCTTAGGGCGACCCCATAGGCATCCTGAGCGGCTTCGGTTTGTCCTTGGGCGTTGAGTAATCGTCCTAACTGCCAATGCCAACGATAGGCGATATCTCCAGCATCAATGGACTGGGCCAAGACCACCGCGTCACGGGTTAGGGTTTCGGCAATCTCCCATTGTCGGGTGGTTTCATAGAGGGCGCCCAGGTTGCCGAGGGCATGGGATTCGGCACGGCGATCGCCAATGTCGCGGGCCTGTTGGACGGCGGTGGCGAGAACTTCGGCCACGTCACGGGAGTTCTCGCCGACGGACATGAGATGGCGGGCAAAGCGAACGTGAGCGTAGATGCTGCGGCGACTGGGGGGGACTTGGGTAAGTTGATGGGCGATCGCCGTTTTGAGGGTTGAGAGGTCTTGGGGGCTTGGCCGGGGGAGGGTCTCGTCTTCTGAGGGGCGATCGTCGAATAGGGTGAGTTGGTTTAACTGGGCTTCCAACTGGAGGATGGGATGAGAGGCCAGGCTGGCGGCTCGTTCATAGGCCTGCCAACTGATCTGTTGTTCCCGCCCAAAGGCTTCGGTATCCAGTGAGTTCTCCGCCCGTTGCGCGAGACTGCTAGCGGTATTGCCTAAACTGATATAGATTGAGGCGAGGCTGGCGTCATCTCCCAGGGTTTGGGCAATCTGGAGACTGCGTTCTAAACGGTCTCGGGCCTCTTGCAATTGACCGATGGCTAGGAAGGTATTACCCAAACTTTGAAACCCCAGGGCTTTGACGAGGGAATCGGGCTGTTCCTCTAGGGTACTAGCCACGGTTTCGAGACGGGCGCGGGAGCGGGCATAGAGTCCCAGGGCTTGCAGAGCTTGGGCTTCGTTAATTTGACTGGCGATCGCCCCCTCGGTATCATCGGCTTGCTGATAGGTTTGCGTGGCCTGTTGCCAAATCTCAAAGGCCCGTTCCGGCTGTCCTGAGGCTAAATAGAGATGACCCCGGATATTGAGAATTTGAGCCAAGCGGGCCGGGCTGGTGATGGGTTCGGCGGCCAGGAGTTCCTGGGTGCGATCGTTGACCTGATGGGCTAAGGCCATCTGGCCGAGCTGTTGGTATCCTAAGCTGAGATAACTGAGAGCCAGGGCTTGCTGGGGGCGATTCCCGTGGCGATCGAACTCCGCCGCCGCCTGTTGCCACGCCTCCACCGCCTCCTGATAGCGTTGCCCCTGATAGAACCCTCGTCCCTGTTGCAGGAGTCCTTGAGCGGAACTGTGGGGGCTTGGCGTTGGACTCTCCAGGGCCGCCCGTTGAGACCCATCCAGAGCGGGAACCGCGCCTTGAGCGGGAGCCATCCCCAGACAGAGACTGAAGAGAAGTAGAGGAATAGAAGTGCGATGGGACATAGGAACGCTCAGGGGGTTGGAGTTAGAGGGGAACAATGCGCCGGCATCCTCTGGGGAGGCGTTGCTGAGCCGTCAGGGGTCTGAGCCGAGAGAACCACCGACCCCTCCCCATTGACGTGCCAGCCCTGGGCTTCCACTAAGGGGGCCGTTTCCTCATCCCGAGCCATGGCTGTTTCTGAGGAGTTGTCTTCTAGGGAACGCCAATCCACCCAAGTGGTTTCCGTCGCCAGGGACCCATCAGGGTTGGGAGGTAATCCACCCCGTCCGGTGACATAGAACTCGCTCTCTCGTCCCAAGGTACAGGGGTCTGTATCCAGGAGAGCCGCCACGTCGATGGGATTGGCGGAGAGGTCTACAAGTCCCGTTGCTGTATCGACTTCTGGGGTGTTCAGTTCCACGGAACCACTAAACTCAGCCCCCAGGTCTGAGGTGGCGGTGATGTCACTTTCGGGGGTGAGTTCGTCTCGAAATTCCGTGCCAAAAATGCCTTGACTATTGATAATCACTCGCCCCCCGGCGGCGTTGAGGGCGTTGGCGGTGATGTCGCTGTTTTCTAGGGCCACTAGGGCATCGGTATCGATGATGATATTACCTCCGGGAAAGTCTCCCTCGGCGTTGGTTTGGATGGTGCTACCCCGCCGTAGGATGGTGGTTCCGGTGTTGAGTCGCACGTTGCCACCGCGTCCGCCGGTATTGGCACTGATGTCGGCGCGATCGCTCAGGTGTAGGCGATCGGCTTGGACAAAGACATCACCCGCTGTAAAGTCATTGGCATTGGATGTGGTGTTATTGCTGGAGGATAACCGCGTTCCATCCCGTAGTTCCACGGTTCCGGCGATGAGATTCACGCCTCCGGCATTCCCTTGTCCGGTTTCTTCAATGGTGCTGTATACACCACTCGGCCAGACCTCGGGTTCTGGGCCAGAAAGGTCTGTATAAAAGCCTGAAAAGATTGCAGTATCGTGAACTTCAATTGTTATCGTTCCTGCATCTCCTTGATTCAAGCTGCTGGATATGAATAAACCATCATGGACTTCTAACCGATCAGCCACAACAGTGACATTTCCAGCATTGCCGCGTCCGGTTTCTGCAACACCACTCATGATGAATCCATCAGATAACAATAATGTGTCACTGACCTCAATCGAGACTGTCCCTGCATTGCCTTGACCGAAGGTACTTGAATCTAGTACTGCCCCATCTCGTAGTTCTAAGCTGTTGGCAACAATGCTAAGGCCTCCGGCATTCCCCTGCCCTGTCTCCCCAACGCTGGTCAAGCCTGCACTCGGTTTTCCTTCAGGGGCTACTCCTGACAAAACAACTCTATCGTTAGCTTCAACTGTGACGCTTCCCGCATTGCCTTGACCCAAGGTGCTAGAGTTCAACTGCGCTCCATCTCGTATTTCGAGACTGTTAGCCAATATACTCACACCTCCGGCATTTCCTCGTGCGTTTTCTCCAACAGCACTGAAGGCACCAGTGGCAAATTCCTCAGGATTATTAAGACCTGATAAGATAACTCTATCATTGGCTTCAATAGTCACAGTACCAGCATTGCCTTGACCCAAGGTACTGGAAGTCAACCAAGCGCTGCCTCGCACTTCTAGGCTGTTGGAGAAGATGCGAACACCTCCTGCATTCCCTTGCGCATTTTCTTCGACAGCACTAGAGGCAGAACCATTTGAGAAGATAACTGTATCCCTTGCCTGAACAGTTACGGTACCGGCATTTCCTTGGCCAAATGTACTCGAATCCAACGTCGCTCCATCTCGTACTTCCACGGTATTTGCGGAAATACTAACGTCTCCGGCATCCCCTTGGCCTGTTTGCCACACGCTGGTGAACCCCGAACTGGGTACTCCTTCGGAACTCACTCCCGAGAAAACTACCCTATCATTAGCATTGATCGTGACGGTTCCTGCATTTCCTTGACCGAAGGTAGCTGAATTCAATACCGCTCCATCTTGCACTTCCAGAGTGTTAGCTGAGATACTCACCCCTCCAGCATTGCCTCGCGCATTTTCTCCTACAGCACTTACGGCAAAACTATTTGAGAAGATGACTTCACCACTTGCCTCAATTGTGACAGTCCCTGCATTTCCTTGACCGGAGGTACTCGAATTTAATCGAGCGCCATCTTCCATAAACAGCCTATCTGAAATAATTCGGATATCCCCTCCGTTTCCTTGTCCGCTTTCCTCTACATTCACAAGGACATTAGAATTCGATAATCGTGCCATGTCACTTGCTTCTATAGTCACGCTTCCGGCATCTCCTTGCCCCCAGGTAGTTGAGAATAAACTCGCCCCATCTCGCAGTTCTACCGTCTCGCCCATGACTCTAATATTACCGGCATTTCCACTATAGTCTTCTCCAAGACTACTACTCGATACAGAACTATCTGAAAACAAAACATGACCACTGGCTTCAACGATTACTCTGCCCGCATCTCCGTCACCCGAAGTAGTTGAGGATAGACGTGACCCATCTCGAAGTTCTAACGTCTCGCCCGTGATGCTTACATTTCCAGCATTACCACTATCAACTTCTCCGAAACTACTACTCGATGCCGAACTCTCTGAAAACAAAACATGACCACTGGCTTCAACGACTACTCTGCCAGCATCTCCCTCACCTGAAGTGCTTGAAGATAGACGAGCTTCATTAAATAACTCTACCGTATTAGCACGAATGCTAATACCCCCAGCGTTTCCAGTTCCCGATTCTGCTACACCACTCGAAATCGAAGCATTTGATACAACAATAGTATCCCCAGCTTCCACCGTTATTATTCCTCCCTCTCCTTGACCGAAGGTACTTGAGAAGAGACTCGCACCATCTCGTAGTTCTACTGTCTCGCCAGTCACCCTGATATTGCCGGCATTCCCACTAGAGTCTTCTCCAAAACTACCACTTGATGCCGAACTATCGGAAAATAAAACATGACCACTGGCTTCAACGATTACCCTGCCAGCGTTTCCGTCACCTCGGGTACTTGAGAGTAGAATCGCACCATCTCGAAGTTCTACCGTTTCACCAATAATCCTAATGTTGCCAGCATTCCCACTATAGTTTTCTCCGAAACTACTACTCAATGCTGAACTATCGGAGAACAAAACATGGCCACTAGCTTCAACGATTACCCTGCCAGCATCTCCTACCCCCAAGGTACTTGAGGATAAACGAGCCTCATCTCTCAGTTCTACCGTTTCACCAATAATCACGACGTTACCAGCATCTCCTTGATCCCGAGTATCTGAAGATAGACTCGCCCCATCTCGAAGTTCTACCGTTTCGCCAATCACACTGATATTACCGGCATTCCCACTAGTATTTTCTCTTAAACTACTACTCGATACCGAACTATCGGAAAACAAAACATGACCACTGGCTTCAACGGTTATTGTCCCTCCATCTCCGTCACTTAAAGTACTTGAGGATAAACTAGCTCCATCCCAAAGTTCTACCGTTTCGCCAATCACATTAATATTGCCAGCATTTCCTTGACCGAAGGTATCTGAGGATAAATTCGCCTCATCTCGCAGTTCTATCGTCTCACCAATTACACTAATATTACCGGCATCTCCTTGACCTTGAGTACTTGAGGATAAACTGGCTCTATCCCGAAGTTCTACCGTTTCGCCAATTACACTAATATTACCGGCATTGCCACTAGAGTCTTCTCCAAAAGAAGCACTAGAAGCTGAACTATTAGAAAATAAGATATGACCACTGGACTCAACGGTTATTGTTCCCGAATTTCCGTCACCTGAGGTGCTTGAAGATAGATACACTTCATCTCGTAGTTCGATCCTTTCACCTGTAATCCTAACGTTGCCCGCATTACCAGTTTGAGTTTCTCCTGAACTCCCGCTCAACACAAAACCACCAGAAAGTAATACGCTCTCATGACCTTCTATCGTTACATTGCCAGAATCTCCCTCGCCGGAAGTTCTAGAAGACAAAAACGCGCCATCACTTGTTTGGATAACCCTACTGATTAGGTTGATATCACCGGCATTTCCTTGTCCTGTTTCTGTCACACTACTAAACGCAGCGCTAGCAAAACCTTCCGAATCTTCTCCAGAAAAAACAATCCTATCAGCTCCATAGATATCTATCCGACCAGCATTCCCTTGCCCCGATGTCATCGAACTTAGCTGAGCGCCATCTCGAACTTCTACTTGACTACCAATTACGCTAATGTTGCCTACATTTCCCTGTCCCGTTTCTAGTACAGCGGTCGAAATCCGCCCTTCGGTTAGAAGACTTACTGTCTCACGGGCTTCCAGGGTGACATTTCCTGTATTTCCTTCACCCAAGCTGCCTGACAAGATAAATGCACCGTCACTTATTTCTATGAATTCGCCACTTAAGTTGACCTGACCCACATCCCCTTGTCCGCCCTCTCTAACCGAAACATTTATGCCACTTGGAAATTCGTCAGAATTCGACCCTGAGATAACAATGCTCTCATTGGCATTGATGGTTACGGAGCCAGCGTTTCCTCGCCCCATTGTACTTAAAGTTAGGCGAGCGCCGTTCGTCATTTCTACGGTATTGGCGAGGAGGTTAATATCACCAGCGTTACCAATCGAGCCTTCTTCAACCTCGTTATTGAGTCGACTATCGGAAATGCTGATATTACCGATCGCATCCAAATCAATATTCCCCGACTGGCCGCCCTCAATCCCCAATCCCTCAGCAATTCCTCCCTGCAAAAGACTATCGCGCATCTCCACATCCAACGCCTGAATCCCAATCTCTCCCCCCACTAGTCCGGTGACATTGAGAGTGGTTCCATCCAACGACACCGAAGCGCGATTCAGGTCAGCAGGAACCCCGAACCCCCCAGACGGAAATCCCGAGTCTGCCTCGCCCACCTCAAACCTAACTGGTCCGGCTTCCCCCACTCCCACTAGGTCAATTCGTCCAGCCGGTGCATTCATTTCAACATCATCTAGGCTAATCTCGCCTCCCACCAAGGCGATCGCCCCTCCCTCAGAGACGTTGAGCGTTGCCCCAGTTGCCTCAAGGCTGCCGGGATTACCATTAAACTGCACCCCAAGTGGCACATTCACGCTCAATAGGGGGGCTGTGTCTCCAGCATCACTCGCACTAAACTCCAAGCCATTCTCAAAGACGAGACTGTTGGCAGTACTGGCGACAAAGGAACCGCCGATATCTAGGCGGGCGTTGGGACCGAAAACAATGCCGTTGGGATTGAGTAAAAATAAGTTGGCGGTTCCGTTGGCCCGCAATAAGCCGTCGATGTCCGAGATTGAGCCGCCGGTGACTCGGCTAAAGATGTTGGCGACATCGGGATTGTTGAAAAAGGCTTCGCTATTGGTAGGAACGGAAAATTCCTGGAAACTGTGGAAGAGATTGTCCCCTCGCAAAGCCCCCCCGTCAATTTGTACCCCCGTTTCCATGGGCGTGGTCACGGAACCTTCTGAGCCTAAACTACCATCGGGGACAATTTGGGCGTGAACTCGAATCCCTGGCGCGATCGCCACCCCCAGTCCTAGACCCAACACCCATCCCCATCTCCGCCTATCCATAACACCCACCCCAACTTAACTATCAGTTCACGAGAGAAAATTCCGAAAATTCAGCCAACCCGGCGGATTCTAAAAAGTCTTGCCAACGCTGTTGCAGCTGCGGGTCATCAGGAGTCGCCTGTCTCTGACGAGCAAAGCCCGAGAGAGACTCATACCAAATGCCATTTTGACCATAAATCAGCGGGCGATCGCGCTCCGATTGCTGCTGCAATTGACCGATTAGGTTGGGGGTGGGTTCAACCCGACGCACCCAACCTTGAGCCACCACTTCTCGCGGCGCACCGGTTCCATCGGGGGGACAGATGACGGCAAACTGCCAGCGGTAATCTTCCTCTAATGCCAACTCCTCAACGGTTTCAGGTAGTGGCAGTTCCAGGATGCCCGATTCAGGTAACGCCACCTCCTGACGGTGGATATCATTCCATTGGCGATCGCGCACCACAAACAGCCCCTCAGAGGCCACAGTTTCCGGGACATAGACCCAAAACGTCGGACGAGGTGACACGGTTAAGGCCCAGTCCCTCGTATCTGGGGTGACTCTGGGAACTAAAACCGTTAGGGGAGGATTCGGCTGTAGCGCATCTTGAGGACATTTCCCTCGTGTTCCCCCAGCGTCCACACTTCCTTCAGGCGCTCCGCGATCGGGTGGGTCAAAACGGGCGACGGTGTCGGGCGCGACTGAATTTAACTGTTTCTGAATCTGATGGGGTTGAGGCGATCGCCCAGAATTGTCCTCGATGACTCTAGGAACTAGATTTCCTAATAGTCCCGCCTCCAACCAACCCGTAGCCAGAAAAACCAATAATGCAGGAGTCATGAGCTGGATTTAAAAAAACAACAATACCCCGTCGCAATGGTGAGGAAAAACCATCAACCAGGGGATTTCAACCGGGATCAGGTCCACCGAAGAGCCTTTAAGTTGATTTTGTTGCTCAAAGGATGATGCACTGCGTCGATCAATTGGGGATGCACCCGGATGTATCCCATCGTCAAGCCGTTGCCCGAGGCTGGGCTAGATTCCTATGGTAATTCCGTAATTATACTGAATTTGATTCTCAGTGTCAGATCTGATTCCAATCGCTCAGGGATTGCCCCGATGTCAAGCCCTTTTACGCCTATTATTAAGATTTGTAACTGAGTCAATCTCCATCAAGGGTCTAGTGCAAGCCAGAGCGGATGGAGTGTTGGCTCGGGTCCCCAATAAACTCAATCTGAGCATCTACCATATTTAGTTTTAATTGTCAAGTCTTTGGAGACAACAATTCCAGCCTCGCCGGTAAGTTTGAACAATTCGGCGGCTGGGTTCTGGGAAATCACAGACTCAAGTCTCGGATGACCGAAAAGCAATCCTCCCGCCAGTCGCCTTTTTTCTCCCGTCGAATATAGCCGGTTAAGGGGGACGACAGTTCAATTAACAGCTCATAAATACCCTGTTCTCCTAACTGATTGAGATATTTATAGTCATCATCAATAAATTTCAGTGAAAACACAAAATTACCAACCGTCATTGAGCTTGAGTTAGCTGTATCAATAGCAACCTTGAGCGCCGAAATAATATCGGCTCGCTGTTTAATTCGTGCTTGCAGCTCTTGGATATAGTTTTCCAGTTGACGATCCGCCTCTTCCCCAAAGGGCGCAGCATTCAGGTTTTCCTTTAACTCCTGTAAATCCACAGAACCGGGATAGTTGGCTTGGAGTTTTATCAAAGTTTCTAGGGTTTCGGGGCGTAACACATTCATTTCATTTCCTCGGGCAACTTGGTCAGCATCTGGGGTCAGTTTTCCGGCTGCAAAAATCACTTTAACACAGCGTTCATATAGGCTTCCGGCATACTCCCCATCGGCGACATTTAGGTACTTTTGACCGAGTTTAATCAGTTGGGCGGGGGTGCTGTCGGGAACGCGATCGCCTTGGCTGGCTTTGCACTCTCCCACCAGGGGATAGGGAGACTCGCAATAGACATCTAAGCCACCTGCACCCCCAGTCTGATCGGGATTGAGGCTGGCTTTGGGGTTCTGTTCGGAATTGCGAAAGCCGAGTTTCAGGAGGGCGCGACGCACCAGTTTTTCAAATTCATAGCCGTCACTGGAGTTCCCCACTTCGGTGATGCGTTCAATCCAGTCTAAGTCAGGATCGCGGCGGGGTAACAGGGAGGTTTCAGTGGTGTTGTCTAAGCCGCGCCACTGTTGCTGAAATTGCTGAATCGCCGCCTCAAGACTCGGTTGGGAAATGGCGAGTTGGCGCAGTTGTCGTTGTAGGGAGTCGAGGGGTTGGCGTTTCCGTAAATCCTGATGATACTCCTCAAACTGGCGATCGCCCAAAACGGGATTCTCTTGGCGTAACGTTAGGGTTTCGGGTAAGCCTAAGAACTGACGAGGTTCCCGAGGGGTGGCCCCTTGAGACACCACCAGGGGTTCGGGAAGTCGGTACACGCGCAAATAGGCTAAAAACAAGTTCGGACGTTGCGCGAGAATGTGGCTAAACATCTCTGTGGTCCAAATGCTACTCTCGGATAGGGCCGCTAAATCTGAGTCGGCGTTGAGAATTTCGCAGTCTTCACATACCGCCCAAGCGGGTATGATGAGAGTCTTCTCGTCTAAATCAACTCTCTCGGTGGCTAATACATCTTGATGATAGAGATACTTCTCGGGGCCATCGGAGAAGGTTTGACTGATGCAGAGGCCAAACTGCTGTTGTTTAGGGCGCACAAATCGAGGGGCGATCGCCACAATACTCACCCCCTGCAAGAGGTTGGCCATCTCCAGAGGGGGGAGACTCAACGCTTGAAAGATAACGGATGTATTGGGAGATGTATTGGACATCGACAGTAAGACAAAACAGATTCAACGTAGCCTAATTAAAAGGGTCTTCAGGATTGGGGATGTTTTGCCCCTACTACTCGCTCATCTAAGCCTCATCACTGTCTGCATCTTCATCCACCACATCTTCAGGTTTTTGACCTGAAGGACGGCTAACAATCTCCTGAAGCAAGGGATTATCAATCAGGAGGCCTTCCGCTTCGATAAACTCTTGCAGTTGCGCCTCGTCAATCTCGTAATCCTCCAAGGATTCAGAGATTTCTAACAGTGCCAGTAAAGGCTTGATGGGTTCAGCTTTTAGGGAGACCCATTTTCCTCCCTTTTCTTGCAATAGTTGGTCGCGGAAAGACTGGGCTTTTTGAGCCGAACGGCTAATATCCTTGGAACGCACTAAACAGCCCCGAGTAATCCCATAACTATCATAATCAACCAACCGTTTTAAGCCGGCTTGTACGCCGCGACCTCCAGACATTTGCAAGACCATAACACCAATTTTAACGGACTCATTAGTTTGTTGTCCGATGATTCGGAAATCCAAGCAATACCGGGCTTCGGAAGCCGGGGTGTTAATGCCTTCAACTGCCTCAATCTCAAAATCTCCCAGATTTTTTTTTAGTTTCATCAGAAATTGGTAGGCAAATTTCAGGGCTTTGGCAAGTCTGGATTTATCCTCTAGCCGCTCTTCGATATCTAATTTAGCCAGTTGTTTCTCGAAAATAGGCTTGAGCGTCGTCGTAGGAGGAGTAGGATCAGGGACCCAATGAGACTTACAATATTGTAAGACATCCCGAGCGGTAGCCCGTTGTCGGCCAATGGCTTCAAGAGCTTCTTGTTTGAAGGGATAGATTGATGTTGGGGGCGTTAATCCCCGCTGCTCATAAAACTGCTTGAGCCAATCTTGCACTAAGTCAACAACATTTTTTGAGTTTAAATAATTCAGATCAACCCGAGTTTCCCCAATGCGATCTACGACCGCTTCCGCTTGAGGTAAGGACTTAATTTGATGTTGCCAAATATCAGGATACAGGGCCGTCAGAATAACACCTTTGTTGAGAGCGTTATAGAGGTCCATGGCTAGGGTGACAATGACTTGTGCCTTGCTAAAGCCACTGTCTGACATTTCTGTTCCTTCGAGCTGATCAAAGCAAATCAAAATTGGATTATATTGACTAATCAAATCTAAAATCTGGCAGGAACGCTCAAACTCATCCATTTGATCATCTTCCTCCTGTTCGGGTAATCCCATCATGTCGCTGTCTCTCGACGAAATTCCTTTCCCGGAAATCCAGCGTATGGCTTGCAGTGCTTTGATACGATCTAACGTCCAGAGAATACTACGGATGAGATAGGGATCACTATTATCGATTCCGTTATCAAGTTGACAGTTGCTCACCTCACTAGCTAACTCGTCAATCAAATCAGGCTCCGTTTTTATCCGGGCTTTAATCTCCTGCATCCATTCCTTCGGAGAGCGGCTTTGCTTGAGGGCTTCGTTGAGCAAATCGGCCGCCAGTTCTTGCCACTGCATGACCTCTTGACTGCCTGTTTGCCGTAAACTTTGGCAGAGGATATTGAGAAATTCTGGCTTAATGTGGTTGAGATTGTTATAATCTCCCATATAGATAAACCAGGCTCCTCCACTGCTTTGTAGATGATGGCGGATTCTGCCGACAATATGACTTTTACCGAGACCTTTTTCAGCGACAAGGCTAACTCCCGCGACGTTGCGTCTGCCTTGAGAAATGTCAGCGAGGGCGCGAAATACTGTATCAGAGGCTTCGGCATTAATACTGGGAACATCGATAAATTCACCGTTCCAAATGGCTTGTCGTTTGACGATTAACTCCCGGTTGAAGGGGTTGTCTTGTTGAATGGCGGTCTGGAGATCATTGAGGGGAGAAACGGAATCTGCCATGAGAGATCTAAACGGGTTGAGTCGTACTGCTTAGGGGGAAAAGTCGGGTAGAGTGATGGCAATTGATGGATAAACTTAAAGCCGCTTGGCGTAGCAGCGGAGTCCACTGAGTTCTGTGGTGATGGAATCAGCCAAGCTTTCGGGATTGGACTGATTAGCGGGTAAACTGCCTCCTTGAAGTTGCAAGATGTCCTCTGCTTGCATTTCCAGCATCCAGTCGTCAAACTGAGAGCGGCTGACGCGATCGCCCAAACCCCGACGAATCTGATAAATTGGCACTAAATGGTCTAAATGATACTCTTTGTTTAGACGATCATAGACCTCTAACGCTGCGGTTTTAAAGGCATCGTAAGAGAGAATCGCTTTCTCAGTTGTTTTGGGAACAGCGGTGGTAGCGGCTTGACGATGCCATTGCAAGAGTGCATTGGCTAAGCGACTGCTGACAATACTGCCGGGGAAGCTAAAACTGGCATCATTTAAGCCGTCTTGCAGGATGTTTAAGCCGCGATCGCCCAAGCGAACTCGAAATGACTGACCGGCTTTTTCCGTTGTAATGGCTTTTTGCTCTACTAAGTCCTCAAAAATAGGGTCAAAGTCTCGTGATTTTTCCGCAGACCGCTTGACTTTTTGGAGTAATTTTCCCTTGGGAATACTGTCCTCCCCAGAGGCCCAAAGCATTAACAGCAAGCGGGTTTTAGCATCCGGTTTTTGTAGCCCCATTCTTGGTTTTTCCTCGAATTATTTAATAAACTTTTTAGCAAAATGCTCTCTAATCCACTCTACTATAAAAAAGCTAACTCGGCTAGTATCCAACTCCTATTTAATATAAGTTCATGCTCTTAACGATGGACTGCACAAACCGCTTCTCTCGTCAAGAGCCAATTGGGGAGGTTCCTATCCGCTCAATGGTCACTCCACTACAACCCTGGACGAATCGAAATCCGTTGGCGCTTATCTAAACCAGACAGCACAACCTCCACTCGGGGATTCCCCCCCCGATACACCAGTCGGCCGACGCAGACCTGCTCCAGACGAAACAGCAAGCTATTACCATCATTCGCGTAAATTGTCAAGCCATGGCGACGAACCAGTCCCCCCTTGCGAGTCAGTTTGACGAATACGCTGTCCTCCCCCTCCCGAGAACGTAACGTCACCTGCAAGGATTTGCGGGTTTGGACGGCGTCCACCGACACTCCCCCCAGGACAAACCCAGCGCCGTTGCTGCGACGTTGCAACAGCACTCGTTCGGGTAATCCCTCAACCTGAACCGTTCCCGGTAGCCGGCTGGGTTCAGCGGGTTGGGGTTCCGGGGGAATGCGGGTTACATCCAATTGCCATTGCCCGGCCTTGCGTTCAATGTCGGCGCGAATCCCGTGGGCCCGTTGGGGATTGGTTCCCTCGGCGAACTGTTGCTGCTTTAACTTGGTGGCTAACCAGCGTCGTTGGGCGTAACGTCGCCAATGAGGACTGAGATCCGGCGTCTCCAACAACTGTTCATAAAAGCTGAGACAGGGAACCCACTCTCCCACTCGTTCAAAACTCGCCCCCACTTCCGCTGGGGTGAGATGGCGGGGCCAGGTTTCCTCGCCAATTACCCGGTTGAGAAACTCTACATAACGACGACGTTGGGGGCGAGTGTCGTCGGGGCTGAGGTTGGAGGTAGCCAGTTGACGCACCACTTCCCAGGTGAGGGCTTGACAGTCGGGGCCTTGGCAGCGATCGAGACTGGCGATCGCCTCCAACCAATGACGGGCCTGCAAGAGATACTGCACCAAATCATCCCATCGCTGTTCGAGTTCCAAGGCCCAACGGATGCCATCGAGTTGTTTCAGCCAGTTGGCTTTCCCCGGTTTCCCGGCCTGTTCCCAACGATCGACAATCTGTTTAGGGGCCTCGGCTTGCCGCAGATAGGGAATCCCCTCAGGAAATCCCACCTGTTGGGCTTTGGCTAAATAATAATCCCGATGTTCGGTGTCGCCGCAGGCCTCCCAACAATCCACGGCGCGACGGCGGTTTTCTGGAGTTTGGGCAGCGTAAAAACAGGAACCGGCACTAGACAACAATTGGGGATATTTGGCTTGGGCCAGTCGTTCCAAGGAATCGCCGTACTGATGCCATTCCTGGGGGGTTAGGGTTTCTTTGGCGTTGAGAAATTCTTGGATGGTGTCTCGGTAGGCTTCGATCGCAACGCGCCAGGGTTTTTCGGTGTAATGGCGTTGGGCCTGGCCGATGTGGTTGTCTAGCTGTTGGCTAAACTCTCGCAGTTGGGTGAGTGAGGCGGGTTGGCTGACCATAAATTCTGCGATCGCCCTGTCTATGGCCGAACCCCGATGCTGTTGATACCAATCCCACAGTTGCGGCCAACATAACCCTTGCCAAAAACAACGCCGGGCCTCCTCGGGCTGATTTAAGCCTAAAAAGCGTTCTCCGGCGGACTGAAAGTCTCGTTCAAATTTTAAGGCCCAGGCCTGAGACATCTCCGCCTCCTGGTACTTATTCAGAGAACGGTAGAAGTCGGCGGCGCGATAGAGAAATTCAGGATTTTCTTGACTTAAGCCGTTTTCCCAAAACTGTTCGGCTTGTTCGAGGCGATTATCGCGGTTAAAGATGGCGAAACTCTCCCCCCGGGGCAAAAAGCTAATGTGTTCGGCATCTTGGGCCTCGATTTGGCTGGCTTTGATGGCGCGATCGCATCCCTCTTGATTGGCAAATCGCCATAACGCCTGATCCCCCGCCGGAGAGTCTAAAATCACTAAGGCTTCGGTAGGCCGACTGGCCGCCACATAGAGTTTATTGAAGAAATACTCCAGTTCTAAGTTGCGTTCCTGAGCGTGATAGAGTTTGTTGAGACTTGTTTGTCCTTGGGCAAGTTCTTCTCCGAAGTTGTAGAGAATGACGAACGGAAACTCCAATCCCTTGGCCTGACTGGCACTTAAGATATTTTTGGGGACTTTACCTTGCTGAATTTCAGGAAAGAGATTCCGCAGCAGTTCATCCTGTTGCAGATAGTTCAATTCCCCCCCTTCTTCACAGGGAATGAGAATAATGGGGTCATTTTGGCATTGTTCCCGAAATTGAGCGGCTTCTAGGTTCTCGGAGAGGATGAATTTTTGTGGGGGAATGCCGTTTCCCGGTTTCCAAGGCACTTGTAAGGTCAGTTGATGGCTTTTGAAAAATAAATAGCGCCAGAGAAGAATCAGGTTGGTTAGGCGCACGATCGCCCCCAGGGAACGATAGTTCGATTTCAGTTCATGGAAGGTCATCTGAATCCTCAGATGGCGATCAGGATCTAAACTGGCAATCACCTGTTCATAAAAGGCCGCCCGCACACTTGTCCAGCGAAAGCCGGTGGGATTGAGGGTTTGTAGGGGATCTCCGGCGAAGGCGAAGGGTAAACTTTCAACGGGGGGATAGAGTTCGTAATCGGTAAAAATGGATAGTTGCACCAATAGCCGCAGTTCTAATTTGGTGAAATCCTGGGCTTCATCAAAGACAAGAGCGCTATATTTTTGGCTGATTTTACCCTGTTTTAAAACCGCCCGAATCAAGTCTTGGTCATCCCAATAGTGATTTGAGTTTAAGTATTTTTTATACCAGGGATAGACGCGATCGCAGACAAATTTAAAGCTTTCTTCTGGAACCGTGCGTTCTCCCCGAGGAATATCTGAATAGTCATCAGCCACCATATCCTCTAAATTATAGCCCTTAATAAAAGCCCGGATAATATGCCAGCATTCCGCTGGAGACAGTTTTCCCGGAAAAGAGGATTTATAAGCTCGTTCAAATTGATAAAACGAGATATATTTATCTGAATCAAACTCTCCGACGGTTTCCGGCTTTAATTGATTGAATAGAAAATCTTGGAAAGGTGTAAAAAATGTCTCAAAATCAATCTTGATAGATTTATCAGCAAAATGATGATGGTGATTGAGAAGTTTGCGAACCCCCTGACGCGCCGATTGAAGTAGGCGTTTATTGTAGGTAATAAACAGAGGATGAACTTCCAAGGCTTTATCGGAAAGGTCTGGGTTATGTTCGCGAATATCAATATATTTTTGGCAATAATAGGCAAACAAATAAAACAACATCGTGGATTTGCCACTTCCCGCCCGACCATTGATGAAAATCGGCAATTTACCAGATTCTAGGATGCTTTCTTCTTCTAAAGAAAGGGCAAAATTACCTTCCGCTTCTCGCTCGATTTCATACCAAATATCGGGGTCAAGGAGTAAATAACGAGGATAATAGCGAAGAGAATATTGGGCAATATCGTTGCAGGAGAGGGAATGGGTGAGGCGATTCTCCAATCCAGGGCCATATAAATTCAGAGATGTGCCTATTTTTTGAATGTCTTGTAAACTAGGGCGTTTGTCAAAGGGGGAAATCAGCAAAATTGCTAAATTTCCCGGACTATCAGTGGCTTCAATACGGGAAAAAAGAATTGCTTTTTGGCGGGTTTTGTGGTAACACCATGATAGCCCCTCATAGGGCGTTGACTGTTCTTGAAGTGCTGCATTCGAATCTCGTTCAATCAGACCATACACCAACTCATGATAGGTTTGCCAATGACGGTCAATTTCGTCAGTTTTAAATCGTTCAACCCAGATGGGAGTTTCATAAATGGCTCCTCCCTGGCTATCCATCAACAAACTGGGCTTTTGTAGCCATTCCTTTAAATGTGCTGGCAGATGTTTTGGCTGTTGTTCGGCAGTTAGGGCATCTTTTTGATGTTGAATCTTACGCTCGATATCGAGGATATTCAGTTTAAAGTGACGTTCGCCATATTGGTCAGGGTTATCCAAAAAATGATGTTCATAATCCGGCTGGCCTCGCCGAAAGATTTTGACGAAACAGAAAACTCGGTCGTTGCCGACTTTTTGGATTTTGCCAATCAGACGTAGGTTATCAAAACGATACTTGAGATAGGGATAATTCCAATCAAAATGACTTTGAATGGCAGTCATACCATAACTCTGGATTGAAGCTTTAAGATTTGTTAGTCTATCGAGTTTATTGTAGCCTTGGGCTTCCGTGATGCAATTTGGGCTAATATAAACAAACATGGGGGCACGACCTCAATACTTGGGTAAGTTGATAGAATTCTTCTGGAGACAAACGAGACGCTGACGCGGGAATTTTGGGACAACAGACCCCAATCCGCCAACTCCTTAACCTCTCATTATATGAAATGCAAATCGAATTTTAATCTAAAGAAAATCTATAGTCCCGAAAGAAATGGGGTGCGATCGCCGGAAGTGGTTTTACCATAGGAGCAAGGTAAGCTCATCCCAGCGTGCGATCGCCCAACCTCCCGAGTCCCTCACCGACCTGAACATCCAATCTAGGAACCCTTTATGACACCAACAGAACCCTTCGAGATGCCCCAACGGGCCTTAGACCGCGACTGTACCACCCTATCGCGCCATGTCCTCGAACAACTGCAAAGCTTCGCCCCCGAGGCCCAGGATCTCAGTACCCTGATGAACCGCATCGCCTTAGCCGGGAAACTCACCGCGCGTCGTCTCAGCCAATCGGGACTCATGGATGGGGTTCTCGGCTTTGCTGGGGGAGAAAACGTCCAGGGAGAAGACGTGAAGAAGATGGACGTCTACGCCAACGAAGTCTTCATCTCCGTCTTCAAACAAAGTGGCCTCGTCTGTCGCCTAGCCTCCGAGGAGATGGAAAAACCCTACTACATCCCCGAAAACTGCCCCATTGGCCGCTATACTCTGTTGTACGACCCCATCGACGGGTCCTCGAACATTGATGCCAATCTCAACGTGGGGTCAATCTTCGCCATCCGTCAACAAGAAGGCAATGACGAAACCGGAGAAGCCCTCGACTTACTGCAATCGGGCCATAAACAACTGGCCGCCGGCTATATCCTCTATGGTCCCAGTACCGTCTTAGTCTACTCCATCGGGACTGGCGTTCACTCGTTTACCCTCGACCCCACCCTCGGCGAATTTATCCTCTGGCAAGAAAACATCCAAGTTCCTGAACATGGTTCCGTCTATAGTGCCAACGAAGGCAACTTCTGGCAATGGGAGGACTCCATCCGGGATTACATTCGCTACGTCCATCGCCATGAAGGCTATACCGGACGCTACAGTGGGGCCCTGGTAGGAGACTTTCACCGTATCTTGCTGCAAGGTGGCGTCTTCCTCTATCCCGGAACCGTGAAAAAACCCGAAGGAAAGTTACGGCTTCTCTACGAGTCTGCACCCTTGGCCTTCCTCATGGAACAGGCCGGAGGACAGGCCAGTACCGGACTCGAAAAAATCATGGATGTGATTCCCGAGAAACTCCACCAGCGAACCCCTCTGGTGATTGGTAGTCCCGAAGACGTGGCCCTAGTGGAGTCGTTTATCCAAGAAGGAACGCGGGGCGATCGCCACTAATCCCAGTCTCCCGACAAAGTCAGGAAATCCTGAACATTTGCCCGGGGCGAGAGTTGACAAGCCGGAGTCCGCAATTGTCAACTAAGCACTATCACCCTACCCATCATCACAGTCAAAGCTTCTATGGTCGCTATCCAAGACAATCCCCTGCGGGTTGGCCTGCAACAAGATCGCATTCCTGAACCCCAGATTCTGATTATCTTCGGTGCATCAGGGGATTTAACCCAGCGCAAGCTAGTTCCCGCTATCTATCAAATGCACCTCGAACGTCGTCTTCCCCCGGAACTCACCATCGTGGGAGTCTCACGCCGGGACTGGAGTCACGACTATTTCCGCGATCATTGTCGCCAGGGGGTAGATGAATTTGGCGGCGGTTTGCAGTCCGATGAGATTTGGAAGAGTTTTGCCCAAGGACTCTTCTACTGTCCCGGAAATATCGATAATCCCCAAGACTATCAAGACCTCAAAGCCTTCCTCAGTGAACTCGATGAAAAACGGGGAACTCGGGGAAATCGAGTCTTCTATCTCTCCGTGGCCCCGCGTTTCTTTGGCGAAGCCACCCAACAACTTGGGGAAGCGGGAATGTTGGAAGACCCCACGAAACAACGATTGGTGATTGAAAAACCCTTTGGCCGGGATTTAGCCTCGGCCCAATTGCTCAATCAGGTGGTGCAATCGGTGTGCGACGAACGGCAAGTCTATCGCATCGACCATTATCTCGGCAAAGAAACCGTCCAGAACCTTCTCGTGTTTCGCTTTGCCAATGCCATTTTTGAACCCCTCTGGAATCGGCAATTTGTCGATCATGTGCAGATTACCGTGGCTGAACGGGTGGGCCTGGAAGGACGGGCCGGCTATTATGAAACCGCTGGGGCCCTGCGGGATATGGTGCAAAACCATTTAATGCAGTTGTTTAGCCTCACGGCCATGGAGGCCCCCAACTCCCTTGATGCTGATAGTATCCGCAATGAGAAGGTGAAAGTAGTCCAGGCTACCCGTCTGGCGGATACAGAACATCTGGAAAATGCCGCCGTGCGTGGGCAATATACCAACGGCTGGATGGATGGAAAGGCCATTCCCAGTTATCGGGATGAAGATGGGGCCGACCCTGAATCAACAACCCCCACCTATGCGGCGTTGAAGTTAAGCATTGACAACTGGCGCTGGAAAGGGGTTCCCTTCTATCTGCGAACCGGGAAACGAATGCCCAAGAAAGTCTCGGAAATTGCCATCCAGTTTAAGGATGTCCCCTTTTTGATGTTCCAATCCGCCGCCAAGCAAGCCAATCCCAATGTCTTGGTGATGCGGATTCAGCCCAATGAGGGCATTAGTATGCGCTTCGAGGTGAAAACTCCGGGAACCTCTTTGCGGACGCGATCGGTGAATATGGATTTCCGTTACGATGCGGCCTTTGGCAAACCCAGTACCGATGCTTACAGCCGTTTGTTGATTGACTGTATGTTGGGCGACCAAACCCTATTTACCCGTGGCGATGAAGTTGAAGCCTCCTGGCGGGTGTTAACGCCGGTGTTGGAAGTCTGGGATGCACCTGCACCGGCGGAGTCGATTCCTTTGTATGAAGCGGGAACCTGGGAACCGGTGGAGGCGGAATTACTGCTGAACCGGGATAATCGTCGCTGGCGACGGTTGTAACAGGATTGAGGAAATTTGCGACCCCAGCTATCCTGTTGCGTCATCATAGACGAGAAGGCGTTGTGTTGAGTTGTGTTTGTGTTGAGTTGTTCTTAGCGTTTAGGGAGAAAATTGATTATGAGTACTAGCACACCGGTTGTGGCCTTACAGAAGCCCAAAGATATTTCCTTGGGAGAGATTGAAGCCGAACTTAGCCAAATCTGGTTGGGACAAAGTAAGGGCCAAGGGGTTCCCCTGGCCAGCCGTGCCTCAACCTTTAGTATGGTGGTCTATGAACCGGAGGAGTTTCAGCAGTTATTGGCCGGGTTGGGGTTCTACGAAGGGCCCATTGATGGGGTCAACGGAGAAGATGCCCGTCAGGCCATTGAGGCGGCTCAGAAACACTATGGTCTCAAGATTACTGGTCATGTGAATCCCCCCACCTTGAGTAAGTTACGGGAGGAGTTCGCCAAACTCTCCCCAGACCAACAGGAGTACGAGAATTTGGATGCCCGAGGCTTCCAGATTAGTGAGGCGATCGCCGCCGCCAATCCTTGCCGCATTATCACCATCTGTCCCACGATTGGCATTGAAGACAAAGGCGTCACGGCCCAGGTTTCAGCTTACTGCCCACTTCAACGCCAGAGTTCTAAGTTGGTCTGTTGCGAGTACATCACCCTGCGGGGAACGAAAGAGGCTCTCAATCGGGTGGGGGATTTGGTCACCTCCTTAATGGTTCCCGAGTTACCCCGCTTTGTCTGGTGGAAAGCGACCCCCAACCCGGAACAGGAGTTATTCCAGGCCTTGGCGACGTCGAGTAACTGTACGGTGGTGGATTCGAGTTATTTCAGTGATCCGCGCTCGGAATTGCTGAAAATGCAGCAGTTGGTGGAGCAGGAAATCTATATTGCGGATTTGAATTGGCATCGACTTTCCCCTTGGCAAGAGTTAACCGCCGCCGCCTTCGATCCCCCGGAACGGCGGATGTCCCTGGGGGAAATCGACAGCATCACCATTGACTACGAGAAGGGCAACGATTCTCAGGCGTTACTATTCCTAGGCTGGTTTGCCAGTCGCCTCGGCTGGACTCCCACCTCTTATGCGGTGGAGTCGGGAGATTACGATATTACTCATATCAAGTTCCAGGGAGAGTGCGATCGCGAAATTCTGGCGGAGTTAGCGGGGGTTCCGGTGGCGGATATGGGAGAAATTCCCGGTGATTTGGTGGCGCTGCGCCTCAATTCCTCGAATCCGGAGGCCGACTGTTGCACGATTCTCTGTTCGGAAACCACCGGCTGTATGCGGATGGAAGCCGGGGGAAGTGCCCAATCCTGTCGTACGGAACAGGTCACAGCTCTCTCAGACCAGAAGGCCGAGGCCTTAATGGCTCAACAACTCCAACGCTGGGGACATGATGTGCTATATGAGGAAAGTCTCGCGGTTACCGCACAACTGTTAGGCTTCGCCTCTTAGTTTTGTTGGCATGAATTGGGGATTTTGTCAAGCCCACTCAACTTTTTGGTTAAGTTCTGTAAAGAAAAAACCTCATCGTGAGCAAAATTCACAGCCCCGAGACCCGGAAACCTTCCCGCCTCTGGGAACGGATCTCTCGGGGCTGTTTCTCTGAAATGGCTGGAGGTGACATGGCTCGAATGTCTGACTCACTCTGGCTTTTCTCTCTCAGAGGTTGTGCAAATTGGGGCAACCTGCTCACCTGAGTTGGGGTCTGGGTGACGTTAGTTTCTCGAATTTTGCACAGACCAAGGACATTTTGAAAATCATAGCAAATCCGCGAAACCCTGTCAAACTCGTTTTTTATCAAGAAAGATTCTCATTAAAAAGCAAATCTTGAAGTTTTGTAAAATGAGTCAAATTTTAAATATTAAAACGAATACCAAGTTAGTGATTAGTTTTAGCTATAGCAATCCCAAACTACCTTAAGATACTCGGAGTGGGAAGAAAATCCCCCACCTGTTGCCGATTGCCGATTGCCTGTTGCCTTCTGATTCCCTGTTTTTGGTCCTATTTAGACCAACTTTTGCCCTATCAAACGTCCAATCAGGAGGGAAAGGGGGAAAATTTGGTCGTTGACCCCATCTAGGGCTAAACTTGGAGACGATTACAACCCGTACAGCTAACTCTTAATCCCGTCTCCAACGTGACTGTAGCCACTCAACCTCAAGAAACCATTGCCGCCCATGGTGGCACTTTGATTAATCGCCTGGCCACGGCGGAACAGAAACAGGAGTTTCTGGACCAAGCCGATCGCCTACCTCGGGTGACCATGGACGATCGCACCTTTTCCGACCTAGCCCTGATTGCCATTGGCGGCTTTAGTCCCCTGATCGGCTTTATGGAAGAAGCCGATTATCAACGGGTGGTCAAGGAAATGCGCTTGGCCAACGGCTTGCCCTGGTCGGTGCCCATTACCCTCAGTGTCAGTGAGGAAGTGGCTAATTCCCTGAAGGAGGGCGATCGCGTCCGTCTCGATGACAAAACCGGGCGCTTCGTGGGGATTCTAGATCTGACCCAAAAATACCACTACGACAAACTGCAAGAAGCCCTCCATGTCTATCGCACCAACGAAGACAAACATCCCGGCGTGGCAGTTGTCTATGAACAAGGACCGGTCAACTTAGCCGGTTCCGTCTGGATGTTGGAGCGAGATCCTCATCCGTTGTTCCCCAACTACCAAATCGATCCAGCGGTCTCTCGGCAAATGTTTGTGGAAAAAGGCTGGAAAACCGTAGTCGGCTTCCAAACCCGCAACCCCATCCACCGGGCCCATGAATATATCCAGAAATGCGCCTTAGAAACCGTCGATGGCTTGTTTCTACATCCCTTGGTGGGAGCAACCAAGAGCGATGACATCCCCGCTGATGTGCGGATGCGTTGCTATGAAATCATGCTCGATAAATACTTCCCCCGCGATCGCGTGATGATGGCCATCAACCCCGCCGCCATGCGCTACGCCGGCCCTCGCGAAGCCATCTTCCACGCCCTCGTCCGTAAGAACTATGGCTGCACTCACTTCATCGTGGGACGGGACCACGCCGGAGTCGGGGATTACTATGGAACCTACGACGCTCAAGAAATCTTTGATGAATTTGACCCCGGAGAACTCGGGATTACTCCCATGAAGTTCGAGCATGCCTTCTACTGCACCCGCACCGGAACCATGGCCACCTCGAAAACCAGTCCCAGTCGAGGCGAAGAGCGGATTCACCTCTCGGGAACTAAAGTCCGGGAGATGTTGCGACGGGGCGAATTGCCGCCGCCAGAATTCTCTCGTCCAGAAGTGGCAGCGGAATTGGCGAAAGCCATGCACGAGTAGTTACCTCAACGGTCACGGTCGGGAACGGGACGCTTGTGGCCTGTTCCCGCATACTCAGATTGCAGTTGACAGTTGACGACTATAAAACATCTGTATTGTCAGGGGTTAAATCGTTTTGAGTGTCCTGTTTAATTTGACTACTGCGACAACCATTCAGACTGAACCGGTAACGATTAACTATCCTAAGCAATCATTATGAAACGACGGGGTTTTCTACAACAATCCGCCTGGCTGTTGGCTGCAACAACAGCCACGGGGTTCGTCTTAGGAGATTTCCCCTGGCAGGCTGCCATTGCCGATCCCCGGGTCAAGAAACGGGCCTTACTCATTGGCATTAACCGGTATCCCGATGCCACCGGGAGCGATTTGAACGGGGCCGTGACCGATGTTGCCCTGCAAACACAGGTTCTACGGCATCGCTTTGGCTTTAACGCCGAGGATATATTAGCCCTCACCGATGACCAAGCCACCCGGGGCCAAGTCCTAGAAGCCTGCCAACGCCATTTTGCCGATCTCAGTAGCAACGATGTGGTCTGGCTGCATTTTAGTGGCTATGGGTCCCAGGTGCAGCCCTCCCCAGACTCCGAAGCCGTCGAACCCAGTTTAGTCATGGCCGATGGCTTAGATTTACCCCTCAGCAGCCTCTGGTTGCTGTTGCGATCGCTCCCCACCTCCAAAATTATCACCGTTCTCGATACCAGCTACACCTATCCCGGCAACCCCTTACTGGGAAATCTGCGAGTGCGATCGCGCCCCAGTCCCACCGTTGCCCAACTCGACCACGAACAGCGGCAATTCCAAGAGCAACAACAGAGTCACCTCAAAGCCAACCTGAAACGAGACCCCCCCGGTTGGGTCATCTCCGCCGCCGCATTACCACAGGTTGCCACCGAAAGTCAATGGCAGGGATTTAGTTGTGGACTCCTAACCTACGCCCTCACGCAACAACTCTGGTGGCTCTCTCCAGAAGCCTCTCTCACCAATCTCCTCACCCGCACCGAGCAACTGGTGGAAACCTTTGCCGGGGCTGAACAAACCCCGACCATTTGCCGCACCGGTCTAGAACGTTGTGATCTCCCCGCAGAACTCCCCCCTCCCCTCGTCCCCCAGTTAGCCGCCTTAGGGGCCGACGGAGTGATTTTGGCACGAGAATCCGGTAATGATCCCTTTAAACTCTGGTTAGGGGGCCTACCCGTGGCCGTCCTCAATCGCTATGGAACCGGATCGGTGTTTTCCGTATTACCTGAACCCGGCAAGCCACCCAAGGGTGAGGTCAACCTTCAAGTGCGATCGCGCTCAGGCCTCAACGCCACGGCCCAACTCTGGGGCAGTCCCGAAAGCGAGACCAGCGGGATTGCCCCCGGACGACTATTACGAGAGTCCGTACGGATTTTACCGCGAACCCTCCCCTTAACCGTCGCCCTCGATAGCCGCCTAGAACGCATTGAACGAGTCGATGCTACCAGTGCCTTTTCCGGCATTCGTGATGTCAACTCCGTCTCAGCCGGGGAACAGCCTGCCGATTGTGTCTTCGGCCGCGTCCGCCGCGCAACGATTGCTCAAACCTACTCCACGGACTTAGTGCAACTTCCCAAAGACCAGGGAACCTATGGCCTATTTTCCGTCGGCCGGGAACTCATCCCCAATAGTATCGGCGAAGAAGATGAAGCCATCAAAAAATCCGTTCAGCGCCTCGTTCCCCAACTGCAAGCCCTTCTCGCCGCGAAATGGCTCACCTTAACCCTCAATGAAGGGGCCTCGCGATTGGGAGTCCGGGGAACCTTAAGTGTCCTCGATCCTGACGAGTCTGTTGTCCTACAACGGCAGACTCGCCGGGCCCGCCGGGCCAAGGGGGTACGTCCTCTGACGGGGGTGGAGGGAACCCTCGACATTCCCGCTGGCAGTCAGGTGCAATATAAACTAGAAAACCTCGGCGATCGCCCCGTCTATTATCTCCTGTTTGGCCTCGATAGTAGTGGTCGGGCCGTAGGGTTCTATCCCTATGAAACGGTGACCGACGGCAATCCTCCCACCCTGCAACAACCCCCCCTCAATCCCGGCGAGTCTATCGTACTCCCCTGGACGGAAGCGGAAACCTGGTCCGTAGGACGACCGATTGGGACGGTATCGATGAAACTCATTTGTTGCGATCGCCCCTTTGGTCAAGCCCTAACCCTCCTAGCGGCCCGGCAAAACTCCCCCCGCAATCCCCGCAGTCTCACTCCCCTAGAGACTCCCTTAAAGGTGGCTCAAGCGATTCTTAGTGATTTGCATCGGGCCAGTCTGCGCAAAACCGATCCCGAGGCCTTCCCCAGCGATGTCTATGCGTTGGATATGGATGTTTGGACGACGTTGAATTTTGTCTATCGGGTGGTTTAGGGGGGAAGAAGGCAAGAGGCAAGAGGCAAGAGGCAAGAGGGGAACCACAGAGTCACGGAGGACACGGAGGATGGGGAGAGGGGATCTATTTCCTGTTCCCTGTTCCCTGTTCCCTGTTCCCTATTCCCTGTTCCCTGTTCCCTGTTCCCTGTTCCCTCTATCATTCACTATTGATTTCCACAAAATCGGGCTATGGGTGAAAAACTTCTGTGTTTAAGTAATGGTCATGGCGAGGATGCGATCGCCGTGCGGATTTTGCAGCAACTACAACAGCATCCTCAGGCCCCGGAATTGGCCGCTTTACCCCTCGTGGGGGAAGGACGGGCCTATCAACAATTGCCCGAGGTGCCGATTGTCGGCCCCGTGAAAGCGATGCCGTCTGGAGGCTTTGTCTATATGGATGGCCGGGAACTTTGGCGGGATGTGCGTGGGGGCCTGTTGGGCTTAACCTGGGCCCAATGGCGAGTGGTGCGAAAATGGGGGAAACAGGGGGGTAAAATTCTCGCCGTGGGGGATATTGTGCCCCTGTTGCTGGCTTGGTTGAGTGGGGCCCCCTATTGTTTTGTGGGAACGGCTAAGTCGGAGTATTATCTGCGGGATGAAATTGGCCCCCTGCAACGGCGGAGTTGGTTTGAGAAATTAGAGAGTTGGTCCGGTTGCGTCTATTTGCCCTGGGAACGGGCCTTGATGCGTTCAAAACGCTGTCAGGCCGTGTTTCCTCGGGATGGCTTAACCACGGAACGACTGCAAGAAATGGGCATTCGGGCCTATAACTTAGGCAATCCCATGATGGATGGTTTAACTTCTAAACCCGTTGTTCCGGAGGGGGAACAGGGACGGGCCTTAACCATTCTCCTCTTACCCGGTTCTCGGGTTCCCGAAGCTCATCGCAACTGGGAACAACTCTTACGGGCCGTCGATGGGGTGCAACAGTCCCAGCCGAATCGACCGCTGACGGTTTTGGGCGCGATCGCCCCAGGTTTAGATCTCGATCCCTTTGTGCGGGCCCTGGATACCTATGGCTGGCAATCGACGACGAAACGGGTGTCAGGAGTTAACGATGATCAGGCCCAACGCTTTAGCTTAAATCAGGGACTCCTGGCTATTAGTCAAAATGCCTTTGCCGACTGTTTACGACAAGCGGATTTAGCCATCGCCTTAGCCGGAACCGCCACGGAACAATTTGTGGGGTTGGGGAAACCGGCCATCGCCTTCCCCGGAGAGGGGCCCCAATATACCGCCGCTTTTGCTGAGGCCCAAGGTCGTCTGTTGGGACAATCCCTGATTCGGGTTGCAGGGCCCGAACAGGTAGCCGGAATCGTGCAACGGCTACTGCAAGATCCCGATTGGCATCAACTCATCGCCGAAAACGGTCGTCGTCGCCTGGGACTCCCCGGCGCGGGGGAACGGATTGCCAAGGATGTCCTACAATTGTTGTTTGGGGTCGAATAACCGCTCCAGCCTGAGTCTGACCCCGAGTTCTGTTCCTCTGAAGCTTCTAAGTCGCCCTATGGACCGTTCTAAAGTTGTTGCCATCGTCACCGGGGCCATTTCCCTGTTGTTGGCGATCGCCTATCTCGTCTTAGTCCAATTTCTTGACTTCCGAGGGGAGATGCTTCCTGCACCTCAAGATCTCTCGACACTCATGGGTTGGTATGACTAAGACTGCCCACAAACTATTGGTCCTGTCCACCCCTGTCGGCCCCTTGGGAACGGGGTTAGGGGGAGGAGTGGAATTAACTCTGTTTAATATGGCCCAGGTTTTAGAACAACGGGGTTATTCCCTGACGGTGTTGGCCCCGCAAGGGTCTAAGTTACCTCCGTTAGCCATCGATACCCTACCTGGGGCCTTACAAGATACGGCCCAAAGTCAGGGACGACAAACCCCCATTACCCTTCCCCCTCAGTCGGTGTTGGCGGCCATGTGTGAGGCGGCCCGACAACGGCAATCTCAGTTTGATGCCATCATTAACTTTGCCTATGATTGGCTTCCCTTTTATCTGACTCCCTTTTTTGAGAGTCCTATCTTCCATTTCGTGAGTATGGGGTCTTTAAATGATGCGATGGATGAGGTGGTACAGAAGGCGGTCGAGTCCAATCCGCAACGGGTGACCTTTTATACGCACACGCAAGCTGCAACCTTTGGCTTAGATGACCACCAGGGCCTCTATATCCCCAGTGGCTTGGATTTATCGCTCTATGATTTTTGTGATCACCCCGGAACTCCGTTAGCCTGGGTGGGACGAATTGCCCCGGAAAAGGGGTTAGAGGATGCGTTGGCGGCCATTAGTGAAACCGGCGACGAGATGACCGTCTGGGGGGTGATGCAATGTCCCGACTATTGGCATGAGATTCGCCAACGTCATCCCCAGGCGAAGGTTACCTATGGGGGATTTTTGCCGACGGAGGCCTTACAGAAGGCTTTGGGACAATGTCGCGGCCTAGTGATGACCTCGAAATGGGTCGAAGCCTTTGGCAATGTGGCGATTGAGGCCCTGGCCTGTGGGGTTCCGGTGGTGTCTTATCGTCGTGGCGGGCCGGCTGAAATTGTCCGTGATGGGGAAACGGGTTGGTTGGTCGAACCTGACTCGGTGGCGGCTTTGGTGGCCGGGATTGAAAAACTCCCCCAGGTAAGTCGTTTGGCCTGTCGTCAACAAGCGGAGGCGGAGTATTCCCTGGCGGCCATGGGCGATCGCCTGGAACAGTGGCTGTCTCACGCCTGAATGATTCAGCCTAAATTCCTTAATAATGGAACCAGAACTGGTGCTAAGACTGATTACTGGTTTTGGCCCATGGGATAAAAAACCTTTTCATGTCTCTCAAGGATTCACTGTCAACATTCATTTAATACTGACCTTGGATAATAACTATCAAGACTATTTAGAGCGCATTGCGCACCTGACAACCCCGGCTACTCATGGGAGTAAGCTGGAGCATATTGTGGAGTCGCCCAAGTTTAGGGCGACAGAGGATGGCCAACGAGAACCCGTGTCCTTTCCTGGCTATAGCATTATCACGCCACCAGGAGGAGAGGATCGAGCAAATGCTAAGTTCTATCAGGTGATGGCCGATTGTCAACGTCGCATCGCCCAACGTCTTGGGGCCAATCTGTTTGCGGCAGTTCCCCCGGAGAGTTTTCATGTGACCCTGGCGGATCTGATTTGGAATGGGGCCTATGAGGAAGCCTGCTACGATCCTCAGTTTGATCACAAGCTGCAACAGTGTATTGGGACAATTTTTGAGCAGATTCAACCGAGTCTCAGTAGTCCTCAATCCCCGGAATGGCAGATGAGTGGTTTGGTGGTGATGCCCCGGGCGATCGCCGTCACGCTCAATCCCCGCAATGAGGCGGCCTATGATCGCATTATTGCCCTCCGTCGCGCTCTCTATCAAAGTCGCGCCTTAATGGAGTTGGGCATTGAGCAACAGTATAATCTCACGGCTCATGTCACCTTAGGCTATTTTGGCAGCAGCACCGAGCCTCTCAATTGTCAGGCCTTGGCTCAGTTCCTCGATGGTTGCGCCCAAGACGCTATGGCCGCCGCTCCTCCCTTTTGGGTCAAACGTGCTGAGTTACGCAAGTTTACAGATATGACTCATTATGAGCGATCGCCCGATTTCCCGGTCTTAAGTTTGTAGCCCCCAATTCCATTACCACAGGATGAGCTTTTTGTCAAGGGTTTATCCTGTGGTAATGAGGTCCCTACAGGAGAGGTTGAATCTGTTGGCGATAGGCCTGAGCATCTAAGCCATGGCCTGAAGCCGCGCGAGAGGGGTCAATGTTCTGTCGTAGGCGAGCAACGCGGTTACGGGTATCGGGGTGGGTATTAAGGAATTGTGGTAGGCCCCCACCGCCACTGAGGAGTCGTTCAAAGAAGTTCACCATACCGACTGGGGCGTAGTTAGCAGCCAGCAGCAGTTGCAGGCCCACCTCATCGGCCTCATATTCGGCACTGCGGCTGTTGGGGCGATTAATCACCAGTTCATAGGCGATATTCACCAAGACATCGGGATCGACGCCGGTGGCATTGAGAACCCCCTGGGCGATCGCCGCTTGACGTAAACGAGCTAAAACGTGTTTTTCCGTCACATGGGCGATTTCATGGGCAATCACTCCCGCCAATTCCGCCTCATTGTCGGCCCGACGAATCAGTCCCGTATTGACATAGACAAAGCCGCCGAGGGTGGCAAAAGCATTGATATTATCATCCTCCACCACTTGGAAGGTAAAGGGTAACCTGGGGCGACTGCTCACCTCTACCAGCCGTTGGCCAATGGCGTTGACATAGTTATTGACTTGGCGATTATTATAGACTCGCACATCTCGAACCAGGCGATCGTTAATTTGCCGGCCCAGGGCCACCTCCTGTCGATCAGACATCGAGGAAATCTGAATCACCTCAATCACACTGGGGAGGATATCAAACAGAGAAAAGCCATACCCTACCGGGGAAGAGACAACAATCACCGAAACCGCCGTCACCAGGGAGAGGGTTCCATAGAGGAGGCGGCGGAGTGGGCCAGACAGAACCTTAGAAAACCAAGACATGAGGAGATACTCGCTAATCAATCACGGCAGGGGGAATGGAGACACCCCCACTTGAATTTAGACGCGATCGCCCCCAAAAAAGTTCATCGAGGGGGGCCAGCCGAGTCTAACCTTAACTCCAGTTCCACGATGGGGGGAGCCATTGTGCTAGGCTCTGAAGTTGAGTTTTAACCCACATTGGATTTGCAACAACATGAAACTCTTGGACTCAAAGGGTCGTCTATTTGGGAAGATTAGCCTTCTCGATATTGGGGCGATCGCCATCATTTTTTCGGTTTTCGTGGCCGTGTTTCTGGTTCCGGGAACCGGAGGTTCAGTGGCCCAGGTGAACCTGAATACTCGCCCTGTTGAAATCACCGTGATTGTCCGGGGTTTAAGTGTTCTCGATACCGATGGTTTCGTCGATCAGATGCGAGACGACGGACAGACGAACATTATCATCCGCAATCAACCCCACGGAACCATTGATATTCTCAACGTGGAACGACTCCCCCGCACCCTGGCGGTTCCCCAACCCGATGGAACCGTCGCCGCCTTAGAAGATCCGCGATCGGAAGAACTCTATAGTGTGAATCTGATGCTAACCTTGGGCGGGAATGCTCGCATGACCGATACTGGGCCCGTCTTAGGCAACAGCAAACTAAAAATTGGCACCCCCGTTGAGTTAGAAGGAACCCTGTATAACTTCAACGGTAGCGTCATCAACGTCGACTTAGACCCCTAATCTAGTCAACCGTACCAACGACCGCTAGGATAGAGCCATTTCCAGGATGGTTTGCCCCATCCTGCAACCCCTAGAACTCGTTAAGGGTTCTCTCGTCTCCATTACCCACGATACCCAGTAATTTCTCTCATGGTAGTCGATCCCACCACCATCACCCCCATCCAACCCGTCAACCCTGTCCAACCGCCTCCCCAACCCCCGAGCAACAACTCCAACGATGACAACACTCCCATCACCGATCGCGATTATCTCGACAAGGTTGTTACTCAGAATACTCGTAAATACACGGTTGCCAAGGCGGAGTTTTCGGTGCCTTGTATGCCCTCGATGGTGGATCAGGCCTTGAAACTGCTACAAGACTACTGTGCGGTGTTAGGGAAACCGGGAACCCCGGAAGAGCAACAGAAGTTGAGAGAGTTTCTCGGGCAGAAGTTGAGAGACGGGTTTAAGGCATCTCCCCATTCCCGCCTGGTGATGATGTGTGTCCCCGCTAAGCCGGAAGTGGGCCTGCTCGGGGGAGTGTCGATTCAGACGAAAGTGATTTCCGAGTCGTTGAGTGATAAGTACACCACTTGGCCCAAAACCCGTCCCGATCCCCTATTTGGCAGTGAACCAGACTTCAAAGTCATGGATGTAGCCGCCTCCTTGGGGGAACCGAGTCAGATACGGGTGTTAGATGTGGGAGCGGGCCCGGGACGAAATAGTTTACCTCTGGCTCGTCGCGGCCATCCGGTTCATGCTCTGGAATTAACGCCGGTGTTTGCCGAGAAACTGCTCGAAGCTGCCAAACCGGAGAATTTGCCCATAGAAGTGGCGATCGGCAATGTCTTAGATCCGCTAGTCCGGATGCAGCCTTACTACTATCAGTATGTCGTCTCATCTGAGGTGATTTCCCATTTCCGAGATGCCCAAGAGTTACGCCTGTTTTTCGGCAAAATGTCAGATGCTCTCGTCACGGGTGGGAAGTTACTGGTGAGTCTATTTTTGACGGAAGGGGGCTATGAACCGACGGATTTGGTACGGGAGTTAGGGGAGGTATCCTTCTCCTCCATCTTCACTCCAGCGGAGTTACGGCAATCCATTGAGGGCTTACCGTTAAAAATGCTCACTGTCGAGGCGGCGTTGGACTATGAGAAACAGCATTATCAAGGGCCATCTTGGCCTCCCACTCCCTGGTATGAGGGTTGGTGTTCGGGCCGTAACCTCTTCCCGATTGAGAAGAAACCCCCGACTCAGTTGTATTGGGTGTTAATGGAACGCTCTTAGAGTGTAACCTCTCGTGTCATGGCTCCGGCCGTGACACGTTCCCTCGGAGGCTCTGCCTCCCGAACTCTCAAAGTCCCAGCCGTGATAGAGTTGCAAAGTTTCTGGATTCTAGAAACACAATCTTAGCGATCGCCCCAGGGCAAATTCAACGGTTGCCGAAACCAGATCTATAATTAAGTGCAATTAGACAACAGGCCTCGTGTTCCTGTTGTTCTGTCGCCCTCAGACGCAGCTTCGATTCCCCCATGACTAACCCCGCTGACTTCGATCAGTCCGCGAACAGTACAACTGAAGCGTCTCCTGAGCCGACTCCTGAAGCGAGTTCCGCTCCGGCGACTCCTAGTCAGCCGACACCGCCGCCGGCCGCTGCTGTGAGCCAACCGCCAGAGATGGCTCTCCCGGAACGACTGAAGCGGTGGTTTATCGCAAGTTCATCGCGCTGGTTTGGCATTTCTCCCGACTATAAAAAGGGGAATCGCTGGTATCAGTCTCAGCAATATGAACAGGCTTTGGGTTGCTATGAGGCGGCCTTGGCCCTGAATCCTCAGTTTCGTCCGGCTTGGGTGCGTTCTGGACAGGCCCTGGCGAAACTCAATCGTGTCCCGGAGGCGATCGCCGCTTATGATCGGGCCCTGGCCCTCAATGCCAATGACCTTTGGGTGTGGTTGTTGCGCGGACGCTTGCTGTTGCAACAGCAGCGGTATGATGAGGCGATCGCCGCTCTGCAACGAGCCAGTGGTTTAGATGAGACTCGCTATGAACCCTGGTACTATCAGGCTCTGGCGTTTGAGGCTCAAGGAAATCTGCAAGGGGCAATTGAAGCCTACGATCGAGCGACACGCTGTAAGACGGATCTACTCCCGGCCTGGTGTCGCTATGGGGATTTGTTGGCCCAGCGGCGTCAGTTCACCGATGCGGCGATCGCCTATGGCAATGCGACTCAGTTTGCGCCTCAGGATTGGACGCTGTGGCTGAAACTGGCAGATGCTCAAGAACGCAGTCAAGACCATGAGGCGGCCTTGCTGTCTTTAGAACGGGTGTTACAACAGCAACCGGAACGGCTAGAGTTCTGGCTGCAACGGGGACGACTTTTGGAGGCTCTGCAACGCTATACGGAGGCCATCGCCGCCTATGATCGGGCCCTGGGCCAAGATCCCAATCAGGTGGAGGCCTGGATTCTCAAGGGAATGGCCATGCGACATCAATGGGGTGAGGCGGCGATCGCCTGTTTTGATCGGGCCCTGGAGTTACACCCCCAGTCGGCTTATGCTTGGTACGGCAAAGGGGTGGCGTTATATGAAACGCAACAGTATCCCCAAGCCTTGGAAGCCTATGATCATTCCACTCACCTCAACCCGGATTTTGCCGCGAGTTGGCTCGGTCGCGGTAAGATTCTCTATCATCTCAATCGCGATGCCGATGCGATCGTGGCCTTTGATAATGCGATTCAGATTGAACCCCACTATGGGGAGGCTTGGTACTATCGCGGTGAGGTGTTGGCAAATCTGAAACGCTATGAAACGGCGATCGCCGCTTATGACAAGGTGATCCAGGTGGCCTTACCCCTGGATATGTGGGTCTATCGGGCCTGGCTTAAGAAGGGGGAAGCCTTAGAACAGCTTAAACGGCCCAAGGAGGCGATTCAGGCCTATGCCGAGGCTCAAGGGGTTCAGCCGATGCAAATGTCGGCCCGCTTGAAACAGGGGGCCTGTTTGGAGAAGCTACAACGGTATGATGAGGCCCTGTCGGTGTATGATTTGGCGTTGGCGTTATGGGTGGATCATTTACCCCTGTGGCTGAAACGGGGTAATGTCCTCTCTCGGTTGCAACGCTATCCCGATGCTTTGGCAACTTATGATCGGGCCATTCAACTACAACCGGGGAATTATGAGGCCTGGTTACGCCGCTGTGAGGTGTTGGAAAAACTTAAACGCACTCATGAGGCATTGCGATCCTATGCGATCGCCGAAAAACTGAGTCCTGGTGATGAAAACCTACGCCAACGACGCGCGGCGGTGTTGAAAAGTCTGGAAAAAGAAGGAAAACCTGAACTCTCGGAGGGGACGGATTAAGATGACGAACGAGATGGAGTCGGTAAAGTTTGAGAAAATCCCCTCCTCAACGCATCCGGCAACGGCCCCAGCCTTGGCGATTTATGAAACAGCTTTTCCCTTGAGTGAGCAAATTCCTCGTCCTAAGGTGGAGGAACGCATTGATAGTGGTATTTATGAACTTTGGGTGGGACAACGAGAGGATGAGGTCGTTTTTATGGCGATTTTATATACTCTTCAAGGCAGTGATTTGACCTTATTGGGGTATATTGCAACCCATCCCATGGCTCGTAATCAGGGAATTGGCAGTCGCTTTTTTAGGCAGGTGATTGCGGCGTTGCAGGAGCGCGATCGCTATCTGTTGTTAGAGGTTGAAGTGCCGGATGAGGCGGAGCCAATGACGCAACGACGTTATGGGTTTTATCAACGACTGGGGGCGAAGTTTCTCCAGGATGTGCGCTATATTTTACCGCCTCTCTCAGGGGGAGAGCCAACGGAGATGTGTTTGGCGATCGCCCCAGCTTATAAAACTCCCACATTAGGGGGCGATCGGGTTCGTCAACTACTCTGTCAGTTGTTCCAAGACCTGTATGAGCGTCCTTTAAGTGATCCACTCTTACAAACCTGTTTGCAAGATGTCCCAGAAACGGTCTATTTAACCTGAGGATTTTTCAGACATTCCCTTAGAATTACCATAAAAATGCGACGTGATGCGTTGCTTTGAATACCCAATTGTAGGGGCGAAAAATGGGTTAGATCTGCAATTATTCTGGCGGATCATCGTCCTCCTCGCTGTTATAGCGAGAACCCTCCTCAGCGGCGCGAGGTTGAGACCGACGGGAGGGGCGATCGTAGAGAGGAATGGGATCGTCAGGCTTCGAGACGAGGGTTAGGGGGCGAGGCTTGGCGTTGCGGTCCTGGGACTCCCCTCGACGACGCTTGGAGGTGCGTTCTTCACTGGTGTTTTCAGAAATAACCTCGTAGAGAATCGCCTGCTTCCCAGGGTCATTTCCACGCCGCAAAACTCGCCCCAGTCGTTGGATATATTCCCGGTTGGACCCACTCCCGGATAGGAGAATCGCTACGCGGGCCTCGGGAACATCCACCCCTTCATTGAGAACATGGGAGGCGACGAGGGTGCGATAGTCGCCATTGCGGAAACGAGATAGCACCTCGTGGCGTTCCTTGACTGGGGTTTGATGGGTGATGGCGGGAATGAGGAGGGTTTGGGAAATGCGGTAAACCGTGGCGTTGTCGTTGGTGAAAATGAGGATGGGTTCGGGGTAATGTTGCGCTAGGAGGTCTTCTAATACCCGCAGTTTGGCCTCGGTTCCCAGGGCGATCGCCTTGGCTTCATGGTGTGCTTTCATGGCCCGTCGCCCCTCTGATGACCCTGCACTGGCTTTAATGAAGGTTTGCCATCCCTGGAGACTGCTGAGACTAATCCGGGACTTTTCTAAAAACTCGTTACGACAGGTGATGAGGTGCTGATAGCGATCGCGCTCCTCCGGGGACAGTTGCACTTTAATCTGTTCAACTCGATGGTCCGCCAGGGCATTTCCCGCTAAATCTTCGGGACTGCGGCGATACACTTGCTCGCCAATCAGATGTCGCAAATCCTCATGTTTGCCATCACTGCGTTCTGGGGTGGCGGTTAACCCCAGGCGATAGGGGGCGATCGCATATTCAGCAATCACCCGGAAAAAGTCACTGGGGAGATGGTGACATTCATCAAAAATCAGGGTTCCGTAAAGATGGCCCAACCCCTCAGCATGAATCGCCGCACTATTATAGGTGGCCACTAAAATGGCACTGCGATCGCGCGAACCGCCCCCCAACAAGCCAATCTCAGCATTAGGAAAGGCATTTTTCAGATTCGCATACCATTGGTGCATCAAATCCAACGTCGGCACCACAATCAAGGTACTGCGAGGGGTTTCCTGTAAACAGAGTTGGGCTAAATAGGTCTTTCCCGCCGCCGTTGGTAACACCACCACCCCACAACGGCCCGCCTGTTTCCAGGCCGCCAAGGCCTCCTCCTGGTGAGGATAGGGTTTCAGGGATAAACGACAATCCAACTCCAGAGGACTAAAACCCCGGGCCTGATCCTCAAACTGCACCCCTTCCGCCCAGAGACTTTCCACCAGCGGGCGATAATCCAGACCCCGAATACGAAACTTCTCAACGCGATCGTCCCAGGTGGCGAACTCAATCCAGCCTTTGGCCCGAGGTGGGGGATGTAGTAGTAACGTTCCGCGATCGAAGGTCAACGTAGGGAGTCGAGGCATAACCACTCAATAAAACAACAGGGATGGGGGGAATCATTTGACATCCTCTCCCAGCAACCAAGAGCGGGTATGCCGGGAGATTCCCTGGGTCGCCCCAAAGATTTCCTGCTTCAACAGGTGCAAGCTAGACTGGGTGACCCCAGCCCCCGCCGCATCCCCTTCACAGGCCATTTCAACCACCCGTTGCCCACGGGCAGCGATGACTTGTCCACTGGCCACATCACGGGGTTTGATGGACCCGCAGTTGTGGCAATGATGGATTCGGGTTGAAAGGTCTTTGCGAACCTCTGCCCCGCAATCCGGGCACTCTTGAGACGTGCCTCGCGCATCAACTTTGCCGTAATACACATCACGTTTGAAGCATACCCATGGCAAGATTTGATTGGTAAACTGCCCTAACCCCGCGTCTAGCGTATGCTTACCCAGCATCCCCTTAGCCATGATGCGGAAGTCCAAATCTTCCACAAAAATCATCCCAGCGCTCTCACAGAGATGATGGGCCAGCTTAAAATGCCAATCTTTTCGTGTGTCGGCAATGCGTTGATGGACTCTCGAAATTTTCTTCTGGAGCTTCAGCCAGTTGGCCGACCCCTTCTGCTTGTTCTTTAATCGGCGTTGCAGCAATTTCAGCTTGCGGTGCAGAGCGTTGAAAAAGCGAGGTCGCTTGACCTGTTCTCCATCAGAAGTTGAGAGAAAGTATTCCAGGCCCACGTCAATCCCCACCGGATGCCCATGAGGCATCACCGCCGGAATATCAACGTCCGCCTGAAGGCTAAGTATGACGAAATAGCCCGATGCCTTACGAACGATTCGAGCTTGCTTCACCTGAAAAATTTCCGGGATGTCCCGTGACCAGCGCACCTTTACCAGACCCAGTTGCGGCAGCTTAATGCCCTCGTCAGACACACTGTTCTTGAGCATCTGAGGGAACACAAATGACCGCATCCGGTTTGGCTTTTTGAACCGAGGCATCCCCGACCGCTTCAACCGCCAAGATTCCCAAGATGCTTCGAGCTTTCGGATGACCTGCTGAAGCACCTGAGCGTTAACGGTCTTGAGCCGGGGGAAGTGGGCCTTCGCCGCCGTCAGCGACTTGCATTGTCGCGCATAGCTGGGGAATGCTGCATCGGCTGGCAAGATAAACTCTTGCCGAATTGAACAGGCATTCACCCGAGACTTGCGGGAATCGAGCCAGTCTTTGCGTTCGCGCAAGGCAAAATTCCAGACATTGCGGCACACATCAAGAACGTGCTCAATCTCCGAAACCTGCTCAGCAGTTGGCTCTAGCTTAAATTCCCACGTCATGTTTAACATCAACCCATTATAACCTAAGAAATGACTGCCTGTTTCCTAGATTCCTCTTAATGACTCCCTATGCCTTTGGCAGGCTGCGCCAACGGTTGTGCGCCGCTTCACCACCCCCCAAGCCTATGCCTGCGGCCGGCTTCGCCAACGGCTATGGGCGGAGCACTGCGACGGATCTTGGTAGGCTAGTTGAGGAGATTTATCCTTAGCCTGTTTTCTCACTCTATCGTCCCTTGCCATGTCCCTCAGACAAGTTATCCTCCTGATTCTCTCAGTTTTAACCACCGTGGTGGTGACGTTGCTCCTATTTAACAGTTGGCAACAGCCCCAAATTCAAAGTCGCCTCGACTTAGCCCAAACCAATTTATCCCTCCAAGCCGCCGAATGGGACCCCCCGGAGGAATGGGATCTCAATGACGTACCCGGGGGACTGATTGGGGAAGATGTCTATGAAACGGCGATCGCCCAATATCGAGATGCCCTCAACTCCGTTCGACGCACCTTAGAGGACAACCAGGAACAACGGCTTCTCCTCTCCGACTCCCCCGTCAACGGCTTACCGGAGTTGAATCAACTCGACGGGGCCATTCGGCAAGCCGAAGACCTCAAATCTACTCTAGAACTCCGTTTGGGGATTTTGTTGGCCCACGGCGATCGCCCCGAGGAAGCCCTCAGTCTTTGGCGCAACCTTCGAGAAAACTTAGACCCCACCACCCGCAACGTTAACGTCAGTGACAACGCCAAAGCCAGGACAGCCGTCATCCTCATCGACCTCTGGAACCAGTCCCCTCCAGCCAGCAACAATCCCGAAGCCATCCTCACCAACAACCTCTCGGGATGGTTCCGCTATCGTGCCCTCTCTCAACTCTATCGAGTCCAACAAGAGGATGACGCCCTAGCCACTTTAGAAGCCAACGAGCAAGAGATTGCCCAAAAAACGTTTATCAGACTCATTGTTTTAGTCTTGATTTCTGGGGTTACATTACTGTTAGGAACAATCTTGCTTTTGTTCTTATTGGGTCAGTTATTTTTAAAAGGAGAAACCTCGATTTTAGCACAAAACAAAGGAGAGGCTTGGGAGTTAAATTGGGGCTGGGAAACCATTGCCCAAGTCATTGTTGTGGGCTTTTTTCTGGTCTTCTTTATCGGACAAGCCTTAAGTGCCGCCATAATATTGCCTCGGTTCTATGAACTCGCCAACCTAGAAGCCGACCTAGACTCAAGCCGTTGGCAAGCCATCTCCATTTTCCTGAGTTACCTCCTCTCAGCCGCCGCCGCCTTAGGAGTGCTGTACCGGTCCCTAACCCCCCATTTCCCTCTGAGAGAAGACTGGTTTCGTTTCCGGCTTCTCCCCGGACTAAGTTGGGGCTTTGGTGGCTATATCGCCGCTGTTCCCTTAGTCTTGGGCATCTCATTACTCAACCAAGAGCTTTGGGATGGCAAAGGCGGCAGTAATCCCATCTTAGAAATAGCCCTAGAAGGCCAAGACTGGGTCGCCATCACCTGCTTTTTTCTGACCGCCTCCGTTCTAGCCCCCGTCTTTGAAGAATTAATCTTCCGAGGCTTTCTGCTCCCGTCCCTCACCCGTTATTTGCCCGTCTGGGGAGCCATTCTGGTCAGTTCCCTGATTTTTGCCGTCGCCCACCTCAGCGTCTCCGAGGTTCTGCCTCTCGCCACCCTAGGGATTGTCTTAGGCATCACCTACACGCGATCGCGTAACCTCCTAGCGGCCATGCTCATGCACGGACTCTGGAACAGTGGCACCCTCGTCAGCCTCATCATCCTAGGCGGCGGCGCCACCTAACCCCTCTTCCCCCTTGCCCAAGCGGTGCGTTCAGGCAAGTTCTAAGCCAGTCGTCCAAGTCCAACCTGAATTGATGCCCGAACACCCCCTACCCCCCTACTGCCTGCTGCCTGCTGCCTATTGCCTATTGCCTATTGCCTTCCCCCTCCCTGTTCCCTGTGTCCTACAAAGGTGATAGGCTTGAGGATGGCATATTTGAACTCGAAGTAATAGCCACCCTTCCAAATTGATAGACGATTTACATTAAATAGAGACAAGCATGGTCAGCACGGCAGAAAAAACCAATACGGGCTACATTACCCAGATCATCGGTCCCGTTATCGATGCCAAATTCCCCACGGGTAAGATGCCCAGCATCTATAACGCCCTCAAAGTTACCGCTAAAAACCAGGCTGGAGAAGACATCTCCATCACCTGCGAAGTGCAACAACTGCTCGGCGACAACCAAGTTCGCGCCGTCTCGATGAGTTCCACCGACGGGTTGGTTCGGGGAATGGACGTGATTGATACCGGTTCTGCGATTAGTGTTCCCGTGGGTAAAGTGACCCTGGGACGCATCTTCAACGTCCTCGGCGAACCCGTGGATGAACAGGGTGATGTCACCGGTAGTGAGACCTCCCCCATTCACCGCAGCGCTCCTCAACTGACGGAACTCGAGACCAAACCCTCCATTCAGGAAACCGGAATTAAAGTGGTTGACCTGCTAGCTCCCTACCGTCGTGGCGGTAAAGTGGGCTTGTTTGGGGGTGCTGGTGTCGGTAAAACCGTCATCATTATGGAGCTGATTAACAACATCGCCAAAGCTCACGGGGGTGTGTCCGTGTTTGGTGGTGTGGGTGAGCGCACTCGTGAAGGGAATGACCTCTACAACGAGATGCTCGATTCCGGTGTGATTGACAAGGACAACTTTGAAAACTCCAAAGTTGCCCTGGTGTACGGTCAAATGAACGAACCCCCCGGTGCGCGGATGCGGGTGGGCCTGTCGGCGCTGACCATGGCGGAATACTTCCGTGATGTCTCCAAATTAGACGTGCTGCTGTTTATCGACAACATCTTCCGCTTCGTGCAAGCGGGTTCTGAGGTGTCGGCACTTCTGGGACGGATGCCCTCTGCGGTGGGATATCAGCCTACTCTAGGGACGGAAATGGGTGAACTGCAAGAACGCATTACCTCCACCAAAGAAGGGTCGATTACTTCGATTCAAGCGGTCTACGTCCCTGCAGATGACTTGACTGACCCCGCTCCTGCCACCACCTTTGCTCACTTGGACGCTACCACGGTACTCTCTCGTGCCTTAGCCTCCAAAGGGATTTATCCGGCGGTTGACCCCCTCGACTCCACCTCGACGATGTTACAACCCGAGATTGTGGGTCAGGAACATTACGATACGGCTCGTTCCGTTCAATCGACGCTGCAACGCTACAAAGAACTGCAAGACATCATCGCCATTCTCGGTCTCGATGAGTTGTCCGAAGATGACCGTCAGACGGTGGCGCGCGCTCGTAAAATCGAACGTTTCTTGTCTCAACCCTTCTTTGTGGCAGAAATCTTTACCGGTGCGCCTGGGAAATATGTCAAACTCGAAGACACCATCAAAGGGTTCCAAATGATCCTCAATGGTGAACTCGATGACCTCCCTGAGCAAGCCTTCTACTTGGTGGGCGACATCAGCGAAGCCAAAGCTAAGGCTGAGAAAATGAAGGCTGAATCCTAGGATTTGCCGGACTAAGACTGTTTTGGGGTAGTTCTTTGGGGCTACCCCTTGATTCACTGTCAGAGAAGATTAAAGGATTATGAGTTTACAAGTTCGTGTCATTGCCCCGGACAAGACGGTCTGGGAAGCAGAGGCCGATGAGGTGATTCTGCCGAGTACCACAGGACAATTAGGCATTTTGGGAGGTCACGCACCTCTGTTAAGCGCCCTAGATACGGGTGTGATGCGAGTTCGTCCAGGTAAAGAGTGGGTTCCCATTGCCCTGATGGGTGGCTTTGCTGAGGTGGATAACGATTTAGTCACCATCTTAGTTAATGGGGCCGAGCGAGGCGCTGATATCGATTTAGAGAAGGCTCGCAGCGCCTATGACGAGGCCAAGGAACGAGCTGCCAAGGCCGCTGATGGCCCCAAACAGGAGCAAATTCAGGCAAAACAAGCCCTAAAACGCGCCCGGGCCCGGTTTCAAGCCGCTGGCGGTTCTGTGTAAGCCAGATCCGTTCGCGTTGTTGGAGCCAATCAGGGGCGATCGCGCGATCGCCCCCTTTTTATCGGCTTAATAAGACAAATAAATTAGGACATACTAAACCTGTAAGGTTGTTTTTATATCTAATTTTAAAGCACAAAAATTGTTTATTTACATATGTCTAAATCTTGAGGCGATTAACAGGAACCAGTTGACGCTTGAGCCTTGATCGTTGACAGTAATAGAGATTCCCCATCAGCAGCGCGACCACAGCTCGGCTATCGCTCGCTGACCACAAGGGTACGCCCCTACCCGGGCGACCACAAGGGTACGCCCCTACGTCTTTTCTTTTGCCTCTTGCCTCTTGCCTCTTGCCCTTCTTATGAGACAACCTCTACAGCGTCGTAAGTCTTGGTTTCCCTGGAGAGATATACTGCTGCAAGTGAGTCTAGCAGCAGTCTGGGCCGGTGCATTTGGCAGCATCACCGGGGGAGTGTGGCTGGGGGCCAAACTCATTATCGACCCCGATTCCGCCCGTTGGCTGTCGGATAATCTTCCTGACTGGACTCAGCTAGGCTTTCAATCGTCCAATCGCCCCGAAAGCTTAAGCGATATCCGCGATCGCATCGAAGACAGTGGCTATACCCCAGCCGAACCCATTGAAATCCCTGGGGCCAGTGTCGAACCGGATTTGTTGCTACCCGTCTTGCAAAAACGCCCCGAACCCTGTGGCAAACAATGTTTTGAGATTGTGGCCCTACAGATTTATCAACGAGTCTCCCCCGGTTGGAATCCTGAGGAGTCCTCGTTGTTCTATCTCACCGCAGAAATTGCCGTCACCGGCCCGGCAGAATCTTACGCCATTGCACCGTTAGTCAACGCCAAATCCCTGGCCCCTGGTTCAACCCGTCCCCTCCCCCTGACTCACCTACAAGCCTTGACGGACAATGCTCCGGCTGACGGACTTTGGTTTAATCTCATCGGAGAACGAGATACCGGAGAGGGGGGGCTGAGTTACGGTCAGGTGTACCACTACAACCCCAGTCGTTACAGCCTCAGTTTGATGTTGGAATGGACCTCTCCGGCAGGACAGTTACCCCAATGGGAAGAGTTTACCGGAGGAGGACGACCTGAGTTTGTGGTCGATCGCACCGTCGGCCTAGAGCCGGATTTTGGCATCTATCAACTGCGATCGCGTAACTTCTTACCCAATCCTGTGCAGTTGGTTCCCCTTTCCCTCAATGAACCCGCTTTAGACAGCCGCACCTATCAAAATGCCCTACTACTAGCTCGTAATGGCTTATGGTCTGAGGCCGAGTCCATTTTGCGCTCTCTTAAACGGGAACGAGGCAGTCAATGGACATCTGAGGCTCAAAGCCAGTTAGATAAGATTGCCTTTCATGCCGAAATTGTCTCCGCTCAGGCCGATGCGTCCTGGGCCAGTTCTAGTCAGAAACTACTAACTGCCTTACTGGATGGCCGCTGGAGCGAGTCCACCACCATCCTAGATGGCCTTGGCGAAAATGAAATGTCTGATGTCATCTCCATGCTTTCCTCCGATACCCATCGGCTCTGGCGACGCATTGAAGCCATGGTTCGCGTCAACCCAACCAATCAAGAGGCGATGTTTTGGGGAGTGATTGTGCGATCGCTCGACCGAGGACAAGCTGAAGCGATGACTTGGCTGGCTGAACAGGAGAACGTCTCGGAAACGACCTTGGAAGAGGCGGAGCAGGTCTTAAACCGTATCGCGACGAATTGATCTTGCCTCTTGCCTCTTGCCTCTTGCCTTCCCAAAGATCAGAAAGAGCACCGACGACTGGCCGTGTTTCGTCTCGGTGCTCTTTCTGGTTCGCTCCTCACACAATGGTAAGTATAACCGAGGATTTCTAATTTGTCATCCCTTTTTTACGAAAATTTCAAGAGTTTGTCACATTTGCGAGAGAGCCTCGACTCCCAGTCCGATTTCCAAGAGCCAATACAATAACGCTCCCGTGACCGACAACAGCCCCAATCGAACTGGGGAATGCTCAGCCGGTGGGCAATCGCGGTAAAATTCCTCAAAGGCAGCACTGAGTCCCATCAGTAACTTGAGACTATCCGGCTCCGGGGTAAGAGCGATCGCATCGGCGACGGTGACACAATGGGCAATGAGTCGGGCTTCGGCCTGATGACTGATACAGAGATGTCCTTCACTGGCTAACCAGGGGAGCGGCTGAGGGGCAACAATTCCGGCATTCTCCAGACGAATCCAGCCCTCTCGTTCCCCTAACCGCAACAGCGACTGACAACGAGCATGGGCATATTGAACCACAAAGGGGATTTCAACCAATCCAGGTTCCTCCAGGCGACAGCGACGAGAGGACCCCTGACGCACCGTTCCATCGGCCCAGGTTTGTAACCACTCGGCCAAAACCCGATCGCGGATGGAGATATCCAGTAACCCAGGGGGGGTGACCGAGACCTTATAATCTGAAGCATCTAACGAATTCGCCAAATCTTCCGCGATCGCCAAGGCTTGTCGAGGGTCTAACTTGAGGGCGATCGCACAACGATAGCCAACCGGAAGGCCACCCCGAGTTCCCTTGAGAGAAATCCGATGGGGACTGTTCAGATGAGCGATCGCGCCTTCCAACTGATGCCGCAGGCGATCGCCCAAGCTGATAAAGTTTCCAGTTAACATCTGTGCCTGTTTTTCCCGCCGATTGCAACGAACTATGACTGGATTTTTTGAGAAACTCAACCGTTCCATTGCCCAAAACAGTAGTTTACTCGTGGTCGGGATCGATCCCAACCCGGAAATGATGCCTGGAGGCGACCCATCGAGTCACAGCTACTCCATTGAGGCCTTAGGGGACTGGCTGCGGACCCTCATCGAGCAGACTGCCGACCATGTCTGCGCCTATAAGCCCAGTTTAGGCTTTTATCAGGCTCTAGGAGCGCCCGGATTCGAGCTGTTGCAGCAGGTTTTGCAGGACATCCCCCCCCATCTTCCCATTATCATCGACGCCAAACATAGCGATCTTAATACCGCGACTGCCCTGGCTCATACCCTGTTCCAAGACTGGGATGTGGATGCAGTGACTCTATCCCCCTTCGCCGGACAGGATGCGATCGCCCCCTTCCTCCTCTATGGAGACAAAGCCAGTTTTATCGTTTGTCGCACCTCCAACCCCGCCGCGCGCCTCATCCAAGACTACCCTCAAGGTCAACTCCCCTTTTACCAGCATCTCGTCCAAGAAGCCCGAACTTGGGGATCTCCAGAACAGCTTGGCTTGGAAATCGGCACCTCAACCCCCGAGAGTTTGGCACAAATCCGGGCCCTGGCCCCGGAACGGATGCTTCTTGCCCGTAGCATTTGGGGAGACACCGCCCCCCTAGAGGCCTTTCTCAGAGCCGGCCTTGATAGCAGTGGTAATGGTCTCCTGCTGCCGGTTCCCCAAGATTGGCTACGGGAGACGAATCTACCCGAGAAATTACAAACCTTAAACCATCGCGTTAGCCAAGTCCGCCAGGAGATGAGTCAAACCGCCGCCAGTTGCCAACTTTGGACGGCTCCCCAATCCGCCGAACCTCATCCCCACCGGGACCTAATTTTGCAACTGTTCGACCTCGAGTGCATCCTGTTCGGGGACTACGTCCAAGCCTCCGGCGATACCTTCGCCTACTATATCGACCTGCGCAAAATTATTTCTAACCCCCAGGTCTTTCATCAGGTTCTCAATGCCTATGCTGAGATCCTAGAAAATCTCGTCTTTGACCGCATTGCTGGTATCCCCTATGGCTCCCTCCCCACTGCGACTGGACTCTCTCTCCGGCTACATCATCCCATGATTTTTCCCCGTAAAGAAGTTAAAGCTCATGGAACTCGTCGTCTCATCGAAGGAGAGTTTCATGCTGGTGAAACGGTCGTGGTGGTTGATGATATTTTGATTAGCGGCAAAAGTGCAATTGAAGGGGCACAAAAACTTGAGTCGGCAGGCTTGAATGTACAAGATATTGTCGTTTTGATTGACCATGAAAAGGGAGTCAAAACTCGTTTAAAAAAACAAGGATATCAAGCTCATTCTGTGTTAAAAATCTCTGAAATCGCCCATAGTCTCTATCATTCGGGGCGAATTACTGAGTCTCAGCTTGAGGTAATTTTGCATGATCAGGCATCTATATAGTGCCCCAACATTGAGGGTAAATGTTGTTTCTCGAAATAGCTGTGATGAATATCACAGAGTCAATGTAATTTCTATCATCGTCAGCGGTGTTTGCGATCGTCATCACTTGGGGGGAGTCGTCACCGCAAAACCCAGGGAAGTGGTGAATACTAGAGACAGTCAAGGACACCCCCCACAATGCTCATGCTACCCTCACTACAACTCATCCCTGGTGCAATCCCGGCGATGCTTGCCTCAGCGGCGGAACAGGGTTACCTGACGCTGGCTGATCGCTATGGCCTACTCGCTGCAACTCTCGATGATAGCTTAGATGATATGGAACGTCGCGCCATTGATCGCTTGTTACGGGCTGTCATCCGAGGCAGAATCAGCATTGTGGAAGACCTCTGCTTAAGCTGAGACGGCCCTAGATAACTCCCCTAGACGATGGAGAAACGCTGAGGTTTCACGGTCAACCCCCGGTTTCCCGGATGGCGATCGCCGTTGACATGAATCACCGATGTCGTCGACATGAAGTCTTTACCAAATCTTTAAAAAGGGCTAAACCCGCGAGGCGATAGTCCTGACAGTCCCGGTTTAGCTGGGTATGGCCTTGAGATCAGACTTAACATAACCCCTTTACATTTGCTAAAATCGTTGAATTTGAGTGAATTCACGGTTGACAGATGCAAATGTGGTGGCTATTTTCACCACAATCGGGTAGAACAGAAGTAGATCTTACACTCCAACCCAGGTAGCTTGGGATGCCAAAAGACGCTCCTCAAACCTCGAAACAGCCAACGCGGGCCCTAGCTGTTAGCCTGCCACTTTCCTTGCTCAAAAGTGGTCAAATTCTGGCGCTAACGGAAGACTCTAAAGGGGGGCTAATTTTACAGAAAGGATTTTACTGTGACTGGATTCCACCGGGAGCGCTGGTGGGAGGCTGTTACGATATCGACTGCAACCGGATTCATGTGGCGGGGAAGGTGCGCTTTTATGCCCCCAACAGCCAACAGGAGCGATCGCAGGTCTTGCAACAGCGAATGGGGAGTATCGCCGATATCCAGGACATTCTCAATGAACCGTCATCCTTTCGACGGGCCTTCCTAATTCTGCGCCACTTGTCTCAGTGGCTCTCCTACCGAGAAATGCGGGGGATTCCCCATGAGCTTCTGGCTCAGTTAGTTGGGGTTAACCCGAATACTGTGCGGGTTTTCTGGAAACGCTATCTGTTGGCAGCCCAACAACGGGCCCAGGCCGAACAAGCCAAAGCCAAGCCCCATGTTCTGATCTAACTCGATGGGCAGTATCAGACAAGCGATTTTTTAGGGTGAGCCGTTGAGCGACATTCACAGAGTCAGAACTACTCCAGCATGGTGATCCAGCCTCGGCGAATCGCATGGAGTAATCGGTCGACTGCCGCAATGTCCTCGTCAGAGGGAAAATTGTTCAGAAACAGCGATCGCAACACTTGACGATCTTGGCTGGAAATCTTGCCAGAATTCCAGACCCGAGCCGCTAACTCGCTTAGGGTTATACCTGATGGCGTTGTTGAAGTAAACATCAAGGAACTCAACTATTTGTATAGATGGCTACAGTTACAATCTGGCTGATTTTCTCTTCAAGCTTGGCGATCGCCATCGGATTTAACCGTGATATTGGTCACACCAACACTGTAATTCCGATCGCACTTGGCACCCAAATTCGAGTCATTCCAGTCCAGAGGGGGCGAACACACTCTAGCGATAGTCGTTGGCGACAGTATTTGACGACAGGGGGCGAACCCACAACCGCACCACAAAATTTCAAGCCAAGCGCTCCGGATTTCATCAGGGAAAGGAAGAAGAACTAAGAGAAGCGGGGCACATCTCTAACTAGAAGGACAATGCCATGACAACTGTTTTGGTTGTAGAAGACGATCCCATCAACTGGATGGTGTTTCAGAAAGTTCTCAAGCGACGGGGAGGACTTGAGTCAGTTCACAGTGAAAACGTCGAAGAAGTTCTCAAAATTGTGCGTTCTGGGGAAGTTGCTGTGGTTTTGATGGATGTATCTCTCAAAAACAGCCATTATCAAGGAGAATCCGTCGATGGGATTCGCATCACCCAACTCCTCAAAGCCGATCCCGAAACGGCGAAGCTTCCCGTCATCCTCGTCACTGCCAACGCCATGGTGGGCGATCGCGAAGCCTTCCTCAAAGCCAGTGGCGCCGACGACTATATTGCCAAACCCATCCTAGATCATGTGGGCTTTGTCCAACACATCAAACAGATTATCGCCGACCACAGCCCCAGCCACAAATCCAGCTAAAATTCTCAGCCGATCCCATCGCCGATCCCCGTTTCTGATACCATAGATACCAAAGACAATGGCTCAGACATCACGCGCGGACCGTCACCTATGGCTCTTGAGGTGGGATTCAATACTTTGCTGCTCATCGCGGCCTATCTATTTGGCTCAATCCCAACTGGGTATTGGGTCACGTACCATTTAAAAAACATTGATATTCGTCACTACGGCTCCGGTTCCACCGGTGCAACCAATGTCTTGCGCGTGGTCGGCAAGGGAGCGGGATTAGTTGTCCTCTGCGCCGACGTCTGCAAGGCGATCGCCGCCATTAGCCTCGTCCGGGGCGGCTATTACCTCGCTGACACCTATCAACTCTTTCCGCCGGGGATTGACCTAGAGATTTGGAAACCCTGGATCATGACCTTAGCCGGACTCGCCGCCCTATTCGGTCATTCCAACTCCCTCTGGCTGATGATTGGCCCCGGCCGAGATCCCAACCTCGCCAACGGCGGTAAAGCAGTGGCCTCCAGCTTGGGGGTTCTCTTAGCCCTATCCTGGCAGGTGGGCCTAGCCACCCTAGGGATTTTCATCGCCATTATTACCCTCTCGCGCATCGTCTCCCTCAGTTCCATGTTGTCGGCGATCGCCATCTCCGTCTTGATGCTGGGAACCCACCAACCCCTCCCCTTCTGTCTATTTGCGATCGCCGCCACCACCTACGTCCTCATCCGCCACCGAGCCAATATTGATCGCCTCCTCGACGGAACCGAACCCCGCCTCGGACAACAAGTGCAAGCCAGCGATTAACGGCGCTCACCATCGGGCATTACCGTCTCCTCAAACTGCACCCCATCTAAATCCGCATCCGTCAAGTCCGCCGCCGTTAAATTCGTGCGAGTGAGGTTAGCGCCCCTCAAACTGGCCTCCGTTAAATTAGCATTACGCAGAAACACCCGCTCTAGGTTAGCCTCGCTCAAATCCGCCCCAGCCAAATTAGCCTCGGTTAACGCCGCCTCCGTCAAATCCGAGCCGCTAAGATTGGCCCCCGTCAAGTTGGCCCGATCCAACAACACCCGCCGCAAATTCATTCCCGACAAATTCGCCCCCGACAAATCCGAGCGGTTCAAGCGGGCATTCTCCAAATCAAACTCCCGCAAATCCGCCCCCGCCAGATTGCAATCAAAGCATTCTCCCGTCTCCTGCAAGCGCACGAGGGGGTCGATCTCTTCAGCAGTCGGATTACAAGCCATCAGGCTCAAGGCACTCAGCAGCAGCAGTCCAAAACTGGGTTTCGTGTAATTCATGGAGATTGAAGTTCCTCTAAGGTTAGCTGTTGTGGGGCGAGAACATAAAAGGTATCACGTCCGGCATTATCACTGACAATATGGAGAAATTGGACCGGCTGATCCTCCCGAGATACCTCATACACCCGTACCCCCGTATCTCGCAAACTTTGCTGCAGCTCAAACCCTTCGGCTTCCAAGCGTGCCCGTAAGTCTTGAGTGACCGCTAGCACCGTTGCCCCTGCCAAAAAATGGCAATCCTCTGAGCCAAGACATCCCGACTCAGCCCCCTCTAGGTGGGGAATCCCAGCCATGAGTTCTCCCCTTGGCTCAGGGGTGGGTTCGGGGGTCGGTTCTGGCTCAATGGTCTTAGCATCTAAGTCCGGAGTGGGTTCTGGGGTCGGTTCTGGCTCAATGGTCTTAGCATCTAAGTCCGGAGTGGGTTCTGGGGTCGGTTCTGGCTCAATGGTCTTAGCATCCAAGTCTGGAGTGGGTTGGGACTGGGGTGGCGTGACGGCTCTGGCCGGGGCTTCCGGGACGGGAGTGGGTTGGGGTTGGGGTTGGGGTTGGGGGGGCGGAGTGGTTTTTGGGATGGGTTCTGGGATGGGTTCGGGAGTGGGTTCGGGAGTCGGTTCGGGAGTGGGTGTCGTTAAAGCGGACAGAGGAACGGTGGCGATCGCCTCTCCGGGAGACTCGCCTGAATCCAGGGTTGAAGCCGTTTGTTCCAACTCAACGGCCGCTGGGGGCATTGGCAACCACAACAGCCCCCCATGAATGGCAGATGCACAGACAAAGGCTAAGGGAAATTTGAGCTGATGCCAGGAGGGGTACCACATGGAGTTAACAAAAAGGGAGAAACAGGGGCTGGCAACAAAAACACCGTACTCCCCATGATTTGAGTACGGTGTTGAACCCATCCAAAACAATATCGCGTCCTACTTCCTATATGCAAGTAATCTGCAATAAGAGAAAGCTAAAACCTAGGACTTATTCGATCTCATTAGCATTATCGCCAACCCACTTCATCCATGAGACGAGCTGAATCAGGTTGGTAGCGCCCCAAGTCAGCAACATTCAGGGGGTCCGGTTGGAGGTCCCCATGACTGGCGAGAATGGGATCGATGGGAATTCCCGAGACCACGGGATACTCGTTATTCGCTTGAGCAAACTCGCCTTGAATCTCATCGCTGGCCAGATGCTCCAAGAAGGCGATCGCCGCCTCGCGATTAGGAGCATTTTGCAGGACACCGGCGCCACTGATATTCACCATGGTTCCCCGCTCTCCAGGCCCGGTATTGGGGAAGAAAAAGCCCACTTTTTCGACAACTTCTTGATCAGCGGGGTCATCAGATTTTTGCAGACGGACGTAGTAGTAGCTGTTGGCGATCGCCACATCCCCTACCCCAGCGGCACAGGCGCGAATTTGCCCCGTGTCATTACTCTCGGGTTCTCGGGCAAAGTTACTCACAAAGCCTTCCAACCAACGGCGGGTTTCCGACTCCCCATGGATGGCAATACGAGAAGCGGTTAGGGAGAGATTATAGATGTTACTGGAGGTGCGAACCAGGATTTTACCCCGCCATTTGGGATCGGCGAGAGCCTCATAGGTGGATAAATCCGCCGGATTGACGCGATCGCGATTGTAATACAGCACCCGTGCCCGCTGGGTAAAGCCGTACCACAAGCCATCCGGGTGGCGCAGGTTCTCGGGGATACGCTCCTCAAGCTTGGCGGTGCGAACGGGTTGGAAAAGTCCCGCTTGCTCGGCACGCCACAAACGCCCAGCATCTACGGTCAACAGAACATCGGCTGGGCTATTGGCCCCCTCACTCTGAATCCGCTCAATCAGTTCTTCGGAGCTGGCTTCAATCAGGTTCACCTCTCCAAACGCTTCGTAAATGGCATCGTCGGTGTCGTAATGCCGTGAGGAGTAGAGGTTGACGGTGCGAGATTGCGCCGAAGCCCGCCGGGGCAAATTAGCTACGACTAAGGCAGTGAGGGCAGTTCCCCCCACAAAAAACGTTCGCCTGGAAATCTTAGTTGTCATCGATATCTATGGCAATGGACAATTAAAAATGGACAATAGATAATGCGAGGTTAACTGAATATACATGCTTCTGCTGTTTTAGACGTCTTATCTCATTTGTCGGAAGCGAGTTATGTTCCTCAGCATTGACTCAGCATTGAAACCAGGTCAACCTCGGGTTATCGGTTTTATTGCAAATTAAATGCAATAGGCTACAGAGTATTGAAGCACTTGTGTTCGATAATTGCAAGAGATTACTATTTAGGGGTTGTCCATCGCCCTCTAGCCATGCTGCGATCGCTCCTGCTCCTGACTGAAACCCCACGACTCCTCGATGAGCTTCTCAAGGGGGGGCCCGTAATGTTCCCCTTGTTGCTGCTGTCAATTCTCACCCTCACCACCGCCCTAGAACGAGGATGGTTTTGGATTCGGCTGCTGATTCAAGAAGATCGGATTGTGCGGGATGTTCTCGATGCAGCGGCCGAGGATTTGCTCAAAGCTCGGGAAATTGCCGAATATGCGCGACATTTAGCCATTGGCCGCTTTCTCCTGGCTCCCCTAAAACTACGTCGCCCCAGTCCAGAAACCTTCCGTCTCGCTATGGAAGCCACCGCCGATAAAGAGTTTGCGCGAATGCGACGAGGGGACAAACTCCTCGAAACCATTATTGCTCTGGCTCCCCTCTTGGGTTTGTTGGGAACCGTCACCGGCTTAATTCGCACCTTTAACAATCTCAATGTTGGGGGTGGAGGCTCTAGTGCTGAAGCCACCCAGGCCGCCTCGGGGATTGGTGAAGCCCTCACCACCACGGCGGCGGGGATGATGGTGGCAATTTTTGCCCTGTTGGTGTTTCGTATTTTGGTCAGCTTACAATCGCAACAGATGGATTATTTTGCTGAAGTGGGCAGTGAGTTAGAACTCATTTATCGTGAGGTTTGGTATGAACCCAATCAACCGATTCCCAATTTATTGACAGCGGCTAAAATTATTGAGCCTTAACTAGAATGTCCGATGAAACCAAGAGTTCACAAATCAAGAATTCCAGGAGTTAATTTAGTGCCGATGATTGATGTATTAATGTCGGTATTAACCTTTTTTGTGATTTTAACCATGTCCTTAACTGGACGAGTGATTGCGGATTTAGAGCCGCCAGAGAGTTCAGGAAGCCCTGCCCCTGAAGCAGACCCATCCGGTGACCCGGCTCCTGTCCTGCCAAGGTTTGAAGCGGGGTTAAATCGTCACGGTGAGGTTTTGATTGAAGGGAATGTCGTCGAACGAGAGGAATTTTTGCAGGCGATCGCCACCTTCTTAAAAACCCATCCCGAATCAGAGGTGATGTTGACCGCTGATCGTCAGTTAAACTATCGGCAAGTGGATGATTTATTAAGTCAAATGGTGGAGGTTGGGGGCGATCGCGTCCTCTTAGTCGTTCAACAATAAGAGACAAGGCAATGAGATTCAAACAGCAAAACTCCCAACGTGAGTTACCGGAACTCGAAATCACCCCCATGCTCAATGTGATGTTAGTGGTGTTGGCCTTTTTTGTCGCCGTCGCCGCCAACCTAGCCGAAGAGGGAGAACATTTAATGGTTCGTTTACCTCAAGAGGCCGAGGCCTTGGAGATTGAACCACCGGAGGCGGACTCCGATTCCCCCGAAGAGCCAGAATTTCTCCAGGTGGTGTTACAGGAAGGGGGCGCACTCTTGGTGAACGATCGCCCCCTGGAAAAAGCCCAACTTCTCGAACAACTACCCGGATACCTGCAACAGTCTCCCCAGCGTCAGGTGTATCTCCAGGTATCCGGGGATGTTCCCTATCAAACCGTGATCGAAACCCTCACCGCCTTAAAGGGGATTGGGGGCGATCGCGTCTCCCTGGTGATTGGTTCGGGTGAGAACCGTTAAGCCGCGAGCATTCAGGAGTCACAAGCCAGGAGTCACCCAACCGACAGTTACTCCACCGTGACAGACTTGGCTAAATTCCGAGGTTGATCCACATCCAAGCCTCGCCGAGCGGCAATATGATAGGCCAACAGTTGCAGCGGAATCACCGCCAAAATGGGCGAGAGAAGCTCCTCAACCACCGGAACCGGGAGCAAGTCATCAAAGGTTTCCTCCGCCTCCTTCTCATCCATAGGAGTGACCCCAATCAGGCGGGCATCCCGGGCTTTGGCTTCTTGAGCGTTGGAGAGGACCTTATCGTACACCGACCCCGGCATGGCGATCGCCACCACCGGAACCTTGGCATCCAACAGAGCAATGGGCCCATGTTTCATCTCCCCAGCGGGATAGCCTTCGGCATGGATATAGCTAATTTCCTTGAGTTTGAGGGCCCCCTCTAGGGCAATGGGGAAATTAATGCCCCGGCCGAGGAAGATAAAATCTTGCGTCTCCCCAAACTCATGGGCCAACTCCTCGATATAGCGTTCCTGACTCTCCAACACCAACTCAATTTGTCCGGGGAGTTGTCGCAACCCCGACAAAATCTCCTCAATCCGCGATTCCGGCAACGTCTGGCGACGGTAGCTCAAATCCAAGGCCAGGGCATAAAACGCCATCACCTGAGCCACAAAGGTTTTCGTCGCCGCCACCCCAATCTCAATCCCCGCATGAGTATCGATGATATTCTCCACCAAATTGCCCAGAGAGGATTCCGGGCGATTGGTAATCCCCAGCAGACGGGGACTAAATTGTGGCTCTAAATCCGCTCGTCGTTCCTGTTCCATGGCCAACGCCGCCAGAGTATCGGCCGTCTCCCCCGATTGCGTCACCCCAATCACCAGGGTATTGGCCATCAGTGGCGCGGGAGCATAGCGAAACTCCGAGGCGTACTGCACCATCGTAGGAATCCCCGCCAACTGTTCTAGGAGATATTTTCCCACTAGGGCCGCGTGCCAACTGGTCCCACAGGCCAGGATTTGGATATGTTCGAGGTCTTGATAGAGACTGGGGTTGAGATCCAGATTCACCGGTGGCGTAGTTTGGCCCGCTTCCCAGGTGCTGTTGGTATAGGCCTCTAAACACACCCGCACCACCCCTGGCTGCTCGTAGATTTCCTTGAGCATGAAATGTTTGAACCCCTGTTTTTCCACCACGATGGGGTTCCAGGTGAGGGTACGGGGGCTTTTCTTGAGGCGATCGCCCTCAAAATTATAGAGTTCTACACCCAGAGGGGTGAGTTTACCCATTTCCCCATTGTCTAAGGTCAAAACTGCCCGAGTATGGGGGATGAGGGCTGGGGTATCCGAAGCGCAGAAAAATTCCCCCTGGCCAAAGCCAATAGAGAGGGGAGCCTGTTGGCGGGCCACAATGAGTTCGTCGGGGTGATCAGCATGAATGACGGCGATCGCAAAGGCCCCTTGTAAGCGATTCACCGCTTGGCGCACAGCTTCGAGGAAGGGGGAGGAGGTGACAGTGGCAGGCGCGGCAGAACTGGGAACCTTGAGGCATTCGGCGATGAGATGGGGAATCACCTCTGTATCGGTGTCTGATTTAAACAGATGGCCTTTAGCCTGTAATTCCCCTCGCAGTTCTCGGTAGTTTTCGATAATGCCATTTTGAACCACAGCAATGCGCCCGGACACATCCATATGGGGATGAGCGTTATATTCTTCAGGTTTACCATGAGTGGCCCAACGGGTATGACCAATGCCCACTTGGGCGAGATTCTGCTCACCGTCGAGCTTACGGCGGAGGTTATGGAGTTTCCCTTTGGCTCGGACACAATGAACCTTCTGGTCGTTCACTGTTGCGATTCCCGCCGAGTCGTAGCCTCGATATTCCAGTTTTTCTAAGCCGGCCAACAAAATCTCGCTGGCGGGCTGCATTCCGATATAGCCGACGATTCCACACATATACGCTCACTCCTGACAAACCCGTTGATAAACCAGACCTGGCTTATGAACTTAGCAAAACTTGAGGCCTTTTGACAGGCAACGAGCCATCTCCTCCGGACAGTCTCAGGTGGCTCAGTCATGTCCCCAGCAAAAAAGGGGTGCGATCGCACCCCCATATAGACGAATTGAAGATCACATTAAACAGACGTTCAATGGATATTCTCTAGTAAGCCAGACCCATGCTGCGGCTGGTTTCCGCACCAAGATAGACTCGGACGCTCAAGAAGTCGGTCGGGCAAGCCGTTTCGCAACGTTTGCAGCCGATGCAGTCTTCCGTACGGGGAGAGGTTGCGATTTGGCCAGCTTTACAGCCATCCCAAGGCACCATTTCCAACACGTCTAGGGGACAAGCACGGACGCACTGAGTGCAGCCGATGCAGGTGTCATAGATTTTTACCGAATGAGACATTGAAGATTACTCCAAACGAATGCTCTGCGACTGGTTTTTTGATTATTGTCGGACTGGCAAAATTAGAAATTCTGTCAATCAGCGACCTTTGGATTATGGGCTAGTCTATCGTGTCACTCGGACTACGATGACAAAATGCAGCAAAACTTTAACAAAGTTGACATTTCGGAAGTCCACAGAGAAACGGTTACAGCCCTTAACTCATAAGCCTTCCGGGAGATTTACAGCCCCAATTTCGTCAAAACAGAACGGGTCGAGACCATATGGCGATCTAATCCGAGGACCTTGGGATCAATTCCCAGAGCCAGGGCGATCAGTTGGGGCAAATGCAGCACCGGTAAGCCAAGCTTCCGACCCATGACGGTTTCAACATCCGGCTGTCGGGAGTCTAGATTGAGATGACAGAGTGGGCAAGGCGTTACCATACAATCTGCCCCTGCGTCAAGAGCTGCTTGTAAATGAGTTCCCGCCATCTGGAAAGACTGTTCTGTGGCGTAACTAGAGAGGGGCCAACCACAGCATTGAGTGCGTCCACCATACTCAATGGCAGTCGCGCCCACCGTGCGAAAAACATTTTCCATCGACTGGGGGTTATGAGGGTCATCATAGGGAAGATGACTCTGAGCGCGAAGGATGTAGCAGCCATAGAAGGCCGCGCATTTAAGACCACTGAGTTTGCGTGTAACCCGCTTGTGCAACTCCTCAAGGCCATAGTCTCCCACGATCGCCCAAAGGAGATGTTTAACCTCCGTCGCCCCTTTATAGGGGGAACAGTGGTCTTGACTGAGGAGAGCATTGATTTGCTCAACATACTCAGGGCGATCGCCCTGAGCGGCTTTTAAGCGTTCATCCACCCGTCCAATCACCCCCTGACAGGTACTGCAATGGGTCAGTAAGGGAAGATTAAGTTCTTCAGCCAGGGCAATGTTGCGAGCATTCACCGTATCTTCGAGGAGGGCTGATTCTTCCTTAAAGGTTCCGGAACCGCAACAGGCGGCCCGTTTAAGTTCAATCAGTTCAATATCGAGGGCTTGCGTCAACGCCGCCGTAGAATCATACAATTCACGACAGGCCCCCTGGGCCACACAACCAGGGAAATAAGCATATTTGAGCATGACAGTTGCCAGGTAAGCGTTCTCCTCCCCTATTGTCCCTAATTGCTGACCCAAGCGCAGCCTCGGCAGTAAAAGTTGGTCTGAAGAGGCAAGAGGCAAGAGGCAAGAGGCAAGAGGCAAGAGAAAAGACGTAGGGGCGTACCCTTGTGGTCGCCCGAGGCAAGAGGCAAGAAACTGCCTGCTGCCTTCTTCGCCTATGCCCTACCTAGATCGACGTTCCCAAAGTAAATTCAGAGGATAGTAAATCACCGGCGACCATAAACTATTTAACACAGCCGAGCCGAGAGCCACCTGCTGATAGTAGCGCCAAATTTCCTCAAAACTCCAAAAAGCCGCCCCATCCGGCAAACGCCAAGCATAGAGACTAAACTGCATGGCGCGAACGGTCTCCCCCACCACCGTCATGCCAAACACAATCAATAAGACCGAGATGATATCATCCTGAACCACCCGTTCCCGTTGTAGGCGAGCCGTCAGGATACCCACAACCCCTAAACTAATGGCATGGGTTGGAACCGCTGCACTCATGCCATCTTGTAAGAGTCCTAACGCTACACCGGCCACCGCCCCTTCCCACATAGAGCGTTTAATACTCCAGGCTACGACCCAAATCAGAAGCCAATTGGGGGCAATGCCCAACAATTCCATGCCCGGAAAACGAGCCGGGAGTAGGAGTAGACAGGGCAAGACCGACAAGACTGTCAAAGTCCAGGACAGCAGACGCTGTCGGACAGCTTGCAAACCCACCGCAGGGGGGGGAGTCAAACCCGTGGCACGAACCGGGCGTAGGTCAGGCTGCATAAGCGCAGGAAAATCATTAGTCGAGCATTAATCGAGTTGCAGGCTCTCCCCAAGGGGATCAATGGGTTCTGCGGAGTCAGTGGGCAGCGGAACCGAGGGTTTAGGATAGACCATCACCCATTCGAGAGAACTTAGAGGGGCTGAGATTTCAATCTCAGCCTGGGGGGCTGGGCTAGCATTTAAATTCACCGCCACAACCGTTCCCAAGGGTAAGCCAGAGGTAAACCGCTGACTATAGGGAGACGAGAGAATCGCATCTCCTTCCTGAACATCGGGGACTTTCTCAAAAAATTCCACGATCGCCCGATTCGAGCCTTTCCCTCGTAAAACCCCCATTTCTCGGGAACGGCCCACGGTTACCCCCAAAGAACTACTAGCATCACTGATGAGCAAGACACGGCTCGTTTCATCGGTGACACTGACAATACGCCCCACAACTCCCCCTGGGGCCATCACAACATCGTCCACCGCCAGACCACTCTTACGGCCGCGACCGAGAAGAATCTGTTGCCACCAGCGATCGGCACTGCGGCCAATCACTGGGGCAAAGGTGGGATCTGGCTCTGCTTGTGGCTCGTAGTCCAACAGTTCGCGCAGTTGAAGATTCTCTTGATTGACTTCAACCAATCGTTGTTGGAGTTCCAGAATGCGGGCATTCACAAGGTCTTGCTCTCGACCCTGATCCGTCTGAAAGGGGGCGGAAACGCGCTGATAAACCTCAAACACGATCGCCCCATCGGTCTGACGAAACACCCAGGCGGAGCCGATGGCTAATGTAGCCAACAGCCCCAGGGTTCGATAGCGTTGCCAGCAACGACGCAAGACGTACAATAGCTTTCTCCTGTGCTGTCCGTGTTAATGTGGGTGGCTTTAGAGCGATCGAGATTGACCTCGGAAGACCCGTTCGAGTTGTTTGAAGTTCTCCAACACTCGCCCGGTTCCTAAGACCACACAACTGAGAGGATCGGCTGCTACATGGGTAACAATCCCCGTCTCATGGCTAATCAGAGTGTCGAGTCCTCGGAGTAAGGCTCCCCCGCCGGCCAACATGATACCGCGATCGATAATATCTGCGGCTAGTTCCGGAGGGGTTCGCTCCAGAGTCCGTTTGACGGCTTCAATAATCACCGACAAGGGTTCCGACATACTCTCACGAATTTCGGGGCCCTTAATCGTCACGGTACGGGGCAGGCCTGACAGCAGGTGTAACCCTCGTACATCCATGATGATCTCGTCTTCCTGAGTGGGATAGGCCGAGGCCACCTGAATTTTAATTTCTTCGGCGGTTCGTTCCCCAATCACTAGGTTATGCACCTTTTTCATATATTGGGTAATGGAGTCGCTGAGTTCATCCCCAGCCACCCGAACCGACTCACTCAGAACAATCCCCTGCAAACTCAGTACCGCGACTTCAGTGGTTCCGCCGCCAATGTCTACAATCATGTTCCCGGTGGGTTCTGCTACGGGAAGTCCCGCCCCAATCGCAGCGGCGATCGGTTCGTCAATTAGGCGCACATCTCGCGCCCCGGCTTGGATGGCTGCATCCATAACCGCCCGTCGTTCAACCCCAGTTACGCCACTGGGAATGCCAATGACAATTCGGGGCCCCACCAGTCCAGTTCGTCCACCGTGGACTTGCCGGATAAAGTGTTTGAGCATTAACTCGGCAGTATCGAAATCGGCAATGACACCATCCCGCAAGGGGCGTAGTGCCACCACGTTTCCCGGAGTCCGACCGAGCATCTGTTTGGCTTCTTCCCCCACGGCTAGGGGAAGTTTATCGTCTTGATCGATGGCGACCACCGATGGTTCTTGTAGGACGATGCCTTTTCCAGAGACATAGACCAGGGTGTTTGCAGTCCCTAGGTCGATACCCATGTCTCTAGAGAGTGAGAAGCGACTTAAATTTGCCACGCGCGCCTGTGCCCTCCCAGTTTAGAATACGCTTGTGCTAGCAGAGATAATGAGGAAATTTTTACAATGACCGAGGTGGATTCTATACCATGGTCGCTGCTTCCGTCTAGTGTCTCTGCTGGAATCACGCTACGCCTCATCATACGCGGTTTTGGTTTTCCGTCGGGATGAAATCCGCCGGTCTTAGTATGGGAATCAGGGTTAACATGGGGTTGATGTATCATTCAACAAACTCTCCATGACGCTCAATGTAGTCACGCTGGTGGGTCGGGTGGGAACAGATCCCGACGTCAAGTATTTTGAATCGGGCGCGGTGGTCTGTAATTTGACCCTAGCCGTGAATCGGCCGACTAACAAAACGGACAAGCCAGATTGGTTTAATTTGGAATTATGGGATAAGCGAGCTGAGGTCGCCGCGAATTATGTCCGCAAGGGCAGTCTGATTGGGGTTAAGGGATCGTTGAAGTTTGAGCATTGGCAAGACCGCAATACCAATGTTCCTCGCTCTAAACCGGTGATTCGCGTCGATCGCCTCGATCTTCTCGGTTCGAAACAGGATCGCGATACCTCGGGTCTTGATACCTTTGAAGACGATGAGTTCTAAGCCTTGGGGGTGATCCCCAATGGTCCCATTTAATGTCTCCTTGCCCGATTTGCGGAACCCATTGCCAGGATGATTGGCTCACCTGTCCCACCTGTGGCTGGGATGTAACTCCTGAGTCCCGATTGGCGATCGCCGAGAACCCCAGTCATCTCTACTGGGGGCGATCGCTCTGGCAACGGCTACAACAGGAGTTGGCCCTGACCCAGCGATTGGCCACCCTAGAACAACGGCTAGATGACCTGGAACGAGGTCAGCCGATGTTCACTCAGCCCACTGAAGACCCAGGACCCGATTGGCCCTATTATCCTCTGGCGACCTATCTCTCTCAAAAGAATTGGCAAGAGGCCGATGGCTGGACTTGGCAACGAATTTTAGAGGTGGCTCAGGTGGGGGAACGTCTCTGGCTAGACCCTGAGGAGATCGCCAACTTTCCCCAAGAGGAGTTACAGGTCTTGGATGAGTTGTGGTACAGCTATAGCGAGGGAACCTTAGGCTGGTCGGTTCAGGCAGAAATTTGGTGGGAGAGTGGGGGCCAATACAGTCAGTTTTGCGATCGCGTCTGTTGGCGATCGGGCGACACTTGGCTCTATTACCAGGATCTGCACTCTCAAGGCGACGCGCCTCGGGGTCATTTCCCCATTCTTCCCTGGCGTAAACGGGCCTGTTACGGAGTGGGAGGGTTTACCGCCTCCGAAACCCTGCATCACTGGATGGCCCGTTTTCTCCCTAGCCCTGACGAGGGCATTTTAAATACCTAAGATATAACTGTTTCATGAGTTCCTATTCTTGGATCGAGCGATCGCTGGCGACCATCCATAAGGCTAACTGGTATCGGCAGGTTCAGGCCATCGACGGACGGGGAGGCGTCGAGGTCAATCTCAACGGAACCCCAGTGATTAACTTTGCCAGTAATGACTATTTGGGTCTAGCGGGGGATGAGCGGCTGATTGAGGCTGCTGTCACCGCCACGCGGGAGTATGGCACGGGGAGTACCGGCTCCCGGTTATTGAGTGGTCATCGTCCCCTGCATCGGCAGTTAGAAGGAGCGATCGCCCGTCTGAAACAGACCGAGGATGCGATCGTCTTTAGTTCCGGCTATCTAGCCAATTTAGGAACCCTGGCGGCATTAGTGGGTCCTCGGGATGTTATTTTCGCAGATGCCTATAATCACTCCAGTTTACGCCAAGGGAGTCTCCTCTCCGGCGCGACAGTCCAGGAGTATCCCCACGGCGATGTCGCGGCCTTGCGGCAACAGATCCAGCAGCAGCGACATCAGTATCGGCGAGGATTGATTGTCACCGATGGGGTGTTTAGCATGGATGGAGACCTCTGTCCCCTACCGCAACTGCTGGATTTAGCCCAAGAGTACGACTGTATGCTCCTCGTGGATGATGCTCATGGTACGGGAGTATTGGGGTCTCGCGGGGCCGGAACTGTGGATCATTTTGACTGTGGCGATCGCCCCCTCGTTCAGATGGGAACCCTCAGTAAAGCCCTCGGCAGTTTAGGGGGCTATGTGGCCGGGGATGCAGTCCTAATCGACTATCTCCGCAATCGCGCCCCCACCTGGATTTACACCACCGGACTCTCCCCCGCTGACACCGCCGCCGCCTTAGCTGCGATCGCCCTCGTCGAGCAGGAACCGCAACGACGACAACAACTACGGCAGCATCAGGATTATCTGAAACAGAAGCTGCATAGCATACTTCCATCAAAACGTCAACTCCTGCCCAGCGAATCCCCCATCCTCTGTGTGCAACTGAAAGATGCCGCCCAAGCCATCCATTGTGGCCAGGTCTTAGGCGAGGCCGGACTGTTTGTCTCTGCCGTGCGTCCCCCCACCGTTCCCACCAGTCGTTTACGAATTACCCTGATGGCCAACCATGACCCCCAGCATCTCGATCGCCTCTGTGAGAGTCTGCAAACCTTAGCCCGGTGATCCCCTCCCGTCAGGGGGACGCTTTCCGCTAAGCTAGATCATGCCCATGATTGCAAACAGTAGGCCGTCACCCACCGGGGCATCACCTGGGTTGTCCCCTTCCCAAGTGAACATCGTTGACCCACCCGTCAAACCTTACGGCAACAGTCCACCCAACCCCCTTTCCTGTCCACCGTTCGCTGTTTCCTCACCGATAACGACAAGCGGATGCTACACGCCAAACGGTTAGACTATCAATGAATGTCAAAACGTCCGTTTTGGAAGACTTGCGGCAAGCGCAGCCTCAGTTGCGATCGCAAACTTACTTCAAATCCTCCCTCATCGCCCTCTCTCACGCCATGGAGGATCAGGTCTTAGCGGGAGAGAGTTCCCCGCTGGTGATTGCGACCTTCCAACAAGAACGCTTCTATCGTATGGAAGCGAATCGATACAGACGCATCGCCCAAGCTACCGATCAAGTCTATGTCCTGGCTGCCCCGGAAAGTGATTTCACCAATCATTCAGGGCATTATGAAACCATCGCCTTCAACCCGAAAGAACCCCTAAGCCAAGAATGGAACCTGGTGGTTCTCGGTCGCAACTACGGAACCTGTCTCGTCTGTCAAGAACGAGAGATTCCCGAAGACGAAAGTCGCTGGTTGGGGCAAACCAAGCTAGAAATCGACACCGCGCGACGGTTCGACGGCATTTGGAGTTTTGACCGTGATGTCAGCCGTTTCGTGGCAGCACAGCTCTTAAAGCGAATTCTCCACTATCGTCCTGAACTGGCCGAGAAAGTCACCCGAGCGCGTCAGGAGTATGGCCTTGATGACCGTCCCCCCGAACCTCGCGTTCCCACGACGGAAGGCTTGGGAATGAACCCCGGACCCTTTGCCGAGCGACTCATCACTTACCTACAAGCCGGACAATACAAACTCATCAAAGCCTATCGTTCCATTGCCGCGCAGGAAGAACAAGAGCGACTGGTCAACTCCATCACCACCGCCATTCGCCAATCGCTAGACCCCCAGGAAATCCTGAAAGTGGCCGTGCGAGAACTCGGAGAAGCCCTAGATGTCTGTCGCTGTCTCGTCTACCGCTGCAAAGAAACCGATGCCACAGCCACCATCGTCCATGAATATGCGGCGCCGGGCATCACCTCCCTCGTCGGGGAAACCTGGTCTTTACTGGATAATCCTTTATTTCAAGAAGCCATTGAACGCCAATCGGGGGTTTTCCTAGAAGACACGGACAACCCCCTCGAAACCCGCATGGAGAGTCTCGCGGGGCTACTCCAACAGCCAACGGCCCGAGAGTGGTTAGGGCAACATGCTCAACGCTGGAAAATAGGCGCTTGGCTGATGATGCCGATTCTCTATCGGGGCAAACTCCTGGGAATTTTGGAGTTGCACCACTGTCAGGGATGCGCCCACCATTGGGCAGACGATGAGGTGGCTCTCGTCAATACCATCGCCATTCAGATGGGAACCGGCTTAATTCAAGCCGAAACCTACGCCCACCTCGAAGATCTCAACCAACAACTCGAAGCCCTAGAACGGACGCGCAGTAATCTCATTGCCATCACCGGCCATGAGTTACGTACCCCCCTGTCTACGATTCAGATTTGTTTAGAAAGTCTGGCCAGCGAACCGGATATGCCCGCTGAGTTACAGAAGGTGATGCTCAACACCGCCCTCGTCGACGCTGAACGACTCCGGGAACTGGTGCAAGACTTCCTCACCCTCTCTCGCTTTGAAAGTGGACGGGTGGAATGGAATTTAGAACCGCTCTCGTTAGAGGAATGTATTGATTTAGCCATGAGTGGGGTTAAGGCTCGTTACTCGGGGGACTCACTCCCGGAGTTGGTTGTGGATATTCCCTCAGATTTACCCTTAGTTCAGGCGGACGGCGAATGGCTCGTGCAAGTCCTAGGCAAACTTCTCGATAATGCCTGCAAGTTTACCCCGAGTGGCGGCTCGATTACCGTCCGGGCCACTCCCATGGGCTATCGCTTGCTGAAAGTGACCGTAGCCGACACTGGACGAGGCATTGAACCGGCACGAGTGGAGGATATTTTCGAGCGTTTTTACCAGGAGGAAGGGGCCCTACGGCGAACCACCGGGGGAACCGGTTTAGGTTTAGCCATCTGTCGTCAAGCCATTCAACGCTGGGGCGGACAAGTCTGGGCGGAATCGGAAGGAAAAGATCGCGGCAGTCGCTTCCATTTCACGATTCCCCGCCTAGAGGACGAAGCCACTCCACGCACCTCCTCCACCGCCGTCGAAGGTCTCTCAGCCGTCCCCAAACCCCGGCGATCGCGTTAAACAGACCCAAACCTCCCCGAACCCCCCCCCCCCTCTATGTCCTCGGGCAGCCACAAGGGCGTGCCCCTACGTGGTTCTCCTATTGCCTATTGCCTATTGCCTAGGGCGACCACAAGGGTACGCCCCTACGTCTTTTCTATTGCCTCTTGCCTCTTGCCCCTTGCCCCTTGCCCCTTGCCTCTTGCCTCTTGCCTCTTGCCTCTCTTCTCCCCCTTCCCTAACAAACTGTTACATTTGTTGACGAGATAGCCCACCTATCCCCGCAGCAATGATAGGATGCCCATCAAGCTCTTTAATCTCGTTCAATTTAAACTTATGGCAGAAGAACTGACTGGAAAAACTCCGATTTTCGGTGGCAGCACCGGCGGTTTGCTTTCCGCAGCCGAACGTGAAGAAAAGTATGCCATCACCTGGAGCAGCCCCAAGCAGCAAGTGTTTGAGATGCCCACCGGTGGTGCCGCTATCATGCACGAAGGTGACAACCTCTTGTACTTAGCCCGTAAGGAACAGTGCTTGGCGCTGGGAACCCAACTGCGGACGAAGTTCAAGCCGAAACTCGAAGATTTTAAAATCTATCGGATTTTCCCCAACGGTGAAATGGAATATCTCCATCCCAAAGATGGCGTGTTCCCCGAGAAAGTGAACGAAGGTCGTCCAATGGTCAACACCATCGATCGCAATATCGGCAAAAACCCCGAACCCGCGAAACTCAAGTTCAGCGGTAAACAGCCCTACACCGTCTAAAGCGGTTCCGATTGTCACGGACGTTAAGTTTTGTTCCCAGAGAATGTAGAATGTGTTAGCATCTGCATTCTCTTTCTCTTTGGGCGGTCTTAGCTGTCCGGGGAAGGGCGTAGGTGACAGGATGAGGACTGACCGGGGCAACGGTCACCGCTAAGTACGCTTCAACTCTGCACTATTGAAACCTGTGATCTTTCCTGATTTAGAACAATTTCGTAAACTGGCAAAAACGGGAAATTTTGTCCCGGTGTATCAGGAGTGGGTGGCGGACTTAGATACCCCCGTGTCGGCCTGGTATAAGGTCTGTGCTGGTCAACCCTATAGTTTTTTGCTGGAGTCAGTCGAAGGGGGAGAACGCATTGGCCGCTATAGTTTTTTGGGCTGCAATCCCCTCTGGGTACTCGAAACCCACGGCGATGAAACCCGGCAATGTCATCGCGATGGCCGGGTTGAACGGTTCGAGGGGAATCCCTTTGATATTGTCGAGGATTGTCTAAAGCCCTATCAGCCGGTGAAGTTGCCGGAACTTCCCTCGGGAATTGGGGGCTTGTTTGGCTTTTGGGGCTATGAGTTAATTAATTGGATTGAACCTCGGGTCTCGGTGCATCCCGCTGAGGAGGGGGATTTACCCGATGGGGTGTGGATGCAGGTGGATAACCTGTTGGTGTTTGATCAGGTCAAACGCAAGATTTGGGCGATCGCCTATGCGGATTTACGAGATCCTGAAGTCGATTTAGAAGCCGCCTACGCCCAAGCCTGCGATCGCGTCTCGGCGTTAGTAGATAAGTTACAGCATCCCCTCAGCAGTGAGGAGACGATGCTGGAATGGACGCCGCCTCATCTGAATGAGGATCAGCCCCTGGCTACTCGCAGCAATACGAGCCAGGAGCAGTTCTGTGAGAGTGTCCGTAGGGCCAAAGACTATATTAAAGCCGGGGATATTTTCCAGGTGGTGATCTCCCAGCGGTTATCAGCGGAGTTTAAGGGCGATCCTTTTTCCCTCTATCGCTCGATTCGCCTGATCAATCCCTCCCCCTATATGGCCTATTTCAACTTTAGGTCTTGGCAGGTGATCGGCTCAAGTCCTGAGGTCATGGTGAAAGCCGATCGCCTCGACGACGGAACCCGCCTGGCGACGGTACGGCCCATCGCCGGAACTCGTCCACGCGGGAAAACGGCCCGGGAGGATGCAGAACTGGCGGCTGAGTTGTTGGCCGATCCCAAGGAAGTGGCGGAACATGTGATGTTAGTCGATTTGGGCCGTAATGACTTGGGGCGGGTTTGTGAACAAGGGAGCGTTAGCGTCGATGAGTTGATGGTGGTGGAACGCTATTCCCATGTCATGCACATTGTCAGTAATGTGGTGGGGAAACTGGCCCCCTCTAAATCCGCTTGGGATTTGTTAAAAGCCTGTTTCCCCGCCGGAACTGTCAGTGGTGCGCCCAAAATTCGCGCCATGGAGATTATCGCGGAGTTAGAACCCAGTCGCCGAGGTCCCTATTCTGGGGTCTATGGCTATTATGATTTTGAAGGACAGTTGAATACGGCGATCGCCATCCGCACGGCGATCGTAAACGCCAACGACTCCGGTGGACATACAGTCTCCGTCCAGGCCGGTGCAGGATTAGTTGCTGATTCTGACCCGGAGAAGGAGTATCAGGAGACCTTAAACAAAGCACGGGGCTTATTAGTGGCCATTCGCGCTCTCATGAGTTAATTATCCCTTATCCCTCGTTCACTCAACCCGCTAAACAACTATGATTTCATACCCCTGGACAGCCCTCGTAACCGTCGCTGCTCTCATTCTCTATTTTGTGGTTACCCTGAACGTCGGGCGAGCCAGGTTCAAATATCAGGTCTCTCCCCCCGCCACCTCTGGGAATCCCGATTTTGAACGGGTATTTCGGGTACAGCAAAATACCGTAGAACAGATTGTCTTATTTATTCCGGCCCTCTGGGTGTTTTCCCTGTTTGTCAGTCAAGTCTGGGGCGCGGCCTTAGGGACGGTGTGGGTCATCGGTCGGATTCTCTTTGCTTGGGGCTACTATCAAGCCCCGGAAAAACGGGCCGCCGGGTTTGGTATCAGTTCCTTAGTGACCATCGCCTTATTACTGGGGTCGTTGATTGGGGTAGGTCTGACTCTGTATCAAACCCTTTAGACCCGTCATAGCCTAGCCCCGAAACAGCAACGGGCGCATTAGAATCATGGACCCGTCGCTGTTTGGGATGTTTGAGGTGTGACCTTATCTAATACTTGGCATGGCCTAACATCCAAGGGCGATCGCACTGGGAGGGTTGATAGCGAGGCGCGTTCGGTTCCCGCTGTCGTGTCACCAATTTCGGGTCTGAACTCCCTGTAAAGCGACCCAAGTTGCCCGTATTTAAATTCACCATCGGGGCGGCAAAAATTCGCGCCGATGGGCCATTACAGTCAGGACAAGCTGGGGCTTGATCTCGGCTGGCGATGGTGCGCCAGGCCTCGAACTCCCCACATTGAGGGCAGCGATATTCGTAAAGAGGCATGGACTTAATGGGGTAAAATGTCTTGGTCAAAAATTGCCGTGGGCAGGGCTAATGTACAGCACGCATTGGGAATATCCACAATGCCGCTAATGCGACCTTCGACAGGGGCACAACTGAGCAGGAGATAGGCTTGTTCCCCAGTAAAGCCAAATTTCTTCAGGTATTCAATGGCATTTAAACAAGCCCGGCGATAGGAGACATGAGCATCTAAATAATACTGCTCTCCTGAAAACTCATCCACTGAAATACCTTCAAAAATCAGATACTCAGAATAGTGAGGTTCCACGGGACCGGGTTTGAAAATTGGGTTGACCATGCTGTATTTCTCAACCCCTCCCTTGATAATATCCACATGGAGATCAATATAGCCCGACATCTCAATGGCGCCACAGAAGGAAATCTCCCCGTCTCCTTGAGAAAAGTGAATATCCCCCATGGAGAGTTTCGCACCATCCACATACACCGGGAAGTAAATCCGAGACCCCCGCGATAGATTTTTGATATCACAATTTCCCCCATGTTCCCGAGGGGGAACGGTTCGGGCGGCTTCCGCTGCAACTCGCTCAAACTCAGACTCAGGAAGGGTTCCTAGGATGGCGTTTTCGGGGTTGGGAAGGGCGGCCAGGGGCGGAATTTCAGGCTTCCAGGCTGGGCCCCCTTTATCGACGAGAGCTTTTTCCCGGCGATTCCATTCGGCGAGGAGTTCGTGGGAGGGGGCGCAGCCGATTAACCCTGGGTGAGTGATTCCGGCGAAACGAACCCCAGGAATATGGCGAGATTGGGTATAGATTCCCTGCAAATCCCAAATGGCTTTGGCGGCTTCGGGGAAATGGTCTGTTAGAAAGCCTCCACCATTGTTGCGCGCAAAGATGCCAGTAAATCCCCATTCGTCCCCTTGTAAAGCACCGATATCTAAGATATCCACCACGAGGATATCACCGGGTTCAGCGCCGTTGACGTGAATGGGTCCACTGAGGACATGAACAACATTTAGATTGACATCACGAATGTCATTGGGGTCATCGTTATTTTTAATTTGTCCGTCAGTCCAATCTTTACATTCAATGCGAAAGACATCGCCGGGATTCACGGATACAATGGCAGGAATGTCAGGGTGCCAGCGGTTATGTCCGGGCAACTCCTGTTCATTCATGGGCTTCGTTAAGTCAACTTTGAAGAGGGTTTCTGGCATGATTATTTTGATGGCTTGAATTGAATGACTAACTCTTGTTTTGATATCGAAATCATCACAACAAGAGTTAAAGCAGCCGCTAATGAATTAAAAATTTAGACTAACTTTGTTGAGGTTACTGTCAAGTTAGACCGGGGTGTTTTTGAGTGTGGAATAAACTTAAACGCTTTGCTACGTGCTTCTTGTTACATTTGATACGAATTGATGCTCTCTCTTGAGGAGAACCCAATGGGGGAGACCTACGAGAATGAGAATGAGTTTTACAAAATGCGGTCAACTCCCCTATACCTCGGGAGACCTCCCGGCTCAGTTGGGTGAGAATGAGTCTAAAAGAGGGGGATGATGTCAGGAGATAATGACGGAAGAGGTGGCGGCTTTGCTGCCAGTCCACGGGACTGGAAAATTAATCGCTGGTGATGGGTATCACCCCTAATCCCTGTCCTGGGTCACAAAATATCCTCTGTAGAATCACGGATATGCCCCCAGTTGAGTCACGGTAATGGCTGGACATACGGGTCATAATAAGAGTATCGAGTTCAGCCAAACACATCATGATTCCCCAAGTTCAACTTATCCCCGGCGCTATCTCTGCAATCCTCGCTTCCGTCACCGACACCGGAATGCTCACCCTCTCAGATCGCTATGGTCTTCTCGCCGCGACCTTAGATGAAAACCTCGATGAGTGCGATCGCCGTTCCGCCAACCGCCTACTACGCTCCGTCTTACGAGGACAGGTGAAGGTCATCAACGACCTACGTGCAGCCTAGAGGAAACTCATGATTTCCCAAGGGCTTGGCTGACGGCTTTCGGGACTTGATCGACACCGCATTACAGGGGCTGTAACTCGACCTTTCATCCTTCTGTATGTTAAAACCCCCCATCCTGGAGAAGAATGGGGGGTTTGTTGATGCTAATCTGAACTGAAGCCGCTCAGATTAGAGTAGGCCGACGAAGTGCAGAGGGCCGTAGCCAGTAATTAACTCCGCCATCAAGGCCAAAAATCCCAACATCGCTAGGCGACCATTCCAGGTTTCGGCGGAGGCGGTTAAACCCCATTCCCAACGTTCTTGAGGATAGAACTTGGTCTTTTTGGGGGGGTGCATGACACCATCAAAGCTGAGACTGGGGGCTTTCGTGGCTTCTTCAACTAAATCGGCCAAGTCTTCGATAAACATGGGATGGGTGTTGAGGGCCGGAACGCGATGGAAATGTTCAATCCCCGCTTCTTGAGCCACTTCTCGGTATTCCATATCGATTTCTTGTAGGGTTTCGATATGTTCTGAGACAAAGCTAATGGGGACTACCACTAGGGTGTTGACTCCCTCCCGGGCCAGACGTTCGATCGCATCCTCGGTGTAGGGTTGCAGCCACTCCACCGGACCGACGCGACTTTGATAGGCCAGGGTGTACTCGTTACCCCGATTGAGGGTTTGCATAATCCCCTCAGTGCATTTCTCGATTTCTTCTTGGTAGGGGTCGCCGGCTTCCTCGACATAGCTGCGGGGAACGCCATGAGCACTGAAGAAAATATGCGCTTTGTCAGGGTTGGGAAGTCGGTCGAGTTCCCGGGCGATTAAGTCAGCCATGGCTCCGAGATAGCCGGGGCGATCGTACCAGGAGGGGATGACGGTGTAGTCGAGTTGTTGGAGTTGTTCGTCTTCGTTCCAGAGTTTCTCTAGGAGGCGGAAGCTGGAGCCGCTGGTGCTGATGGAAAACTGGGGATAGAGGGGGAGAATCACCAGTTTTTCGAGTTGGTCGCGCTTGAGTTGGGCGATCGCCTCCTCGGTAAAGGGGTTCCAGTAGCGCATCCCTACATAGACCTGGGTCTCATGGCCGCGCTGCTTCAGCGTCGCTTCTAGGGCGCGGGCCTGTTCTTCCGTGATTCGCCGCAGGGGAGACCCACCCCCGATCTGTTGGTAGTTTTCCTGAGATTTCTGAGTTCTCAGGCTTGAAATCATCCATGCGAGAGGCTTCTGCAACCATGAGAAGGGCAGGCGGATAATTTCGGGATCGGAGAATAGGTTGTAGAGGAATGGTCGGACATCTTCGAGCTTGTCCGGACCTCCCAAGTTCAGCAGAAGAACGCCAACGCGACCCATAGCAGCCTGTGTTTCCCAATTTTTTAGATTCTTTACCAATATTAACAGTGACGGGGGCGATCGACAACCATGATCTGACTTATTTGGCGCGGCGATCGCTCAATTTTGCTGGTTAAGTAACAAAATGTTGCTTTTTTTGACGAAATTTGACAATCTCTGAGAAAGCCCTTGTCAAATTTCACCATGGGGGAAATGTCGGGGAGTATTCTCTGGGCGGGGGGCGATCGCCCCAGCGATGAGTCTCCCAGAGAACTTCTAGGGGGATCTAGGGCCGATTCTATCTGGTATGGTAATCATTCTGCTTCATCATATCCCGACCCCGGGTAAGCATCCGCTGGTCTTGATTTCCCTGAATCTTCCTGTATGAAATCTTCTGAGATATCCACCGCTGTGAGTTCTAAGTTGTCGTCGTTAACTCCCCCTCTCAAATGGGCAGGGGGGAAACGGTGGTTAGTGGATAGCTTGAAGCCGTATTGGGATAAAACACAGCCCCAGCGTTTAGTTGAGCCATTTTGTGGAGGGTTGGCGATCGCCCTCGGATTATCTCCTAAACAGGCTCTCCTCAATGATGTTAACCCCCATTTAATCAACTTTTATGGCTGGATTCAACGAGGACTTACCCTCGACATTGACACTCAGAATCATTCAGACTGCTACTATCAACATCGAACTCGCTTCAATGATTTAATTGAAGCTGAACAAGCCCAAACTGCTGAAGCTGCACAGTTATTTTACTATTTAAATCGCACCGGATTTAATGGACTCTGTCGCTTCAATCGTCGGGGGCTGTTTAATGTGCCGTTCGGACGCTATAAAACGATAAACTATAAAACAGACTTCCAGGAGTACCAGCCTCTCTTCCGTCGCTGGCAGTTTAGCCAGGGTGATTTTGCCAGCTTAGCCCCTCAGGAGGGAGATTTCATCTATGCTGACCCCCCCTATGACGTTCAATTTCGGCAATATTCCAGTGGCGGGTTCGACTGGAGTGAGCAAGAACGCCTCGCCTGTTGGTTAGGGGCGCAATCCGTTCCCGTCATTGCCTCAAATCAGGCAACGGAGCGGATTTTAGCCCTGTATGAGCATCATGGCTTCAGGGTCACCACGTTGGCGGCCCCTCGTCGCATCAGTTGCAATGGCGATCGCCGTCCTGCCCAAGAAATGTTAGCGTTTAAGGGATTTTAAGCGGATTGGTGTAGCCGAGCGGGGAACCAGAGTCCAGAGGCTCCAACTCTCGGCCGAACCGTTTCGGTCATGAGTCGCCGGAACTCATTGCCGATCTTGCCACTCTTATTCAAGAGAGAGTAAATTGGGCTAGTTTCCCAAGCCTTTCCTGTTCGCCGCTGACTCCCTGAATCAATGTCCCTTGTTTCCGTCATCTGTAGCCAATATCCAGTCAATCTCGCAGATCCCAAAACCCGTTCTAGCCTAGAATCGGTTCTTAAAAGTAGCTATGAGACCCTGGAGTTGATCGCTTGGCTTCCGCAATCCCAACAGCCCCTCTCGGACTGGGATGATGCTCGGGTGCGTTGGCTGGCTCCCCAGGACAGCCTTTCGGGAGCCGCCGCCTTAAATGAGGCACTGCGCCACAGTCAAGGGGACTTCATCGCTTGGATTGAACCGGGAGATATCTGGAGTCCTGATAAACTCAGCCAACAAGTCGCCGCTTTAGAGTCCGCCGCAACGCCAGAGACGGCGATCGTCTACAGTCGAGTTACCGGTTCCAAAATCCCCCCCTACTCCGTTCCTGAACTCGACCCATCCCTGCATGATTATCTGCGTCTGCATAATATCTGGGAAACCCTGTCAAATCCCCTGGTACGGCGGGAGGCTATTACCGCCATTGGGGGCTTCGATGAATCCTTGCCGCTTTTGGGCGGTTGGGATCTCTGGCTTCGCCTAACTCAACAGACGAGGGCGATCGCCCTCCCTGAGCCTCTAGTGACTCTCAAGCCAACCATTCCCCTATCCTGGGAGGATTGGTCTGAACTCGAAGCCGGGTCAAAAAGGCTTCTGACTCGATTTTTGCGAGATGACGATCGCCCCGACTTCCAACACAAAGCTCGTCACAACCTGCAAAAATATCAACTGGCCCAAGGCTTACAGACTCCCATTAGTCCCGAGTTGCGGGCGGCCCTTCAAATCCGACTGCATCACCTCTGGGACGAGGATCTCAGTTGTCGCCATCAGGGGCAACTGTTTCTGGATACCTATCAGCACCTCATTAATCCAGATTGCAGCTCCGAGACCAACTCCCTAGGCGATCGCTGGTTACAACAGCTACAACTGACTCCCCATCCTATTATTTCCGTGATTATCCCCGTGTTCAATGGCGAGGCAACTCTAGGGGAGACCATTGACTCCGTGTTAGACCAAACCTTTAGCGATTTTGAACTGCTGGTTATAGACGATGGATCGAGCGATCGCACCCCTGAGATTAGCCAATCCTTCCGGGATTATCGCCTCCAGTACCAACGCTATGAGAATGCCGGCCCCGCAACCAGCCGCAATCGAGGAGCGGCGATCGCCCGGGGTCACTATCTCTCCTTCATCGATGCTGATGACCGCTGGACTCCCGATAAACTACAACAGCAATGGCAGGCCCTAGAAACTCATGCCGATGCCGCCGTCGCCTATAGTTGGACTAACTATATTGACGAAGCCGGCAACCTCATCAGAACCGGAAGTCATCTCGACGTCACCTCAGACTCCAACGGACAGCCACAGGCCACTGATGTCTTACCCTATCTACTCTTAGGAGACTTCCTGGAAAATGGGTCCAACGTCCTCTTACGACGGGAAGCGTTTGAACGGGTCCAAGGCTTTGACCCGAGCTTAACCGTTGCCCATGACTGGGATTTATTTCTCCGGTTAGCGGCTCGCTACTTTTTTATCTGTGTTCCCGAAGCTCACATTCAGTATCGTCTCAGTAAAACCTCCATTTCCTCACAAATTGCCCGCCAAGAAACTTACTGCACCCTTGCCTTAGAGCGAGCCTATGAAAACTGCCCCCAAGCTTTCCATTTCTTAAAAAATCAGAGTTTCATTAATCTGTATTATTACCTGACCTACAAAGCACTTCAGCCCCCCATTGAAGCTGAAAACTGTCGCCTTGCTCTTTCCTTTATTCAAGAGCTAGAACAACGACAGCCGCGCTATTACAATCGCGATATTCCCTATTTTGAAAGATATAAATTACTCCTAAATCGAATTAAACTCATTTGTGAAATTTTCAGCAATCATCCAACGGAAGAAGCCAAAGAACTCTGTCGTCAAGTTGACCTATCTTTAGACATCAGCGAATTACTTACCTATACCAAATCGAAGCCCTATCCCGCTATTTCGGTGATTGTTCCTGCCTATAATGCTGAATCAACCATCACTGAAACCCTAGAGTCCGTCTTTGCCCAAACCTTTACAGACTTTGAGATTATTGTCATTGATGATGGCTCAACTGATAATACCCTAGAGGTTGTTAAACAGTTAGAAGATGACCGCTTACAGGTGTTTTCTTATCCCAATGCCGGTCAGGGAGAAAGTCGAAATCGCGGGGCCTGTCATGCTAGGGGAGAATTTTTTGCGTTTCTAGACTCGGATGATTTGTGGAGGTTTGATAAACTCGAAGCTCACTATCAGGCAATTATCAATTGGACGCCACCGGCCGAAGCAGAAGCCATGTATCAAACCCGTCAACCTGCTGTTTCCTATAGTTGGGTGGATTGGGTGGATATCTGCGGTAAATTTATTCAACGGGGCTGTGACTATACGACTAATGGCTATGTATATCCTCAACTATTATTAAGCGACTTCATTGCTGGCGGCTCGAACGCGATGATTTGGCGCGGAGCCTTCTACCAAGTCCGTGGCTTTAATCCCGAGTTTCCACCGGCTGAAGATCGCGATATGTGGTTACGACTTGCCGAGAAGTTTCATTTCATCGCCGTCGAGAAACCCCTCCTACGCTATCGCCAGGTTCCCACCTCCCAGTCTGCTAATGTGACTCGTATGGAGCGATCGCAGTTGCGCGTCTTGGAAGCAGCCTTTGAGCGGGCCCCAAACTGTCCTCCCTTCATTGAGCGTCCTGAACTCCTTACGCCCTACCGGCAACAAACCTATGCCAATTCTTATAAATACTTAACCTTTAAAGCCTTAGATGGCAACATTGACCGCCAGCAGGGCCACTTAGCTATCAAGCTGTTTAAAACTGTCCTCGATAATGAACCCGAACTGTGGCAGGAGCGTCGATTTGTGTTTAAACTTTGGCTACGGATTCTCGCTACGGCTTTCTTACCACCGGCTTGGACTCAAAAGCTGCTTGAGCGTTTCCCAACTTTCCCAACCCTTCACAGTCAGTTGTTAAGCTATACCAAGATGGGGGTCGCGGCTGAGGAGTCAGAGTCCTAGAGTGAGTCAGGTTGCATCGTCCACTGTGAGCAGGAGTCAAACCGTTGAGCAAACCGAAGATCTGGGAATCCTTAACCACACTTTTTAAGAAGTCACCACCGTCTTCCCCAGAAGATGAACTGGAAGCAGCGGCGGCCTATCAGGCTGCTAATCAGCCAGAAGCGGCAGCTGAGACGTATTTAAAGATCCTCAGCCATTATCCAGACCAAAGCTGGTGGTATAACATCTCACTCTGGGAGTCACTTGAGCAGACGGAGCGATTAGACAGGGCGATCGCCATCCTAGGCCAAGCCAATCAACCGTCTAACTCGGTTCACCCCATCACTGCCCTCAATCTTGCCGAAGCACTCACACGCCAAGGGGACTACCCCGCCGCTATGACGCACTACCAATCGGCCAGTTATGCGAAATTTTCCAAATCCTATCAGCAATTAGTCGAAACCGCTTGGACTAAAACTCCCTTATCGCCCCAATTTATTATTATTGGTGCTGCCAAATCGGGGACGAGTGCTCTCTATAGCTATCTGGCTTCCCATCCCAACGTTTTACCGGCTGTTGTTAAGGAAATCAACTTTTGGTCTTATCGCTTTCAGAACGGCTTACCTTGGTATCAATCTCATTTTCCCGCCATCTCGGAAACCATTGCCTTACAGCAAGGATTGGTCACAGGAGAAGCGAGTCCCAGTTACTTCGCGCATCCCGAGGCGCCCCAACGACTCAAACAGGCGTATCCCAACATTCGTCTAATCGTCAGCTTGCGGAACCCCGTAGAACGAACCATCTCTCACTATTATGATCGAGTTCGCCGTCATCAAGAAGTGCGGCCCTTGGCACAGGCTATTGACGACAGTTTATCCGGTAATTTCAACCATCCCGCTGAGGTGAAACTTGCTCATAACTATCTTCAACAAAGTTGCTATAGTGATAATCTAAAAGCTTGGTACTCTCACTTTGACTCCAGACAAATTTATGTTATAAAGAGTGAGGACTTACTGGATCAACCCGCCACCACAAGTCAATTGAGTCAATACCGAAAATATAATGTAGGAAACTATAACTCATCTATCTCTAAATTAGATCGTGAGTCTGAGGACAAAGTTAAGGCTCAACTACGAGACTATTTTCAGGAGGATACTAAGCAACTTCAAAATATAATTGGAACAGTCTTAACCTGGTAGTTGATGACTGTCTTTGGTTTTGAGAAAAATTCACTTAACTTAAGCGTTAAAATAATCAATGAATATTTTTCTATCATCAAATCTTCAATTCAAGTTGAGTCACCTTAAAGATAGAATCAACAAAAAGAAAGGGGCTTTGCAGGTCTATTTCAGAAGAATTGGCGTTCGGTTAAACCCTCAGAATCCTTGGTCGTATTACCATCTTGCCAAAGCCCTTTTAAAACTCAAGAAGTGGAAAGAGGCTGAGAGTTTTTATCGAAAAACTCTTGAGATCAATCCCGATATTGCACTAGCACACCATGAGTTGGGGGACATCTTACAAAAGCATAAACAATGGTTAGACGCGGTAAACTGCTATCGGCAAGCCATTAAACACAATGACCAATTTTCCTGGTCATTTCATAATCTCGGTGATGCCCTCAAGGAACTCGAACAGTGGCATGATGCCGCTGAAGCCTATCGTCAAGCTTCTGAACGTCATCCTGACTTCTTTGAAACCCATAGTCATCTCGGGGATGTCCTCCTGCGTCTTCAGGATTGGCAAGGGGCTGTTGCCGCCTATCGCCAGGCATTAGCCCTGAATCCTGAACACTTTGATAGTTTATATAACTTAGCGGGGGCCCTTGAACAGTTGGGCGATCGCCCCGCCGTTGCCGACACCTACCTGAAGCTGATTCCCCTCAAACCCGCTTTTCCCTGGTACTATTACTCATTTTTCTGGAAAACGCTCCAGTCAGAAAACCGACTCACAGATGCTGAGGCGGCCTATCAACAGGCCTTAGCCGTTGATACAAACAACATCGAAATTTACATTAACCTCGGTGATACCCTTATTCATCAAAAGCGGATTCCTGATTCACTGCCTTACTATGAAAAGGCACTCGACATCAAGTTAAGCCGTCATTATCCGTCTCTTCTAGAAACCCGTACAAACAACCCTTCATTTCAATGTAAAGCCAATCGGCTAGATTTCATCATTTTAGGGGCCCAGAAAGCTGGAACCAGTTCCCTCTATGCCTATATGGCTCAACATCCAGACATTGTACCAGCGTTACGCAAAGAAGTCGAGTTTTGGTCTTGGAAGTTCTATCGAGGCTTAGACTGGTATTTCGCCCATTTCCCCCAAATTCCTGAAGGCTCTCACTTACAAACCGGAGAAGCCTGTCCAGGTTATTTAGACTTTCATGAAACCGCTGAACGACTCCGGGAGGCCTTGCCGAACATCAAATTAATCGTTTTACTTCGCAATCCCGTGGATCGAGCCATTTCCCATTATCATCATTGGGTACGTCGTAACCAAGAATCGTTACCATTCGAGGAAGCCATTGAGGCAAAAATTCAAGAAATTGAAGAGAAGGGACGAGTTTGGCGCATTCACAGTAACTATATTGCCCGAGGGGTCTATGTAGAATTTCTCAAACATTGGTTCTCGGTCTTTCCTCGGGAGCAGTTTTTAATTCTCAAAAGTGAAGAGTTTTATGAAAATCCTGGAGAGTCATTAAAGCAAGTTTATGAGTTTATTGGTTTACCTGATTTTCAACTCAGTTGCTATAAAAAATATAACTCGGGGCAGTACTCTCCAGCAGAAGAAGCCACACGCCAAAAAATTTCTGAGTTTTATAAACCCTACAATCAGGAGTTGAGCGAATTTTTGGGAGCCGATTTTACTTGGAATTGTTAGGATGATTGCAACTAAAATTAAGGAAAAAATCACTCTATTAGGCTGTCATCTCAAACTCAAATTGGGATACCAAGCAGAGGGCGCTGCTCGATGGCTTTTACAGTTTTACCAACACCAGGATGACCTAGAGGGAGTTTTAAGAGTCTATGAGCCGGCGATCGCTCTGAATTGGGACGATAATAAACTTTTGCTCGGATGTGCCGATTTTTTGTGCCAAAGGCAACAAGATCATGCCGCAATTTTTCTATACCAACGGATTACTGACCTTAGTCCTTCTAATTTTTTAGCCCATCGGACATTAGGCGATATCTTGGTGAAGCAAAAACGCTGGCAAGAGGCAGAACAGGCATACCGCCAAGCAATTCAATTGCTGAATTCTCCCTCCCTTTTTCTCTATCGAAAACTGGCAAAAACCTTAGCACAACAGCAACGATGGTCCGAAGCACTAGGGGTCTATGAACAGGGTTGGGACTGCGAACATCACAGTGATAAAGACTTGCAAGTTTGTAAAGCTCAAATCGATAAAGGTTGTGAGACCTGGGAGACCTATGAATTGTTATTTCAAACCTTAGCCGAGGCGAAGCAATGGACTGGGGCGATCGCCGCTTGGTGGAAAGCAGTTCAACTCAATCCGTATGAAGGATGGTGGTGGTATGAACGTTGCTTAAACCTCTCAAAAAAATATAATAAATTAGAGGGATTAGAACACTTATTTCGAGAAAAGTTTGCTAACAATCATGGAGAGCTAGACCTTGGCTTAAATCTAAGCACTGTTCTCGAAGAGCAAGGCCGTATGGAAGAGGTCTATGCAACCCATCAAGTCATTGCCAATCATAAGCTTAAACAACGTTGCCCTGACCTTTTACCGCATACTTCTCTGAATCCACCCAATATTGACTTCACCGTCATCGGCGCTCAGAAAACCGGAACCTCGTCACTCTACTATTACTTAGAAGAGCATCCAGATATTGCCCTTTCCATCAAAAAAGAACTTCATTTTTGGTCTCTCCATTATCAGAAGGGCAAAGATTGGTATCTATCACACTTTTTACCGATTCCAGAAGGTAAATCTTGGGTTACCGGGGAAGCCAGTCCCACCTATCTTAATTCCCCCAAAGCTGCCGAGCGTATGTATCGAGCCTTTCCCGAGATGAAACTCATTGTGTTACTCCGCAATCCGGTCGATCGTGCTATTTCTCATTATCACCACTGGGTCCGATTCAAGAAAGAATTTCGCCCTCTCGAAGTTGCCTTAAACGAGCAACTTAACAATCTCCCAGACTGGGACGACGAACTAGCAATTCGCAATCATTATATTGCTCGAAGTTGCTATAGCCAATTTTTACCCCGTTGGCTCAACTATTTTCCCCGAAAAAATTTTCTGGTGCTGGCGAGTGAGGCTTTTCAAGCTGAGCGATCGCAAGTTTTGCAAGACATTCACAGCTTCCTAGAGATTCCTAGGCGACCCTTAGAAAACCCAGAATACTATAATGTCGGAGACTATCAGTTTTCCAATCCCAGCCTTCAACAAGACCTCGAAGACTTTTATCAACCTTATAACCAACAACTAGAAAAACTTCTCGAACAGTCTTTTCCCTGGACTAAAACTCCAGAGACCTCTTAAACCCCAACCCATCTAAACCGCCATTGTCCCCGAGTCAACCAACCTCCTAGAGTAGCCTCGTCCCCACCATGCGTACCCGTCAACTCCTCAACTTTGAATCCGAACGTGTCCTGCACCTGGGACGGGCCATGGCGATTGTCTGGAAGAGTGGCCCCTGGTGGACCGTAGCTCGTACCAGCATCACCATCGTCAAAAGCTGCATCCCGATCACGCGGCTGTACATCATGAAGATGCTCCTGGATACCATCACCATGGGGTTTGATGCCGATAACCCCCAGGATGCCTTTCGTCGCATTACTCCTCTGGTGATTGCCATGGGTGTGGTGAACCTGGCGGCCGCACTTTTAACGTCCGTTGGTCGGCTCGTCAATCAATATCAGCAACAAGTCGTCTCCGATCGCCTCTACGAAATTATCCACGACAAAGCCATCGCCGTCGATTTGGAGCATTACGAAAATCCCGCCTACTATGACATCCTGGAACGGGCCCGCAACCAAGCCAATAGTGTCCCCTTACAATTACTGAATCGCCTCGAACAGATTGGCAGTAACCTCGTTCAACTTGCCACCATGGGGACGACGTTACTCACCTTCAACTGGCTCATTGGTGGGGTCTTAGTCATTCCCGTCATTCCTCGGATTCTCGTGCGCCTAGCCTTCGTTCGTGAAATTCACGCCTGGTTACAACGCCGCACCGCCACCCAACGCGAAGCCTCCTACTATAACAGCCTACTGGTCAGCGAAAACTACGCCAAAGAAATTCGGCTCTTTCAACTTGGAGAATTGTTTTCGCGTCGCTTCCGAAAATTGCGCTGGCGACTCCGGGAAGAACGACTGCAAATTGCCCTGCGTCGTGCTTCTGCCGACTTCTTTACCACCATTATTGCCGTGATCGCAACCTGGGGCATCTACGCCTATATTGCGTTTCAAACTGTCCAAGGCAACATTACCGTTGGCGACTTAGTTCTCTATAATCAAGCCTTCCGAAAAGCCTATGATGCCCTCTGGCAAGTCCTTCAGGGTGTCGCCGGACTTTATGATGATAACCGCTATCTCTCCTACCTGTTTGAATTTCTCAACATCAAACCCAGAATTGTCGATCCCGAATCTCCTAAACCCATTCCCCGTCCCATGAAGCAAGGGATCTATTTCAAAAACGTTTATTTCAACTACCCCAACAGTCAGCGAGAAGCGATCAAAAACGCCTCCTTTCATCTCGAACCGGGTGAAGTCATTGCCCTGGTCGGAGAAAATGGCTCCGGTAAAACCACCCTCATCAAACTGTTGTGTCGTCTTTATGATCCCACAGAAGGCAGCGTTGAGATTGACGGCATTGATGTGCGAGAGATGAAAGTTCGGGAACTGCGCCAGCAAATTAGCGTCATTTTCCAAGATTACGCTAAATATCACTTGACCGCTCGGGAAAATATCTGGCTCGGGAACCTTGAATGTCCCTCCGATGATGAACGAATTATTAAAGCGGCTCAGCGTTCTGGAGCTGATGACGTGATTCAAAGCTTACCTTTAGCCTATGACAACTTACTGGGGAAACGCTTTGAAACAGGAGAAGAACTCAGTATTGGTCAATGGCAAAAAGTGTCCATTGCTCGGGCCTTCCTGCGTGATTCTCAGGTGATTGTCTTGGATGAACCCACCTCTGCCTTAGACCCTAAAGCAGAATATGAAGTGTTTAAAAAATTCCGAGAACTCCTAGAAGGACAATCAGCAGTTCTCATTACTCACCGACTGTCAACCGTAAAAATGGCTGACCGCATTTATGTGTTAGACAAAGGCTGTATTGTAGAAAGTGGCTCCCATGATGAATTGATTGCTATGCAAGGACTCTATGCCACCTTATTTGAAACTCAGGCTCGTAACTATCGTTAGCCTCAATGGAGTCAACCTTCTACCTCAATATATTTCTTCGGCATCTCTCTCGTTTGTGAGGACTCAATGGTTCAAATTTCCGTGATTCTCCCGGTGTACAATGGAGTCTCAACTATCACTGACACGATCAATTCGGTCTTAGGGCAAACCTTTCAAGAATTTGAGTTGATTGTCATCGATGATGGCTCAACAGATGACACCGTCTCTGTGATTAAGACCATCAAAGACGATCGCCTTCAGATTCATCAGTTTGAGAATGCTGGACAAGGCGAAAGCCGTAATCGCGGCGCAGCTCTGGCTCAGGGCGAATATCTCTCATTTATTGATGCCGATGATTTATGGACTCCCGATAAACTAGAGTCCCAATGGCAGGCCTTACAAACCCATCCTCAGGCTGCCGTTGCCTATAGTTGGACGGATCATATTAATGAGAAGAACCAGTTTTTTAGGGCCGGTCCCCATTTAACCTTTTCCGGCGATGTCTACAAAAAGCTGATCATCAGTGATTTTGTCGGTAGTGGTTCCAATGTCCTCATCCGTAAGGCCGCCTTTGATGAGGTTGGCGGGTTTGCTCCCCATCTCACCCCGGCGGAAGATTGGGACCTCTGGGTACGCTTAGCGGCTCGGTATGAGTTTGTTGTTGTCCCACAGGTGCATATTCTCTATCGAACGCTCACCACGTCCTCCTCGTTTAATTTAGCGAAGATGGAAGCCTCAAGTTTGCAAGTGATGGAGCGAATTTTTGCCCAGGCTCCCCCAGAGTTACAGGGATTATCTCAACTCTGTCGCGGTCACCGTTATAAGTATTTAACCTATAAAGCTCTCGATTTAACCCCGCAACGACAACGGGCCAGGGCCGCATTCCGCTTTTTGGCTCTCGCGCTTTGGTATGACCCCAGTCTTTGGCGGCGGCGTGTCATTTGGAAGGTGATCTTACGAGCCACGATTACGGTGGTGTTTCCTCGGACTTGGGTCATTTCCCTGCTGAAGCAGCAACCTAAGCCATTTGATATTGAGGCGTTACTGTTTCATATCCGCTTTGAGACCTGAGTTAGAGCGGTCAGAGCGGGGGCATTATTAGGACATGACAGAAAATGTCATAACATTGTCATTTCCCTGTGACTTTTGCTGGTTATGCTAGACAACAAGACGACGTGAAACACTTGGGGACACTGTTTTCACTGGTTGAATGTGTTTCCCTGGGTGTACTTGCTCGGCTCTATCCTAAAGGTTCCTAATGCCCCACCTGATATCAGGTGGGGCTTTTTTTGATGACCATTACTCATTAGTCCAATCCTGAGTTAGGGTTCGTACATCAAAGTTGTCAATTTGGGGATGACAGGTGCTACAACTGTTGAGATCCACTGGACGAGGCAAGTCTACACCGGGATGTAGGGCGGCAAAGGGACGGGAGGAGCGAAACCGAAAAGGAGCCGACTCAGTTGCGGCGGTTTTGGGACGAGAAAAGGTTTGTAGATAGTCCCAGACAATATGAATCTGAGGAGAGGGTAAGACTTCAATCCGTTGCCCGTAGTGGTTTTCATCTAAGAGCAACGTACGCCAGGTTTCTGTGGGGAACACGGCGGGTGGAACCCCGATGTGACAGGAGGCACAGGCTTCGAGATAGAGGGCTTGTCCCGTCTGGTAACGCTCGGGGATGGGATCGACGGTGCCAATGTGAGGGGCCTGCCAAAGATCCCGAGTCTGCGATCGCCCCACGCCCGCCAGACCCCAGCCTAACCCGACAGACCATAACAGCACCAGCAGTCCCCAGATGAGAGGAGACGGACGTCGCCGCTGTTGGGTTTTGGCTAAGGGGGAAACCCGTGGCTTGAGCCGAAAGGAAGGGCGAGGAGCCGACATCGTAATTGATTCCGCTTAATTAGGTTGTGGTTTAATCTTGCCCCCATCCGTTTGCTCTAGGCTGCGGACGATTGGCAATAACGTTCTTGTAGAGGTCAGAATTATAGCAAAAATTTCTCCTTTTGTCAAGGCTCCAGATTGGACAAAAAACTGATGTATGATGCAGTTGACACAAGGAGCGATCGTCGGCCCTGAGACTGTTTCACGAGCCTATTTGAATGGATATTCTCATCTACGCTTATAACTATCATCCTGAACCGATTGGCATTGCGCCCCTGATGACAGAACTCGCGGAAGGACTCGTGCAACGGGGACATCGAGTGCGGGTGGTGACAGGAATGCCCAACTACCCCCAACGGCAAATCTATGAGGGCTATCGGGGCAAACTCTACATCACCGAGGAACGCAACGGCGTTAAAATTCAGCGTTGTTTTGTCTGGGTGCGTCCTAAACCGGGACTTGTCGATCGCATCCTCCTCGAAACCAGTTTTGTGGGAACCAGTTTTATCCAAGCGGTTAATGGCAGTCGCCCGGATGTTATCTTACTCACCGTTCCTCCCCTACCCGCATCAGTTCCCGCCACAGTTTTTAAATGGCTGCAACGCTGTCCTGTCGTCTTGAACTTACAAGATGTGCTGCCGGAAGCGGCGGTCGTCGCTGGATTATTGACCAACAAATCCCTCATTCGTGTCTTTGAATCCTTAGAGCGCTTCTCCTATCGCTACGCCAATCAAATCGCCGCCATTTCTGATGGCTTTGTGGAGAACTTAATTAATAAAGGAGTCAGTCCTGATAAAATCACCCTAATTCCCAATTGGGTGGATACCGATTTTATTCGTCCTTTGCCTAAAGACACTAATTCTTTTCGGCGAGAACAGGGACTTGAGGAGAAATTCATAGTACTTTATTCAGGAAACATTGCCCTCACCCAAGGCTTAGAAACCCTGATTCAAGCAGCCGCGTTGTTATTAGATGTCCCCGAAATTGCCGTGGTGATTGTTGGAGAAGAACGGGCTTTAGGGGCCTTGCGCGATCGCCGGGATGAACTTGGTGCCACCAATGTCAAACTATTACCCTTTCAACCTCGCGAACGCCTCCCTGAGATGCTCTCCGCTGCCAATGTGGGCATGGTGATGCAGAAAAAAACTGTGATTGCCATTAATATGCCCTCTAAAATTCAGGTGTTACTGGCCAGTGGACTGCCGATTTTAGCCTCCGTTCCCGATCAGGGAACCGCCGCCCGGGCCGTCAAACAAAGTGGTGGGGGTTGGGTGGTAGCCCCAGAAGATCCCGAGGCCATCGCCCAGTCCATCCGCCAATTGCACAGTGATCCTGAGCAGGTGGCACAACTCGGCCAACAGGGGCGACAGTATGCCCTAGATAACTATGCCTTCAGTGAAGCCCTCGATCGCTATGAAGCCCTCTTCCAACAGGTGATTGAGCAAGCTTAACGAATCTCAATCAGGGTTTCATACTCAAAGCCCTGGAAATTGGAGTTGTACTCTAAAATATACTCGCCACTGCTCGGGAGCTGCCCCGTCCAACTCCTCCGTCCTTGCATCCCGGCCGCATCGGTGATTTCTCGACCATTGGGAGCGCGGACAAAGGGTAGGGGAGTATCATTCACAGCCGTGATGGTCATCGTCTGTTGGGCCATCGCCTCCAGGCGATATTCATGGAAGCCAGCCCCCAAAATGCGATCGCTCAGGCGAACTGTTGTTGCATTGGCTGGGAACGTTAGTTGCGCCACCAGTTCAGTGCAAGTACTATCGGTCAGATTTTTAGAAATCCAGCCCTGTTCAGGATCAGAAATCCTCCACCAGCCTGACTCTTCCCCGGTAATTGTCACCCAAACCCGGTCATCGAGCTGTCCGACAATGTTCCCCTCCGCCACCTGAGGCTGCGATCGCACGTTCAAGGGAGCCGTCGGATCATCCACCCGAGCCATCCTCGTATTGCAACGAAGCACCTCCACCTGAGCCGCTTGAGGAGTTCCTGGAGTCGGGGCGGGTGTTGGAGTCGGGGCGGGTGTTGGAGTTGGAGTGGGCGTAGGAGTTGGAGTGGGTTCTGGAGTTGGGGTGGGTTCTGGGGTGGGTTCTGGAGTTGGAGTGGGTTCTGGGGTGGGTTCTGGAGTTGGAGTGGGTTCCGGGCGTTCTTCGGTTGTTGGGGAATCGGCTTGAGATTGATCCCCGTCCGGGGTTGTCGTTGGCTCCAAACCACAGCCCCCCAGAAGACTCAGGAGGACAAGCCCGAGTAACGATGGCACAACCTGTAAAAACTTCATGATTTCCGTAGTTAAGGGGGGGTCTGTGGAACTCGCTCTGATGAAAGCAGTTCTAGTATCATTATAAGATGCCTGAAGCTAAACCTAGCCGGATTGGGCCGACTTAACCTCTGACCTCCAGTCCCTAGACTGATGCCATCAAATCTGTTATATCCTGGGCCAACCACCGCTAAGTTTTGCTAAAATTCGTGTCATAAGAATCAAAATTTAAGAACCTCGGGAGCATCCACCAAAACTTTATTTATAATAAAAGCAATGTTCATTTTTCAGCCTTAACATTAACATCCCCCTATCGCCTTATCGTTGTGTCATCTGCTCACTCCCTCCTAGCCAGCGTTAAGAAGATTGGCTACCTAGCCTGCCCCCATTAAGAAGCCAGAGCAACTCGTTCAATCCTATGAATTTAGAACAAACAACAGAAGATCTCAAACAGCGTCTTGATCGCGAAGTCCTATTACAACGGATAACACAGCGAATCCGCAACTCTCTTGACCTTCAAGAGATCCTCGATGCAACCGCCGCAGAAACCCGCCTCTTCCTGGGGGTGGATCGGGTCAAAATTTATCGGTTTAATCCTGACCACAGCGGAACAGTCATTGCTGAGGCCGTGAAAGAGGGGCGTCTTCCCTCGCTGTTAGGGCTAACCTTTCCGGCTGATGATATCCCACCGGAAGCTCGCCAGCGATTTATTAAGCAACGGGTTCGCAGTATTGTCAGTGTACAAGATCGCTCCATCGGGGTGAGTCCGGCCGACGAAGGCTTTTTACCTCGACATTACTACCGACTCGATTCCTGTCACGCTGAGTATCTCACCGCCATGGGTGTGGCCTCATCCCTCTGTTTGCCAATTCTTCATAAGGATAAGCTTTGGGGACTCCTGGCGTCCCATCATGCCGATTCCCGCCATTATGACCTGCCGACCCTACAACTGATTCAGTCCGTCGTCGATCAGGTGTCCATCGCCATCTCGCAATCCGCTCTCCTGACCGAGGCACATCAGCAACAACAACGCGAAGCCGCAATTAACCGCATTGTTGGCCTACTGCACGCGCAACCCACCATCGAATTTACCAGAGCCATTGATGCTGCCATCGAGGTTCTCGGAGGAGATGGAGGACAACTCTACATTCAGCGAGATTCCCCCCTGCGTTTATGTCGGGGTCAACAGCCTCTCTCGAAGGAGCATCCGGCTGAATTGTCCTTAGAACAAGCCGTAAAAGCTTGGTGGCAGGCCTCGCCGACTTCAGAGAGCCTCTATCCCCTTTTAGAAACCGATAATGTGACCGAGATTCCTCAACTGAGTCCTCTCAGGACTGCCTTTACCCAGGTAGGACTTCGGGGCTTGTTAGCCTTACCCCTGCACCACCGACAGCAATTTTTAGGCTACCTGATGGTGTTTCGTCGAGAAATTGACCTAGAAATTCATTGGGCCGGGGAATTTGACCCGAACCGACAGCAAGAACGCCCTCGTCAATCCTTTGAGGCTTGGAAACAACTCAAGCGCGGACAGTCTCAGCCTTGGAGCGACGCCGATCAACAACTGGCACGGGAGTTAAGTGAGCGGTTTGCCTCGGCGATTCAGCAATATCTGCTCTATCGTCAGGTGAATACCTTGAATGCCACCTTAGAGCGCCAAGTTCAGGAGCGCACCCGTCAGCTCGAACAGTCTTTGCATCTGAGCCAAGCCATGGCCGCCGTGGCGGATCAGATTCGTGGCAGTTTGGACTTAGATGAGATCTTGCAAACCGTAGTCCGGCAAGTTCGTAGTCTACTCGAAGCCGATCGCACCGTCGTTTATCAGATTTTTGAAGGTGGGGACGGCCGGATTACTGTTGAGGATATTCAGGGAAACTGGCGCTCCGCCTGGGGCATTGAGACTCCTCCTGGTTGTTTCCCAGAGCATTTAGAAGAGAAATATGCTCAGAGTGGCCAGGCCCGCGTCATGAACGATGTGGAAACGGCAGAGTTAACCCCCTGTCATCGAGAATTTCTGGAGAGTTTACAAATTCGCGCCAATCTGATTGTGCCGATTCACTGCGATCGCCGCCTCTGGGGGTTAATTATTGCCCATCAATGTGATCAACCCCGTGAATGGGGCGATCGCGAGATTGAGCAAGTCGAACAACTGGCCCGTCACGCCTCCATTGCCATCTCCCAAGCGGAACTGTTCGCCCAAAGCCAACGGGCCACACGCACCGCCAACGCCAAAGCCGAACAACTAGAGTTGGCCCTGCAAGAACTCACCCAAACTCAAACCCAACTGATTCAAAGCGAGAAAATGTCCAGTCTGGGACAGTTGGTGGCTGGGGTGGCTCATGAAATCAATAACCCCGTCAACTTTATCTATGGCAACCTAGTTCACACCACCGAGTACACCCAGGATTTACTAGACTTGCTCCATCTGTATCAAGAGCATTATCCCCAACCCATCGATGACATTTGCGACCACATCGAAGAAATTGACCTGGATTTTCTCCTAGAAGATCTGCCGCGAATGCTAGGCTCGATGAAACTCGGGGCGGAGCGGATTCGCCAGATTGTCTTGTCCCTGCGGAACTTCTCGCGGCTGGATCAATCAGAACTGAAGCCCGTGAATCTCCATGACGGGATTGAGGGGACTCTCACCATCTTGCACCATCGCCTCAAAGCCAAAGCCGATCGCGCCGCTGTCAAGGTGATCAAAAACTATAGCGACTTACCTCTGGTAGAATGTTATGCCGGTCAACTCAATCAGGTGTTTATGAATCTGATTAGTAACGCCATTGATGCGCTCGATCCCTTTGAGCCGGACAAAGCCGAGCGCACCGTCCGCATTGAGACAGAACAACTGAGCCAGAACCGGGTTGCGGTTACAATTGCTGATAATGGTTGTGGGATTCCCGAGGATCTGCGATCGCAGGTATTTGACCCATTTTTCACCACCAAACCCGTGGGCATTGGGACAGGCTTAGGGCTATCCATTAGTTATCAGATTATTACCGAGAAACATCACGGTTCCTTTCAATGTCGTTCAGAATTGGGGGTGGGTACGGAATTTCGCCTAGAGATTCCCATCAACCAATCCTCAACTCGTCATCCGCAACACAACGAAAGTTCTACGGCGGCCGCTAAGATGTAGGCGAGTCTGATCGGGCTAATATCCCAGGCGACCCTGTCCTAACCTTAGGTCAAGATACGCTTGCCACCGCTGTAAGCGACCCCAAACGTTCCATGTTGAATCGCGATCAATGGGATGAAGTGCGATCGTGTTGCCAAGACGAGGCAGCATTTGAGCGCCTCAAGCAAATTTTAGACCTCAGCCAAACCAGCGCTGTCCCAGAGGACTCGGCGGCGCTGGCTCAAGCTCGTCTGCAAATTGAGCGCCAGAACGCCCTGGCAAACGCCATTGCTCGGATTCGTGAGTCCCTAGAACTGCAAGAAATCTTTGATAGCACCACCCAGGAGTTGCGTCAGTTACTCGGTGCGCACCGAATTGCCATTTATCGCTTCTATCCTGACTTTAGCGGTGAGTTCGTCGCCGAATCCGTTGAATCGGGCCATCCCCCCATCCTCAAGTCCATCCCCACCCCGTCCCAGAGCTATTCCCGACATATCTTACTCGGGCGTGGTGCGACATCACGGCCAAGCACCATGAACCCGGTGTTAGAACCAGACCATGGACATCACCCACCGACTCCTGTTTACAAGGATATCGTCCAAAATCCGGGAACGATTCCCCTGTCAGAGCAAGGAAAATCCCCAGCACAAATCCTAGAGGAACATGGCTCCCCCGACTCGGCGATCGTGCCTATTTTGCAAGGGGAGGTTCTCTGGGGCCTACTCTGTGCCAGCCAGAACCCAAATCAGCCTGCCTGGAACCTCGATGATATTGAACTGCTCGAGCGTGTCAGTGTGAACTTGAGTGTGGCCCTCAAACAAGCCGAACTTTTCCAGCGCACCCAAGATCAGGCCCGCAAACTCGCCAAAGCCACCCGACGGGAGAAAACCCTAGCCGTCACCGTCGAAAAAATTCGGCGATCGCTCGATATTGATACCATCTTCAGTACCACCACCCATGAAGTGCGCCAATTGCTCGATGTCGATCGCGTGGCTGTCTATTACTTCAACCCCGACTGGACTGGACAGTTTGTCGCCGAATCGGTCAGTCCCGGCTGGGTTCATTTACTGGAATTACAAACCACAACGCCTCAACTGCAAACCAATCTGGCCTTATGTTCCCACATGCAACAGCTCATTGAGGGACAAAAAGGCAGCAAACGCGAGCAAAATCCTGAAAAATCAGCACATCGCCGCGTTTTTACCGTACAAGATGTTAAATCCAGCCATTTCTCCCCCGCCTATCAGGAAGTCTTACAACTCTACCAATGCCAAGCCTATGCCATTGTCCCCATTTACCAAAGTAACCAACTCTGGGGACTGTTGGCCGCCTATCAGAATGCTCAACCTCGGGTCTGGGAAGCCTCTGATATTGACTTGTTAGCCCAGATTAGTGAACATTTAGGAGTCGCCCTCCAGCAAGCTGAACTCCTCGAACAAACCCGGATGCAAGCGCGACGTCTGGCTCAAACCTTGCAAGATTTACAGAAAACCCAAACCCAACTGATTCATAGTGAAAAGATGGCTGGATTGGGGCAACTGGTGGCTGGAGTTGCCCATGAAATCAACAATCCCGTCAATTTCATTTATGGAAATCTTAGCTATGTTCGTGACTATACTCAAGATTTAATGGGGTTGATTGACCTCTATCAACAGGATGAGACATGGGATTCAGAGGCTATCTCAGAGCGGATTGAAGATATCGACCTTCCCTTCATTTTGGAAGACTTGCCGAATTTGATAAATTCCATGAAGACGGGAACAGACCGCATCCGCAAAATTGTTCAGTCATTACGGATTTTTTCCCGCTTAGATGAGGCACAGCGTAAAACTGTTGATATTCATGAAGGACTAGAAAGTGTCCTTTGGCTCCTTAAACACCGCTTCAAAACCAGTTTGGGGCAAGAAATAAAAATTATTAAAAAATTCAAGCAACTCCCTAAGATTAACTGCTATCCTGCGGAGCTAAACCAGGTTTTTATGAATTTAATCAATAACTCTTTGGATGCATTGGGTGACGAAAAAAATGCTGCAAAACTAGAACAGAAAAAACCCGCAATTGCCATTTTGACACAACAAGTCAATGACAAAATTATTGTAATTCGCATTGCTGACAATGGTGTGGGAATTCCTGAGCCAATCCGACGGCGAATTTTTGACCCCTTCTTTACGACAAAATCTCCGGGAAAAGGAACTGGATTAGGACTCTCAGTGAGTTACCAGATTATTGTTGAAAATCACGGAGGAGACTTAAGTGTGAAGTCAAAACCCGGTGTTGGAACTGAATTTATTATTGAAATTCCTATCAACGGTGAGAACGACGATATCATCCGGGCTTAGTTGCTTGGCGCTCATTTTGTCTTTCAGATTTGAGACCCTTAACGCGGGAAGTTGTTATCCAGAGAGGGGTTGATGGCTATCTTAGCCTCCCTAACCTACACATCTGAATTGTCTATTTTTTCCATTTCTGTTAAAATCCATATTCAAATCTAAAAAAAATATTAAACTTGAGCAAGGCTCAACCTTCGTCCGCAAAGATCTGACCTCAGATCCCGTGAGACTCTCAGGATTGCCCCCTGCAACTGCATGAGGCGTTCGGAATGGGTCACTCCACTGCTGGGGTTATTAGCCACGAGACAAGTCCTCTAGCATTCTGTCTCCCTATCCCCCTCATTGAGAGCCTCACCTGATGACCTTGCCTGATCTCTCCGACCCTCTCCTTATGAATTATCTACAACCTCAAAAAATTTGGCGGCGTTGGCGGCAACGCCATCAGTCGGGCTGGCGTCCCCGTAACCTGCTGGTGTATGGAATTTTTGGCAGTCTTGCCCTGGGTGTCAGTCTGACGGCTTGGATCAGTTATCGACTGGTGCGTGAGTTATTGCTCCAGAATATTAGTCAGGGAGCCATCAATGAAGTTCGGGAGGGGGGACAGGAACTCGATGATTGGTTTCAGAATAAGAAGCTCTACCTAGAAACCCTAGCCAATAGTCCCACCCTGCGTTCAGGAGATTGGGAGCAAATCCAACCCTACTTAGCTGGGGAAGTCGAACGCCTCGAAAGCTTCATCAGCTTGGCCGTTGCCGATCCCGAGGGAGAATTTCGCAATCATCAACAACAAACTGGTCAAATGGATGACCGCTCTCACTTCCAGACCGCCATGGAAGAGGGCCGAATCACCTTTAGTGACCCGATTATCGGTCGAGCCATTGGTGAACCTCTGATCGGCTTTGCCGTCCCCCTCTGGAGCAATCTAGATACCCCAGAACTCCCACCGGAGGGGGCTTTAATCGGTGGTATCAGTATTGAGCAGTTTGTCGAGACCCTCAAGCGCATTGAATATGGCCCGCAGAGTTATGCGATCGCCTTTGACTCTGAGAATAACCCGGTCACCCATTTCGGCTTCCAGGAGAATTTCCCCGACTCCCTGGAACTCCAATCGCCTGAGATTAGCCAGGACTTTGCCTCCTTGCTGATGCCGGACTTCAATCCCGACGTCTTGCAACAGGGCATCTTGAATGGTCAACCCATCTATTTTGCCCACCATCGTATTGAGTCTCTTGACTGGACGGTTGTTTTAATCATTCCCCAAGAGAATATTGAGACGCAACTCGAATCCCTCAACCTACTCGCCGGCGTTCTTGGGATCATCCTAGCCATTGCCACCATTCTGGCAGGACGACAAATCAATTATGGGGAACAGTCCCGGGCCCGAGCCGAACGGGAAGCCCTCCTCAATGGACTCACCAGCCGCCTACATACCTCTCTCGATCTCGATAAAACCTTACCCCCAACCCTAGAAGAACTCACCGACTTACTGGTCTTTGATGCGATCGCCTTTGCCTGGTATAACCGCGCTGAGCAATCCCTCCATCTCGTCTACCGCCATCCCCAAGACAGTTGTCTATTTGCCGACAGTAGCCAGTTTGAGTCCACGAATCCCGACAAAGATCTCGACAGCCAACTGCGCAATGGAGAAACCCTAACCCTAATTCGCCAACCTCAAGGGGAGTCCATGACGCTCCATCAGGGCCATTACTCCGCCTTCCCCGTCATCAATCGCTTGGGAACTCCGGGATATCTGTTGTGCCATCATGGCTTGCCCATCCCCATTAGTCAAAATGAAGAAGACTTAATGCAGCGAGTGGTGGCTCAACTGTCCATCGCTCTAACTCAGGCTCATCTCCATGCAGAAACCCAGCGGGCCGTGATTTCTCTGGAACGGGAACAACAGCAGTTGCGACAAGTGGTGACCAACGCTCCCGTGGCCATGGCGATGTTTGATCGGGAGATGCGCTATGTGGCCTACAGCGAAAAGTGGCTCAGTGACTATCATCTCCAAGGTCTTAACCTCTTGGACAAGTCTCTCTATGAGGTGTTACCGGATTTGCCCAGCGATCGCCGCCAGGCCCACGAAGAGTCCTTAGGGGGTCAAGTCATTAGCGAGCCGGAAGTGGTGTGGCAGCGCGAAGACGGGCAAACGGTCTATCTGCGATCGGCCATTCACCCCTGGTATGACAGCGATGGGGCGATTGGTGGGGTGATTACCGTGACCGATCGCATTGATGATTTGGTCAATGCTCGCTTAGAAGCAGAACGAGCCGCCCAATTCAAATCCGAGTTTCTGGCTAACATGAGTCATGAAATTCGCACCCCTATGAATGGAGTCATGGGGATGACGAGCCTCCTGAGTCGAACCCAGTTGAACCGACAACAGCGGGATTATGTCTCGATGATTTCCCGCAGTGCCCAACATCTATTGACTCTCATCAACGATATCCTCGATTTCTCCAAGCTCGAAGCTGGGGAGATGGAACTCGATGCCATTGATTTTGACTTGGATCGCTGCATCGAGGATATTGTTGATCTCATGGCGACCCAAGTTGAGGATAAAGTGGGGCTAGAACTGGCCACGCTCATTGACCCGGATGTTCCCCGCCATCTCCGAGGCGATCCGGCTCGCTTACGCCAGGTATTATTGAACTTGGTCAGCAATGCCATTAAGTTTACCGAACGCGGCGAAGTGGTGATTCAGGCAGCCCTCCAGTCTGAAAATCATCACTGCGCCACCATTCGCTTCGCCGTGCGGGATACCGGTATTGGCATTCCCAAAGAGGCTCAGAGTAAACTCTTTCAGTCTTTCTCCCAGGTGGATGCTTCCACCACCCGTCAGTATGGCGGTACAGGGTTAGGCTTAGCCATCTCCCAGCAATTGGTTCATCTGATGGAGGGGCAGATTGGTGTCGAAAGTGTTGAGGGGATTGGCTCGATTTTTTGGTTCACGGTGCCGTTGGAGTTAGCCGACTCCACTCCCTCCTCGGCTTTGCCACAAATGCCGCTGAATATCAGTCGCCTGCGCTTATTGGTGGCGGCCGAAAATGCGACGACGCGTCAATCGGTGCGCTATTTGGTCCAGTCTTGGGGCATTAGCCAAATCACGGAAGTGGGGACGGGAACCAATGCCTTAGAAACCTTGAAAGAGTCGGCCGAGCGATCGCAACCTTACAATGTGCTGATTTTAGACCTCCAACTGTCCGACATTGACCGAGAAAACTTCCTCAACGAAATTCGTGCCTATCCTCTGTTACGGATGACCAAGATTGTCGTCATGAGTAACTTCAAGGATCGCGCTACAGCGGAGGCTTTCTTGGAAGAGGGGTCGGCAGCTAGCTATTTTCTCAAGCCAGTGCGCGCCTCGCGGCTCTTTGATGCTCTGATTACAGCGGTGGCCCCTCAATTGCATCTCGAACGAGATCCCGAGAGTGATATGGGATTTTTTGACCCGGAATTACCCCTGCCCTCGAAACGCTTTTCTCACCTGAAACTCATGGTCGTCGAGGATCATCCCACCAATCAGCAGGTCATTCTCTCTCAATTGCAAGAACTCGGTGCGGTGCAAATTGACTGTGCCAGTAACGGCAAAGAAGCCTTAAAGCTTTGGAGTCACAATCGCTATGATTTAGTCTTAATGGATTGTCAGATGCCGGTTCTCGATGGCTATGAAACCACCCGTGAGTTACGTCGTCGGGAGGCCGAGCAGAATGCCGAGACTCCTCAGGGCGATCGCCATACGATTATTATTGCCTTAACCGCCCATGCCATGCCCACAGACCGAGAACAATGTCTTGAAGCGGGAATGGATGATTATATCCCCAAACCCGTCGATTGGGATGTGTTACTGGCGACTCTCGAACGTTGGACGAGTACTCCCGCCGAAGTGCGCGATCGCTCGTCAAAAGAAGCTGAATTTGTTACCATGAGCCACAGCACAGGCGACCCTAACCTAAACGGCCATGCTGACACTCCAGCACAGATGGTAGTTAGCCCCCCATCTCATCCTTCAAACACAGATGTTCCTCAGACTCAGAATGTGACGGATGAGGTGGACGAGCCTCAATTGTGTATGGAGACCATGGAAATGAACCGAGATAACTCAGATCTGCAATCCCCTTTAGATTTAGAACGCCTAACACGAGTTTCTCGGGGAAAAGCATCCTTACAAAAACGCCTGCTCAACGCCTTTATTGAGGCCACAGAAGCCGATCTAAGCCATTTAAAGAACGCTCTGGATGAGCAGGATGGCGATCGCCTCGTGGAAATGGCCCACCGGATTAAGGGAGCGGCCGCCAATGTGGGGGCGACCCCCTTGTCTGAACAGTCAGCGGCCTTAGAAAATGCCGCTAAAGAGAGGGACTTTGAGACTGTTCAAACTCGTCTCAATGAGCTGATGATTCAGTGGCAACACATCACTCAGTTTATGGAGACCTTGGAGTTGTCATGACCCCATGATAACTGCCCAAGTCTCCTGGAATCTCGGTCTTTGAGGGTTACCCTTGATATGTCCCCATCCCGGTCTAATGGTTCATTTGCGATCCTCCCAACTACAGATGTAAATGCGTGAAAATTATGGCTACTATTTTAGTGATTGACGATGAGATCACAACGCAGCTAGTTCTACAAGACCTCCTCGAAGGTGAAGGTCATGAAGTCCTCATGGCTGACGATGGACAACAAGGCTGGGAACTCGCGAGTCAGCACTGTCCCAATCTAATCATTTGTGATTGGATGATGCCCAAAACCAATGGGGTTGATCTCTGTCGTCAGGTGAAAGCAGAACCCCAGCTCGAAGCGACATTTTTCATTCTCCTCACCGCTCGGGAACATCTCGATGACCGAGTTTGCGGTCTTAATGCTGGGGCCGATGACTTTATTTCTAAACCCATTGAAACCGAAGAACTCCTGGCCCGAGTCCGCTCTGGCTTACGGTTGAATCATCTCAATCAACAACTGACCCAATCCTTGCATGATCTACAGGCCGCTCAAGTCCAGCTCGTGCAAAGTGAAAAAATGTCAAGTTTGGGGCGTTTAGTGGGAGGTGTTGCCCATGAAATCAATAATCCTATTAGTTTTATTTACGGCAATCTGAGTCATATTAAAGAATATACCGGTGATATTTCTCGACTGATTCAACATATCCGTGACGATGAGAATTTTTCACGGGAACAACTCCTGAGCGCCCTCGAAGAGATTGATTTTGACTTCGTTATGGCCGATTTGGAGAACATCCTCGGGTCTATGAAAGAAGGGTCGGAGCGGATTCGGGAAATTGTCATTGCTCTGCGTGAGTTTTCCAGCCAGGAGCGCAGTGGCATTCATAAAATCGATCTGCATCATGCCCTAGACTTAGCTTTTTCCATGTTGCAGCCCCGCTTGCATAACGCCCAAGGCTGCCTCTCGGTGATGCCGATTGATAAACAGTATGGTGAACTCCCGAAAATTGAGGGTGATATTGGCTTAATCAACCAGGCTTTGCTGAATGTGTTGGAAAATGCTATTGATGCAATTTTCGAGAAAGCGCAAGGCTGCAAACAGGATGAGAGTTGGACTCCCAAACTGTCGATTACCACCCGCTCTTTAGATGACTGTTGGATTGAAGTGGAAATTGTGGATAACGGAGTGGGGATTGATTCAACTCTTAACGGTAAGGTGTTTGACCCGTTTTTCACCACGAAACCCGTTGGGCAGGGCAAGGGATTAGGCCTAGCTGTTGCCTATCAAATTGTGGTTCAACAGCATGGTGGACAACTCAGCTATGACTCCGGGTTGAATCAGGGTACGCAGTTCTTCGTGCGCCTACCCGTCAGTCAAGCCTCAATTCAATGTCAACTGCCAGCTAGGGGCTATAGCGCCCCTAAAGTAAGGCCTGAGCAGCAGCAACCGGTTCCCATAGCCCGTTAGAGCCAGGGGCCGGGGCCGCCAGCGCCCTAATCCAATTCAAAGTCTGGGGGGTCTTGTCGTCGGGGGGCGGGCAAGGGTTCGGCAATGAGTTCTTCGATTTGTTCTTCTTCGGGTTGTTGGATGGGTTCCTCGATTTCCACGGGGACTTTTTCCAGGGCGGGCAGGGCAATGGGTTTCGCCTGCTCGGTTTCCACTGGGGAGGAGACCAGAACGGGTAAGGGTTGTTCCGCCTCATCAAGCCAGTAGCTGGCGACGGGTAAGACGTTTTCTAAGTCTTCCAGGAGTCGAGGAATGACCATTACGGCGTGCAATTCGCCGATGCGTTCAGCTTCGTGCATTCCCGCTTCAATGGCCACGGCCACGTTGGCCACGGTTCCTCGGATAATGGCAGTACAGAGTCCATCGCCAATGGTTTCATAGGCGGCCAGTTGCACATCGGCTGATTTGAGCATGGCATCGGCGCCCCCCACCATGGCGGGAAAGCCTCGGGTTTCGAGGAGGCCAATGGCCCGATTGCTCAGGCGGGAATAGCCCCGTTGTTGGTTACACAGTTCTACCAAGCGGCTGCCGAGGGGGAAGACCACTTCTAAGTTAGGCATGGGGCGGGCAATGGTGGACTTGGAGATGAGTTGTCCGAACTGTTCAGCGGTTTTAGCCCCTTCTTCTACCGCCAGGCGAACATCGGGATAGCGCCCTCGTACGATGGCCGTACAATAGCCGGCGCCTATCTTCTCGTAGCCCACTAAGACCACGTCGGCGGACTTGACCATCATGTCCGCTGTGCCGACGATCGCCGGGAAGCTACGAGTCGAGACCATACCCAGGGCGGTATCTTGGTACTTGAGGCGTTTCCGTTGTTTGGGGAGGGGAGTGGGAATCCGGCTTAGAGGAGTCTGAGACATGAAGATTTGAGTCTTGCGCAGGTGTGACGGAGATAGGAGCGGGACAACGTGAGTTGAAAAAATTGCGGAGGGCTAGTGTTTGGCCTTAAATCGTGCTTACGATGATTGTATCAAGAATGCTGGTTGACGATGACTGAACAAAAACCTGAGCCACAAAAACTAACGGATGAGGAGGCTCGTGAGATTCTGCGATCGCTCCGTCATAAGGAAGGGAACTGGATTCACTGGGGGAAACTCTGTAAGCAACTCCAGGATGCTGGCTATGCGGCGGCGGATATTTTCGAGGAAACGGGGATTGAGGCGTTGGTTCAGAATCAGGTGATTGTGGCCGCTCAGGTCTATGACAGTATTGTGGAGGGTCAGGCGTCGCCGGAGGTGTTGGCCTACTGTGAGGGTCCCCGCAGTGATGTCCTCTATGAGTTACGGATTCTCAATCAGCGTCAACGCTTGGAAGCGGCCACGTTGGCGGCCCAGAAACGGCTGGATGTGGATGGGGCCCATCGTCTCAGTCATGATGTCAAGGCAGTGGCCTGTCTGGCTCAGATTCCTGAGGGGTTTACTCGCCATCCTGGAGATGCGGTGGCCTATCAATGTTGGAAACAGGCCAAACGGCAGCGGGACTTGTCTCAACGGGCGCGGTTGATTGGCGAGGGACTGCGTTTTGCGGAAACGGACAGGGCCCGTCAGCAGTTGGAGGCACTTTTACAGAATTTGACGGCACCCGCGCCGCGCCAAGCACCTCTGCTGCCTTTATATCGCCCGGAAAGCAGTGAGGAGTTACCGCGCCTGTTGCCCTTTGCCGGAGAGATGCCTCTGACGGCGGCTGAGATTGAAGCTGTGGCGGCGATCGCCCCCGAGGAACCCTTCCAGATTACCCGTCTCCCCGGTGGCAGTGCCTGTGTTCCGGTTCCCGGCTGGCAGGTGGTCTTAAAGGCTCAAGACCCCGTTGCCTTTTTAACCTCGGCGGGGAGTTTGCCCAACTCGGCGGGAGCCAGTCGGGAGATGGTGATTATTGCCATTGATCGCGGCCAACGAGAGTGGGATGAGAACAGTTATTTTCTGGTCGCAGAGGGGGAAGAGGTCCGCTTGGCCTGGTTTGAGGAAGCACCGAGTCTCAGGATTTTGGGGCAGTTGTTACTGGTGTTGCGTCCTAAGCGGATTTTGGATGAGGGGAATATCACCGAACCTTGGCAGATGGATGATTAGCCCCGATGATGTTCAGATTATGGTAGGATGGAAAGCTGGGTTTTTTGTAGCTAAGCCCCATTAAGATTCAGCATCATTTGTTCGTCAAGGAGATTTTCGGTTATGGCACGTCGATGCCAAGTCAGTGGAAAAAAAGCCAACAACGCCTATGCGGTGTCCCACTCCCACCGTCGCACCAAGCGGCTTCAGGAAGCGAATCTACAATGGAAACGCTTTTGGTGGCCTCAGGGGAATCGCTGGGTGCGCCTACGGGTTTCCACCAAGATGATCAAAACCATCCAACGCAAGGGACTGGGGACAGTGGCCAAGGAAGCTGGATTGGACTTAAACAAGTTCTAAGCCATCCGTTGCCTGTTGTGGTCAAGCCGGGGGAATGCTATTGAGGCACGCTCCCGGTTTGTTTTTGGCAGGGTTGCCTGAGGGGCTGGCTCGTCAGTACGTAGTTATACGGAAATCCCAAATGAGGGGTTTCACCCGCTACTGATAGATTTTGCCTCAAAGCTGGGTAGGCTAGGAGTACATCCGTAAATTCTCCCTTGGCGTTCTCAGTCAGGATCAGTTAAGACTAAGGCAGGACAATTTTTAAAACCATCGTCATGCCAGCAATTCTATAATTGAGTTTATTCAGTCCCCAGTCAGCGTCAGATTATATTTTCCTTGATTGTCCTGCCGTTCTCTCTCGTTCTCTCAGCACATCGCATCTGCCGAGTTAATTTAAAACTATGGCTAACCCCCACACCTGGACTCCCATAAAACGCTGGTTGCGCAATACCAGCAAGCGGTTGTACGCCCAATTCACTCGCCTGGTGCGCCGTCTCCTGCACCGGGTTGCCCCGCCCCGCCACCGTCGTTCTCAGCGTCGGGTGGCTGGGTTTGTGCTGCCAACAGCGGTGATGCTGTTGCTGGTGTTGTCCCTGATTGTGGGGGCAATTCTGCTGCGGACGATTAGCCGGACGGAACAGGTGATGCTGTCTCGGCGCGATCGAGTCATCTATAACGCTGCTACGCCGGCGATCGATCGGGCTAAAGCCAAGTTGGAGTTCATGTTTGACCGAGATCGGGAACCTCGCCTTCCCTCGGGGATCCCATCTCAGGATTTGCTGTTGGACATTATGCTCAATCAACAGGCTTATGAAGACGGTTCAGATCCAGGTTTAGACCCCTACACGTTACCGGACGAAGAGCGTGTTGATATCAATAGCGATGGCAATCTGGATAATGCTTGGATCTATGGCGAGGACAGCAATGGTGATGGTGAAGACGATTTAAGAATTGCTTATTCCATCATTTGGCAGTTTCCTGATCCTATGCCCAACCGAGCTCAAGCCGCTCGAGACTTGTTGGTGAGTCAAGGCCCTGTGTCAAGTCAACCGACTCCCGGCTGTGGTGGGAATCAAGGTCAATTGATTGAGGATGGATGGTTGCGTGATGCGGTGAGTACGGCCATCCTGCGTAAAAATTTCCAGATTAATGCCTTTGTCATTTCCGGTGGTGAAAATCCGGCAGTGACGACCCTAGAAGTCCAGCAAGAGCGGGAAGCCAACCGTCTCAACAAATGGGGAGCTTGGTTCCGCAATGACTTGGAGATTTTCCCAGGACCGCGTTTCAAATGGAATGGAGCGATGCACACCGATGGAAATTTGATGATTGGTCACCGTCGGCGGACAGATCAATTCCAAGCTTATCTCGTCAGTGGTCCTGGTTCTTGCATTTATCAAGCCGGGCCCACCACCTCAGAAATCACCATCGCCGATAGTGATGATTTCACAGGGCAGATCATGGTTGGCTTCATGCCCGAGGATATCAGCAGTGGTGGAGGAATCTTCCACATTCAACCTCAAGCCGATGGCGATCACCCAGGCAACAACAACGATTATATTGAAACCCTTACCCCTCAAAATGACTCTATTGCCACAGGGACTCCCTCTCAAGTTGCTTTAGACCCTATTCGTTTGTTTACCGAGGATGTTTCCCGTCACCGAACTCCTGAAGCAGTGAGCCGAGATGAGAATTGGTTGAGCGATAATAACCCCTTTCAAAGGTCTGAAGAGGAACGGATTATTAACCAGAGATCGCCTCGTCCCTTCATTGACGACTTTTATCGTGCCGATGACCGCTACGGACCTCGACCCGTTTATGGTGGAGATGATAACCTACAACTGATTCAAGAAACTCGAATCGTGGGTGGCGAAGAACGAGAGGTTGGAATTGGGGTTCGCGTCGGAGATCCAATTCCTAACAGTCCGGCTACTGCCGCTCAACAGGATCGGCTGCTTCGCCTGGAAGTTGATGGTGATGAAAATCCCCGAGAGTTAGGTTTGGATGGCTATTGGGAGCGACGAGCCTGGCGGGAAGGATTACGCATCATTGTTGGGCAACGACTGGAACTCGGGAATGATCCCTTTGAAAGTCCCACAACGATTGACAACAATAGCGAAATTCCCCAATTGGTTGATGACGATAAGTTAACGAATAACCGCGAACATGAATCTCTGCAACGTCGCAGTCTCCGGGATAACCTCGCTGCGGTGCAGACCACTGCTCTGTACCATTGGAGTGAGGGGAATGGAAACCCAGACCAGGCTCCTACAGCCGCTTTGGTGAGTACCGTGCATCCTGGTACGGCCGAAACCCTGAGGCGGGCTGCTATTTTTGACCAGCCCCGCACAACTTTTGGGCTGAGCGGAGACTACAGTGGTCTGTTTGGCAACAGCTTTGGTGATGACGACGACGAAAAGTTATTGGACTTCTTCACTGGACGGGGAACCAACGGTTGGGAATTAGACCTGAGCCGATTGGATTTGGCGAACCCGGTGTTGAATCGGGCCCTGGCAAATCTGGCTAACTTTGCTGGAGATCCTGATGGCGCCTTTCCTCCCTTACAAGAGAATGGTGCAATTCATCCCGACCCAGCCCGGACCCAGTGGGGCAACTTCTCTAACCTGCGTCGCACCCTGCTCGATGAAGACCTAGGCAGTTTGGCTGACAACTCCAATGTTCATACAGCTGCTATTACCCTAGGGGCTTTAGCCTATAACCTTAGTTATCTCGATGGTTTGAACTATGCTTCCCTTGACGGTAACCAACTCACTGCTTTGGCGGAACGCTTAGAACAACTGCGTGACGGCGATTCCAGTAATGGTGAAGTCTTATTCTTCCCCAACGAAGATCTCGATGGGTTTGATGACTATGACTACCTTGGTGACATTTCAATTGATGAGGACTTCTATGGCAATGCAAGCTTGATTGTCGTCAACGATAACGGGAAAGCAATTACCCGCATGACCCCCAGTCCAGAGGCCTATATTGAAGCTTTGCAATATACCGAGGGCAATGATGAGGAAACGGAAGACCTGCAAGAATTGGCACGGTTGATTTACCTTAAAGAGCAAGTCAAGCGCGATCGACTCTTTGGTTTTCTCCCCTCACCTACTGATGACGAGAACTATCAAGCTGATTCATCATTTGAGGTGAACGGGTTTGACGATTTAGAGTTTCCGGTCGATGATAATGATGTCTTGGAGCTGACAGCCGATGTCTGTGGAGAAAATACCCCCCTAGGTGACTGTCTAGAGGTGGTTGATATTAATGACAGTACTGAAGGGGAAGAAACGGTTACTGTGAGTTTCCTTACCGGCTGGGCGATCGGACAAGAGGAAGAGTATGAAATTGATTCAGATGGAACTCTGACCATCCCACTCAGCCTAGGATGCAATGTAGAGGAAAATGACTTTTTTGGACTGGGAGACAGTCCTGAGGGCGTCTCCCTAGCGAATCGTCTGTGTGGAGCAACACCTAAGTTCCCTTCCCTCTACTACATTTTCCCGGAGAATGACTCCGTCGGGATCGGAGAGCAACCGGAGTCCGAAAATGATATTCCCGATGATTGGGTCACCTCAGAAAATCGAGGCCTCATGGATCTCGGCGCCGATTTGAATAATGATGGTGCCGAGGGGGATGCCAATGATGAAATTTGGTACACCAGCGAAGTTAACGACCTGCCTAATCCCAATGCGTTCAGCAGCGCTGACTTGGCAAGTATGGCTCTGAAACCTTTCCCTGAGGTCGTTAATTTTGTGTTGCCCCATGAACAGGATGTCAATGATTGTGGCAACGATGACAATGGTCCGAACCCCAACTGTCAGGAGTTCAACCTAGTCTTTGACGGAGAGGACTACCATCGTGTTGCGGTCAAGGATACGGCCTTTTTTATGGGACGGGACAAAATGAACACCCGGGCCCTAAACCTGGATATGCAACTGTTGACCGATAATAATCAGCTCATCAACGGGGATACTTGGCTTCCGGGTGGCGATGATAGTCAGGTGGTTCAACGGGATGGCGGGCTGGTGTACGCCTTCCGTGAGGACAGCATTCGCGAGGATGCCGTCCAACGCTCACCTGGTGGCAGTTGTACAACGGCAGGCGACATCGGCAACGGTTGTAATACCGATGTGATTTCCGCTAGAGATCCCCAAGTTAACCCCAATAATGGTATTAGCCCTAAAGCCGTTAACTTCATCCCAGATCCAGACCGTCGGCTTCATGGCTTCCGAGTCATCAATGGTCGCGACATCTCCCGTCCGACCCAGGGAACTGTGCCATTTGGACTGAGCTTTGTTTCTGATAACCCCGCTTTTGTTCAAGGGGACTTCAACTGTCACAAGGCACTGGGATCCAACAACTGTGACACGGTAATTGAGGAGTTCACGAGCCGCCTTTCGGAGAATCCTGATTGGGGTGAAGATCAGTTTTACACCGCTCGTCGTAACATCAGCAATCGCAACAATAATTTTGCGGATCCTGTAGCCGATAGTTGGCGTTACAGTGAGTTCCTCGTGGATGCTTTTGGCATTCTCTCGGAAAACTTCTGTGATGGTAGCGTTGAGGACGCCTTTGTGGTGGTTCCGACGACGGGGAATACCCATCTCTATACCAATCAGCTAACCAACTCCTTGGGACTGCTAGGACGTGGGGGAGCCGTGAACCAAAATAATGGACGATTGGACCGGGTTTACGGCTGCCACCACAACGGAAGTCGCCGTTTCACGTCCTACTCTGGCTTCCTACGACCTAACAGTAATAGTCAACTGGATGAGGTGGACGATAATGTGGTCTGGCTTCGGGAGAATCCGGCAGATCTGGGTTCCCCAATCCGCATTGCCTCCAGTGGAAATCCCCAATCTTTCTTAGAAGATTTTGGAGATATGGATGAGGGTCAATATGATGGTGGTTATTTTGATCGGACTAATCGGGATTTATTGGTTGAGGCCCCAAGAGAGCAACGGGTGAATACCATGATGATCAGTGGTATTACCCCTTCGCGAGCCAGACAGTCCTATGGCGGTCTTCATAACTTCCCCCGCTTTAACGAAGAGTGGCGCGATCGCAACCTTTGGATTTCAGGGTCATTCCTGCAACTGAGCTTCAGTAACTATGCCACAGGTCCCTATGACCAAGATGCTTGGGAGCCGGGAGACGACCCCCTTGACCCTGAGTTCATCGGTTACTATGGTGCACCGGAACGGCTTTGGGGGTATGATGTCGCGCTGCAATTGTCCCGGGTTGGTCCAGTATCAGCTCGTCAAACCCGCATTGATAGCCCCCGTAGTGAGTTTTACCGCGAACCCAATGCCGATGATCCCTATATCAGGAATCTGCGCTGTGCCACCGATAGCAGTGGGGAACAGATTGACCCACGGGTAACGAACTGTCCCTAGGAGTGCGCACGATCGTCGGTTGGCGGAGATTACTCCTCTAATCTCCGCCAACCTCAGCCTAAGTGTAACTGGAGATGATGATGAAACACCTGCCCCCCCCTTGGAAGCAACGTCTGATAAGACCTCTTTTCAGACCTCACACCAAATCCCCATCCTCGGATCAAGGTTTAACTCTGATTGAGGGCTTGGTGGCGATTTTGATCATCTCTGCTGTCACCACAGCCATCACGCCGATGATGTTTCTCTCGGTTGCTACCCGAGTTCAGAATCGGCGTGCTGAACAGGCGGTTCAACTAGCTCATGGACAAATAGACCAAGTTAGAGTTTTAATTGACCAGGGTTTGAACAGTGAGGAGGTGATCGAACGCCAACTGCCTCCATTGGTTCCAGATGTGCAGAGTGTTCGCGATGTTGGTCCTCCTACGGGAGCAGGTAACCGCATCCTTTCTACCAACTCCAGTTGCCCCAACCGTTTACCAGATTTGGGCACTCTGTCGGGTTATCAAGAAGCATTCCCCGTTGATGTGAGTGGGGACTGTGAAACTGAGTTTTATGTTCAAATCTTTCGGACGAATGAAGTGACGGCGATTCGCCCCGATACAGGTTTGCCAGTACCAATCGTCTTTCGTATGGGGGTTCGGGTGTATTACCGAAATGCCAGACCTAACTTCGGTAACCTAGAAACTGAAGAGGCTTCTCTGATTATGACGACAGGAGAAGGCCAACAGACCAGACGGCCTCTGGCAGCTCTTTATAGCGTCATGGCCCAAGGGGATACTCGACTATCCTTAGATCGCTATCGTTGTTTTGTTGACCCAGATCTTCCTGGCTGCTCCTAAGTTGTGACTAGATTGTCTCTGATGAAAACCATGAAATTCAACCGTGTCCTTTGGAATTATCTTGTTCCCAGCCTGCGAGCGAACCATCTCCCTGGTAAGAAACGTCATAACGGCGGCTTCACCTTAACTGAGATCCTCGTTTCTGTGGTCATTGCCGCCATCATCATGTCTGGCTTAATGACCCTAATGGTGGAATTGCTGACCTCGGATGCCCGTGAGACAGCAAGGACTGAGACCCAGCGAGAAATACAAATGGCGTTGGAGTACATCAGTGCCGATATCCGTGAGGCTGTTTTTGTCTATGATGGAAATTGTTTGGACGGGGAAACTGATGCGTGTGAGGGAGGTCTGTTCAATTCTATTAACGTACCAAATAATAGTGTCCCTGTTTTAGCCTTTTGGAAGTTAGAAGATTTACCTGATGCCGTCTTGAATGGACCATGTGCAGCGAACCAACCCCCGAATAACATTCCCTGTTTATCAAGACGAACCTATAGTTTAATTATTTATTATTTGACCACAAATGAGGGATCTAACACTTGGTCGGGAATGGCCCGTTTACAACGAGCTGCCTATCGACAGTTCGATAGCACGGGTGGGATTAATGGTGACTATGTTAGCCCTATGGACATGTCTTTTGAAACTTGGCCTGGCCCTGATGCAGGAAACGTCACGATTCCGTCCCCGGTTACTTTGGTAGATTTTGTCGAGGAGCGTTCGATGATGGACTTAGCAGGTGAGGGACTGAGCCAGATTAATGTTGCTGAAATTCAAGTGGACTGTCCCCCAGGATATAACCTCACCCCTAGTGATAAGACCCTAAGCGATCATAATTTCGATGGTGTTAGGAATTTTTATGCCTGTATTTTGGATGAGGTAGGGCGACGCAGTCAACAGCGTTCTGCCGGGGGTACACAACCCGATACAGCTTTCAACCAACGGGTCATTTTGTTCCTGCGTGGTAATGCTGCTGGTAAGCCGGGAATCCGAAGTGCCAATGAAGGGTTTATGCCTGCCATTCAAACCCAGGTTCTCAACCGCAGTGTTCGCCAGAAAAGTCCACGACGTTTCTAAGGTTCGCTCATGTAGGCGGAGGTTTGTTGGCTGGGATTTGTGAACTGTTTGTTTGTCAAGGGACTCGCTCTAGGATTTAGGAGGTCAAGATTAATGATTCCACACCGATACCGATATCAGAAAGCGCCCCGAGCGTCAGGAAATCAGGCGTCAAGTGTTCCAGTTAACTCAGCTGAGGGGTTTACCATTATCGAGGTTTTGGTCGTGATTGTGATGATTGGCATCTTAATGGCGATCGGCGCCCCAAGTTGGCTGAACTTTGTGAACAATCAACGGGTTAGGAATGTCACTGATGCAGCCTTACAAACCATGCGGCGTGCACAGTCGCGCGCTAGTACAGAAAATCGGACTTGGGAGGCGAGTTTTCAAATGACCGATAATGGGGTGCAGGGATCTGCTCATCCGGTTGATGGTGGGTCAGCGGCCTGGCAACTACTTGCACCTGAGGCAGGCAGTTTGGTCGCAATTGCTGTAGAAGAGAGCACACTGACCGGAGACTGTCAACATGGTGAGTATTGTATTCATTTCGAGGATCGCGGCGTGATTCCTCATGATTGGTTTGTCGGTGCTGAGAACAACGATTCCGGCACCTTGGCTCGTCTTGCCTTTGTCGCTACTGATGCAGGCAACGAGCCACCAAAACGCTGCATTGTGGCGGCAACGATCCTTGGCAGTCTGAGAGTTGACCGATGTGAGTAACCGAGGGAGCGTTGAAATCCAGTTTCTAAAAAAAACTCAAGAAAGCGGGCGACCGGACTCGAACCGGCGACGTTCAGCTTGGGAAGCTGACATTCTACCACTGAATTACGCCCGCGTTAGCTAGTCCAAGACTGCAAAGGACTGCATTGATTGCTTATCCTAACACATCTGGGACTAGCCACAAGGATTTTATCCCCAAACCAGCAATTCTCATTATGGAAATTTTGTCCTGGTTTATTGAGAATCGTCTCAATAGTGATTCTTGAAAGCCGCATTCCTTCGTTCAAGACTGGGCATCTTCGACCATCTTCGACAGGATGCGGGTCAAAATGAGAATTGCTGTCCCCAAACTGAAGCTCGATCGCCCCCCTAAGCGGACACCGCCTCCGCTTCCGGTCGACGGGTTTGACCGATCGCATAGTCAGGAATACAGTTCTCCTCCATATACTGGCGATACTCCCGGGCCTGGCGATCGCAGTCCTCGGCAGACCAGCCACAATACTGCTGCAACACCTGAGACAGCACCTTCAGCGTCTGCAAGCCGTAACAACTCTGCATGGCAATGGTCGTGCGTCGCCGCAGAATATCCGCCATATGATAGGCATATTCCGATCGCACCCCATAGACAATCTGAGCGCGGATATCCGGTAACTCCGGCGTAATCGGCGCCGCCAAGTCTGGATGCTCATCCACCAAGGCCAACAGCTCCGCCGCCTTGCGCCCATAACTATCGAGCAAATGATAAAGCGTATCAATCGAGAGGCGATCGCGATACTGCTCCACCAACTCAGCCACCAAGGGGTCATTAGGCAAAATCGCCCCTGGAAGCGGACGATGAATCGTCGGACAAGCCGGTGCCGGTTTCTTCCACTTCTTATAGACCAAATCCACAATCTCCTGGCCCACATGGCGGAACGTGGTTAACTTCCCACCAATCAAAGAAATCAGATTACCTACCCCTTCCGAGCGGTGGTCAAAGAGAATATGCTTGCGGGTAATACTCCCGGCGGACTTCTTATCCACATAGGGCAGAGGCCGCACCCCAGAATAGGTAAACTTAATACTCTCGCGGGTCAACTGGGCGCTGGGAATAATATTATTCGTCTCCGTCAGCAAATAGTCAATCTCGCTATCATCAGCTTTCACCCGATCCAAACTGCCCTTATAGGGTAAATCCGTGGTTCCAATCAAAACCATCCCCAACCAAGGCACAATAAAGAACGGTCGCCCATCCGTCTTCGCCTCCACATAGAGGGCACTGTCCGGCGCACCGGGAAAGCGATTGACGATAATGTGAGATCCCTTCGTTCCCCCAATCTTAGGAGTCCCGCCAATCGGCTGCGGCTGGCCATCCTTCAACACGCGATCAACCCAGGGGCCCGAGGTGTTAATCACTATCACATCCGGCGTTCCCTTCACCTCCAGAGTTTTCCCCGTTAACTTATCCTCACAAGTCAAATGGGTAATGCGATCGCCCTGACGGTGTAACCCCTTGACCTCCACATAATTTAGACTCGTCGCCCCCGCCGACTCCGCATCCAGAATCGTCTCCAAACACATCCGTTCCGCCCGCGAGGCCTGAGCATCATAATACTGCGCCCCCCCATTCAAATTCTCCGGGTCTAAGCCCCGAAAATGCTGCTTGAACTTCTGCTTCGGCAGCATCCGATGGGGCAATAGGGTCTTATCAAAACTAAAAATATCATAAAGAATCATCCCCGCCCAGATTTTCCAATAGGGGCGCGATCGCTTCCCATACACTGGAACCGTCAACATTAACGGATTCACCAAATGAGGCGCATTCCTCAGCAACAACTCCCGCTCATGGAGCGACTCCCGCACCAATGGGAACTCAAAATATTCCAAATAGCGCAAGCCCCCATGAACCAAGCGCGTTGACCAGCTCGACGTACCGCTAGCAAAATCACTTTTCTCCAGAAGAATCGGTTTCAACCCCCGTAACGCCGCATCCCGAGCCACCGCAGCTCCATTCACCCCACCCCCAATAATAATCAGGTCGTAAGTTTGAGACTCGACGTGATCCAGATTTCGCATAATCCTTAACAATTAACCGTTGACAGTTGACAGAACGTCCAGGACGACCTTAGACACAGTGGCGGGCCTCGGGCCCGCCATCCTCCGTCATCGCTCCCGATCAACGCTTCACTCTGACCTAGGCCGTGACCGGTTTCTTCTCACCCAGGGTTTGATGCTCCGTCTTCTGGAAGATATCTAACAAACGATCCGCCCAATGTTTCACATCATACTGAGTGACCGTTTGGTACATCTGAGCCATGCGCTCAGCTTTTTCCTCCTCTGACAGGCTCAAAGCCCGGTCAATGGCCTCATCCATCCGGTCCATCGAGTAGGGGTTCGTCTGAATCGCTTCAGGCATTTCCACCGCCGCCCCGACAAACTCCGATAGAATCAAGGCGCCATCATTCCCCTCATGGGCGACTACATACTCCTTAGCCACCAAGTTCAACCCATCCCGTAAGGGAGTGGTCCAACAGATATCAGCCGCTTTGTAGTAGGCAATCAAGTCCGTGAACGGAATCGGCTGAGTGAACAGCAGAATGGGAGTCCATCCTAATCGAGCATAACGTCCATTGATTTTCCCTGCCAGTTGCTCAATCTGCTGCTGTGCCGTTCGATAGACGCGCATTCCGGCAGCCGCTTGCACACAGGTCATCACTAAATTGATTTTGCCATGTAAATCCGGGCGGCGCTCCAGCAGGCGACCATAGCATTCGAGCAGTTCCCGGTTCCCCTTCACATAGTCCACCCGCCCAGCGGCGATCGCCAACGTGCGGCCTTGCAGTTCTTCTTTGATTTCCTCAATCCGCTGTTGAGTTTCCGGCTTGGCTAGGGTGTTGAGGATATGCTCAGGATTCGTTCCTACCGGGAAGGCATCCACGTTCACCAGTTGCCCTTTATAGCTCAACTGGGTCACCATCTCCGGTTCCGCCAGAGCGGTTCCCGTGGGGGTGATATGCTCGGGGATCGCTTCTCTGGTGACTACATCCACTTCAAACAGGCTGCGGGCCACATTGACGAAGTTCTCGGAGTAACGGGGGATATGGAAACCCACCACATCACAGGAGAGGAGACTGTCGATGATGGCTTCGCGCCAGGGCAGAATGTTGAAGATATCCACCGAGGGGAAGGGAGTATGGTGGAAGAAGGCAATGCGGGCATCAGGTTTCAGTTCCCGAATATATTTGGGGGCTAACCAGAGATTATAGTCATGCACCCAAATTAGAGCATCTTCGGCAGCCTCAGCACAGGCCGCTTCGGCGAACTTCTTGTTAATCGCCTTGAAGTTTTCCCAATCTGAGGACTCGTAGGTGAAGTGATAGGGGAACGAGTGCAGAATCGGCCAGAAGGCTTCCTTACTGGTGATGTGATAGAAGTGCTTAACTTCATCCGCTGAGAGGGGAATCCGAGCTACATCGTAGTTGCTCCCCTCAATTTCTACTCGCTCCTGGAATTTGTTGCGCTGTTTGGAGGTGACTTGCTTCCAAGCAATCCAGGTTCCCTTGTCTACATTGTCGAAGAATCCTTTGAGGGTGGGAACGATCCCATTGGGGCTTTTCTTGTCGACGTACCGTGTGACCCCATTTTCATCTACCACCTCATCGTAGGGTTCGCGGTGGTAGAGAATGACCAAAGAAGATTTCATAGTGTCTTGACTGTTACTCATGATGGTTGTTGTATTGACGCTGAACAGAGCACTGGGTTTAGAAGGCTCTGCCGTGATGCTTCAATCCGTCCCAAATGCCCCAGGCTCCCGGTTCAGGGCTAATGTAGGCATTGGGAAGCGATCGCGCAACGTCTTTGAGCTTAGGTTCGGCATTACCCACAACAATCCCGTTAAGTCCTGTTTCTAACAAGGAGCGATCGTTGAGGGTATCTCCCGCGACCACCGTTTGCTCTGGCGACAAGTTGAGGCTCTCTAGGGTTTTAAGTAGAGTTGCCCCCTTGGCGATACCCTTGGGCATCACATCCAAGAAGCGATCGGCGGAGAGGACATAGTCGAACCCGGCCGTTGTAATTCGAGTCAAAGTGTCTGACTGAAGTTTGTTGGGGGTGTAGTAGTAGGATACGCGATATTGCGGGGTGATGGGTTGTAACTCCAATCCGGGTTCTCCCTCTAGGAGCGATCGCACCCTCTCGGTGCTATTGTCCCAAGTTTGGGCAATCCAATCCTGAACCCCTTGGATGGGAGTGAAGCTCTGGCCACAGGTGACTGTTGTTCCCACATCGGCGATAATGTAGTCCGGCTGGGGAACCTCCGGCTCGCGGTAGAGCTGACGAACTAACTCCAAATCTCGACCGGTGACAAAAATGAGAACCAGACGTTGGCGGTGCTGTAGTAAATATTGGTAGAAGCGCGATCGCTGCTCTACGCTGCCTCCTAGAAACGTTCCATCGAGATCAGTTGCTAGCACTAACGGCTCATCAACACCCATTCAACAGTATCCTCTATCAAAGCTATCTAGGAGAAGCTAACCACCCTCAATTTGACCCGGAGGCAGTCCCTGCCTAAGTCCCCGTCGAGGGGGGTATGATGTCCTAAGTTCGACTCAGGTTTTAGCAAATTTAAACTCGTCTTAACCCAGTCCTAGTCAAACGTTGCTGAGTTAATTCAGCAGTATTTGTTTAGTACATCATACACACAAAGCCCAAAAATCTCAAACCGCTGTCACTCTATGGGGTCAAGGCTCAGGGTTTGTGCCTGGGGTCAACTCTCGGTTAAACTCTCGGTTAAACTCTCAGATGACCGGAAACAGGGGCATATTGGCTGTAAAAGCCACATGGCTTCCCTAACCTCTGAACCTTGCTAAGCCCATGCTCTATTTTCAGACAACCCCATCACCCCAGGCTGACTCTGACCCCAACGCCCCCTCCCTACAAGGGCTAATTCGAGAGGATGACGCGGAAACCTTAGTCTTACTCGATTGGGTCTTTCAGCCGACGGACTCCGACGCCACATCTGCCCGCCATGAGTCAGTTTTCTTCAGGCTTCCTAAAGCGCAACAAGCGCAACCGGCCCCTCCTCAGCCCCCCACGACCTCCAGAGAGTCTTCCGGCAGCGATCTGCCTACCCTGGATGTAATCTCGCGTCCTAGCCAGGACCCTGAGCCGGAATTGAGCCAACCTTCCCTTTCCCTGGGGTTAGCCGTTAGCCTGGGGGTGAATCTTTTGGCCCTCCTGGGGGGAGCCTATTTGTTGCAAGGAACCGTTCCCCCCTCATCCCTGGCCCAAGTCGAACAGACTCAACCCCTGGAAAGCCCTGATTCTGCCCAACCCTCACAGCACCTCGACACCCAAGCTCGCTCCTGGATTGAGTTGGCACAGCATCGGGCCCAACAGCGGGACTTCCAAGGCGCTATCATAGCCTTAGAGCAGATTCCTGTGGGGAGTTCCTATTATCCCAAGCTGCAACCCAAGTTACGGGAGTATCAACAAAAACGAGAAATCCGTGCCACCTGGCTGTTGCAACAAGCCTATGACCAGGCCGCTCAGGGCGAGTTTAGCCAAGCCTTGGGCTATTTACAGCTCATTCCTCCGGGAACCGAGGCCCGCGATCGCGCCCGGGAGAAACTGGCTCAATACCAAGAGCAAAAAACCATCCGCGCCACCTGGCTGTTGCAACAGGCCTATGACCAAGCGGCCCAGGGCCAATTCTCAGAGGCGATCGCCTATTTGCAACAAATTCCCCAAGGAACCCCAGCCTACTCAACTGCAAGGCTGAAATTAGACGAATATCGCCTCAAAGCCCAAGGATCTCCCTCCCCGAGTCCCTATCGTAGTTAGTTTGCCTAGGGAGAATGTGTTCTGTCTGTTTGAGGTCAGATCTTACCTCGTTCTTGGGTTTAATGATTCTGCAACAAATCGTTAACAGTTATTAATAATGTTTGCGCCGCTGTACCCCCATTTGTACCGAGTTTTAGCCCCCCTCTTTCCCGATTGTCTCTGGTCCGCATCTGCCAGCCAACCCCTGGTCTGCCTGAGCTTTGACGACGGGCCCCATCCCCAATACACCCCGCAACTGTTGGATGTTTTGGATCAGGTGGGGGTGACCGCCAGTTTTTTTTGGCTGGGGGCGGCCGTCCGTCGTTATCCTGAGATTGCCCGCCAGGTTTTCCAACGGGGCCATTGGTTGGGGTTGCATGGGGAGACTCACCGCGCCTTTCCCCGTCTGAGTCCTTCGGCGTTGCAGATGAGTTTAGCTGCCACCCAAGCCGCGATCGCCTCCGCCTGCGATCGCCCCCTAGACTGGGTAAAAACCCATGTGCGAGATGTGCGGCCGCCTAATGGCTTATTTACCCCGAAAACCCTGCATTTACTCAAATCCTGGCAGTATCGACCCGTAATGTGGAGTGTAGTTCCCGAAGATTGGCGGCGTCCAGGAGTCCCACGAGTCTGCGATCGCATCATGAACCAAGTTGAACCCGGTTCCCTGATTGTGCTTCATGACGGGGCTTATGGCGGCCAAGATGTGGCGCAAACAACCTTAACAATTGTTGAGCAGCTACGGACGAAAAGCTATCAATTTGTTAACATTCAAGAATTATGGCATCTTAAGTCAGGACTTCAGAGTGGCTAGATGCAAAAAGTTGCGTTAAATTACACCTGAACACCTTGAAACGCTGTTGCAGCAACTCCTGATCCCCGATCCTTGATATTTCCTATGACGTCGTCTCAGTTTCCAACACAAAGGTCTATCAAACAACTGGGCCAGGTTGACCGAGTTTTAAAGAATCTAACGGCGATCATTCCTAAGCCGCTTCAGTCCACTAGAGGGCATTTTGAATAAAAGCGGCTAGAATCTAAAGAGGTATTTCCTAACTTTGTGGCATCACCGCCATCGCGCAGGTGACCCTTGAGTTGGAGAGTCCTCAGATATCAATGAAAGGGGGTCTGGGTAGCATCAGACTCAACCGTCTCAATGATTTTTCTAACAAATTACCAACCCTACACGATCTTAGGGAATTTGAGTTAAGCTAGGGAAGCTTTTTACAACCTATCTAAGATCGAACTGCGAACTGTCTAGCCGAAACTGGATTAGATCGTTTAAGATCACGCAGGAAATTCCACATCATCATCAGTCGAATCACACCGAGTCAAGAGGAACGCGACATGACCCAGGCGAATAATGTACTTACCATTCAATCCAGCACCCTACCAGGGGTCGGTCGATCGGGTAACGAAATCGACCTACTTATGCAAGACGAGGCACGGCCCGACGAAGCAGTCGTCGAGAACGACTCAGACAGCAACTATATCCCCAGTTCCACTGAAGCAGCCAGCAAACCCGGAAAATCTCGGTCAAAACGCAAAGCGGCCCCCAAGAAAAAACATTACACCGAAGACTCGATTCGCTTGTACTTACAAGAGATCGGGCGTATTCGTTTGTTGCGTGCCGATGAAGAAATCGAACTCGCTCGTCTGATTGAGGATTTACTCTACATCGAGTCCCTGCAAGAAGAGTTTGAAGAGGAGTATGAACGCCTCCCCAACGGAGAGGAATGGGCAAAACTCGCCTGGATTGCCGATCCGATTCGCGAACGTCTGACAGAGGAGAAGGGAGAAAAACCCGACACCATTGAAGAGGTTTGGCCCCTCGTCCTAGAGACGTTGGAACATCCAGACACCGTCAAATCTTGGTCGAAACAGAGTCGTAAGTTTAGCAACAGCTTCCGCAGCCGCCTCTACCGCGATCGCCGGGCCAAAGACAAGATGGTACAGTCGAACCTGCGTCTGGTGGTCTCCATCGCCAAGAAATACATGAATCGGGGACTCTCGTTCCAAGACTTGATTCAAGAGGGCAGCCTGGGCCTGATTCGCGCCGCCGAGAAATTCGACCACGAGAAAGGCTATAAGTTCTCCACCTACGCCACCTGGTGGATTCGTCAGGCTATCACCCGGGCCATCGCCGACCAATCCCGGACGATTCGCCTTCCGGTTCACCTCTACGAGACCATCTCCCGCATCAAGAAAACCACTAAACTCCTCTCCCAAGAAATGGGGCGCAAACCCACAGAGGAAGAAATCGCCACTCGCATGGAAATGACCATCGAGAAGCTGCGCTTTATTGCCAAGTCAGCCCAACTCCCCATTTCCCTGGAAACCCCTATCGGTAAAGAGGAAGATTCTCGTCTGGGCGACTTCATTGAGTCCGATGGCGAAACCCCCGAGGATCAGGTCTCCAAAAGCTTACTGCGGGAAGACCTCGAAAGCGTCCTCGATACCCTCAGCCCCCGGGAACGGGATGTGTTGCGCCTGCGCTATGGCTTAGACGACGGACGCATGAAGACCCTCGAAGAAATCGGGCAAATCTTCAATGTGACCCGTGAGCGCATTCGCCAGATTGAGGCCAAAGCCTTACGGAAACTGCGTCATCCCAATCGCAACAGTATTCTTAAGGAATACATCCGCTAAACTGCCCCAACCTTCTGACATTCTGATCTTCTGAGACACCTGTAACCCCGCATTACCATTCGGAATGCGGGGCTTTGTTTAGCCTTTATGCTTGGCTTAATTCCGTGCTACCCCTTCTTCCCGGGCGGCCCGTTGGACGGCTGCCGAGACCGCCGTGGCCACCCGCTCATCGAACACTGAGGGCACAATGTATTCCCGATTGAGTTGAGTGGGGGAGACCAGGGAGGCGATCGCACTGGCGGCCTCGATGTACATATTCACGGTTAAATCCGAGGCGCGACAGTCCAGGGCCCCCCGGAAGATGCCGGGGAAGGCTAAGACATTATTAATTTGGTTGGGATAGTCACTGCGGCCTGTGGCAATCACCGCCACCTGAGATTCAATCAATTCCGGCTGAATTTCTGGGATGGGGTTGGCCATCGCCATGACAATGGCATCCGGGGCCATCGTGTCCACCATCTCCACCGTCAAGACTCCTGGGACACTCACCCCAACAAATACATCCGCTCCCTTCATGGCATCGGCGAGGGTTCCGCCCTGATCCACCGCGAAGGCTTGTTTGTCCCCTTGTAGGTCGCGATCGCGGGAGATAATGCCCTTAGAGTCACAGATAATAATCTCCTTAGCCCCTGACTTTTGCAACAAGCGGGCAATGGCTAAGCCAGCGGCCCCCGCCCCATTCATGACAATGCGAATCTCCTCTAGGGACTTATTCACCAGCCGTAGGGCATTGATTAGGGCAGCTAAGGTGACAATAGCGGTTCCATGTTGGTCATCATGGAAAATGGGAATATCCATTTCCGCCCGTAACCGCCGTTCAATCTCAAAACAGCGGGGTGCGGCGATATCCTCTAAATTGACCCCCCCAAACACCGGCGCAATCCGTTTGACGGTTTCAACAATCTCATCCACATCCTGAGTATTGAGGCAGATGGGGAAGGCATCAATGCCCGCAAACTCCTTAAATAACATGGCCTTCCCTTCCATCACCGGTAAGGCGGCTTCTGGGCCGAGATTACCCAGTCCTAACACCGCACTGCCGTCGGTGACAATGGCCACCATATTGCCCTTCACCGTCAAGTTATAGACCTGAGTGGGGTCTTCGGCAATGGCATTACAAATTCGTCCTACCCCTGGGGTGTAGGCCATCGCCAAATCTGATTGATGTTTGAGGGGGAGACGGCTTTCAATGCGAATTTTGCCGCCGCGATGTAGGTTGAAGGTGCGATCGTACACCTCCAGTAACTCAATCTCCGCTAAAGCCTTCACCGATTGCACAATGCGATCGGCGTGTTCCGTACTCGACGCATCCACCGTCACATCACGAATGGAGGTGTAACGACTCTGTTCAACTAAATCAATTTGTCCTAGATTCCCACCCACTGAGGCGATGGAACCCACCACACCCGCTAACATTCCAGCCCGGTTCGGGAGTCGGAAGCGCAGGGTGAGGCTGTAACTGGGATTGGGGGTCAACTCTACCATGATCGTGTTTTGCCGCTGATTTGCAATCTCTCTGTAATAACGCAAAAGCTGCCGCTTGAGAAATGTTTTGTCAACTCCTCACAACTTTGGGGAAGAAGGCAGTAGGCAGTAGGCAAAAGAAAAGATGTAGGGGCGTACCCTTGTGGTCGCCCTAGGCAGTAGGCAGCAGGGGGGGGCTGGGCTGCATCTCATTTTGGGCTGTAACCTACTGGGCTGAAACTGGCCGAACGTAATGCTTTGAGGCAATAGGCAACCGTGGGCCGTTGTGGCGATCGCCCCTGTCACCCCCCGTCACCGCTAGTCAGTTCGGGAACCCGTACTACTCTACAAGTTGCAGTGGGGTCTCATTCTCCGTTACATTAGCACTCAGAGGTTGAGAGTGCTAAACCACTCACACCGACAACAGAATCTGGTCAACTGTCCACCGCTTCGGAGGCTGTTCCCCCAGAGTCGTTGAGCGGGACAACCTCAATAAGACTAACGTAACTTGTAAATTTTGGAGAGTCTTTCTATGGCAGCCGTATCTCTGAGTGTTTCCACCGTCAAACCCCTCGCAGACCGTGTTTTTGTTAAGGTGAGTGCCTCGGAGGAGAAAACCGCTGGTGGTATCCTCCTACCTGACAGTGCGAAGGAAAAACCCCAAGTTGGTGAAATCGTCCAAGTCGGTCCCGGCAAACGCAACGAAGACGGGACTCGGCAAGAAGTTGATGTCAAAGTCGGCGATAAGGTTCTCTACTCCAAGTACGCCGGAACCGACATCAAACTCGGTAGTGATGAGTTTGTCCTCCTATCGGAAAAAGACATCCTGGCGATCGTCCAGTAAGTCATTACCTATCGCCTCAGTTTCACCCATTATCCGCTTGTAAATTCACCCCCTAAGAGTCACTATGGCAAAACGCATCATTTATAACGAAAACGCCCGCCGCGCTTTAGAACGAGGCATGGATATTCTGGCTGAATCCGTTGCCGTTACCCTCGGCCCTAAAGGTCGCAACGTGGTTCTTGAGAAAAAATTTGGCGCACCTCAAATCGTCAATGATGGGATCACCATCGCGAAAGAAATCGAACTCGAAGACAACGTTGAGAACACCGGCGTTGCCCTAATTCGCCAAGCGGCATCTAAAACCAACGATGCTGCCGGAGACGGAACCACCACTGCAACGGTTCTGGCTCACGCCATGGTGAAAGAAGGCCTACGCAACGTCGCTGCTGGATCGAATGCGATCGCCCTCAAACGGGGTATTGACCGCGCCACCGCGCATCTCGTTGAGAAAATTGCCGCTCATGCCCGTCCCGTGGAAGATTCCACGGCGATCGCCCAAGTGGGAACCATCTCCGCCGGAAACGACGAAGAAGTTGGCCAAATGATTGCCAACGCCATGGATAAGGTGGGTAAAGAAGGTGTCATTTCCCTCGAAGAAGGGAAATCCATGACCACCGAACTAGAAATCACCGAAGGGATGCGCTTTGACAAAGGCTACATCTCCCCCTACTTCGCCACCGACACCGAGCGGATGGAAGCCGTGTTGGATGAGCCTTACATCCTCCTGACTGACAAGAAAATCAGCTTGGTTCAAGACTTAGTTCCTATCCTCGAACAAGTCGCTCGTTCGGGCAAACCTCTCCTGATTATCTCCGAAGATATCGAGAAAGAAGCCCTGGCGACCCTAGTGGTGAACCGTTTACGCGGTGTGCTGAATGTGGCGGCTGTGAAGGCTCCTGGATTTGGCGATCGTCGTAAAGCCATGCTCGACGATATCGCGGTTCTCACCGGCGGCCAAGTCATCACCGAAGATGCTGGACTGAAACTCGAAACCGCCAAACTGGAGATGCTCGGCTCGGCTCGTCGCATCACCATCACCAAAGACAACACCACCATTGTCGCCGAAGGCAACGAAGCTGAAGTTAAAGCTCGTTGCGAACAAATCCGTCGTCAAATGGAAGAAAGCGATTCTTCCTACGACAAAGAGAAACTGCAAGAGCGTTTGGCGAAACTCTCCGGCGGTGTTGCGGTCATCAAAGTTGGTGCAGCCACCGAAACGGAAATGAAAGACCGTAAGCTGCGCCTCGAAGATGCCATCAACGCCACTAAAGCTGCCGTTGAAGAAGGGATTGTCCCCGGTGGTGGAACGACTCTGGCTCACCTCGCTCCTGGCTTGGAAGAGTGGGCAACGAGCAACCTAGAGAACGAAGAACTCACCGGTGCGCTGATTGTGGCTCGTGCCTTGACGGCTCCCCTAAAACGCATTGCTGAGAACGCCGGCCAAAACGGTGCAGTCATTGCTGAACGGGTGAAGGAAAAAGACTTCAACGTCGGCTACAACGCTGCTAACGGCGAGTTCTGCGATATGTTCGAAGCTGGGATTGTTGACCCCGCGAAAGTGACCCGTTCTGCGACCCAGAATGCGGCCTCCATCGCCGGTATGGTCTTGACCACCGAGTGCATCATCGTTGACAAACCTGAACCCAAAGAAGGTGCTGGCGCTGGCGCTGGTGCTGGTATGGGTGGCGACTTCGACTACTAAGTTCGACTGGGGTGGGATATGTCTCACCCCTCAGTTTTACCCCCCGAGACTAATTAGCCTCGGGGGGTTTTATTTGTGGTGAATTGGGTTTAGCGAGAGTTGATTTTGGAGATTTCAAAATCAACTATTGTTCTGGTATACAAGAAATTTGTGAAACCATTACAGATAAACAAGTCTGATAAAACTTATGAAAAATTCAAAAAATCTCGAAAATGCTGCGATTTTCGAGGGTACAGACAGGTTATTATCCAGAGAATAAACGAGCAATTGACACAAACTTTTTGGTTATTCATTAAAAAGCCTTAAAAATTCCTTTAATTCATTTAGAAGTGGACTACTTAAGTCCCAAATATTTATTTTATTTTTCATAATGTAATCAAAATTTGAAAAGCTACATTTAGATCCTGTCTGCTTTCTTTCTTCTGGTGAGCAAGTATCATACCTCAAATAGTTACTGACCCAAAACTTATCAAATTCTTTATTTTTAATAGAAATTTCATGCTCATTTAAACAGGCTCTCCACTGTTCTAGACAATCAGCATGGGGTGAAGGTTTAGACTTTATTCTTTTCAGTAGAGTCTCCAGTTCTCCTTTACCATCAACATTTATAAAATAGCAAGCAGCTTTCAGAGATATCTCACCATCAACGGTCTGAATATCTATCAATTCTCCAGTATCAGTAAAATTTGAGTCTAATTTGAACGTCTCGTTCATACACTCGTTAACTAGAGCAAGCCGAGTTGCTTGCGTTTCAAAATCTAGATCGATTACGATACCTATCTTACTAATTTCCCTCTTTCGTAAGCTAGAAGCAACACTGCTTAAAGCTTTGATTAATGATGATTTACTTAGTCCTCCCAATTCCTCATAATCATTAATTTTAATTGGACTTCGGACTTCGATACTATAATTTAATTTAATTCCTCTATAGCAGCCCTAAATCAGTTGTGGCAAAATTCCATAATAGAACAGTTTGGGGAAATTAAATATTTGACCATCAGCAAAAAACTTAAATAGCCCTTTTATTGTCTTGAATGAATCACATAAATGATAAAACTGCCGAATAAAGTTTTTAGCTTGTAACCAAAGATCTTCCACCGGGTTTTGCTCGGGGGCGTTTGGAGCAAAGGTAGTGCAATGAACTAACCATTCATCTTCTAACAACTCTCCATTTACTTGTTTTAAATATTCTTTAAATTCTTGAGATTTATGATAACTAGCGCCATCCCAAAAAATGGCAATTCTTTTTGTCGGTCTTTGTTTTCGTAAATGTTTTATGAAATCTATGGTGTTTTCCGTATTGCCGCTGGAATATTCTTCGACAATGAATTCCTGATTTTGATAATCTAATGCCCCATAATAAGTTTGTCTATTTTTTTGATTTTTAATAGGAATTTCAATCCGAATATCTGTTCGTCCCCAAACATAACCCAAGAGGTCTCCCCAAAGAAGATGACATTCGTCAATCATAAACACCGCAAGCTTTCCAGCTTTTATTTCGGGTTCCCATTTTTTGAGTTTATTTTGAATTTCCCTTTTTTTTGCTTTGACTTGTTCTTCATTTTTTGCTGGATTCTTTTTCTGAGATTTCTTCCAGCTTATTTTAGCGGATTTGAACAAAGCATAGTAGCTTTGATCTGAAGCATAAACCACTCCATATTCCTGATCTAAATGTCGTTTTAAATCCCCGGTTCTTAAATAAGGTTGCTGCCTTAGCCATTCAATTACCTTAGCTTTTGAGGAAGCATTGAGGTAACTTTTACTTCCTTTATATTGAAGTTTTAAGCTGCCTACCCCATGAAAAAGAGCTTGATTTTTCCACTTGCTAATAAAACTATGAGATACTTGTAATAGGTTTTCAATTTCATGAGAAGATGTTCCTGTTAAAATCATCTTAACAGCCAAGGCTCTTTTGACTTCTTGAGTATTTGAACTGGTGTTGATGAAATCATCTAGTTCAGTGATAATGGTCATGATGTTTTCTGAATGCCTCCTTCTGGGTCGAGTCTTATCTTTACATTATACCTGTTATACGGAATCCGTTTCCAAATAATCCTTTATAATGTTTCAGAGAACAGTCAGGACAAACCCATGGCCAGAAAAGCAAAATTAGCTAATCATCTGAGCGTAGAGGAACTCAAAGACAAGTACCGCAAGAGCCGTGATGGTGTTGAAAGCCGACGATGGCATCTGTTATGGAAAGTGAGCTTAGGATGGACAATAGAAAACAGTGCCGTAGCGGTGGGGTTGAGCTATCGCTACGCCCGAACAATCGTAAAGCGATATAACCAGCAAGGAGAGCAGGGGGTCATTAACCAAAGGAACAAAACCAAAATCAATCCCCGAGGGCGGGAACCTTTACTCAATGGCGAGCAACTCGAAAAGCTTAAGCAAGCCTTAAAAAAAGCGCCGTCAGATGGAGGACTATGGACAGGACCCAAGGTGGCGCGATGGATTGAAAAAGAAACGGGACGGGAAAAAGTCTGGCCCCAAAGGGGGTGGGATTACCTAAAAAAGTGTCATTACTCTTGGCAGCGACCGAGACCCAGGCATCGAAAAGGAGATAAAGAAGCCCAAGAAGAGTATAAAAAAAACTTGCCAAAGAAAGTCACGGAAATTCAAAATAAACATCCTGATTCCGAAGTTGAAGTTTGGTTTTTCGACGAACACCGAGTGGGTCTAAAGTCAATCCTAGCAAAAGTTTGGAGTGAGACTGGACAACGCCCCGAAGCCTTGGTTCAGCACCGGTATGAGTGGGTCTATGTCTACGGGTTCGTTAATCCAAAAACGGGAGAAACACATTGGTATTTAATCCCAAGAGTGAATGTGAAGTGGTTGAATTTAGTCTTAGAAACCTTTGCCGAAGAAGTGGGCGTTGGAGAGAATAAAATAATCCTCTTAGTTCAAGATAATGCGGGCTGGCATCGAAGCCCAAAACTTCAGGTGAATGAGGGAATCTTTGTAGATTTTTTACCTCCCTATTCTCCCGAGCTTCAACCAGCCGAACGGCTGTGGAAGTTAGTAGATGAACCACTGGTCAATCGATGTTTTGATACCATTGAAGACCTGGAAGATGTTCTTGAACAACGTTGTTGTTTTCTTAGTGAACAGATGCAAGAAGAAATTCGCGATTTGACAAATTATCACTGGCTAGAGTACGCCTAAAAATTAAGGCTGTTTCAAAACTGGATTCCGTATTATAACTGATTTAGGACTGCTATATCAAACCTTCAAAAAAAGATTTGTCATTTTTACTTTCTACAATTAGTAGATTTGTCATTGTTCTGTTTTATAAAAAACTCATGAAAATCAACCGTACAAAACTACTCTCCTCGAATAGCATGATTGTGCTGAATATCATAATCTAGCAAATCAAAACTTCTTCTAATTGCCACAATGTTACCATCGCGAGGGTTACGAGCCAACTCAAAATATGCACCAAGCTCCTGATTTTCGTCTTTTTTACCTACCTCAGCAAAAGCTTTTATCATTTCTAAGCTATGCGTCGTAGCAAAAATTTGCGTGTCTAGTTCTACAGATAATCTAAACAAGGTTTCCCAGAATTTTTTCTGGCTAGTATAGTGTATGCCATTCTCAACCTCATCAATTAGCAATATATGATTATTATTGTTGATGAGATTCAGCGTGATTGCAGCAGCACGATTGATAGCATCCCCAAATAAGGAAATTGGTAGTCGCTTCTCATCTTTCCTTTTTAAATATAAAGTAGGCTCAACCATAGAAAAAGTCTCAATCTTTTCTATGGTCGAATCTAAAATTTGAAGTATCTTAATAACTTCCTTTTCTTTTTCTTCAAAGCGTGCCTTATCATACTGCTTGGCGATATCTTCGTTGGATATTCTTAGGAATGAAGGAATTAAGCATTCCTCACTCCTCTTATCTGCAAATCCTAATGCTAGAACACCACTTGGACTAGCAACCACAGCACTTTTAGCTAATTCTACATTACCACTATTAACCTTCATTTGTAGGACGGATATTACAGAATGATTCTTAGATATTAATTCAATAAATTTTTTAGAATCTTGACTATCCTCTAGTACATCAGCCATTTCAGGATTCAGTGAATTTGAAATTTCCAAGTCTATCACTCTAGATTCACCTGAGTCACTTTCTCCCGAAATTTGGATTGAATTCGGAGGAGCATCTTCTTGATTATAGAAGAAATTTTGCCATGCTCTTTCTGGCATAGCTTTGGCAATGTCTGCGGATTCCTTACGAACCTTTTTTAGCTCTACTATGCTTTGTGGTTTAGGTAGCTCATAGATAAGTAAAGCCTCTAGCAAAGACGTTTTGCCAGAATTGTTTTTGCCACCTATTAAGTTGATTCTCCCAAATCCTGATACTTTTGTGTTTTTAAAACACCTAAAGTTTTTTATATTAATATCTTTTATCATAAAGCATTTTTCCTCAATGAATTAATGGATTTGACTTTGGAAAGCCCATTTACATTGGAATTTCTGGAGTTGCTATAGTGGTTTTCAGTTTAGTGAGGTACAACGGCAACTCTCAAAAGTATTGCTCTGCTTGACTCCTACTGTACTTTGTAGATATGAAAATCGCTATACAACCAGAAAGTCGATTTCTATCTAAAGAATTGCCAAAGGTTCAGAAAATTGACATGAACGCCAAACCCCTCCACAGGGTATCATACACCCAGTTGTTAATCACCCCCCGGCAAAAAAACATCGTTCAGCCCCTAGGCGATCGCATTTAATATGGAAACACGGGCCACGGAAACATGGTCAACACCTGTATCGCGCCCGAGAATCCACCCAAAGCAGTGCTTCGGGTAGATGTCACCATCTAGGATGTCACGAAGGTAATGAGATTTTCAGGTCATTAGACACCAAGTTTGAGCTTAGTTGAGCCTCATTTTTGCTGATTCTAGGGATCAACAATGTCTGAAACCCACTGATTCCGTCTTCCCTGAACAGTTACCTTGATATTAGCCCATCAACAAGACATTATCAATCACATGAATAATCCCGTTATCGGCTTCAATATCTGCTTGAATCACCGTCGAATTTTTAACCTCAAATCCATCGGAACAATCGATAGGGATGGGTGATCCTTCCACCGAGGTTACAGACCCCAGTTGAGCGAGATCCGCTTGGGTCAACTTTCCTGAAACCACGTGATAGGTTAAAATTCGACCTAATTGGGGGGGAGTCTGAACCAGAGATTCGACGGTTCCTGGGGGGAGTTTGGCGAAGGCGTCGTCAGTTGGGGCAAATACGGTAAACGGTCCGGGACTTTTGAGGGTCTCGACTAAATCTGCCACTTTAACAGCGGTGACTAAGGTTTCAAACAACCCCGCACTGACAGCAATATCAACAATATCGGCCATGAATTCTTACCTCATGTATTAGCCAGTTTTTTAGCCAATGGCATCAACAAGTTTAACAGGAATGTCCGCCTGACTGTCAGGGGACATCACCTTGACGGGTGAGCATCATAGACACCGGGGGGCTGACTCTCAGCCAGCGCGACCACTGTTGTTCGGTTTGGGAGTTCGGTTATGCTGGAGTCAGTCTCAGCGTAAACGGTAAAGCAATGGAACCATTTGAATGGGGATTGTTGGCGATCGCCGCCTTGATGGTGAAAAAATCGTTGGAAACCACCAGCGACACCATAACGAAAGAACTGCTTAAGGCCGGGTTTGCCAAGTTGAAATCTGTAGCGGGTCAGCTTCCTAAGCCCAAGCTGAATGCCCTGGGAACGCGGGTGCAGCAACGGTTTCCGGCAGGAAAAACCCCGTTTGATGATCCGCTTCTGTTGGCGGAAATCGTAGCAGCGGAACAAGACAATCCGGACATGGCGGCCGTGGTGCAGGACATCCAGACACAGCTTCCGACACTAGACATTAAATTTGACCATCGCAAGCAGCAAGGCATTGTCATCAACGATAAGGGAACGGCGCACTTCCACCAGGCGATCGAGCAGACCTTTAATTAGAGTAGCCCGTTGTGACCCATCGCGAACAGCAAGGCTTCAACGCCAACGATCACTCTAAATTCAATATCGGTAAGGTAGTGCAGAACTTTGCACCGCCTGAAACCCGAGACAATAGCGAGACGAAACTACTCAATGCCGTTAAAAACGAGGTGGCGGGACGACTCGCGCAGTCGCTGCATCGGCGGGTGTATGTGGAACTGGACAAAACCGAAGACCCGAGCCAGGTGACACCGCCCTGGTCAATGGACGTGAAGCTCGGAAATCGCCCCAGTCAGCGATGTCCCGAGGGAACGCACATCGTCAAGATTTTTGACAAACCCGAGATTGGTGGACAACTTTTGATTTTGGGTGCGCCGGGTTCCGGGAAGACAACGCTACTGTTGCAGTTGGCGGAAAAGTTAGTGCAGCGAGGCGAGGAAAACGCCAAGGCTCCTGTTCCCGTGTTGCTCAACTTGTCAGCTTGGAAAACCCAGTACAGCGACATCCCTAGTTGGATGGTGACAGATCTCAGGCAGAAGTACGGGGTGCCCAAAGACATCGCCGAGGCTTGGATTGAGACGGGACGCATTTTGCCGCTGCTGGATGGACTGGATGAACTGATGTCGCAACGTCAGGACACTTGCGTACAGGCGTTAAACGACTTTCTGCCGGACTGGCGTGGCATTCCGCTGGTGGTTTGCTCCCGGTTGGAAGAATATCAGGTTTATGAGAGCAACTTAGAGCTAAACGGGTCAGTGATTGTGCAACCACTGACAGACGCGCAAATTGAAACTTACTTGCGTCGGGCGAAATGCGATTGGCTTTGGGAGGCGATTTGTCGGGATGTAGATATCATAAATCCGGCAACAGGTTTGGCAAGGTCGCCGCTATTTCTCTCAATGTTGGTGTTGGCGAGCGATAACCTACCTCCCGAGCTTTGGGAACTGGACAAGAATGCTACGGAGCGGCGGCGGATTCTGTTTGAGGCTTATATTGAGGCTCGTCTGTCCTGTGCCTATCGAGGTGGTGAAAACTATCTGGTGGAGTCCAAAAATGGCGATCGTCGCCAGCCTAAACGCAAGCCTGTGCCTAATCCCTATCCAAAGGATGAGCGAACTAAGCGGTGGTTGGGTTGGTTGGCAGCTCGGTCAATTGAGGAGGCTCAAACGGAACTATTTATTGAGAAGCTACAGCCTTATTTTTTAAAAAATCGGCAACAAAAATTTGTTTTCGGGCTGGTTTTCGGGCTGGTTTTCGGGCTGGTTTTCGGGCTGGTTTTCGGGCTGGTTGACGGGCTGGTTGTCGGGCTGGTTGGAGGGCTGGTTTTCGGGCTGGTTTTCGGGCTGGCTGGAGATCCAGGTACAATTAATACGGTAGAAACCATCAAAATTTCTTGGCGCTCCGCGTCCGCGCCAAGAAATTTTTACAAAGAAATCCAAGAAGGGCTGGTTTTCGGGCTGGTTTTCGGGCTGGTTTTCGGGCTGGTTGTCGGGCTGGTTGTCGGGCTGGTTTACGGGCTGGTTGGAGGGCTGGTTTTCGGGCTGGTTGTCGGGCTGGTTGTCGGGCTGGTTGTCGGGCTGGTTTACGGGCTGGTTGGAGGGCTGGTTGGAGAAGAAATAGATACTAAAGTCAACGATAATCAGGGAATCCATCAGTCTATTAAGAACTCCCTAATTTTTGGCATTATTTTCATGGTCATCGGTATACTGATTTCAGCCGCACTGCATTATTTTCATGAACCAATGCAACTGTCTGAAATTCTTGTCCTAGGTACTGGCATAGGTTTTGTTCTGGGTGCTTCTAACGGCGGCTTACTGAGTGCAATTAAGCATTGCGCTCTCCGCATCACCCTATGGTTATTCGGCTACGCCCCTTGGAACTATAGCAAATTTCTCCGCTACTGCACCGATCGCGGCTTTCTCCAGCGCGTCGGCGGCGGCTATCGCTTCGTCCACGCCCTCCTGCGCGACCACTTCGCCGACCATTACGACCCCTCCTAGCCCTGTCTTCGGGAGTCCTCAAGCCCCCGCCCCCTCATGCTAGGCCGTGCCAGGGAGTTTTTGCTGGTCATCCGGCCCCGGTCAGTTCTACTCAAGGCCTCGAAAACCCATCGCCCAGACTCCTGTCCAGTAGATTGATTAAAACTCTTGCCGTAGAGGATGCAGAAATCCTGGAGGGGGCTGAGGAGGGTCAGCGGCGCAACGGGTTGGCTGGTTTGAGGCAAAACCCGACAACGAGCAACAGTACCGCAAATAAACTACCATACCAGGGCGCGGTTCCAGGGGTGCTGAGAGTTACCCAAAGGGTGACCGCACTGGTTGGCACATAAAACATTAGTCCAATCAGGGGAATCCCCCAACGCCATCGACGATCGCCCCCAGGAAAACCCAGCCAAATCCCAAACAGCATCGCCAGGCCAGTGGCCATCCAGCCGGCGCCCGCCACCTTCATCAGGGCTAAAATAAGAATTTGGATACTGGCATCTAGGGCATCCCAAGGCTTGCCAATCGCCTCAGCGTGGTACCCCATAAATTGCGGAGAGAGTAAATAGACCCCTCCCAGAATAAGACTCACAACCCCGACGGTGAGATCAATTGATTTTGCGAGTTGTTCTCTCATTCACGGCTTACCTGATATCTACCCAGTCCCCGGTTAAACGGCGACCAAATTCAAACTCACTTGTGCTACCCGCAACATCTCGGGGCAAACTCGTCAGCACCGCCCCAGTCCGTCATATTAGGGCGCGGATTCCCATCATACCAATATCATTCCAGTCTTACCAGCTAGGACATCAGGTATAATGAGACCTGACCCCATAGAATGAACCCGATATCTTCCCAAGAGGGTGGCGATATGTCCAATAATTACAGCTATGACTTGCGTAAAAAAGTCATTAAAGCCATTGAAGTCGATGGCATGAAGAAGTCAGAAGTGAGTCAAATTTTTGGCATTAGCCGTAACACCATTTACCTATGGTTGAAACAGAGAGAGGAAACAGGAGATTTTCAACCCCGAGAGTATCGACCTCCCGGTCATGGTCATAAAGTTAAAGATGTCTCTAAGTTCCGAACCTTTGTCCAAGAAAATGCTGATAAAACTCAAGCCGAGATGGCAGAGTTATGGGATGACGAAATCAGCCAAAAAACCATATCACGATGGTTAAAGAAACTGGGATTTACCCGCAAGAAAAATCGCTGGGTCTTGAGTAAAAAAGGAGGAAAGTGAAGCCGAGGGCGTGCCGATTGCCGGAAAAGAGAGGGCGCGCCACTTGCGGTACGCCCCTACGTCTATCCCCTCTTGGGAGGGGCGCCCGGAGGGCGGGGTGGGTTCTTCCCTTTTGCCTTCTTTTACCTTTTACCCTAACCCAAGCGACGACGAATCGCCCCCTCATACATCTGCCGCATCTCAGACAAGGATAGACTCAGCAACCCTTCCCCCTCAGACGACACCTGTAACGACGCACCAGACACCGTCCCCAGTCGTTGCCAAGACCCCGATAACTGGTCCTGCAAATAGGCCTCCCAAGCCGCCACAGCCTGCGGGGACACCGAAACCACAATCCGCGCGCCTCCTTCCCCAAATAGCAGCGTATCCCAACGGCCCCCATTCGGCAGATCCACCGTCACCCCTAAATCGCCCGACAACGAAGATTCCGCCAACGTCACCGCTAACCCCCCTTCCGAGACATCATGGGCCGAGTTCACCCAACCCTGGCGAATCCCCTGACGACAGACTCCTTGCACCGCTTTCTCCAACGCCACATCCACCCGAGGCGGTTTCCCCGCCACCGTCTGATGCAGCGTCGCCAAATACTCCGAAGCCCCTAACGTCGGCAAAGCTAACCCCTGCTGCGCCCCTGTGGGAACCCCCAAGAGATACACCACATCCCCCTCTTGCTGCCAACCCTGGCCACAAATCTGCTCAAGATTCTCAATTAACCCCACCATCCCCACAACCGGAGTTGGATAAATCGGGGTTGGCTTGCCCTCAGCATCGAGAGTTTCGTTATACAGAGAGACATTCCCCCCCGTCACTGGGGTTCCAAAGTCCTCACAGCCCTGTGCTAAGCCCTCACAGGCACAGGCTAACTGCCAATAGCCGATCGCCTTCTCCGGACTGCCAAAATTGAGGTTATCCGTGACCGCCACGGGGTCCGCCCCCACACAACTGAGATTGCGGGCCGCTTCCGCCACCACCGCTTTCGCCCCCTCATAGGGATCGAGATAGACATAACGAGCATTGCAATCAACGGTAGCCGCAATCCCTCGCCGCCAGTCTCGGCCAGGGTCTTGGCTCTCCTGGGGACGCAAGCGCACCACCGCCGCATCGGCACCACCGGGCACAATCACGGTGTTGTTTTGCACCTGATGGTCATATTGACGATAGACCCATTCCTTCGAGGCAATACTGGGATTATCTAACAGGTCCAATAGCACCTGATTCCAGCTCTTAAACGCCCCATTCACCTCGATTCCCGCAGCCGTACAGGGGGGGAGAGATTCAGGAGTCCAAGCCCAGGCGATTTGGGCATATTCCGGGGGCTGAGGGGGTTTCTCGCGGGGGTAGAGGGGGGTGTTGTCCGCTAGGGCCGAGGCGGGAATCTCGGCGGCAATCTCTCCCTGGAAGCGAATCCGTACCACCGGTTCCTCGATGACTTCTCCAGCCACCACCGCGTGCAGTCCCCATTTGTGGAAGACGTCAATTAACTCCTGTTCCCGGCCCTTCTCGGCCACAAACAACATCCGTTCTTGGGATTCCGAGAGGAGATATTCATACGGAACCATCCCCGACTCGCGCACGGGGACTTTATCGAGGTCAAAGTCAATGCCCACTCCACCATTGGCGGCCATCTCCGAGGTGGAACAGGTGATGCCCGCTGCCCCCATATCTTGGGCCGCCACTACAGCCCCTGTTTTAAAGGCTTCCAGACAGGCTTCCACGAGGGATTTTTCTAGGAAGGGGTCTCCCACTTGCACAGCGGGACGGTCATCAACGGAGGACTCATCGCTGAGTTCGGCACTGGCGAAACTTGCCCCTCCCATACCATCGCGGCCGGTGGTGGACCCCACGTAGAGAACGGGGTTGCCGATGCCTGAAGCCCCAGATTTGACGATGGTATCGGTTTCCATAATCCCGATCGCCATAGCGTTGACGAGAGGATTGCCACTATAGGCGGCATCAAAATAGACCTCACCGCCGACGGTTGGCACACCGAAGCAGTTGCCATAGTGAGAGATACCCTCAACCACCCCGCTAAAGATGCGGCGAGTGCGGGGATTGTCGAGGGTTCCGAAGCGCAGGGCATTGAGGGCGGCGATGGGACGGGCCCCCATCGTAAAGATATCTCGTAGAATCCCCCCGACCCCAGTGGCTGCCCCTTGGAAGGGTTCCACGGCGGAGGGGTGGTTGTGGGATTCGATTTTGAAGGCGATCGCCAACCCCTCGCCAAAATCGACTACCCCGGCATTTTCACCGGGGCCCACGAGGATGCGATCGCCCGTCGTGGGAAAGTGCTTCAGCAGCGGCCGGGAGTTCTTATAGCAGCAATGTTCCGACCACATCACCCCAAACATCCCCAATTCGGCGCGATTGGGATGTCGCCCAAGGCGTTGGACGATTTCATCATATTCGCCGGGTTTGAGTCCTTCTGAGGCGATTTGTTCAGGGGAAAAGGGAGATTCGGAAAGCGCTACCATGCTTGTTTTGGGGCAAAACCACAGGAGCCATTATCTCATGGTTTCGGTAACGTCGTCTCTCCCTCCTGGAGTTCCCCAGGGGATTTAGTTCCGGGCCAACCACTTCTGGGCGTTGAGTCGCTGGACTACGCCAAAGACCAACAGAGATAAGTTAATCTTGCGCTCATCCATCAAGAAGGGTTCGATGGTACTCGGTTGAGTGCCGTCAGCGGAACAGGAGAAGGCCCGAGGTCCCTTGATGTCGGCTTTGGGGAAATAAACCACAAAGCGGCGGTTTCCCCCCTGCCAGGTGCCAATCACCTGCCAACAGTCCCCTTTCGTATCCAGAGGCGGAACCCGGCGTTTCTCGAATTTGAGATCTAAATCCTCAATTCCCTGGTTTTCCAGTTCCTGTTTCAGGGCCGGGAGATAGTCCTGGTGCATGAAATCGGCGAAGGGCTTATCCTCGACGGCGGGGGGCTTTTCCTTCTTTTTGCCACCTTTGTCAGCGGCGGTGGTGGTTTTCGCTTTTTTATCGTCTTCTGCCATGAGTGTCCAGTTCGTCGCGAGTGCTGTGTTCAGATTAGTATACTTTGCCCAGATGGTGGCAATTTAGCACCCGGTCTCCACGGCGAGGGATTGACTTTCCGCCAATAGATGCTCCAGAAACGCCTCCGTCAGCACCGAAAGCTGTTTCCCCGAGCGATGCACCATATACCAACGACAGGGAATCGGAAACTCTTTCACCTTCAAAATTACCAACTCCCCCTGTTGATAATCCGGCCGTAAACAGTGCAGGGATAACACCGAAATCCCCAACCCGCCAATCACCGACTGTTTAATCGCCTCATTACTCCCCAACTCCATCCGCACGTTGACCGTCACCTTATGGCGGTCAAACACCTGTTGCACCGCTCGCCGCGTCCCCGAACCCGGTTCTCGCATGATAAACGCCTCTCCCCGCAGTTTTTTAATGGGTATACTCTCCTCCCGAGCCAGGGGATGCTCATGGGAGGCTACCACCACCAGAGGATTGTCTAAAAATGGCGTGACTACTAAGTCAATGTCCTCTGGGGGATGACTCAGAATATAGAAATCATCCTGATTATTGAGCATCCGTTGCACCAACTTTTGGTGATTGCTCACGTGTAAGGCAATATCCACATCAGGATGCTGCTGACAGAAAGACCCCAACAGACGCGGGACAAAGTATTTCGCCGTCGTCACCACCCCCAGGCGCAGTTTTCCCCGCTTCGTTCCCTGGAGATCCGCCACCATCATCTCGAAGTTGTCCAAGCGTTCAAAAATTGTCTGACAGGTGTTGAGGAGTTCTTCCCCCACCTCCGTTAAGTAGAGTTGTCGGCCGATTTGCTCAAACAGCGGCATCCCAATCACTTGGGTTAAATGCTTAATCTGACTCGATACCGTCGGTTGAGTGATTGAGAGTTCTTCCGCCGCCCGGGTAAAACTCCCGTGACGTGCCACGGTTTCAAAGACACGTAATTGGTGGAACGTCGCTTGGATCATGGATGAAGACTCAGGACAGGGAACAGCCGTTACGCCCTATTGTGGCTTACTTTGATATCCTCCCCTAACTCTTTTAATCAGATATTCTTATCAATTATCTATTTTGATTTTGCGACCTTAATGCTAGATTTAGCTATAGATAAAAACAAATGGCAACTAAATATGCCATTGCCTTAAGCCAATAGAACTACCCTTCCCCTCAGACTGCGGTTTATGAACATTACCAACTACATCCATACTCGGAACCTGCGGGGTGATCTCTTCGGAGGGGTCACCGCCGCCATTGTCGGACTGCCCATGGCCCTCGCCTTCGGGGTGGCCTCCGGGGCCGGGGCGATCGCCGGTATTTATAGTGCCGTCCTGCTGGGCTTTTTCGCCGCCCTATTTGGGGGAACTCCCACCCTCATCTCCAATCCCACCGGTCCGATGACCGTGGTTTTTACCGCCGTCATTGCCAGCTTCACCCTCAAATATCCGGGTCCCCAAGGTTGGGCGATCGCCTTCACCATCGTCATGATGGCGGGGGTGTTCCAAATCCTCTTTGGAGTCCTACGTCTGGGGAAATACGTCACCCTGATGCCCTACACCGTCATTTCCGGCTTCATGTCCGGCATTGGCGTGATTATGGTCATCTTGCAATTGCCCCCCTTACTGGGACAAGAAGGCGTCGGTGGCGTCTTGAACACGGTCATGGCCCTGCCGGAACTGGCCGGGAACCTCAGTCTCCCGGAATTGGGGCTAGGGGGTCTCACCCTGGCCATTCTCTTTCTAACTCCTGCCAGAATTAGCCGAGTTTGTCCTCCGCAACTGCTGGCCCTACTCCTAGGAACCGGCATTTCGGCGACTCTGTTATCCAATCAATTGCGAATTGTTGGTGAGATTCCCACCGGACTCCCCGAACTTTATCTGCCCACCATTTCCCTGCCCGACTTGCAACTGATGATGATTGATGCGGTGATGCTGGGGATGCTGGGCTGTATCGACTCCCTGCTGACCTCGGTCATTTCCGATAGCATCACCCAGTATGAACATAACTCCGACAAAGAACTCATCGGTCAAGGGGTGGGCAACATCCTCTCAGGACTTTGTGGCGGACTCCCAGGGGCCGGGGCCACTATGGGAACTGTGGTCAATATCCAAGCCGGGGGACGAACCGCCCTCTCGGGGATGATTCACGCCCTAACCCTGTTGATGTTTGTCTTTGTCGCGGCCGGATTTACGGAAATTGTTCCCTTAAGCGTTCTGGCGGCGATCGCCCTCAAAGTGGGTTTAGATATCGTCGATTGGAGTTTCCTCAAACGGGCCCATCGCCTCTCCCTCAAAGCCGCCGCCATTATGTATGGGGTGCTGCTGTTAACGGTCTTTGTGGACTTAATTGTGGCCGTTGGCGTGGGCGTATTTGTGGCCAATGTCTTGACAATTCAGCGTTTATCTGATATACAGGCTCAAAATATTAAAGCCATCACCGATCCCGAGGCCGCCGAACTTCTCGAACATGAAGAACAACTGCTGTTAGATCAGGTTAAAGGACAGGTGTTACTCCTGCATCTGGGAACATCTCTGAGTTTTGGGGCTGCCAAAGCCATTTCCCAACGCCATTCTCTGATTGGACAGTATCGGGTTCTCATCTTAGACTTTCGCGATGTCCCCATGTTAGGGGTGACCGCCTCCCTGGCGATGGAGAAAATGGTCAAAGATGCCCTAAAACGGGGCTTAGAGGTCTATGTCGTGGGGAGTTCCGGGAAAGTCGAACGTCGCCTAGAGAAGTTCGAGATTCTCAGCCAAGTTCCCTCGAATCATCAAACCGCAACCCTGCGAGATGCACTCGAACAGGTGGTGGAACACCTCGGGGAACCTCAATTGATGTCCGTGGCTTAACGCTCGGTGAGTTGAAGCTGAAGTGTCACTAAGGATAGGGCCACCAGTAACAGCAAGGTGGCCGAGGCTGCCGCATAGCCGATATCAAACAGGGCAAAGGCCTCTTCATAAATGTAATAGACCAAGATATTGGTTGAGTTTAAGGGGCCTCCCCCAGTAATGACATAAACTTGTTCAAAACTGCGGAGGGTAAACATCGCCGTGGTGACGATGACAAAAACCAAGGTGGGGTACAGGCCCGGCAACGTCACATGACGAAATTGCTGTAAGCCGTTGGCCCCATCCAGTTCGGCCGCCTCATAGCGAGATTGAGGAATGGCTTGTAACCCGGCCAGAAACACCACGAGGTTAAATCCGAGTTGCTTCCAAATACTGAGTAAAATGAGAATCGGCATGGCCCAGGTGGGATCGCCTAACCAGGCAATCGGGGTAATGCCGATGTTGTCTAACAGGGCATTGATGGGGCCATCGGTTTGAAATAGCCAACGCCAGCCTAACCCCACCGCCACCATGGAGGTGATGGCGGGGAGGAAATAGGCCGTTCGTAACAGAGATTTTAGGGCGATCGCCTGTTCGAGAAGGGCGGCGAGAATCAGGGGTAGGATGATGCTGGGAATAATCGTTGCCAGGGAGAAATAGAGGGTATTGCCCAACACCTGCCAGAACTCCGGCGAGGCGATCGCCCGTTCATAATTGGACCATCCTACCCATTGAGTACCACTTTGGGTAAAACTGCCTGTCGTAAAGCTTAAATAGATTAAATAGGCAATCGGGCCCAAGACAAAGATAGACAACAGCAGCAACGCCGGGGCCAAAAACGCCCAAGCCACCCCCGTCGGATTGCCAAACCCTAGTTTTGCCTTTGCCATCTTGACCTACCGGGCTATTTCAACGCCTTTTTCACCAACTTGGAAATTTCCGAAGGCCGTTCTGCCACGGGAATCCCGGCATTTTTAAAGGCTTCAATCTTATGTTCAGCGGTGCCAATATCCAAATCAAATAAGGCCGCATCCCCTGCTTGCTTAAGTTTCTTCTCAGTTTTGTGACTGAGGTTGGCTGCGATCGCCCCCGCATGGCCCAATCGTCGTCCCTTAGGCACATAACGGCCCGCCACATAGGCAATCACCGGCTTATCAATGGCTTCGGCCACATAGTCCGCCGCCGCTTCCTCACCACTGCCGCCAATCTCGCCAACAATCACAATCACCTCGGTGCGATCGTCCTCATCGAGAATCTGTAACCATTGGGCAAACGACGATCCAAGAATCCCATCGCCGCCAATACTGACCCCAATCGACTGTCCTAACCCCGCTTCCGTCAGGGAGAGGGCAATCTCATAGGTGAGAGTTCCACAACGGCTAATCAACCCCACCGAACCGGGGGTATAAAACTCCGCTGGGTGAGTTCCCAAGAGAATGTCACCGGGAATAATCAATCCTGGGCTACTCGGGCCAATCACCAGGGTTTCCGTGGCATCCGCCTTACGGATTAACTTCACCATATCCATCGGCGGCATCCCTTCCGTGACAATGGCCAGGCGACGAATCCCAGCGGCGATCGCCTCTAGGGCCGCATCCAACACCAAATAGGGTTTAACAAAAATCACCGCCGCATCGATGGGCCCGACCTCCTTCATGGCCACTTCTACCAAATCATAGACAGGAATCCCATCCCGTTCGCTGCCTCCCAAACCGGGACTTACCCCTGCCACCACTTGGGTTCCATAAGCCTTCATCAAAATGCTATGGGTGGCGGCCAGAGGTTCGGCAATGCCATGAATCAGAACTTTGGTATCGGCGGTGAACTGCATAAGGAACTGAATAAGTAACTGAGTTATACGGCTTTGACAGCAAGAGAGACGGCTTCGTCGAGACTTTTGACGCTGGTGAGGTTGGCCTGCTTGAGGGTTTTCTCAGCCGCCACCACATCTCCTCCCACCAGGCGAACAATCCACTTACAGGGGCGATCAAGCTGTTCACTAAACTCCACCAGAGTCCTGGCAATATCTTGGCAGAGGGTGACTCCGGCGATGAGGTTCACCAATACCACCGACACCTTCGGGGAGGTAGTGACCGCCTCTAACCCGAGTCGTAAGCGTTCTAAGGGGTCGTCATCCATGCCATACCAGGTTTGTTCACTGCCCAAATTGAGGAAATTCGCCGGTTTCCCTTTGGCTTCACAGACCAAATCGAAGGTGGCCATCGTTAATCCGGCCCCATTGCAGAGAATCCCCAATTTGCCATCGAGTTCAACAAAATCATGGCTGGGAAAGACCCCGGAATAGACCAGTTCCTCTAAATTGCGTTCTTGTAGCAGCCGGGTCAGGTGATGATGGCGATTGAGGGCTTCGTTGTTGACCGTGACTTTCCCATCTAGGGCCATGACTTCGCCATTGTCGCGAATCCCCAGGGGGTTAATTTCCACTAAATCCAAATCCTGTTGTACAAACAAGCGATACATCCGCTTGATCACCGTACTGAGGGCTTCAATCGCCTCCCCGGTTAGGCCCATCTTCAGGGCCAGGCGACGGGCATAGAAGGGGGAAAACTCCTCATCCACTACTACCCGCTGCATTTTATCTTGGGTAAAGGCCACCTCCACCCCTCCATAGGGAGACCCCAGCAACACCGGTCGGCGGGCGGTGCGATCGAGTAGAATCGCTAAATAGAACTCCTGAGAGGCATTATATTTAGCTTCCGCCAGAAGTACATCCGGCAATTCCCCCTGAATGGGCAAATTAAAAATCGCCTGGGCCGCTGCGATCGCATCAATGGTATTGGTGGCAAAGCGAATCCCACCCGCCTTCCCGCGTCCCCCAGCCCGGACTTGGGACTTGAGGACAATCGGATAGGGGATTTTCAGCCCCTTCAAGTCCTGGGGGCAACGAATTTTTTGCGAGGGCAAGACGGGGATGCCCGTTTCGCGGAACAGCTCTTTGGCTTGATACTCTAGAAGATCCATTTGGCGATTTGTGTTCCACCACTCAACTACCATAGCCCGAACCGGTCGTCACCGTTGAGACAAGGACTACATTCCCAAACAAAAGTTCGGCTTTGTCACCCAGAAACCCAAGTTTAGACAAGCCGAAACTATAGATGAACCTCTTATCCTAACGTACCTTTCCGGAAACGGCCAGCTTTTGCAATTTAGGTTGCGGGTCCAGCTGGACAAATCGGGTCAAAATCAATAAGGGTCTCGATGACCTCATCTTGGCCGCCCAACTCATTGACGCTTCCATTCAGGGTTTTTTATGGTGAATCCATCTCCTCAGCCCGAACCCAATTCTTCCTCAGGGCAACACCGTCGCCTCAAACGACGGTTAATTCTTGGAGGAACGCTCCTGGTTGTGACCGTGGTGGGCTATCGTGTCTCTTTCAACTGGCTGCGATCGCAACTTCCGGGCTGGGTCGAGGCCCAAGTGGTCCCCATTCTCAATCGTCCGCTGGAACTCGGGCCGGTGCAACGGCTATCGCTGACGGGCATCGAACTGGGGGGACTGTATCTACCGCCGAGTGAGGGAAATCCCAATTCCTTGCAGGTTGAGCAGATTCAGGTGGGCTATGATGTGCTGGCCCTCCTCCGGGGAGAGTTGCCCATCCACGTCACTCTCAGGGAACCGAGGCTGATCGCCCAACAAGCGGAGGATGGCACCTGGGTGACGTTGGATCTCAATCTTCCTGAACCGACAGATGAGGAGTTGCCCCTAGAGATTCCCCTCAATCTGATTTTAGAGGGGGGCAGCCTTGAACTCACCCCCCAGGGCCATTCTGACCCTTGGGAACTGGGGTTTGAGGGGCGGACGGAACTGAGTCAATCCTTTGAGAATGCCTATTATGACCTGGCGGTGACCTTACCCCAGGGAACCGTTCACCTGCGGGGCAATACTCGCGTCAATAGCCTGGAAACCCGAGTCAATACCCGGTTGCAGGAGGTGGAATTAGGGCAGTTTTTAGCCCTGTTGCCCCCGGAATTGGGCGATCGCCTGGATCTCGTCAGTGGTCGTCTCAACGGAAATCTCAATCTGGAAGTTCCGCCCCTCATCACCCCTGAGGGAGAGTTCGAGATTCAGATTCCCCAGATTCAAGGACCCCTCAGCCTCGATAACTTGGTGGTTCGGGTTCGAGAACTACGTCAACCCCTCACCGCTGAGGCAGACCTTCGCTTTCAGGGCGATCGCCTACAACTCGATGGCCTCACCGCCGCCACCGGAACAGTAGGGGCGAAAAATTTTTCGCCCCTACTTCAGGGACAAGGACAACTCAGCCAGGACTCCGGCTATAATCTTAGCTTCAGCACTGATTCTATAGCCATAGAACGCCTCTCAATTCTACTGAGTGACCCCCTCCTCACGCCCATAGATACAATTGGTTTAATAGGGGATATTCAAGGGCAGGCGCAACTCCTCGGAGACCTCAACGACCCTCAATTGACCGTCAGTGTCAGCAATACCACACCGCTGATTGTGGCCCAAACGATCATCTCCCAACTGCGGGTTAACCTCTCGGCCAACCTCGATCGCGTGGTTCTCAACGACTTTCGTCTCAGTCCGGGCGTGGGGGGAAGCGTCCTGGCCCGGGGCAATGCCGAGATTTCTCAATGGACGGCTCCCCTGCTAGAGCAACTTCCTGAGGGTCTTCTTGAGGATCGCCCCCAACGGACTCCGAGGGCCAACCTCAACTTGGATGTCCGAGTGGATCTCCCCAGTGATGCCCTCGTTGCCCCCTATCTGGACTTACCCATCCCCCTGCGTTTGGGGCAACTGCTGGCTCAGATTGACCTGGGGGGAACCCTAGACAATCCTCAGGCCACTCTAACCTGGACGACCCCCGACCTCTTCGTTCCCCAATTGGGAGCTGTCAGCAGTCAGGGAGAGGCGAGCTTTGCCAATGGCCGTCTCCGGTTGCAGAGAGCCGACCTCATTGCTGCGGAGGGACAGATCACCGCAACGGGACTGGCGGACTTCCTAGAGCAAACCTGGCAGGCGGATCTGCTGTCCACGCCGCTGAACCTCGCCCCCTTCTTGGCAGTCCCGGCGGAACTGAGCCAGTTCACGGCCCAAGTCTCGGGGCGATTTGATGATCTCTCCCCCGAGGGAATCCTCCGAGGGATTGAGGGAACCGCTGACCTGGGAATTACTCTGGCTGATGGACAAGCTCAAGTGCAAGGACTACTGCAAGGGGGAGAGATTCGCCTTGAGGCGATCGCCTCGGGACTCTCCGCCCAGGGTCTGAATTTGGCGTTACCCCTGGGGGTGAGGTTGGAGAGGGGTCGGGCCCAGGTGCAAACCTCCCTGGAAGGATTGCTGGCCGCCGCCATGAACCGGGACTTTGCAGGAATTGCGGTGCAGGCCGAGGGAGCCTTAGCCGTCGCCGAGGGAACGGCCCAGGTCAGGACTCAAGTCCGAGATGGACAGGTTGACAGCAATTTCAATGTCGCCAATATCGCCTTAACTCCCTATTTGCCCAATCTTCCGGCAACGGTGGCTCTCATGAATGCCGAGGGACAGGGGACTCTGTCTCTGGCCAATATCCTTCAAGTCTTAGAACAGGGAGACCTCAGCCAACTCGACCCCCAAGGGACTACCCAAGCGAACCTGGCTCTCAATCAGGGGTCAGGAAGCCTCTCGGCTCAAGTGGCGGGGGGACAATGGCAACTGAGGACTGAGACTCAGTTACCGGTGGATGATGCCTTGGTTGAGGAGTTGATTGGCGATCGCATCGTCACCAGTCCCCGCTTCCCGGCGATATTACAGGCCAGCAGCCATCTCTCGGGGTCCCTAACGCCTCTGTTGCAATTGGGGACGGTGCCAATTCCGGCGACCCTACATCAGTTGACGGCTAATCTCGATGGGGATTTATTGCGGGCCCGAGGGGAAACGGTGTTAACCAATCTTCGGCAACGCCCGGATTTACAAATGGATTTAGAGATTGATGCTAATTATGATTCAGACCGACTTCCGTTGACCTTATTATTGGCGGATGTGGCTGTGGGGGAAAATTTGCAGAGTCCCAGTGCCGTCAATGTCCGGGGACGGGTGGATTTTCGGGGACGCTTTCAGGGCCAGAATTTGCTGTCTAATCCCTTTGGGGTGGGTAATTTGAATCTGGCGGGGGCGGTTCAATTAAATGATTTTGGGGTGAATGAGATTCAGTTTGAGCCTCGGATGCGGGGGACGGTTTTTGCCAGTACGGGCGATCGCCTGGCTCTGGATTTGCGGGGAGAACAGCCTCTGGGCGATCGCCTGGCCATTGCCTTAGGGGCCTGTCAGGAGGCTCGCTGTTTGGCTCCCTATTTGCCCCAAGAGTTCGAGATTCGTAAAACCGATGGGGAGGTGGTTGAGTTTTTGGCCCGAGGTGAGCGTCAGGGCGATCGCGTTCAGGTGGGGTTAGACTCGTTTGAGTTGAGTCTCTTAAATGTGCTTCCGGGAGAACCCTTTGGCATTGATGACCCCATTAGCGGTCAGGTGACGGGGGGAATTGTGGCCAATCTCTTTACCCTGGAGACTCAGGGCCAGGTGGCGGTGGCTAATCCGGCGTTGGGCTATCTTCGGGGGGAGGCGATCGCCGCTGAGTTTGGCTACGACGGACAACAGGCCCAGATTCGCAATGGAAGGCTGCAATTCCAAGAGACGCGTCTGGTTCTCAATGGGGGGACGGAACTGGATCTGTTGGCAATTTTGCAGGGCCGTCTCCCCCTGAACGCTTGGCAAGAGGCCCCAGTCTGGGGACGGCTGACGGTGGATGAGGCGGAGGTGGGCGATCTCCTGACAACGGTGGCTTGGTATGAACTCGATGACCTGTTACGTCGGGGGATTGCTAGCCCTAGTTTAGACCCGCAAGACCTGACGGTGACGGGGGTGGGGATTCCTCAGCGATCGCTCCCCGAACAATTGGCTCTGTTTAACCGCATTCGCCAACAGGTGAGACAACGGATATCCCAACCGGATGACCCCCAACCGCCTCAAGTGGTGGAGATTGAGGGAACTTATACCGCTCAAGTGGATTTAGGGGGAACGCTGGGAAATCCCAATCTCATCGCGGAACTGACGGCGGAGAATTGGCGTTGGTATCCTCAACCTCAGCCCCCCGCTGCCTTTCGAGCCGCGATTCCTACTCCCCGGCCCTCGCTGCGGTTGGATGCTCTCAATCTGCGGGCCCGGCTTGAGGATCAGGTGTTGACGGTGGAGGAGGCGAGTCTGTTGGCGGAGGGGGGACAGGCTTCGTTGGTGGGGACGGTGTCTCCCGAGAGGCTAGAGGGTGGGGTGACGGTGAGGGATTTCCCGGTGAGTCTCGTGCAGCGGTTTGTGGACGTACCGGTGGATGTGGCGGGGGAGGTGAATCTTCAGGGAACCTTTGGCGGCAGTCTGCAACAGCCGAGGTTGGTGGGGGAGGTGGCGATCGCCAACCCGGTTCTCAACAATCGCCCCCTCGACCCGTTTTTGGGCAATTTTAGCTATGACAATCAGCAGTTTGAGTTTGCCACTCTGGCCCCGGATTGGAGTCGCCTTCAGGTGAGTGTTCCCTTTCCCTTCACGGATTTACCCCCCGAGGGGGCGATCGCCCGGGCCCAGGTGGCGTTGGATACTCCGGCGTTTGAGTTGATTGAGGCCATCAGCGAGGGTGAGGTGGTTTGGCTGGGTGGGGAGGGACTGGTGGAACTCTCGGCGAGTGTGGATCTGTTGGCGTTAACCTCTGGGGAGATTCAGCGGATTCTTAATTCTGTGGTGGCTCAGGGGGCGATCGCTCTGGATCAGTCTCGGGTGGCGGCGGCGGCTCTCCCGGAGGCGGAAACTCAGGTGGATGGGGTGATTCGCTTTAATCAGGAGGCGATTGTCGTCGATGAGTTGCTGGCCCAGGTGGCGGAGGGTGAGTTTCGTCTCGGGGGGGTGTTACCTCTGTTAACTCCTGATCCAGAGCTAGAGCGGCCCCTTACGTTAACGGTCGATCAGGGGGCGATCGCCCTTGATGGTCTTTATAACGGGCAGTTAGATGGCCGGATTACGCTGACGGGAACCGCTCTCACTCCTGTCATTTCTGGAGGAATTGAGGTCTCTCGGGGACGGGTGTTAGTGCCGACTCGGGAGTTGACGGGAGGGGAACTTGCCACAGCCATTAACCCAACTGTTTCCCCCCAGAACCCGTCACCGCTCATTACACCCGTCTTGGATCGCTTTCGTATTGTCCTTGGGGAACGCCTCAATATTGTCAACCCGATTCCCAGTTTTAATGTACGGGTGAGGGGGGATCTATTAGTGAGTGGGGTGGTGGATGGCAATTTGGAGAATTTACGTCCTCAGGGGGTTATATCGGTGGAACGGGGACAGTTGGATTTGCTGAGTAATCTCTTTTTTATTACCCCGGGCCGTCCGCAAACGGTGGAGTTTATTGCGGAGGAGGGCCTGTTGAATCCACGGTTAGATCTTCAGATGTCCACTTTGGTCTCCGAGGAACGCCGCAACCCAATTGCCGATCGCGATCGTGATAGTAATGAAGTCCCCGATACGACAATTTTGCCCCTACGCCAGTCTCGTCAACTGTTGGTGAATGTCACCATTGACGCTATGGCTCAAGATCTCCTGAATGCGGTGTTGGCGGAGTCGCCTGAGTTGGTTCAGGTGGAGGGATTTCAACGCAATGATGCCTTGTTGGAAACGGTGCAGTTGAGTAGTGTTCCTAGTCGCAGTGAGAATGAGTTGGTCTCGTTGCTGGGGGGACAGGTGCTGACGACGATTGATGAGATTGCCGGATTGCGAGGAACGGAGCTGTTTGAATATGCCTTGCTTCGCTTCGTCTTGGAACCCCAGTTAACGGGACTCTTGGTGGATGTTGACCGAGTGGCTAATCAGGCGGGAGATGCGATCGGCTTGGATCGCTTGAGTGTGTTTCCGATTGGTCAAGTTGAGGCGATTTATGAACTCAATGAGCGATCGCTGTTGGGATTGACGTATGACTATGGTCTCAGTGGCTTTTTACTCCAAGGGGGACAGACGGATGGAGAGACACCTGGGTTTAGTTCTATTGAATTACGCTATGAGTTACGGTTTTAAGAGCAATTTCTAGAATTGCAAAAATTGGGAAAAGAAGGCAAGAGGCATAACCCAGTTGTTTTGTCCTATTCAGACCAATTTTTGCTATATAGGATTGGGGACTCTCTTGGACTGTGTTTTTGTACGTTAATCTATAACGTAGGAGTTTAAAAAAATTGCGCTGCTTAGATGTTTGGCTTTGCGCCGGCCGCACCGGGCCGGCGAAGCCTTTACCTATCCCAGCAAACAATTTGGTGCGTTTAACCGAAATGGAATGACTTGGTTTTATATCCTCAGTATAGGCTAATGGTTTATAAATGTCAAGAGGCAAGAGGTGGGGGAGTCTTGGCCGAGTCAGGGTGTCAATCAGGCAATCTTCGATTGCTAGACGCGGCCGCCACTGCGAAGACGCTAAAGCCGGGAATCTGGAACGATGGGGCAAACGGGGATCTGGCGTCGGTTTTTTAGACCCATCATGGTAAAATGAGCCGATTCATCGTCAATGTCCTCTATCGCAGTGGCGTTAAGTTCCATTCGCCTCAGGATTGCCCTCTCGTATGAGCGACATCTGGTTCAAGTCGATTAAAAATAAGATTCATTCTTGGTTCACACAACCCCCTAGCAGTGAATCTGATGAGGAGTTGATGCCGATTCCCGATTGGCTAAAAGAGGAACTGCAACAACGAATTAACAACTCCCCAAGTCCTCAAGCCTATCAAACTCATTTGCGGGGGGCGATCAGCCCAGCGATTGAGTCTTGGAAAACTGAGTTTAATGCTCCTAATACCTTTGTTTGTTTAGCCCCAACCATTGAACCAGTCGGAAAAATTCTCCATGATACATTAGGGGATTGGGATGACATATCGCTAAAAATTATTACCCCCTTTCAAGATTTTGAAAGACCGGCAACTATCCGCTTAACGACAAAAAAAATACGTCAAGCCCTAGACTCGTATCCTGATATTAAAAACACCGACCTTGATGACCTCCATGTCTCTTCGGCGGAGGACTTCCAAGATTTCCGTAAAACCGTAGTTGTTATTCCCAGTTTAGAACAGTGCTTTTTGCGTTGTATTAGCGGCTGGGATAGTATTGAATACTTCCGGGAAATTATCACTAAAAATAGTCATTATTTTTGGGTGATCGGAGCCAGTCAAGCCGCTTGGAACTTCCTTGATTTTGTTTGTCAGATTAGTGCCTATTTTGAGATTATTGAATCGTTGCCGGAATTGGATGACGAGATGATTTGCGATTGGTTAACCCCTATCGCTGAAACTCTCATTAGTTTGGATGAACCCGACTCTTCAAGTAACGATTTGCGTCAAACCTATTGGGATTCCATCGCTCATCAAAGCTCAGGAAGTAGTCGTATTGCTCAATATATATGGCTAGAGAGTTTGCGAATGCACAAACAGACGGAAGAGGAAGTTCAGGAACTGCGAACTCAGCTTTCAGAAACCCCAGCTAAATCCCCTTCACGGGTTTTGATTCACCCCGATAAACCCAAATTGCCGAAGTTACCCATTTTAACGAATCTGGATCGCTATTTACTTCATGGGATTCTTATCCATGGAACCATCAATCGCCGTCATCTCGCCCAAACCCTGGGAGAATCGGAAAGTCAAATCCAGGCGAGGATTCAGTGGCTCTCCCGTCAGGGGGTTTTAGAATCTCGATGTGGTAGCTTATCGATTCATCCTCTCTATTATGATCAGCTAACGGTTGATTTATCTCAGAATAACTTTTTCATCAACTCCAATTCATGATAAAACAACGCCTTATTGTACTAGAAGTCGCCAGTTTTGGCATCACGCTCCTCTCTCAATCGATTGCTTTAGCACAACCGGACGACCCTGAGGAGTTCTCTGAACAAATCTTAACGGAAATCACTTTCGGAAAAGTCCTCTATGGCATTTTCGCAATTCTGATTGCTTATGGAAGTTTTTATATCATTCAGTCCCTAGCTAATTGGATTTCTGAGCGAGTTCCCCGTCGCTTTCGCCTGGTTATCAAACAATCTATTCCCTTTTGGAAGGGATTGATTTTACTGATTACCATTGCCTATTTATTAAATCTATTTGTCAGACTCTCAGAGACCAATGTCGTCGCGGTTACAGGGACAGTCGCGGTCGCTCTGGGGTTTGCTTTTAAGGACTATGTCAGTTCCATTATTGCCGGGGCGATCGCCCTGTTTGAAGCACCCTATCGCGTGGGCGATCGCGTGAGAATTGAGGACCATTATGGGGAAGTTGTCGGCTATGGCTTACGGGGTATTCAGGTCAAAACTCCCGATGATAATTTAGTGACCATTCCCCATAATAAAACTTGGACAGAACCCATCTCTAATGCGAACAGTGGCGAACTCGAAGCCCAAGTTGCTACGGATTTCTACTTTAGTCATGATGTGGATGTTGAAAAGGTCATTAGAATTCTCTATCAGGCGGACTATAGTAGTCGCTATACCCAGCTCAAACTCCCCATTGCTGTGGTCATGGAAGAGAAGTTTTGGGGAACCCAATTTAAGTTACGCTCCTATCCCATTGATGCCCGCGATGAGTTTGTGTATAAAACTGATTTAATTCGCCGGGCCAAGGCCGCCTTTGCCTATGAAAACATTTCCTATCCTAAGATGATTCCCCCCGCTGACATGATGGATAAAGGTTGAGTGCTGCGGGGGCGTCGGGGGAGGGCGAACAGCACCTCGACTATCGCTCGGCGAACACCGTTCGTCCCTACAGGCATCTATCGTATTAAATTCGATGTTTGGCGTAATACTGCTGATGTTCTTCCTCGGCTAAATAGTAGTCTGAGGCGGGTTCAATTTGGGTTACGATGTATTTTTCGCTGCCGCTCTCTGTCTCCTGTTGTTGACGCTTTAACTTGGACTTGCGGGCGATCTGTTCCTGTTCAGGACTATGGTAGAAGATGACAGACCGATATTGTTCACCGCGATCGGCCCCCTGACGATTTAAGGAGGTGGGATCGTGAATTTTCCAAAAGAGATTTAGCAAGTCCTCGTAGGAAACCTTATCGGGGTCATATTCGACTTGGGTAACTTCGGCATGGCCGGTAATGCGGGCGCAAACGTCGAGATAGGAGGGGTTGGGAAAATGTCCCCCCATATAGCCGACGGAGGTTTTGACGACTCCATCGAGGGCGGCGAAGGCGGCTTCGATACCCCAGAAACAGCCGGCGCCGAAGGTGGCAATGTGGGTGGTTTTAGGCATGGGGAAAAGGCAAGAGGCAAGAGGCAAAAGATAGGGAACAGGGAACAGGGAACAGGGAACAGAAACACCGTAGGGGCGTACCCTTGTGGTCGCCCAGAAACACCGTAGGGGCGTACCCTTGTGGTCGCCCGAGGACACGGAGAAAGAGAGTTCCGGGACGCATCTAGTTTAAGGTTTTGCAGATGTAGTCGCCGGCGCCGAATTGCTCGAAGGGAAGGTGGTGTCCATCTGGTTGGATGCGTTCTCGACGCTTGCAGTCGTATGTTTCTCGGGGCCGCCGTTGTCCGTCCACTCGGACTTCGGCGCGGTATTGCCAATGGTATTTGGCACTGCGTTTGATGCTGATGATGCAAATTTGGCGACTGTGATAGGTGCGGCAGGTTTCGTTGACGGTGGAGGGAAATCCCCACCAGAGGTTTAGGAGGAGGAGGGAGGAGAGGATGGTGTTGAGGAAGACTGGCATTATTCTAGGTCGATCGCCCAGGATTTGAGAAGGGCGTTCACTTGGTCGGGAACTTCGTCATGGGGACAGTGACCGGCGTTGAGGAAATGTTCGCTTAGGTTGGGGTAGTATTGGCGGAATTTGGCGCTGCGGTCTTGGCTGTTCATCCAGGGGTCTCCTTCTCCCCACAGCATTAGTAGGGGTTTGTTGAGTTGGCTGAGGAGTTCGTCGACGGTTGCGCCTCGGGGGGTTTTGAAGACGGAGGCGAAGACTTTGGCGGCGCCGCGATCGCAGGAGGGACGGTAGATTTCTTCGATGAGGCGATCGGTGACGGCACTTTTGTCGAGATAGACTTTTTCTAGGGTTTTGCGAATCACGGAACGACGGCGGGTGTTCTGGAAAATTAGGAAGGCGACCCAGTCTTGTAGGGCGAAACTGCGAATCATGCGACTGAACCGACTGGGTTGGCGCGGTTGTGCGTCGCTGAAGGGACCGGCACTGTTGAGTAAGACGAGACCTCGCGCTGATTCGGGTTTCTCGGCGGCGACGGCGAGACAGACATAACCGCCGAGGGAGTTTCCGGCTAAGACGACGGGTTGGCCGATGACCTCTTGGATGAAGTCATGGAGTTGGTCGCGCCAAAGTTCGCCACCATAGGCCAGGGGGGGTTTTCCAGAACGGCCAAATCCTAAGAGGTCGATCGCCCAAATTTCAAATTCCTCTTGTAATCCGGCGATGGTTTTGCGCCAATGGTCGGTGGATGCACCGAAGCCGTGAACGAGGAGAAGGGGGGGACGGGAGGCTTGGGGGGATTCGCCGGCGCGGACGTAGTACACGGGATGGCCGCGCCAGGTCCAATGCTGTCCGGGGAAACTGTCGCGTTCAACGGGGGATGTGGTGGTCATGGTCGGGGGGTCACTCGGCTTGTTAGAGCTTTTGTAACGTATTGTATCGATTTTCACATCGGTAAGGGAAGGGCAGACGTACTTGGGTTAGTCCCGACATCACATCTGTACCTCTTTTAAATGCCCACTGTCGAGTTGCTGCGGGGCGGCGACTGGGCAGTTTTTTCTGTTTTTCTGGGGCAGGGAGTCGCGTTAAGATGGGATGTTACTGTTTAGGCTTTTTCGATGTCTCTGTCCACTGCTACCGCTACTCCCCTACTGGGTCAATCTCTACAAGACCTCACGACCTGGATGCAAGACCAGGGACAACCCGGCTATCGGGGGAAACAACTGCATCAATGGTTGTATCAGAAGGGGGTGCGATCGCTCTCGGAGATTACGGTCTTTCCTAAGGCCTGGCGGGAGGCCCATGAAGATGTCAATCTGGGACGTTCGACGATTCATCATCGCTCGATTTCCCCGGATGGGACGATTAAATATCTCCTGAAATTGGCGGATGGCAACATTATTGAAACGGTGGGAATGCCCACGGAACGGCGCTTAACGGTCTGTGTTTCCTCTCAGGTGGGTTGTCCGATGGCCTGCGACTTTTGCGCGACGGGGAAGGGGGGATTTCTGCGGAATTTGGCGGTGCATGAGATTGTGGATCAGGTGCTGACGGTTCAGGGGGAGTTCGGCGATCGCGTCAGTAATATTGTCTTTATGGGAATGGGAGAACCGCTGCTGAATGTAGATAACGTCTTGGGGGCGTTACGCTGTCTCAATCAAGATGTGGGCATTGGGGCGCGATCGATGACCATCTCGACGGTGGGGATTCCGGGACAAATTCGCCGTCTGGCGGACCATCATCTACAGTCAACTCTGGCGGTGAGTCTCCATAGTTCTAATCAGGCTTTGCGGGAACAACTGATTCCCAGCGCCCGCCAGTATCCTTTGGAGGCTCTTTTAGCAGAATGTCGTGATTATGTCAAGGTCACGGGGCGGCGGTTGACGTTTGAGTATCTGCTGCTGGCGGGGTTAAACGATCGCCCCCACCATGCCGAGGAACTGGCCCGTCATCTGCGGGGCTTCCAAAATCATGTCAATCTGATTCCCTATAATCCCATCTCGGAAGTCGACTATCAACGCCCGAGTCCCCAACAGGTCAACGAGTTTGTTGAGGCTCTCCAAGACCGCCATATTGCCGTGAGTGTGCGCTATTCCAAGGGTTTGGATGTGGATGCCGCTTGCGGTCAATTGCGGGCTTCTCAGCAAGCTTAAAGGAGCGGAAACAGACCCAAATTTTCGATACCCATCTGTTCGGGAGCGAGTAGAAGCACCTCATAAAAGGCTTTCATGTCGGAGAGATTGGGGTCGCCGCTGCGTTTGCCGGTGGCCCCCATAGCCAGAATTAAGCCACATCTACCGTACGTTTTTTCGAGGTTGTGTTTCCAGGCTTTGCGGGCCTTTTGATGATAGGGATTCTCTAAGTCAAACTCACCCACGAGATGGATCTCCTGATTTTCGAGTTGCATCAGGCCCAGCTCATATTCAAAATCATCAAAGGGTGAAACGCAAGCTTTGAAGGTCAGACCGAGTAGGCCGCCTCTGGCTTCAATGGCGGCGATGATATCTTTGACTTTGGCTCGGGTGCTTTGGACGATAATCACCGGAAATTTGCCGCGCACAACTTTGTCCAGGGGTTCCTGAGGACAGTACACCTGCTGGCGTAACGCTTCCACCATAGACCAGGGGATATTATCAACCCGCAAAATTGAGCCATCGGGGATAATTTCATCCTGGAGTTGCGGCATCCGCGCCAAGATGGATAAGTCGTCATCGTAGCCTGGGTCTTCGTTGAAGCTAACTGGGCTTTCGCTGGTGAGTTCTTTGGCGACGCTGGCCATTGAGGAGACGGTGACGGAGACGAGGCGATCGCCCTGTTCGTTAATGTCGCTGCCTTGCAGGGGGCCGGGAATGACAATGTCATAGACTTGGCGCACCACGTCGTCCCAATCGTCCATGAGTTCATCTTCATGCTCGGCTAGGAACAAATGCAAGGCTTTGAGGGCAATCCAGGCAGGGAGGGCTTCTTCTTCATGGAGAAAGGGCCGCAAGCCTTCGAGGGGATGCAAACTGCCAAAATTGCCTTGAACTTGAGACCAAGGAAATTCCCCTAAGTCATCCATATCATCGTCAAAGTCTTCATCTCCTTCATAGGTGAGGAAGATGCAATCTTGGCTGAGAAAGATACTCTCTAATTTCTCCATGGACGTATTGGCCAAGATGGAGGTACGGAAACTTTTGAGAGAATCTAGGCTGCGATAGAGGAGAATGCCATAGTCGAGGCCGAGCAGTCCTAAGATGGAGACATAGAAGCTTTCAATGCCACCGTAGTTAAGTTCAATGCGGATCACTTGATGATCGCCGAGATAGTCCCAGGGTGCGTCGTCCCAGAGGGCTTCGGCTTGTTCGTTGAGGGGGTTAAGGTACTGGGGGGGGAGTTTTGGCGGCCGCCCTCCGACGGCATCTTCGAGTCCTCGGAAGAGTTCGTCAATCAGGGGCAGTTCGGGGACGTAGTCTAGGGTAATATCGAGGTCTTGGAGAACGCCTCGTAGGAAGAAGAGCAGTTCTCGGTCTTTGACGATGATTTTTTGCGGACGAGCCGGGCCGGCGGGTTTGTGGGGATATTCCATGGCCCGCAACAGGGTTCGCACCACGGCTTCCATCCCGGAGTCGTCGGAGACTTTCTCGATCGCCCGCACCACCCCTTCTGAGCCATCGACCCAAATGACGCAGTCACTCGCATCTTCACCGATGACTTCCCCTGAGTCTAGGTCAATTTGCAGCGATCGCCGATCGCCCTCCCAGACGGAGGGGATTTGGTCGAGTTTATTGAGGCGGCGACAGGTGGATGGTGTTAACACGGTCAAAGTCAGGTAAGGACGATGGTCAGGGGCGTTGGACGCTGTGTTTCTACTTTACCACTGGTTTTCAGGATGTTTCTCTGGGAAAGTTAAGCTTTCTATAGCCCAGAGGGGTCTAGGGTTAGGGCGACTCCCCTAGGGGCGCTTCCTTGTCGTGTTAGCAACAAACGTTATGATTTTACTAAAGGCCTGTATCGACGAACACGTTGCTAAATTATGTCAACTTCTGCACCTCTCCTGGTTGAAAAAACGAAATTAGAACGCCCTCCCCTTGAGATTCATAGGTTGGGCGATCGCGTCCTGCGTCAAAGTACGAAGCGGGTGGCCCGCGTGGATGAGAGCATTCGTGGCTTGGCCCGTGAAATGCTACAAAGTATGTATACTGCCGATGGCATTGGTTTAGCGGCGCCTCAGGTGGGCATTAGTAAACAAATGCTGGTGGTTGATTGCGCCCTCGATGACCCCAGTACACCGCCGCTGGTGTTGATTAACCCGGTGATTCAAGCCTACAGCCGTGAGGTGGCCTTGGGCCAGGAGGGCTGTTTGAGTATTCCTGGGGTGTATATGGATGTGAAACGCCCTCAGGTGATTGAAGTCTCCTATAAGGATGAGTTGGGCCGTCCCCAACGTCGCCGCTTTAGTGGCCTTCCGGCCCGGGTGATTCAGCATGAGATGGACCACCTTAATGGGGTGATGTTTGTCGATCGCGTGGATGACCAACTGCTGCTGACGGAGGAACTCTCGAAATATGGGTTCTCGGTCAAGTCTGTTCGTCATCTTAAAGCCTAGGGAGGCGCGAGGATTATGATTTCGTCCCCGAAAGTAGGGTTTTTGTTGGCTGTCTCCTGTGTGGCGGCGATCGCGGCGGTGGGTTCTGTGTTTGAGTTGTCGTCGGGACATCCTCAATATGGAGTCTGGCTGACGCGGATTATTCTCGGATTAAGCGCACCCCTGGTGGTGTTTGCCTTTTTGGCGGCAGTGCGAGAAGCTAATGCCAACAATTCTTGACGGTTCTCGAGTCTGACGATGGTTCAATCTCCATCTGTTGATCATGCTCCTGATTGGGAGCGGTTACGAAAAGCGCTCAGTGTCGAAGCTGAGCGCGGTTTTTCTGATTTGCTGGGACGGGAGTTTCGCTTTCATGAGTTCCTGGAGCGTCAGTTTAACAATCCTCCGGCGCGGTTGGCGGGGAGCGATCGCCAACGTTGGCAAAATCTAGCGGCGGAGTTTGCGAGATACCCTTCTATGACGCTGGCCCAACGTCAGCATCTGGTGGCGGAGTCGCGGCGGGTGTTGTTGCAGAGTGAGCGTTCTCTGGAGATGCGATCGCGATCGGTGCGAGAACCCCTCAGCCGCCGCAAACCCCCCACGGTGAATCTGCAACAGACGGTTCAGCATTCTCAGGGGGGTGAGTTATCCTTGTCGCAGCCGTTAACTGAGGTGCGTCAAATTGGCCGCCGGGGGGGCGATCGCTTGGCCCGCTTAGGACTCTATCGTGTGCAGGATTTGTTGGAGTATTTTCCGCGCGATCGGATTGATTATGCTCGTCAAGTTCCCATTTCTCAACTAGAACCGGGCGAGACGGTTACAGTCGTTGCTCAAGTCCAGAGTTGCAGCTTTTTTAATAGTTCCAAAAACAAGAAACTCAGCATCTTTCAATTAACATTAAAAGACCCCACGGGGCGCTTGAAAATAACTCGTTTTTATCCTGGAAATCGCTACAGTTCCAGCCGTTGGCAATATGCCCATAAGTCGCAATATCCAAGAGGTGCAACCGTTGCCGCCTCCGGATTGGTCAAGAAAAACAAATATGGAATTACCCTAGAAAACCCCGATTTAGAAGTTCTAGAACACGCCGACGCTCGCATTGAATCCTTGTCCGTGGGGCGAGTGTTGCCGGTCTATGCTTTGACCGATGGTGTGACCGCTGACTTGGTGCGAAAATCTGTATTAGCGGTGCTTCCTGCCAGTCAGCAAATCCCTGAACCCCTCCCGAAAAAACTGCGAGAAAAGTATGATTTAATTGACCGGCCGACGGCGATCGCAAATATCCATTTTCCCCCCGATACTGATATCTTAGAATTAGCCCGTCGTCGCCTCGTGTTCGATGAGTTTTTCTATCTCCAACTCGGTCTTCTCAAACGTCGCCATGAACTCAAACAAGCCGGGGAAGTGCAACTGGCCAACAGCCAGGCCCAACGACTTACTATTCAAGGACAACTTATCGAACAATTCTACAACCTCCTCCCCTTCAACCTCACCCATGCTCAAACCCGGGTGATTCAAGAAATCCTAGCTGACCTCGACAAAACCTCCCCCATGAATCGGCTGGTTCAAGGAGATGTGGGGGCCGGTAAAACCGTCGTGGCGGTGGTAGCCATTTTAGCCGCCATCCAATCAGGGTATCAAGCGGCCTTAATGGCCCCAACAGAAGTCTTAGCGGAACAGCATTATCGCAAATTAGTCGATTGGCTGAACTTACTCCAACTCCCCGTAGAATTGCTAACCGGGTCCACCAAAACCCGCAAACGGCGACAAATCCACAGTCAACTGGAAACTGGGGAACTCCCGGTGTTAGTCGGAACCCACGCCTTAATTCAGGATAAAGTCAACTTCCACCGTTTAGGCTTAGCGGTGATTGACGAACAACATCGTTTTGGCGTACAGCAGCGGGCCAAGTTGCAACAGAAGGGAAGTAATGGGATTTGTCATGTTCTCTCCATGACCGCCACCCCCATTCCCCGGACCTTGGCGTTGACCTTACATGGGGATTTGGATGTGAGTCAAATTGACGAGTTACCCCCCGGCCGTAAACCGATTCAAACCACAGTTTTGGCGGGGAAACAACGGTTAGAGGCCTATGATTTGATTCGCCGTCAGATGGCGATGGGCCATCAAGCCTATGTGGTGTTACCGTTGGTGGAGGAATCAGAGAAGTTAGATCTCAAATCGGCGGTTGAGGAGTATGAACGCTTGCAAGAGGTGTTTCCTAATTTTCGGGTTGGCCTATTACATGGCCGGATGACCTCGGCGGAGAAAGATGCAGCCATTGCGGCGTTTCACGGTCATGACACCCAAATTTTGGTCTCGACGACGGTGGTGGAAGTGGGGGTGGATGTTCCCAATGCGACGGTGATGTTGATTGAGAATGCTGAACGGTTTGGTTTGTCGCAATTGCATCAATTGCGGGGTCGGGTTGGCCGAGGGGGCGATCGGGCTTATTGTATATTAATGACCCATCCCAAAGCCTCCCCCGATGCCAAACAGCGGTTAGAGGTGTTGGAATCGTCCCAGGATGGCTTTTTGATTGCGGAGATGGATATGCAGCTTCGTGGCCCGGGCCAGATGCTGGGAACTCGCCAGTCAGGATTACCGGATTTTGTCCTAGCCAGTCTCGTCGATGACCGAGAGGTGTTAATTCTGGCCCGAGATGCAGCGGAACGGGTGATTCGCAAGGACCCCAGTTTAGAGCGATATCCCCGCATGAAGGCCGAGTTGGAGATACGATTTGAGCGAATGTTAGGCGGGGCCATGTTGCAATAACCCCCTATTGTCATCTCCACCAGTGGAGGGAATTTTTCGCCTCTACTCCCAGTCCTCGATTTGCAAGAGTTTCACTCGTTTAAATTCTCTTGTATTATGAGTCACTAAAATCAGGTGATGGGCGAGTGCAATTGAAGCAATTTGCAAGTCATACGCACCAATTGGAGTTCCCAATTTAGAAAGTTCCGCACGGATTTCTCCATAAATTTTTGCAGATTCTCCATCAAAAGGGAGGCTGATATAGTGAGAAAAGAAAAATTCATATAATGCAAGATTTTCCTCTTTTTTTTGACTGCGATATGCTCCGTAGTATAATTCGGCTTTAACGACATCACAAAGGTAAATGTTTTGGCGAGGTGTTGTTTTGAATTTATCAATAATGGCTTGACTGCGACCTGTCAAGTATTGTATGCAGGTATTGGTATCTAGCAGGTAAGTCATCCCTAGCTATCCCAAAGTCTTAAGTCACAATCCTTAACGTCTTCCCTCGTCGGCGGTTCCCCTTGCCATTGACCAGCAGTTTTTTCAAAAAAGTCGGCGGGATAGCCTAATTCTTCTGGAGTGGGGTGGGGGTTATGGTCACACAGGATAATATCGACTTCGTGATTGGCCAATTCTGACGGAAGTTGTAGGGATAATTTCCCGTTTCCGTCCACTTTAGCGGTAAGTTTCAGTTTCATAGTCCGATGGGGAATGAGTGAATCAGGGGAAAGCCAGCTAGTTAAGACACAGGTTTTACGACAGCCCGTTGCCGGGGAAAGTAGGAGTTTTCCTCTAAGCTGGGGAGAGGTTCTGCTGATTTAGCTAATGGTCTCTCAGGGCAATTCCGAGATTGTTTTGACATCCTCCCGCCGCTCATTGCCATCGCAATCTAGCAGGGGATTCCCATCTTCACAGATGGGGTTTCCTGCTTCATCCACACGACTTACACCAAAACTGTCTCCAGCTTTAATGCAGTGGTCGTCGTGTCCACAGGCTTGAGTTCCCGTATGCCCTACGGTACGAAGTCCTAACTCCAAAATGTTAATCGCTGCATTGTGGTCGCGGTCTAAAACACATCCACAGTTATGACAGACATGAGTCCTCTGTGAGAGAGTTTTCTTGACGAGCGAACCACATGAACTGCACGTTTGAGAGGTGTAGTGAGGCGGCACAGCCACCGTAACCACTCCAAACACCTTGCCAAAATACTCCAGCCATTGGCGAAACTGATACCAAGCCGCATCATGAATGGATTTGGCTAGGCAATGGTTTTTGACTAAGTTAGACACCATGAAGCTCACCCCACCTGCCTTGGGCGAGGTGGGGGTGTCGGTGCTAACCTGAGACTGCATGAGTCCACAGGTCACACAAACAAGCCCAGCTTCTAGGCGAATGTCCAGGTCTTTGGCTGGAACACTCCTCACTGTCCTTTCGGCGAGTGAGCTGAAGAATACCTCGGGCAGCAATATTGAGCGCCCCATTGAGGTCGGCATTGTATCGCTTGCCCGAAGAAAATTTAGCCAGGGCATAGTTTTTGGAGTCGCGCCGCACCACGCCACTGCCGTCATAAGCCAGCTTTGAGGTATAGGCAGCAACGACATCAATCACCTGACCGCCCATCTCTTGCCACTTCATCTCGGTCAACTCTCGAATCATACCCTTAAGCCATCCATGAAAGCGTTGACGCAGGTTAGAGCGTTTTCGTCCGCCTTTGGCCTTCCATCCTTTCAGGTTCTCAAAGACAATGGCATCGGCATTGAACTGTTGGGCAATCTGCACGATACGCTTCGAGACAATCTGCCCGATTTGACGGTTGATGTTGCGACATTTGCGGTAGGTATGAGAGCAAAAGCCTTTTTGGAGACTTCCGCCCTTCCCCATCGTTTGGCTGGCTCGTTTTGATACCGATTTCAGCCGCTTATCCCGACGGTCGCCGTTCCGCTGGACGCAGGTTCCAGCGGCTGCGGCGACTTCGTCTATGTCTCTCCCCGGATGAATAAATTCCCGATGGATTACAGTGCCGTCAAAATTCACGACTGCAACGGTAGCAGTGGTGTTGATACCCAGGTCAACACTCACGACCCTGCCATCTCCCTCCCGTTGGGGGGGATGGCACTCAAAGGGAACCGATAGGTGACAGGCCCTCTTCTCCTCATTAAAAATCAGGGAGGGCGACAGCAGCTTGTTGCTGTCTACGGTGTGCCGTTCTCGTAGGCCTGTAATTTGAACAGTTGTCCAAACCCAATCGGTTCCGTTAAAGACTTTGATTTCGATGCGGTCGTACCCATGCAGCTTATAGCATTGACCCTTATACAAGGTGGGATAACAGCCACTGTTGGGATTGAGGCTTGGAGGTTTGGCATCCCGACGTTGACGAGTTCCCGATTGCCATTCCCGATACCGAGTCATGTAACTGCTGACTTGGCCAGCAGCGAAGACGATGGCGGCTCTTCGGTAGTAGCTGGGGAATTTGTAAAAGGTTTGGTCAAATGGCTGATATTTTGGCTGGGGGTTCTTCGCGGTTTGGTGAATGAGTTTCTCGACGGCTAGAACCCGTTTTTGGCTCGATAACGTTCCCAGAGATGACCAATGGGTTAAGAGAATTCCCATCAAATGCCGACAGACACGACGGTAGACCTTAACCGTTTGGCTCAGCAGAACTCGCTGCTTGGCTGTTGGGTTAAGATTCCATTTGTCTGTACGGATGATTGATGTGGGTTTCTGGGTTGCCATAACGGTATGATACCCCAAGGCCTTTCGAGTGAGCGCGGCGGCTCCTTGACCCCCACCTGGGAGGGCGCGAGGTAGGAGAATGCGTCGCTATTTTTGTTCAAAAATATCGTTAACGGTTAATTCCAGTTCAGGAAATATCAACGATTCCACCCGATCGCCTCCTCGAAATTGCGCGACTTCATACTCCTCATCAACCATCGTATAAACCGAAAGAGTCGGGGATTTAGGATTGCCAATAAACCGCCGTCCTCCCAATCCTAGATAATCCACAATCCAATATTCTGGTATCCCCATCACTTCATAATCGGCCAGCTTCCTCATATAATCGTTCTGCCAATTCTGGCTAACCACTTCAACCACCAGCCGTATGGAACTCCCCAGAGTCACAATTGACTCCTTTTGCCAACGGGGTTCTTGATTTAACGCCTCTTTATCTAGGATAATTACATCGGGCTGATATCCTGATTCCGTCTCGACGGGTTTCAACAAACAATCACCGGGAATTGAGTATGGTAATTTGAGCCGTCTAATTTCAAAATGGAGTTCACCGGTGATAAATCCGGTGATGTTGGAGTGGGTTCCAGTGGCTAAGGGCATTTCGACAATGGTTCCGTCGTAGAGTTCGTATTTGCAGGCGGAATCTTGGGGATACCAGTCCACAAATTCATCGAAGGAGATGGGTTTGGTAATGGTTTGAATCATAGTTGTCCTGAACTTGTAGTGAGGACGACAGCCCGTTGCGAGAGAAGATAGAGGTTTTCCTCTAAGCTGGGGAGACGTTCTGCCGATTTAGTTGCTCGGAGATGGTTTGGGTGGTCAAATTGGGGTTGAGTTCAACAGCACGGCGGAAGGCAGCCTCAGAATCTTCTAGCTTTCCTTGGTCTCTCAGGGCATTCCCACTCCGGCTTCTCCACTCAATCTCTCATCCAGTATAGGTTTTCTTTCCCTCCCTTGTCAGCGAGAGAGGGCGCGCCAAGGCTCGGCGATCGCTCGCTAAGGGTACGCTCCTAGGGATTTTCAAAAATATCGTTCACGGTTAATTCCAGTTCAGGAAATGTCAACGATTCCACCCGATCGCCTCCTCGAAATTGCCGGACTTCATACTCTCCATCAACCATTGTATAAACCGAAAGAGTCGGCGATTTAGGATTGCCAATAAACCGCCGTCCTCCCAATCCTAGATAATCCACAATCCAATATTCTGGTATCCCCATCACTTCATAATTCGCCAGCTTCCTCATATAATCATTTTGCCAATTTTGGCTAACCACTTCAACCACCAGCCGTATGGAACTCCCCAGGGTTACAATTGACTCCTTTTGCCAACGAGGTTCTTGATTTAACGCCTCTTTATCTAGGATAATTACATCGGGCTGATATCCTGATTCGGTCTCTATGGGTTTCAAAAAACAATCACCGGGAATTGAGTATGGTAAATCGTAGCGGTCAATTTTAACCCCGAGTTTTAAGCTGATAAATCCGGTGATGTTGGAGTGGGTTCCAGTGGCTAAGGGCATTTCGACAATGGTTCCGTCGTAGAGTTCGTATTTGCAGGCTGAATCTTGGGGATACCAGTCCACAAATTCATCGAAGGAGATGGGTTTGGTAATGGTTTGAATCATAGTTGTTTTGAACTTTTGTCTGGGTCTAGGGTAACAAAGAAAATACGGAGGAGAATCACCACAGAGGCACAGAGGACACGGAGGAAGAGGAGGAAGAGGAGGAAGAGGAGGAAGAGGAGGAAGAAGTTAATGGTATAAGTCATCCCCTCTTGGGAGGGGTGCCCGTCAGGGCGGGGTGGGTCTTCAGTTGACGGCGGCCCAGCGTTTTTTCCAGTGACTGGTGGGTTCTAGGTTAGATTCGGCTTGTTCTTGATGGCGGCGTTCTTGGATGAGTTCTCGGGAATCGCTGAGGTGGGGATCTCGATAGGGAATTGCGGCTCGGGTTTGGAGGTGTTCTTGTTCTTGGAGGGAGAGGGGAGGGAGAGGGCGATCGCCCCAAGTGGCGACGGTTCCAGGACTTTTACGGCCGACGGGGTGGGTTGAGCCGATGTTCAGGCCAATTTCCTGTAAGGCGCTGCGGACGGCGGCGGAACAGGAATAGGTCGCCAGGTAACTGTTGGGGCCGAGACAATCTCCTACCTTTTGCAGAAAGTCCACGGTCCATAATTCGGGACAGGTTGGAGGGGAAAAGGGATCGAGGAAAATCGCGTTGGCCTGAAAGCTGCTGTCGCATAGGTGCTGAATCTGCGATCGCGCATCCCCAAAGTATAAGTTCGCGCTCAAACGAGTATCTTCAAATTGGTGATGTTGGGATAAGTCGGCTAAACGCCACTGTACGTCATAGGACCAACAATCGAGTAAGTCCTGATGAACGGCGGCTTTGGGAATCACCCGATCTAACTCTAACCCGACTAAGACAATGCGACAGTGGGGGTTCGACTCCCAAATGGCTTCTATGGCGGCGGCGCTGTTGTAGCCTAGGCCGTAACAGACATCGAGAAGGTACAGGACATCATGGATGTGGGCCTGTTCTCTCAAGCGGGTGGGGTGGACGAACTTCTGTTCGGCTTCCTGTTTTGCGCCATGATGGGAATGGAATAATTCTCCAAATTCTTGGGAGAAAAAGGTAAATGAGCCGTCTTGAGTCTGTTGTGGGGCGAGCGATCGCACCAGGGGGACGCGGGGAAATTGAGACGCAGACATAACATTCAGGAATAGGTAATCAACTAGGCAATCAACAATGACTCGTCAACACCGAGACAACTCTGAGATTGAGAGCCTTGTCTGGATAGGTCTAGTCTAACTCTTGCCGATGACCGGAAGTTGGATAATCAGTTCGGTTCCTTGTCCTGGGGTGGAGTTGCAAAGTAGTTCTCCGTTATGATACTTGCTAATAATCTGATAGCTCGTCGGTAAGCCCATCCCGGTTCCCATTCCTACGGGTTTGGTGGTAAAAAAGGGGTTAAAAATCTTCTCTTTCACGTCGTGGCTCATCCCGACTCCGTTATCTCGAATTGAGATACAGATATCTGTAGTTCCCAGAGCCGTTGTTGTGATGGTAATGCCGCCTTGATAGGTGAGAGCTTGTTCAGACGTAAGGCTCTGTTGTCGTTGCTCAATGGCATCAATGGCATTCACGAACACATTCATGAAAACTTGATTGAGTAAGCCGCTGTAACATTCAATTCTCGGCAATTGACCATAGTTTTTAATCACCTCAATGTCAGGTTTATCTCGATGACCCTTAAGACGGTTTTGCAGAATCACTAGGGTACTATCGATATTTTCATGTAAATCCACTGCTTTGAGTTCCGCTTCATCTAAACGGGAGAAGGTTCGCAGAGATTTGACGATATCTCGAATGCGTGTGGCACCGTTCCGCATTGAGGTAATTAGTTGATGAAAGTCGCTTTTGAGAAAGTCTAGGTCGATCTCATCGATGAGTTGGGCGATCGCCTCTGGCGGATTGGCATAGTGCTGTTGATAAGCATTGACTAATTCTAGTAAACCTTCTGCATATTCGGCGGCATATTGCAAGTTACCGTAAATAAAGTTTACAGGATTATTGATCTCATGGGCAATTCCGGCAACAAGTTGTCCTAAACTAGACATTTTCTCAGCTTGCACTAACTGAACTTGTGTATCCTGTAACTCCCGATACGCAAGGCTGAGTTGCTCACTTTTACTTTGGGCTTCTTGATAGAGTTCTGCTTGTTGAATGGCGATGGCGATTTGGTTACTGACTTCATTGAGCAATTCCATTTCATCCTCGTCCCAACGAGCCTGATCGCGAATCCGTGCTAACTCAAAAATCCCCCAATAGCCATTAATACTACAAATGGGTAAACAGCAATAACTATCGACCCCCGTTTCATCACAGATGCTCTTGAATGCTTCATCAGGGCAATCGTCAACAGAATTCAAATAATAGGGCTGATTTTTCAGGATTGACTCATAAACAATTCCAAAGCCATCTAAGATATGAGTTCCCAGCCAATCTTTAACCTGAGGGTGTTTTTCCTGAACTAGAACCTCTAGCTCAACCTGGATTTTTCCAGGATTAGGATTATCGAGTTGACGACACCAGCCAAAGGTACAAATATCAACGTCAACTTCTTTGTAAATTGCGGTTACCGCATTCTGAACAATCACCTCTAAATCTAAAGAGTTCCGAATGGCTTGGGTGATATTACTTAAGATTTGGGTGCGACGCAGGAGTTCTTGTATTTCTACTTCTACCCCTTGACGTTCTGTAATATCCCTCATGATTGTTGATAAAAAGGGTGGCTCTCCTGGCTCCCCGGGATGATACATAATTAGTTGCTCGACAGGAATTTCCTTCCCTTGGACTAAGATTGCCGTTTCACCCCGCCAAATTCCTGAACGTTGCGCTTCAGGAAGACCCTCATTTAGGATGATTTCTAAGGCCCAGGCAGGATGAAAGCCAGAAATATGATGATTCTGAAGCGTCGCCTGATCAAAATAAGTCTGCCAGGCTTCGTTGACAAAGAAAACGTTACCCTGCGCGTCGGCTGTGCTAATGAGATCTGAGGTGCGCTCGATTATCTCGACGAGATGTCGTTGTCGAGCCGGTGATTGATGAGAACGGGAACGCTCGGCAACAAGGGGCCGTAAGACGGACAGATGACGATGGGGGCTAAAATGGGCGGTCGCCGCATAGTCGACGGCACGTAATTCACCATCAGGACGCAGTAGACGAAATTCCCCCCGTGCTTGACCGTGGGAGAGGAGATAGTCCCAAGCTTGCTCGAAGTCGAATCCGGGTTCAGCAAAGTCAGCGATGGAGGTTTGCAGTAATTCCTCTCGGGGTAGGCCAAAGAGTTCGCAGGCTGCTGCGTTGGCTTCTACATAATTTCCCTCATCATCGAGAACCACCATGGCATGGGGAGCCGCCTCAAAGAGCGATCGCAGTTGAGTCGAATCCAGAGTCTCGGCGTTAGAGGGGTTTTCGTGGCTGGGGGGGGTCTCCTGGACGTTTCCCGACATATGAGGTTGAGCTTAAACTTTAGCTTGTATCGTAACATGTTTAATTGCTATGACCCTAGATTTGAGAACTTCCCTTCACATCAATTTTTGTCGGCAGTTCGATGACAAATTCCGTTCCTTGACCGAGGGACGAGTTACAGTAAAGTTTGCCTTGGTGCGATTGGGTGATGATTTGATAACTGGTGGGTAAGCCCATCCCTGTTCCTGTACCAATCGGTTTGGTTGTAAAAAAAGGATTAAATATCTTGTCTTGGGTGGTTGGAGTCATGCCACAGCCGTTGTCACGAATGCTGATTTGAATCGAGTTGTTGGAGATGACGGTTGTTGTAATCGTAATTTGTCCTTGATAGTTCCCTGAGAACGAGGGATCTTGGTGCTGACGCTCAACTTCAACGGCATCAATAGCATTCATGAGTAAATTCATAAAAACTTGATTGAGCAAGCCGCTATAACAGAAAATTTGGGGAAGGTTGCCATAGTTTTTGACAACTTGAATTGCTGGCTCATGATTGCCACGATGTAGCCGATTTTGCAAAAGAACCAAGGTACTCTCTAGGTTTTCATGAAGTTCGACTTCTTTCAGGCTCGATTCATCCAAGCGAGAAAACGTACGCAACGATTTGATGATGTCACGAATCCGGGTTGCACCGTATTTCATGGACTGAATGATTTTAGGAAAATCATTGACCAGAAACTCTAGGTCAATGGCATCACAATACTCGACAATTTCCGGAACTGGCTCGGGATAGATCTGGCGATAGCGACGATATAGCTCAATCAACCCCTCCGAGTATTCAGCGGCATAGTCGAGATTTCCATAGATAAAGCTGACGGGATTGTTAATTTCATGGGCAATTCCTCCGACTAACTGTCCCAAACTAGACATTTTTTCGGCTTGGAGTAACTGAATTTGAGTCTCTTGGAGTTGACGGTAAGCTTGGCTGAGTTCTTGGCTTGTGTTTTGGGCCTCCTGATAGAGGTCAGCTTGCTGGATGGCGATCGCCACTTGATTGGCGATTTCGTTTAATAGCCAAATATCATCAGCACTCCAAGTTTGGGTTTCACGGCTGTAGCCTAAATGGAACCCCCCAAGTCGTCCTCCCCGTGTTTGAATGGGGACTGTGCAATAGGACTGGATGGGTAAGCCATCAAAGAGCTGTTGCACTGAAATATCGTCACAGTCTTTAATCGAGTTTATAATGTAAATTTGATTCTGCTTCAGAGCTTCATAGACGGTCGGAAAATTGTCTAATGAATAGCGACCAATAAAACTAGGAATATTCTCGCTCTTCCGCTCATTCAACACTTGCCAAGATTCCCCATTATCCTCTTGACAAGACCAGCCAAAGCAGCACAAATCAAGTTCAAGTTCCTGAAAAATTGCCGTAACTGCACTATCTAAGATAGTCTCCAAGTCGAGGGAGTTACGAATTTTGAGGCTGATAGAGTTGAGCAGTTGTGTCCGAACCAAAAGTTCCTGACGTTCCTGCTCTGCTCGCTTGCGATCGCTAATATCTCGAATCAATGATAAAACTTCTTCATTGTTCACTTTAATAAAGCGGGCCTCAAAATCCTGTCTCATTCCCGCTACAGATAACTGATACTCAAATATTTGTGGGTCCCCGGTGCTGAAAGTTTTTGCAATAATCTGTTTGACTTCATTAGCAAAACTATCTGGAAAAATCTCATCGATTGGTTTGCCAATAAAATCCTTGGGATCTTGATAAGCGGTTACCTCCCGCGAGGGTTTATAGTCGAGAAAGACTGCCTCAGGACTACAGCGAAACATAATATCAGGGATGGCGTGGAGTAAAGCCCGAGTTTGTTGTTCTTCTTGTCGCAGCTCTTCCTCAATTTGTTTGCGGTCTGTGATATCAATAACAATCCCAAATAATTTAGTGGGTTGCTCCCCTTCAAATTCAGTCCGGATGCGACTGTTGATATAGGCAATGTCTCCATTAGGTCTGACAATGCGAACATCAAAATTTTGTGGAATTCCTTGCTGTGCTTGAGTCGCACAATTAATGAAATGAAGACGGTCATCAGGATGAATCTGCTGGATATTTTCCTCAAACGTTGGCTCTCCTTGGTGGGGACTCATGCCAAAAATACGAAATACCTCATCAGACCAACTAATCTCTTGAGTTTGAATATCAAAAGACCAATCTCCAACATGGCCCAATTCTTGAGCTTCTCTAAGCTGTTGAGTTAGGGTTTGTAGCTCTAGTTCTTTGCTACGGCGATCGCGGATATCCCGGATAATCGTTGAGAAATACTCTTCCTCCTCAGACTCCCCCACATGGTGCATAATCAACTGTTCCACCGGAATCTCTTCACCTTTGGCAGTTAAGATGGCAGTTTCTCCCTGCCAAAGTCCTAAACGACGTGCTTCAGGCAATCCTTCCTCAAAAATCAGATCCAACACCCACGCGGGGGAAGTTTCCTCTATTCGTTTCGGGACTTTGCTTAAATCACCATAAAAGTTTTGCCAGGTGCGATTGAGATAAAAAATGTTCCCTGCTGCATCGGCGGTTCCCACAAAATCAGACGTGCTTTCTAAAATTGCCAGTAAACGACTTTGATGAGCTTCCAGCTCTTTTTGTCGGGTAATATCGCGAATATAGCCATACCAAATAGTACTCCCATCGGGAAAAGATTGGGGTGTTGCATGACCCAGTAACCAAACAATACGGCCCTCGTCTTTGATGATGCGATACTCACAATACCAAGGTGTACCGTTCTCTTTGGACAAATGAATTGACTGGGTTATAACGGCTAGGTCATCTGGGTATACCATGCTAAAAATAACTGCTGCATCCTCTTGTACGGATTCAGGACTCACGCCATAAATGTCTCGGATTCCTTCACTGGCATAGGGAAACTGAAAACTACCATCTGGGCACATCCGAAACTGGTAAATCACCCCAGGGATGTGGTGAGAAATCTCTTGGAGGGAATAATCTGGTTGTGAGGCGAGGGGTTTTGGTTTTGTGGTGACTCGGGAGATGAGTTGTTGCGTTGCGTCAAGTTGGGTCTGGATTTTTGTCAGTTCGCTCTGATGCTGTTGTGTTTGATCACGAAGTTGTTTCTGAAGCCGTTTGACTTCTTGCTGAGCCTGTCTGGTTTCGCTAACATCTTTCAGGGTTAGAAGGTGATAGTCACCAATGACATGATAGCTAATAGCATAGTCAACTTCATGAATTTTTCGTTCACCACAAATAACACAAAATGCACCCCGAATTTTACCATAGTCTTGAAGTTTTTGTTGAATTTCAGCAAAATCAAACCCAGGTTCAGTGATCGCATCGATTGAGGACTTCAGCAACTCACCCCGAGAGCGGACGAATAATTCACAGGCGACTTCATTCACCTCTAGAATATTGCCATCGTCATCCAGAACTAGCATTGCTTCTAAGCCAGCATCAAGGAGACTGCGCCAAGGAGAGAGGTTCAAGGTTAAAGGACTTACGATATATTGATCTCCCCCCAAACTATCAAAGGGAGGATTGAGTGGAAATGATCCAGACATATTTTCGGGGCAAACGAGCTTGCTTTCTGAATATATCATAGGAGTCTGGCGATCGCCCTTTATCTTAAATGACTGTTAAATATAGGGTTTCAGCAAGTCCTGTATCATTTTTGTTAAGAGAAATTCACAAATCAGTCAGAATACTCAATGATTTGCCAGATTTTCCTTGCTGTTATGCCTCACTCTTCACGAAAAATTCACGATTTGCGAAAACAACGGTCATGCCAAAAATTGTGAGGTCATCAAACTTTAATATGGATCACATAGAAGGTTATGGCTGTTATCCGAGCCAAGCTCCTAGGATACGCAAGTATTATCTCCAAACTTGGGCTAGACGATCGCGAACTTGGGTAAACGTCTCAAAGGAATCGTAGGTTACGCCGCGTTCCGTAAGATAACGACAGAGGCGATCGCGAGCAAACACCCGAGGAGCCGCCAGGGCCGCCTTAAGATCGGTGACAGAATCCCCAATCAGAATCCAATCGGGTTCTCCATAATGCTCAATCACCGCCAGTTTATTGACCATTTCTCCCTCACCCTCGAAGTCAGAGTAGGGAGAACAGTAAGTTCCGTGAGTTTGCAATTTCACGGCATGGATGCCTCGCACCCGTTGGATTAAGTCTCCTAAGACCCCTTCGATCACCCCTTGAATCCCCCCAGAGACCACAACTAAGGGAACATGGCGTTCATCGAGAAAATCCAGGAGTTCCACGAAGCCGGGCCGTATCTCATAGGTGGTGGACAACTTGATGATTTCGGGGTAACAGGCGGAGGGGATGGCTTCGAGCATTTGATGCACGCCCTCCTGTAGACTGAGGCTGAGATTGTAGATTTGAGGCAAGACGCGGCTTGCGGCTTGGGGGGCAAATCGTTCGACGGTGGAGATGAAGGTGTCTTCGAGGGTGATGGTTCCGTCGAAATCGCAAAAGACAATTGGGGACATGGGGGGAAGAAGGCAAGAGGCAAGAGGCAAGAGGCAAGAGGCAGTAGGCAATAGGGGGTGAGAGTTTGTTAAACTGGGGGGACTGTTGCCTGAGAGATGTAAGGCAACTGAAGACCCGATTCATCTCAGTTTTCCCTTCCTAGAGCTATTCATGAGCGACGAGCTGCGAACCGAACTGCAAGAGGCGATCGATACTCGACGTACCTTTGCAATTATCTCCCACCCTGACGCTGGGAAAACCACCCTCACGGAGAAAGTGCTGCTGTATGGGGGGGCGATTCATGAAGCGGGGGCCGTGAAGTCGCGGCGATCGCAGCGTCACGCCACATCCGACTGGATGGCCATGGAACAACAGCGGGGGATTTCCATTACCTCAACGGTGTTGCAGTTCCTCTATAAAGACCATCATATTAATCTCCTCGATACTCCCGGACACCAAGACTTCGGCGAAGATACCTATCGCACCCTGACGGCGGCTGATAATGCAGTGATGTTGGAAGATGCCGCTAAGGGGTTGGAACCGCAGACGCGTAAGTTGTTTGAAGTCTGTCGGATGCGATCGCTCCCTATTTTTACCTTTATCAACAAAATGGATCGTCCCAGTCGCGATCCCCTGGAACTCCTCGATGAGATTGAACAAGAGTTGGGATTAGCCACCTATCCCGTGACTTGGCCCATTGGCAGCGGCGATCGCTTCACCGGAGTTTATGATCGCCGTCAAGGGAAAGTCCACCTCTTCAAACGCACGGCCCATGGAAGTAAGGCCGCTGAAGATACCGTATTCGAACTGGGAGATCCCCGTTTAGCGGACTTAATTGAACCGGAACTCTATCATCAACTCAAGGATGAAATTGAAATTCTCGACGAACTGGGAACAGACTTTGACTTAGAGGCCATTCACGCCGGCCAACTCACCCCTGTCTTTTTCGGCAGTGCCATGACCAACTTTGGGGTGCAGCTCTTCCTCGATGCCTTTGTGGACTATTCCCTCAAACCCTATCCTCGCCACAGTACCCAGGATGACATTGACCCCACCTATCCTGAGTTCACGGGGTTTGTCTTTAAGTTGCAAGCCAACATGGACCCCAAACACCGCGATCGCGTGGCCTTTGTGCGGGTCTGTAGTGGTAAATTCGAGAAAGACATGACCGTACAACACGCGCGAACCGGCAAAACCGTGCGGCTGTCTCGTCCCCAAAAACTCTTTGCCCAAGGGCGAGAATCCCTGGATACCGCCTATCCTGGAGATGTCATCGGCTTAAACAATCCGGGAATGTTTGCCATTGGTGACACCATTTATAACGGTAAGAAATTGGAATATGAAGGGATTCCCTGTTTCTCCCCAGAAATCTTCGCCTATCTGCGGAATGTGAACCCCTCTAAGTTTAAGCAATTCCGGAAAGGGGTGGCAGAACTGCGGGAAGAGGGGGCCGTGCAGATTATGTATTCCGTGGATGAGTCGAAACGAGATCCCATTCTGGCGGCGGTGGGCCAACTGCAATTTGAGGTAGTTCAATTCCGTATGGAAACCGAGTATGGGGTGGATACTCGTTTGGAACTCTTACCCTTTACCGTGGCCCGTTGGGTTCAGGGGGGTTGGCCGGCCCTGGAGGAAGCGGGACGAATTTTTAACACTGCTGCGGTGAAGGACAGTTGGGAGCGTCCGGTGTTGTTGTTCCGCAATGAGTGGAATGTGGCCCAAGTTCAAGCCGATCATCCCAAGTTACAGTTAAGTAACATCGCTCCAGTGGTATCGGGGAAAGAACCGATTGAACGTTGATGGGAAGGGTTGAGGACTAGAGTAGGGCTTGCTGAAAAGAGGTGGAAAGCTTACAGCGTGAGGCTTAGAAGGGTTTGGAGCTGGCGTCAAAAACCTCAAAAAAGAGGTACAATGGGAAACTACCGTGCATCCGGAACAATAAAATGTATCGAAAATCACAAAATCCCGACTCACCCGATGAAGCCTTTGAACTTCCCTTTGAGGGACAGTTGTGTGTAGAAAATCGTTGGGTGGTTCTGGCAAGCCTAATTCCCTGGTCAGAATTTGAGGAAGAATATGCCCAGAATTTCTCCGAAGAAATGGGAGCGCCAGCTAAACCCTTTCGTATGGCACTGGGGGCTTTGATTATCAAAGAAAAATTGGGAATTAGCGACCGAGAAACCGTCGAGCAGATTAAGGAGAACCCTTACTTGCAGTATTTTATTGGAGAAAAGAGGTATCAAGATGAAGCTCCTTTCGACGCGTCAATGATGGTTCATTTTCGGCAAAGGATTGGTCAAACTCTGCTTCAAAGAATCAATCAAAAAATTGTCCAGCAAGGTCGAGGATTTCAGGAGGAGGTGGTCAGCCCAAAAAAGTCAGAAGAAGCCGAAAAAAAAAAGAAAATAGAGGCAAACTATTAATTGATGCAACCGTAGCACCAGCCGATATCCAATACCCCACCGATGTCGCGCTGTTAAATCAAGCCAGGAAAATCACCGAGTTGGTCATAGACGTTTTATACAAATCTCTGAAAGGCAAACTGACTCAAAAACCCAGAACCCACCGCAAACTCGCCCGAAAAGAGTATTTGAAATTTGCCAAAAAGAGGAAACCTTCTCGAAAAGACAGAAGACATGCTGTCAAGAAACAACTCCAATACCTCAAACGAAACTTTGGACATATTGAGAAATTGCTCGAAGAAGGTGCTAGCCTAGAAGGCTTAAACAGAGCGGAATACAGGAAATTATTGGTCTCTAGTGAAATAACCCGTCAACAGCAGTGTTTGTGGTCAAACAATGAAAATAGAATTGAAAATCGTATCGTTAGTCTAACACAACCTCATCTTCGTCCAATCGTCAGAGGCAAGGCAGGAAGTCCGACAGAATTTGGAGCTAAGTTGTCAGTCAGTTGTGTAGAAGGATATGTACTCCTAGAAAGAATTAGTTGGGATAACTATAATGAGAGTGGAGATTTAATCTCACAAGTAGAAGCCTACAAAGACTATACAGGAGTTTATCCTGAATCCCTTCACGCTGATCGAATTTATCGAACTCGAGCGAATCGAGCCTGGTGTAAAGAAAGAGGAATTCGACTCAGTGGCCCACCTTTGGGAAGACCTCCCAAAACGAGCAGCCGAACCGCCAAAAAACAAGCTCAGGAAGACGAGCGTATTCGCAATGAAATTGAGGGTAAATTTGGACAAGCCAAAAGAAGATTTAGCTTGAACCGTGTTATGGCTAAACTTCCTAATACTTCGGAAACCTCCATAGCTCTCACATTTTTAGTGATGAACCTGGTGAAACTGCTTAGGCAGTTTTACTGTCCTTTTTTGTGTCAACTTTTCCAAAACCTCATGATTTTTTCAAAACCCATAAATTTGAGTTATGACGTGAATGAGTTGAGTGAAGTTGGGGTTATCTTTTAAGAAGACCAGCTTCTTGTGCATTTTACCCCCTACCTTTTGGTAACTTTTTCAGCAAGCCCTAGAGTAAATAGTCCTGATTCAAGGCTGCATTTTCAATGTCAGTTTTGAATTGGTCAATCCCATTGATCACAAAGTTTAATACTTCTTTGGCATTCTGTACCTGAGGGCGATCTCTGGTAATTTCTTCATGGGCGATCGCACAGAGAGTATTGTATAGCAAAAATTGGTCTGAATAGGACAAAAAATGGGGAAGAAGAAGGCAGTAGGCAGTAGGCAGTAGGCAGTAGGGAAGAGAAGGCAACGGGTAATAGGCAGGCTAGCAATAGGTGGGGAAGTCTTTCCCAACGAGCAAGTCCTAAGTCAATCTTCGATTGCTATATAAATCATCAATAAAGCCATATTGATAAGTCCAAAACTCTGTCTCAATAGCGGGTCTTCTGGGTTCAGGGTGATAAGGAAAAATTATGGCAGATTATATCCCTTGCTGTAGGGGCGAAAAATTTTTCGCCCCTACAATTTGGTATACCATGCAACAAATCACACCATATATCCTGAAGACCCTCAATAGCTAAGAGTTTACAAATTCTCTTAAAGCTCCCTTCATCCAAACTAGACTGCCGTTTCAGGGTGTGATACGGAATCCAGTTTTGAAACAGCCTTAATTTTCAGGCGTACTCTAGCCAGTGATAATTTGTCAAATCGCGAATTTCTTCTTGCATCTGTTCACTAAGAACACAACAACGTTGTTCAAGAACATCTTCCAGGTCTTCAATGGTATCAAAACATCGATTGACCAGTGGTTCATCTACTAACTTCCACAGCCGTTCGGCTGGTTGAAGCTCGGGAGAATAGGGAGGTAAAAAATCTACAAAGATTCCCTCATTCACCTGAAGTTTTGGGCTTCGATGCCAGCCCGCATTATCTTGAACTAAGAGGATTATTTTATTCTCTCCAACCCCCACTTCTTCGGCAAAGGTTTCTAAGACTAAATTCAACCACTTCACATTCACTCTTGGGATTAAATACCAATGTGTTTCTCCCGTTTTTGGATTAACGAACCCGTAGACATAGACCCACTCATACCGGTGCTGAACCACGGCTTCGGGGCGTTGTCCAGTCTCACTCCAAACTTTCGCTAGGATTGACTTTAGACCCACTCGGTGTTCGTCGAAAAACCAAACTTCAACTTCGGAATCAGGATGTTTATTTTGAATTTCCGTGACTTTCTTTGGCAAGTTTTTTTTATACTCTTCTTGGGCTTCTTTATTTCCTTTTCGATGCCTGGGTCTCGGTCGCTGCCAAGAGTAATGACACTTTTTTAGGTAATCCCACCCCCTTTGGGGCCAGACTTTTTCCCGTCCCGTTTCTTTTTCAATCCATCGCGCCACCTTGGGTCCTGTCCATAGTCCTCCATCTGACGGCGCTTTTTTTAAGGCTTGCTTAAGCTTTTCGAGTTGCTCGCCATTGAGTAAAGGTTCCCGCCCTCGGGGATTGATTTTGGTTTTGTTCCTTTGGTTAATGACTCCCTTCTCTCCTTGCTGGTTATATCGCTTTACGATTGTTCGGGCGTAGCGATAGCTCAACCCCACCGCTACGGCACTGTTTTCTATTGTCCATCCTAAGCTCACTTTCCATAACAGATGCCATCGTCGGCTTTCAACACCATCACGGCTCTTGCGGTACTTGTCTTTGAGTTCCTCTACGCTCAGATGATTAGCTAATTTTGCTTTTCTGGCCATGGGTTTGTCCTGACTGTTCTCTGAAACATTATAAAGGATTATTTGGAAACGGATTCCGTATGATATTCAAGTGTCAAGGTGTCTGAACATCTAAGAGGATGTCTGATACCATTTTTCAAAATTCATGCCATAGATGGCTGTAGGGACGACCCCTTGCAGTGGGCGAGCGATAGCCGAAGGCACTGGTCGCTTAAGAGGTGATGTCATGGAACCCTCTCATGGTGAGAATTTCATAGATTGAAATTGGTCGATTGCAGTATCCCATCGCCATAGCCGGGGTAGTTTTCTTCCCCAGACTGTAATGGGGGCGACTCCAGTTGTAAATTAATCGTTGTACCTCTAAGACTCGCTGCAAACCCACCACCGTCTTGGCATAGAGATTTTGTCGGCGGCGATAAGCACTACAACATCGTCTCAAAGCACTGTTATGGGCTCATTGTGATTGGCGTGAACCTCATCGCGGCCGGACTGATGGCCGTGAACGGGTGTTCTACCTTGACCCATTCGACTCGCGGCTGGCGCCTTGAGAACCTTTGATTTTCATGGCCACCTCGAGACCTTCTCGCCAAACCTTGCGCCAGGGGTAGTGCGTGCCGTGCGGTGACGGCTTCGAGATGAAGCGGCTAGCGAAAGTCCATAGAGCTTTGCCATAGCGTCGTTCGCCGTCTGTGAACCAACGAATAAACTCGGCCGCTTGTGCCCATTGCCAGGTCTGTTCTGTGCCGGTCGTGAATAGCCTCTCGTCTTTGTTACCCGCGTGAGCGGCAACCCAGTAACGACTCTTGCGCTCAATAAAGGTCAGCGTCCACCCTTGGCACTGTGAGGGGGGGAGGTTCTCGCCCACGCGAGTATAAATTTCATCCCCTTCTAGGGTTACCTCGGCCTCCTCGGGAGCCGGGGGAGACCAGTGCGGATGTTGCTCGGCCAAGCGCTGTTCCCAGCCCATTATTGTGGTGTGAGACTTGTCAAAGCAACGTCCCGTTGCCCGGAGGCCCAAGCCTTCACTACGGACATTGATGGCGGCAGCTACCAGTTCGGGGGCGGTGCGTAAGCGTGCCATCGGTGTACCGGTGCGCTCATTGAACCGTTTGCCACAATTACGACACTTGTAGCGCTGTTGCCGTTGGCCGCTACGGATGGCGCTGCCGTTTTTCACGGTCTGTTCACTCTGGCAATGGGGACATCTCATCGGTTATACCTCACGCATTGCCACCATTCTAAACGGTCACCTCCTAAGACACCAGTGCCTAGCCGAACCGTGGTCGGTGAGCGATAGCCGAACCGTGGTCGCCCTCCCCCAGTGTTGATGTATAGCAAACATATGAAAAATTCGTATAAAATTTCTCTAATTTATTCAATAAAAAACCATCTTCATCTACTTGTAAATTGCGGGCATTTTTGCTATTGTTAAAACACAAAAAACCCTCATATCGAACAGGAGTCAAGCGATTGGATACCCCATCAGCTAACTATGACCAACCCTGGAAAGAGGCGATCGAAGACTACCTAGAGCCATTTCTCGCATTTTTCTTTCCCCAAGTCCATGAGCTAATCGATTGGACGAAATCTTACCAATCCTTAGACAAAGAACTGCAACAAATCAGTCCCAGTGGCAGCGAAGGAGAGCGCGAATGTGACAAACTCTTTAAGGTCTGGCAAAAAAGCGGAGAAGACGCTTATCTTCTGATTCACACCGAAGTCCAAAGTCAAGGAGATCCCAACTTTGACAAACGGATGTATGTCTATCACTATCGCTCCTTTGACATCCACCCCAAAGTCATCAGTCTCGCCATCCTCGGCGATGAGCGACCCCAATGGCGACCGAGTGGCTATCGTTACGAACTAGCCGGATGTCGTGTTGAGTTCACCTTTCCCACGGTGAAACTTCTCGACTATCAACAGCAGTGGGAAACCCTGGAACAGTCCTCGAATCCCTTTGCCTTGCTGGTAATGGCACACCTGAAAACCCACGCCACCCGAGGCCAAGCCGAGGAACGCGAAGCCTGGAAATGGAATCTGGTTCAACTGCTCTATGAACGAGATTATACTGAAGAGGAGGTCATCCGCTTTTTCCGATTGCTAGACTGGATGATGACCCTGCCTCAGGTCTTACAAGAGCGTTTCGATACCAAACTTCGTCAGTATCAGGAGGAACGAAATATGCCAATTCTCAGCAACATTGAACGTCAAGCCTTAGAAACCGGTCGCCAAGAAGGTCGCCAAGAAGGTCGCCAAGAAGGTCGCCAAGAAGGACTTGAAGAAGGCAGTTTAGACATGGCTCGTTCAGCCATTCTCGATGTGTTGACGGTGCGCTTTAATCAGGTTCCGGGTCAGGTGAGCGATCGCCTCGGGCAAATTCGTGATGTCTCCCGCCTCCGACACCTGTTACAACAGGCAACCGTTGCCACAACCATCAGCGAGTTTATCGCGGGAATCGGGGACTAATCTGGGAGAGGGCGATCGCCCCCTATCATGACTACGATCGCCCCAACAGATTCGGCAGTCTGAAGTCCCCGAAACTACCAACAAGGCAATAGGCATTATTCCAGCCACGATGAAAATCGCGGTCATGAAAATCGGACGCAATCGAGAGGCTCTGGTTTCGACTATGGCCTTAAATTGAGGAGTCTCTTACTCTTGATTAACCAGGGTGAGATTTACCAAAAAAATTGCATTTTTAGTGACCAATTCCACCAATAAAACAACACCAATGAGGGTAAACAACTCCAGCTCCTATTGAGTAATCAAAAGTGCTAACGACTGAAGATATCCACCATAATTTTGGTGTCGCCGGAGGGCTGTTCAAAAAACTCTGGTGGCAGAGGATTCATCGCTGGGAGTTCCTGGACTGCTGCCAGGGCATCCCCTAGAGAAATCCCTTCTAGGTTCGCTTCTACGGCAATCTGACGGGTGCGGTCGAAGGGTCAATTTGCGCTAGACCACGGCCAAGACCAATCCGCACCGCTGAGGAGCGTTCTCGCTACAACGGCGATGAGGAGGAACAGGGGGATGGGTTGATACAAGGATAACCGGTGAAGCAACGTCTTAATGGAGTAGGAAGGGGCAACTATAAAAGATGTGTCCTATTGCCTGTTTTTTTCGTAGCTAGTTCTATATGACAATCGCCTCAGCTTCAATTTCAATAAGCATCTCAGGAGTGATGAGAGACCGTACTTCCACCATTGTCGTGACTGGAGGATACTCCTCAAATACCTCGCGATGTGCCTGAGCATAGTCTTCCCAACGGCTGATATCTGTCACAAACATACGGGTACGAACCACATGTTCTACATCAGCCCCCACCTCCTGTAACGCCGCTTGAATCCGCTTGAGACAACATCGCGCTTGCTCATAACCGTTACCAGGGTCAACGACCCTACCCTCAGCATCCACAGGTGCTGTTCCGGAAACAAAAATGCGATCGCCCCGACGAAGGGCACGACAATACGCGACATCGGCTTCCCAAGGTGCGCCCGAAAAAACACGCTGAATTTGACTCATATGTATTTTACCTCGGTAACGTTCCAGTATTGACCTGATTGATATTCTTCCTATTTTGCAACAGATAGAGATTCCTACTCATCGCTGAATAACGAAACGTCTAAGTTGAGAGATTTAGAGTTGAGAGATTCAGCTCCTTGACTATCTGTTTTGTTCTTGCTAGGAAAATCGTCACCGTTCTGTTTACGATTTTCGTAGTTCAGACTCCGAGTTTCTCGGACAGTCGAGTGAGTAACGTAGTGGCCATAAAAACGACTGAAACGTATAAACCCCCTGAGGTAACGACGAAAAATACCGGCAAGTGAGCGATACAACCGTAAAGCCATAGCTGCTACCTTCTAATGCTGTCATTAGCATTATGGTGGTGATTCTTTTGGGTGTACAGATGCAGCTAAACTAGATTGTAACCCATACAGTTTAGATAAATTGAATCTGTACTGGTTTATTGTTGACCCACCTGTATTCCTATGACTGACATCTCTCCCCTTCAGCGACGTGAAGGAGATGTACTGTACGAGGTTGTAGCTCATCGCTTAGAGTCCCTCATTGAAGCCGGAACCCTGCAACCCGGAGATCGCCTTCCCTCGGTTCGCAAACTCAAATCACAACTGTCGATCAGTTCCTCAACAGTTCTTGAAGCCTATCGTCTCCTCGAAGATCGCGGCCTGATTGAAGCCAAACCGCGATCGGGCTATTTCGTCAAATTACACCTGCGTCGTCTTCCTGAAGAACCCACAGCCACACAGCCTCATCGTCAAATTTATGGCGTGGATTTATCCTTGGCGATGCGCCTCAACGCAGCGTTAGGCCGGAACCCCCAAGGACTACAACTCGGTGCAGCAGTTCCTAGCCCTAAACTCTTGCCAATTACGGCGTTAAATCGTATTACCGCCCGACTCCTGCGCGATCAGCCTGAGCTAGCTCACAGTTATGGCTCTGCGCTAGGGCGGCCTGAGTTACGCCACGAAATCGCGCGACGACTTCTTGACGCTGGCTGTTCAGTAACCCCCGATGAAATTGTTGTCACGAATGGAGCCATGGAAGCAGTCTACCTATGTTTGCAGGCCGCAACTCAGCCCGGAGATGTCGTGGCCGTTGAATCTCCGACCTATTTTGGCTTATTTGAAGCCCTAGCCGCACTTCACCTACAGGTTTTGGAGTTACCCACAGATCCCCGTGAAGGAATCTGTTTGGACACCTTGAAAAAGGCCCTGCAACAGAAGCAAATTGCCGCTTGTTTGCTAGTCTCGAACTTTAGTAATCCGTTAGGAAGTCTTATGAGTGCTGTCAAAAAACAGCAGCTTGTGGCCTTGATGTCTCACCACCAAATTCCCATAATTGAAGACGATATCTATGGCGAGTTACAATTCGAAGGACCCCGCCCTCCAGCCCTGAAAGCCTTTGATCTCCAGGGATGGGTTATGTACTGTTCCTCATTTAGCAAAACCCTATCTCCAGGATTACGGGTGGGCTGGGCGAGTCCTGGTCGTTTCCAAATCCAGGTTGAACAGGGTAAGATGGCGACCAACTTTGCCACAGCCATCATTCCTCAATTAACAGTAGCCACCTTTCTCCAAAATGGCGGCTACGATCGCCACCTCCGTCGTCTGCGTAGTGCCTATCGCACACAAACATTACAGATGATTCAGTCAGTGGGTGAGGCGTTTCCTTCGGGAACCAAGGTCTCACGACCTCTTGGAGGTCATGTACTTTGGGTTGAGTTGCCAGAGTATATTGATACCCTTGACCTCTATGAACTCGCCTGTCGTCAAGATATTTACATTGCCCCAGGTGCTATGTTTTCTCAATCAGGTCATTCCCGTCATGGCTTTCGTCTTAACTGTGGCCATCCCCGTTCCCGTGAACTCGATGTTGCGGTGAGTCAGTTAGGTGAGTTAGCCCAAAAACTCCTCATTGAGTCGGGAATGTCCTACCATCGCTCTTCATTTAGGAGCGCTGACATCTAATCATCAGGCTTAGGCACTCATCGTCAGAATTGTCATTGGTAGGGGCAAACAGCCGTTCGTCCAAAAGTTGTTTTTTGGTAACTGTTCAGGGGGGTCAACATCTCACACAAATCCATCTAAATGCTTGATACACATAGGTTTTAGCCATTCCAATTGATCAGGGAAAATGTCAGTACAGACCCCAAAAAGCAGTTTTATCCTTGCTATAGCCGAAAACAGCAGCGTAAAAAATTGCCAGAAAATCAATTACAGGCTATTTTCTATGCTGATTTCACTTGAAGTTGTGCTGGACAATTTTCAGTCTACCCCCTGAACAGTTACGTTTTTTGTGATTGACAATCATCAATTCTATCCCTAAAAATCCAATATAGTCCAATCTTTTTATTAGCAGAACACTCATATTTTCAATATAATTAAAACAACAAAAATCATATTGAACAGGAGTCAAGCTATTGGATACCCCCTCAGCTAACTATGACCAACCCTGGAAAGAGGCGATCGAAGACTACCTAGAGCCATTTCTAGAATTTTTCTTTCCCCAAGTCCATGAGCTAATCGATTGGACAAAATCCTACCAATCCTTAGACAAAGAACTGCAACAAATCAGTCCCAGTGGCAGCGAAGGAGAGCGCGAATGTGACAAACTCTTTAAAGTTTGGCAAAAAAGCGGAGAAGACGCTTATCTTCTGATTCACACCGAAGTCCAAAGTCAAGGAGATCCCAACTTTGACAAACGGATGTATGTCTATCACTATCGCTCCTTTGACATCCACCCTAAAGTCATCAGTCTCGCCATCCTCGGCGATGAGCGACCCCAATGGCGACCGAGTGGCTATCGTTACGAACTAGCCGGATGTCGTGTTGAGTTCACCTTTCCCACGGTGAAACTTCTCGACTATCAGCAGCAGTGGGAAACCCTGGAACAGTCCTCGAATCCCTTTGCCTTGCTGGTGATGGCCCACCTGAAAACCCACGCCACCCGAGGCCAAGCCGAGGAACGCGAAGCCTGGAAATGGAATCTGGTTCAACTGCTCTATGAACGAGATTATACTGAAGAGGAGGTCATCCGCTTTTTCCGACTGCTAGACTGGATGATGACCCTGCCTCAGGTCTTACAAGAGCGTTTCGATACCAAACTTCGTCAGTATCAGGAGGAACGAAATATGCCAATTCTCAGCAACATTGAACGTCAAGCCTTAGAAACCGGTCGCCAAGAAGGTCGCCAAGAAGGACTTGAAGAAGGCAGTTTAGACATGGCTCGTTCAGCCATTCTCGATGTGTTGACGGTGCGCTTTAATCAGGTTCCGGGTCAGGTGAGCGATCGCCTCGGGCAAATTCGTGATGTCTCCCGCCTCCGACACCTGTTACAACAGGCAACCGTTGCCACAACCATCGGGGAGTTTATGGCGGGAATCGGGGACTAATCTAAGGGAGGGCGATCGCCCCCTGTGATGACTACGATCGCCCCAACAGCCTCGGTAGTCTGAAGCCCCCGAAACCACTGCTCAATATCTCCCTAAAGGCACGGTTGAGATTGTCCACATAGGTAAACAACACCGGAACCACCAACAACGTCAACATGGTGGAGGTCGAGAAGCCGCCAATGACGGCGATCGCCATGGGGGAACGCACTTCACCCCCAGCCCCTAACTCTAAGGCAATGGGCATCATCCCGGCTACAGTGGAAATCGCAGTCATGAAAATCGGACGCAATCGAGAAACTCCGGCTTCCACGATGGCCTTAAATTGGGGAATCTCCTGCTCTTGATTGGCCAGGGTACAATCCACTAACAAAATGGCATTTTTAGTGACTAATCCCATCAGCAAAACGATGCCAATGAGGGCAAACAATCCTAACTCCTTCTGAGTAATTAACAGTGCTAACAATGCCCCACCCACAGACAACGGCAGCGCTACCAGAATCGTTAACGGATAGAGGAAATTGTTATACAACAGCACCAAAATGGCATAGATACAAAGAATCGCAAATGCCAAAGCACCTAAAAAACGAGTGAAGATATCTACCATGATTTTGGCGTCGCCGGAGGGCTGTTCAAAAACCCCAGGTGGCAGAGGATTCATCGCTGGGAGTTCCCGCACGGCTGCAAGAGCATCCCCTAAAGAAATCCCCTCTAGGTTCGCTTCTACGGCAATCTGACGGGCGCGGTCAAAACGGTCAATTTGTGCTGGACCACTACCAAGACGAATCCGCGCCACTGAGGAGAGAGGGACTAACGCCCCCGATTGACTGGGAATCTCTAAATTCCGTAGCGTTTGTAGGCTATTGCGATACTGTTCGGCAATTTGCACGCGAATGACAATCTGTCGGTCGGGGAGGTCAAATTTGGCTAAATTCGCCTCCACATCCCCTAAGGTGGCTAGATTAGCCGTACGGGCGATCGCCTGAACCGAGACGCCCAAATCCGCCGCCCGTTCACTATCCGGTTGAATTAACAATTCCGGCTGCACCAAACTGGCACTGGAGGCGATTTCCACTAAACCGGGGATGCCCCGCATTTGCTGTTCCAAAGCCGTGGCGGTGTCGAGCAGCACTTCAGGATTTTCACTACTGAGGACGATGGAGAGGTCTTTTCCACCCCCGCCAGCCCCCGCTGACTGGAAGCTCAAACGCGCTCCAGGAATCTCAGCCAGTCGAGGGCGAATTTCCTGTTCAAACTCCTGTTGATTCACATCCCGCTCGTCCGTGGGTTTGAGAATGGCGCGCACCGTGGCCTGATTCACAGACCCTGTCGAGCCGCCACTTCCGGCGGAGACAAACACATTCTCGGTGGCCGGATGGTCGAGTAAGACATCACTGAGGCGATCGCTCACCGCGAGGGTATCCCGTAACCGAGCGCCGGGCGGTAATTCTACGTTGACGGTACTAATCCCCTGATCACCATCGGTAAACAGCCCCTGGGGAATGTAGGGAACCAGTTGCAGACTGCCAATAAAGAAGGCGATCGCAATCAAAAGCGTGGTAATACGATTACGCAAGGCCCAGGTCAAGACACGACGATAGGGCCCCGGCTTGGGGGAGGGATTGAGGAGATTGGAGGTCTCCTCCGCTTGGGGTTTGGGTTTCAGTAAATAGGCGGACAACATAGGGGTCATGGTCGTGGCCACCAAAGTTGAGAACATGGTAGACACCGCCACCGTCACCCCAAAGGGTTGGAAAAACTGTCCCGGAATCCCCCCCATAAAGGCCACGGGGAGGAACACCGCCACAATGGTCGCCGTTGTCGCCACCACCGCTAGACCAATCTCATTGGCGGCATCTAACGCCGCTTGAAAGGGGCGTTTACCCATACTTAAATGGGTATCAATGTTCTCAATCATACAGATGGCATCATCCACCAAGTTCCCCACCGCGAGGGACAAAGCCAACAAGGTCATGCCATTGAGGGTGTAGTCCAACAGTTGCATCACCATAAAGGTGGGGACAATGGACAGGGGTAACGCCACCCCTGTAATCAACGTCGCTCGCCAATCCCGCAGGAAAAAGCCCACGGTGAGAGTGGTGAGTAGACAGCCGAAGATTAAGGCATCAATGGAGGCCTGGTAGGAGTCGCGAATCTCGTTGGCGCGGGTAAACAGCAGTTGAAACTCAATATCATCGGGGAGAATGCCAGCTTCTAACTCTGCCACCCGTTCGCGAACCCCCTCTTCTACGGGAACTACACTGGACCCGCTACTGCGCAACACCTGGAAGGAGACCACCTCTTCCGTTCCCTCTCGGGTGATGAGTTGCGCCTGTTGACGGCGATCGCCGAAACTATCTTCAACGGTTCCTAAACTGGACAAGGGAACCGACTCCCCATTCGGTAGGCTAATGCGATAGCGTTGTAAGTCATTCACCGTTGGGGCGCTGCCCAGGGTGCGAATACTTTGTTCGAGGCCTCCCGCTTCCGATCGCCCCCCAGAGAGGTTCAGATTCAAGGCGCGAATCTGGTCATTGACCTGAGTGGCGGTAATACCCAAGGCTTTGAGGCGTTGCGGGTTCAGTTGCACCCGAATCTCTCGGTCAACTCCCCCCGTGCGGTTGATTTGTGCCACCCCCGGAACTTGCAATAGGGCACTACTAATCTGGCGATCGACCAGTTGGCTGAGTTCCTCAATACTGCGCTGATTGGACCGCACCGCGTAACCCATAATCGCGCCCCCGGCAAACTCCAACCGCTCGATAATCGGTTCATTGATATCCTGGGGGAGTTCCTGGCGAATTTGTGACACCGCATTGCGTACATCATTGGTGACGCGATCGGTGTCGGTTCCCAAGACAAAGTTAATGGTCGTCACCGACACCCCATCATTGACGGTCGATTGCAACTCATCGATATTCCCCAAGCCGGCGACGGCATCCTCAATCGGCTGCGTCACCTGAGACTCCAACTCCGAGGGGCCAGCACCGGGTTGAGTGACCGTGACTTGCACCACCGGAACATCAATGTTGGGGGTATTATCAATCCCCAGTTGGAAAAATGAGGTCAGTCCCACAAAGGTCAGGATAATAAACAAGACGAGGGTGGGAACAGGGCGTTTGACGGACCAGGTTGAGAAGCTCATAAAGAAGGCAGTAGGCAGTAGGCAGTAGGCAGTAGGGGAGAACCTCCCCCATGGGGGGGATGGCAATCGGGGGTTAGTCGACGACTCGGACGAGATCGCCGTCGCTGAGGAATCCGGCCCCTGAGACGACGATGCGATCGCCCGCATTTAAGCCGCTGAGAACTTCCACTTGGGACTCCTCCGACTCATCTTGAGCATCTACGACCTCCCCTAACTCAATGCGGGTGGCGGTGACGGTATCGTCGGGGTTGAGGCGGAAGACTTGGGCGCTACCGTCGGCTTGGGGCAGAACCGCCGCTGAGGGAATGGTTAAGCTATCCAGGGTTTCGGTGACAATTTCGCCCTCTAGGAACATCCCCGGGCGTAAACTGTCGTCACTGGGTAAATCTACGACGACGGTGGCTTGACGAGTTTCGGGATTTATGGTAGGCAGAATTTCTCGGACTCGTCCCCGAACATCGATGCGAGAGTCGGCATCGGAGCGAACTCGGACCGGAGCGCCAGGACGAATTAGGGGTAACTGGGTTTCGGGAACTTGTAACTGTAACTCCAACTGTCCTTGAGCAATCAGAGTAAAGAGAGGATTGTTGCCACTCACGTCTCCGACTCGCGCCTGACGTTCGGCAATAATCCCCCCTTGGGGGGCAACCACCAGGGTTTGATTAAGGCGAGTTTCCAACTCCTGCACCACGGCATCTTGATTCTGGACTCCTGATTGAGCATTGGCGACCCCCGCTTGAGCCGCTTCAATGCCGGCTAGGGTGCTTTCTACGGTGGCTTGGGCACTTTGCACATTCGCTTCGGCGTTGAGGACATCAGCGCGGGCGCTGTCTAATTCTGCCTCCGCCACTCGCACCTCTTCGACTGCTTGGTTGACATCCTCACGAGCCGTCCGCACATCCCGTTCTCGTAGTTCTACTTCCTGGCGACTGATAGCCCCTTCGTTGGCCAGTTGCTGATAGCGTTGATACTCCCGTTCCGACTGTTCTAAACTGGCTTGAGCTTGGGTGACGCGGGCCCGATTACGGGTGAGGCTGGCCTCAGCTTGCGCGACGCGGCTTTCAGCTTGGCGAATCCCGGTGCGAGCGCGTTCTAGGTCGGCTTCGGCTTGACGGCGACTGGATTCGGCTTGGGAGATATCGGCTTGGGCCGCACTCACCGATGAGCGGGCTGAGTCAATTTGGGATAAGGCCCCGGACAGTTGCGACTGAAGCACGGAGTCATCGAGAACCGCTAGGACTTCCCCAGCCCCGACGATATCCCCTTCACGGACTCGCACATCGAGGATTTGTAGGCCGGTGGCGCGAGGGAGGATGGGGAGTAAGTCATAGGCGTTGACGCTGCCACTGGCGTTGAGGGTGCGATTGACCGCTTGTTCCCCGACGGTAATGGCGGTGACGGTTTGACTGGGATTGCGCTCGGTTTCCTCGGTGTCGGCGGCGGGAGTCTCCGGGGAGGATTCGCTAAAGAGTCGTCCACCTATTCCGGCTAAGACAATGCCTAGGCCCAATCCGATGAGGATGGATTTCCAGTTGATGCCTCTGGGGGCGGGAGGCTCGGATTCTGGGGGAAATTCCTCATCGGGAATGGCAGGGGCGGACTCTTCCGGCGTTGGCGGAACGCTGGAGTTGGGATTTGCGCGTTGGTTGTGGTCGATGTCGTAACTCAAGGGTTTCACAGGAAACAAGAACAACGGATAAGGCAACGCTGGGTTTGGGATGCCTCAGAGAGGTGAACCTTACCTAAATCAGGGAGTTGAGGTGAGGGAGACCCGATCGCGGCGGGAACTCGGCTGACGTGGGATGAGTCAATGCCGACAATATTATTAAGAATTATGTAATTTATTATAGATGGGTGACAAAGAAAATGGAGAGGTCATGATGAAATCTCTTCAGAATTGCTAAAGATTCATTACACTAGCATCGAGAGTTACGGCTCGATCTACCGCCTCCCTGCGCCGTTATGGCGAATTTGCTCATTGTTCCGACGAGATATCATGCTGGATTTGAACACCACTCCCAACCCCCAACAGCCCAGTTCCGGTACATCGAGAACCGCTCCCCCCCACCTGTCCCCTCATGGGGAGTTTGACTTTGCCCGGCGTCATAATGGTTCAACGCCTGACGATGTGGCCCAAATGCTGTCAGCGTTAGACTATGAGAGTTTGGCGCAATTGATTGCAGATATCATTCCTGAGCAAATTCGCCTCAAACAGCCTCTGAATCTGCCCCAACCGCTCACGGAAGCGGAGGCCTTACGGAAATTGCGGGCGATCGCCCAACAAAACCAACTCTACCGCTCCTTCTTGGGACTGGGCTACCATGACTGCATCACACCCCCGGTGATTCAACGCAATATCCTGGAAAATCCTGGCTGGTACACCGCCTACACCCCCTATCAGGCGGAAATCGCTCAGGGACGCTTGGAAGCTCTCCTCAACTTCCAAACTCTGGTAATTGATTTGACGGGGTTAGAAATTGCGAATGCCTCTCTCCTGGATGAAGGAACCGCCGCCGCAGAGGCGATGAGTTTAAGTTGGGGCGCGTCGAAGGCGAAGTGTAATACCTATTTTGTGGCGGCTGATTGCCATCCTCAGACCATTGAAGTGGTACAAACTCGCGCTGAACCCTTGGGCATTGAGGTCATCGTTGGGGATTGGCAAGCGTTTGACTTCCAGACCCCTATTTTTGGGGCATTATTGCAATATCCCACCACCAAGGGGGCGGTCTGTGACTATGGAGAATTTGTGGAAAGGGCACACCAGCATCAGGCCCTCGTTACAGTGGCGGCGGATTTACTCAGTTTGACGCTGTTAAGGCCGCCGGGCGAGTTTGGGGCGGATATTGCTGTGGGAAGTAGTCAACGGTTTGGGGTTCCTCTGGGTTATGGGGGTCCCCATGCGGCCTATTTTGCGACGAAGGAGACCTATCAGCGCAAGTTACCGGGGCGTTTGGTGGGCGTCTCGAAGGATAGCAGTGGTCAAGCGGCCCTGCGGCTGGCGTTGCAAACGCGGGAACAGCATATTCGTCGGGATAAGGCGACCAGCAATATCTGTACGGCTCAGGTGTTGCTGGCGGTGATGGCCTCGATGTATGCGGTATATCATGGCCCGGCGGGGCTGCGTGGCATTGCCCAGGGGATTCATGAGCGGGCGGTGATGTTAGCTGAAGGGCTGAACCGGCTTAAGTTTCGCATCGGTGAGTCGGTTCTGTTTGATACCCTGACGGTTCAGGTGGGATCGGCGCAACGGATGATTCAGCGGGCGGCGGCCCAGCGGATTAATCTGCGTCATGTGAGTGAGACGGAGGTGGGGATTAGTTTGGATGAAACCACCAGTGATGCGGATTTGTTGGATTTGTGGCAGATTTTTGCCGATGCTTTGGAGTTACCGTTTACGTTAGACCAGATGCGGGACCAGGTGACGGAGTCGAAGTATGGAATTGGGCGATCGCCCTTGGCCCGGGAGAGTGAGTATCTGACGCAACCTGTCTTTAATCACTATCACTCGGAGACGGAGTTTTTGCGCTATGTCCATCGTCTCGAACGCAAGGATTTATCCCTGACGACCTCCATGATTCCTCTGGGGTCCTGTACCATGAAGCTCAACGCCACGGCGGAAATGCTGCCGGTGAGTTGGCCCGAGTTTGCTAAGATTCACCCCTTTGCGCCCAAGTCCCAGACTCAGGGCTATCAGTTGCTGTTTGGGCAGTTGCAGGCTTGGCTGGCGGAGATTACCGGCTTTGCGGGGGTGTCGTTGCAGCCCAATGCTGGGTCTCAGGGGGAATATGCGGGATTACAGGTGATTCGCGCCTATCATCGCGATCGCGGGGAGGCACAACGGCGGGTTTGTCTGATTCCCGAGTCCGCTCATGGGACCAATCCTGCCAGTGCGGTGATGTGTGGGATGAAGGTGGTGGCGATCGCCTGTGATGAGTCAGGAAACATTGACCTTGAGGATTTACGGCGCAAGGCTGAGAAACACGCCGCTGAGTTGGCGGCGATTATGGTCACCTATCCTTCGACTCATGGGGTGTTTGAGGAGAGTATTGTTGAAGTTTGCGAGATTGTGCATGGCTTTGGCGGCCAGGTGTATCTCGATGGGGCCAATCTCAACGCTCAAGTGGGGTTATGTCGTCCGGGAGACTTTGGGGCCGATGTTTGCCACCTGAATCTCCATAAAACCTTCTGTATTCCCCATGGGGGCGGCGGTCCAGGAATGGGACCGATTGGGGTGGCGGCTCATCTGGTACCCTTTTTACCGGGTCATTCCCTAGTGTCGCCCCAGTCTCAGGCTCATCCTCAGGGAATTGGCGCAATTTCGGCGGCCCCTTGGGGCAGTGCCAGTATTTTGCCCATTTCCTGGATGTATATTGCCATGATGGGGGCGCAGGGTCTGACGGAGGCGACGATTTTGGCGATTCTCCATGCTAACTATCTGGCGGCGCGCTTGGATGGGGTCTATCCGGTGTTATATAAGGGGGCTTCGGGACGGGTGGCCCATGAATGTATTTTGGATTTACGTCCCCTGCGCAAGTCGGCGGGGGTCACGGTGGAGGATGTGGCCAAGCGGCTGATGGATTATGGTTTCCATGCGCCGACGATGTCCTGGCCGGTGGCGGGGACGATGATGGTGGAACCGACGGAGAGTGAATCGTTGGCGGAGATTGACCGCTTCTGTGAGGCGATGATTGCCATTCGGGGCGAGATTGAGGCCATTGAGTGGGGTGAGGTGGATGAGGGGAATAATCTTCTCAAGAATGCCCCCCATACGGCGGAGTCGTTGTTGTCTGGGGAGTGGGAGCGTCCTTATTCTCGGGAACAGGCGGCCTATCCGCTTCCCTGGTGTCGGGAGGCGAAGTTTTGGGTTCCGGTGGGCCGGATTGATGCGGCGTTCGGCGATCGTAATCTGGTCTGTTCTTGTGTGGGGATGGAGGCCTATGGGGAGATGCCGGTGGAAACTGTTGAGTCGGTGGAGGTTGTGGAGGAGACGGAGGTGCTGAATCCCCGTCCGATGGAGTTGTTTTTAGGAGATGGAGGGGACGGATGAAGCCGTTATTGTTGAAGTTGGATCGGGTTGAGTTCACCGATGAGCAGTTCTATCAACTTTGTTGTAATCATGATGAACTGCGCTTCGAGCGATCGCCCCAAGGAGACTTAGTTATTATGCCCCCTGTTGGTGGAGACAGTGGCAACCGAGAAGCTGAGTTAACGATTGATTTAGGAGTCTGGAATCGTCAAACGGGACGGGGGTATGTGTTTAGTTCTTCGACCATTTTTCGCCTTCCCAATGGGGCCAGTCGCTCTCCCGATGTGGCTTGGGTGCAACGGGAACGCTATTTAGCGTTAACGCCAGAAGACCGCCGCAAATTCCCTCCGATTGTTCCCGATTTTGTGATTGAATTGCGGTCTGCGACAGATTCGTTGCCGATGTTGCAAGCGAAGATGCAGGAGTATCGGGAGGTGGGGGTGCGGTTGGGATGGCTGGTTAATCCGCAACAGCAACAGGTGGAAATTTATCGTCGTCAGGAGGCGGTGGAGGTGCGAGATTTGCCGGCGGATCTGTCGGGGGAGGAGGTGTTACCAGGATTTCAGTTACGGATTGGGGATTGGAATCCTGAACAGATGTCTTAAGGATAATATTAGGGAAACCAGATTTTGATGCCTTTCTCTGGATTTTCTAGTATAAATGTATTACGGTAGGGTGTGTTGCGGCTCCAACTCATAGAGACTAAAGAGGGCAATTTAGAAGCTGCCGCAACGCACCAAATCTATGATTTTGCCAGCCAATTTTTCAGGGAATTAGAGCGGGATAATTCAAGTGAAGTTGACATAGGATAATTTTGAGTAGTTGTCTTTCTTTGATTGTGTTGCATGGGTTACACAGTCAAGGTTTCAGCTTGGGGGTTTGGCGGTATTGGGTCAAAGTGCAAAACCATAATTTGCTCGGGCCGTAACCCTAGAGATTCGTAGGTGCGCCCATGGCGATCGCTAAATTCTACTTCAAATGCTGTACCCTCCGCCAGAGTTTCAACCACTGTGCCAACCTGGCCACTCCACAACTTGTGCTGGGGAAGGTCAACGACTAGGGCTACAACATCTAGCAAATTGACGGTTTGGTTTATCATTATTTATCACCTCTAGGAGTTACAAAGCTTCCTCACTCCAACGGCGATCGCGCGGTTTCAATCCCTCAAAGGGATTTAGATGGATTTCAGGAGTGTTGAGCAAAATACAGGAAATGCAGCAACAATAGTTTCAATCCCTCAAAGGGATTTAGATGGATTTCAGGAGTAGAGCAAGCACAAGGCGTATCAGGGTCTTCATACGTTTCAATCCCTCAAAGGGATTTAGATGGATTTCAGGCAGAAAGTAAAACCAAGATGTCGAGTGTTTTTCTTGTTTCAATCCCTCAAAGGGATTTAGATGGATTTCAGGTGCAATTCTCTCCCTCCTTTCTTGCCTTAATTATAGCTTGTGGTTTCAATCCCTCAAAGGGATTTAGATGGATTTCAGGTTGCCGATGTTCCCAAGGAGGGACTAATCCTGGTTCAGCCCAGTTTCAATCCCTCAAAGGGATTTAGATGGATTTCAGGGTTTAAGAGGTGGTTTACTTAAACGTTTAGTTAGTTTCAATCCCTCAAAGGGATTTAGATGGATTTCAGGTTCGCCCTGGCTCGCCATCAAAAATCTCTGCGTTGTTTCAATCCCTCAAAGGGATTTAGATGGATTTCAGGGCAGGGGCCAGTGGGGAAGGAAACCCACAACCCACCAGGACCGGCGACCGTTTCAATCCCTCAAAGGGATTTAGATGGATTTCAGGACTAAACTTCCGCCGATCGCCAGCCCAAGCACGAAAAAGTTTCAATCCCTCAAAGGGATTTAGATGGATTTTAGGTCGATAACCTTCAAGTCCTCTGGGTCTGCGACGCTGTTTCAATCCCTCAAAGGGATTTAGATGGATTTCAGGGGCAATCAGGAGTTGCCTCTACAACCGCATACTGCGTTTCAATCCCTCAAAGGGATTTAGATGGATTTCAGGAGTCTGCGACTCCAGATCCTCAAACTGGAGCAACAGCGTTTCAATCCCTCAAAGGGATTTAGATGGATTTCAGGCAGCAAGGCATTCCCCGCGAGGAAATTGCCTTCATCCAAAACCACAAGTTTCAATCCCTCAAAGGGATTTAGATGGATTTCAGGAATTTCGAGCTAGAGCATTGTCGTGTAGTGAAACGCGTTTCAATCCCTCAAAGGGATTTAGATGGATTTCAGGTCCTATTCCGTATTGTTTACAAGCAGGTATTCCTACGTGTTTCAATCCCTCAAAGGGATTTAGATGGATTTCAGGAGAAAAGATGTCCCCCCAACTGAATGGATGTGGGTTTCAATCCCTCAAAGGGATTTAGATGGATTTCAGGGAAAGCCGTACTCATGGCTGAATACAATCGGTTGTTTCAATCCCTCAAAGGGATTTAGATGGATTTCAGGATAAGCTAAAGCTGGTAGCAGTTGAGCGCCAACCTAAGCCGGTTTCAATCCCTCAAAGGGATTTAGATGGATTTCAGGTCTCTCTTGACGGCGATCGCTTCCTTGAGTTCTACGTTTCAATCCCTCAAAGGGATTTAGATGGATTTCAGGGTGCGATCGCAACCCGAGCGCATCCCCCGTCTAGGATGTTTCAATCCCTCAAAGGGATTTAGATGGATTTCAGGCTTGTGTGTCCCCATCTAATTTTGATATCAACAAGGGTTTCAATCCCTCAAAGGGATTTAGATGGATTTCAGGGTAACGATTGAAACCGTGACTGAAGCCGCAGAATGTTTCAATCCCTCAAAGGGATTTAGATGGATTTCAGGTCACTGTCATCACAGGCATTCCTATGTTCGAGGAAGAGTTTCAATCCCTCAAAGGGATTTAGATGGATTTCAGGAGTAGTGTTGTATTCGCTTTAATTCTAATACAGTGCGTTTCAATCCCTCAAAGGGATTTAGATGGATTTCAGGCCACAAAAAACTTTGATCGGTAATAGAGAGGCGCTCTTGTTTCAATCCCTCAAAGGGATTTAGATGGATTTCAGGGGTGATTGCGGAAGGAATGAAAGCCCTTCAGGATCTAGTTTCAATCCCTCAAAGGGATTTAGATGGATTTCAGGTGGCTTTCACTGTCCTGGCTATCGAAGAATTACAGCGGTTTCAATCCCTCAAAGGGATTTAGATGGATTTCAGGAAAAAGCCGAGAAAACTCTGCTTCCTTGTCTTCGGGTTTCAATCCCTCAAAGGGATTTAGATGGATTTCAGGTTACGGACTCCCAGCAAGAGGGTTAAACCGGAACGGTTTCAATCCCTCAAAGGGATTTAGATGGATTTCAGGCTTTTGACCACCACTAACCACTTTATCCATATCCACATTATGTTTCAATCCCTCAAAGGGATTTAGATGGATTTCAGGTCCAATTTGAGGAAGCTGATTGATTCGCCACGGCGTTTCAATCCCTCAAAGGGATTTAGATGGATTTCAGGGGGTTTGAACCCCTGCTTTCTCAGGATGTCATAAGTTTCAATCCCTCAAAGGGATTTAGATGGATTTCAGGGCCAAGAGCTTATTGAGCATCACCGGGAAGTTTGTGGGTTTCAATCCCTCAAAGGGATTTAGATGGATTTCAGGAAATCCGAGAGCAAACATTGCAGGTACTACAAAACGTTTCAATCCCTCAAAGGGATTTAGATGGATTTCAGGCAGGATTTCTTCTCTCACAATTTATTCTCTGTTAGGGTTTCAATCCCTCAAAGGGATTTAGATGGATTTCAGGGTTTGTAATCCGGGATGCTCTAATTCTTCCCAGATTCAGTTTCAATCCCTCAAAGGGATTTAGATGGATTTCAGGAATCTACAAATCGGTATGTCTATTCTACCATCTCGTTTCAATCCCTCAAAGGGATTTAGATGGATTTCAGGTTCCCCCGCGTTGCTCGACAATCTAGTATCGAAGTTTCAATCCCTCAAAGGGATTTAGATGGATTTCAGGTTGATACGAAAAACCCGCTCCCCAGTTTGGATTGAGTTTCAATCCCTCAAAGGGATTTAGATGGATTTCAGGAATTAACCAACCCCATCTAAATATCGGCGATATAGATATCGCAGCAGTTTCAATCCCTCAAAGGGATTTAGATGGATTTCAGGTTTCAAGACGGGAAGGCTCCAGGGGGCACTTCTCTGTTTCAATCCCTCAAAGGGATTTAGATGGATTTCAGGAATCCGTATTTTGCGGCGTAGTTCGGCATATTAACCGTGTTTCAATCCCTCAAAGGGATTTAGATGGATTTCAGGTGAATGAAATCCTCTGTCTTGCTGGGTTTCCAGCCGTTTCAATCCCTCAAAGGGATTTAGATGGATTTCAGGGCAAGCCTAATGCGTCCACGCTGTTGTGCTGTTGGGTTTCAATCCCTCAAAGGGATTTAGATGGATTTCAGGGGTTGTGTCCCAGGTTGAGTAAAAGGTTGAATAATTCCCGTTTCAATCCCTCAAAGGGATTTAGATGGATTTCAGGGCGCGGGCGCGGGCTATGACGGGTACACTTTTCTTTACGTTTCAATCCCTCAAAGGGATTTAGATGGATTTCAGGCGACGTGAACGATAGGTGGTTTTGGAGGAAGTTCGTAAGTTTCAATCCCTCAAAGGGATTTAGATGGATTTCAGGGGGTGAGTTTTTGCTGCATTCAAGCTCCAAGCTGTAGTTAACTTCGTTTCAATCCCTCAAAGGGATTTAGATGGATTTCAGGCAATGGGCAGGCCTCCAAAATCGCTAGAGAAACCTGGTTTCAATCCCTCAAAGGGATTTAGATGGATTTCAGGTTGGTTTCGGGGGTTTCGATTTCGTTACGCCACATGTTTCAATCCCTCAAAGGGATTTAGATGGATTTCAGGCTTACCTAGCTTTAACCACTCCAACTAACCGGCTATGTTTCAATCCCTCAAAGGGATTTAGATGGATTTCAGGTGCGAGACCGACCACACGCCCCGGCACACCCGCTTACGCCCTGTTTCAATCCCTCAAAGGGATTTAGATGGATTTCAGGCTGAGTGAAACCCAGCAACGTCAGGTACGAGATTATCAGTTTCAATCCCTCAAAGGGATTTAGATGGATTTCAGGCGGAAAAAGGGGATTATACGGAATCCACAGGGAAAGGTTTCAATCCCTCAAAGGGATTTAGATGGATTTCAGGTCAAAGATTTCCGCCCACCAAGGAAGCATAGGGCATCGGTCGGGTTTCAATCCCTCAAAGGGATTTAGATGGATTTCAGGTTTGCGCGAGACCCCCCGAGAATAACACCGATCGCCCAAAACGCACAACCCCAGCCCCAAACCAAAATCCGCAAAACGCCCACCCCATAAGCATTACAGAGTTTGCGCGAGACCCCCCGATCGCCAAAACGTCCGAAACCCAGACCCCATCAGCCATCCCGCCCATTTTCAGCACCCCCTCCCTCATACAGCTACCCTCTCGCGCAAATCGTAACATTCCTTAACACTTTGCCACCGTGACCCCCATCTATATATATGGCCCCGCCATAATCTTGCTTCCCCCAGTCTAGCGCCGTGTTCCCCATTCCCAGAAATATGGCAAGATGAGATGAATTCCGGTCAGGGAGGGAACTAGCATGTCAACCGCTCATATTATTGGATTAGGCAAATCGGGGCTTGCCGCCGCCCGGTTACTCAAGTACAACGGTTGGCACGTCACCGTCAGCGATCGCGGAACGGGGGACTCCCTCCACCAACAGCAACAACTCCTGGCCCAAGAGAACATCCCCGTCTCCCTCGGCCATGTCTTTGAACCGGAAAACGCTCAACATCTGGATTTATTAGTCATCAGCCCCGGCGTTCCCTGGGATTTACCCAACCTGCAACAGGCCCGACACTTAGGCATCGAAACCATCGGCGAGATGGAACTGGCCTGGCGACATCTGCAAACCTGTCCCTGGTTGGGAATCACGGGAACCAACGGCAAAACCACCACCACGGCCCTGGCCGCCGCCATCTTCGGGGGGGCTGGCCTCAAGGCCCCCGCCTGTGGCAACATTGGCAATGCCGCCTGTGAACTGGCCTTAACCGTCACTCAACAACAACAACCCTTAGATTGGGTAGTGGCTGAGATGAGTAGCTATCAAATTGAGTCCTCCAATACCCTCACACCTCGGATTGGCATTTGGACTACCTTCACCCCTGACCATCTCAATCGTCACAAAACCCTCGAAAATTACTACCATATCAAAGCCAAACTCCTCCAGTCCTCAGAGTTGCAAATCTTTAATGGCGATGACCCCTATTTACGCAAGCAACGAGAGAACTGGCCCAACGCCCATTGGACGAGTATCGAGAATGACCCCAGTTTAAGCCCGTTCGCCGCTATTGATGGGGATTGGGTAGTCGTTGATGGGGCGAAAATTGTCTCCATTAAAGCCTTGCAAATGCCCGGCCGTCATAATCAACAAAATCTGCTCATGGCCGTTGCAGCAGCCCGCTTAGCCGGCATTGAACCGGAGGCGATCGCCCAAGCCATTGCCCAGTTCCGTGGCGTTCCGCATCGCCTGGAAGTCATCGGCACTTGGCAGGATATCCGCTTTATTAATGATAGTAAAGCCACCAACTATGATGCTGCCCTGGTGGGGTTAACCTCAGTACGCAATCCGGTGATTCTCATTGCTGGCGGCGATCCCAAAGATGGCGATGCCACCACCTGGCTAGAGGCGATTCAGCGTCAGGCGGCCTTTGTCCTGTTGATTGGCGATGCAGCGGAATCCTTTGCCCAGATGCTGGATGGAGTGGGCTATTCTCACTATAAGATTGTCGGAACCTTGGACGCAGCGGTGGAGGCCTCCCGAGATTTGGCCCAGATGTATCAAGCAAAAACGGTCTTGTTGTCTCCCGCTTGTGCCAGTTTTGACCAGTTTCCTAATTTTGAAGTGCGTGGTCAAATCTTTCGAGAGTTATGTGAAGCGTTTTTATAACTGGGGGCGTTCCTAACTGGAGGACTCATAACATGGCGGAGATTGCCTTTGATGCCAGTAGTTTTCATTGGAGTCGTTCTGATGGCTTGAATCGCTATGTGGGAGAGTTGCTAAACTACTACCGCGATGGCGATCGCTTCTGCTTTTATACCGCTGATTCAACTCTCGTGGGGGCAGACTCCCAGAAGTTTCAAGTTTTGGACAATCCAACTCTCTATCGCAATGATTTCAAGAATAACTTAAGGCGCTTAATTTGGCATCAATTGGGCTTACCATTCGGAATCATCAAGAACAAACAAAAACTGTTTTATTCCCCTGTTTTTGAGGGAATGCTTGCCCCTATTTGTCCGCAAATTATCACCATTCATGATATTTTGCCGATTCGCTTTCCTGAAGTCTATCCCCGAATAAAATACTATTTTAAATTCATTTTACCCCAACTTATTCGCAGTTCCAAAGCAATCATCACGACATCTGATTACACTAAAAAGGAAATTTTAGACTATTACAACTGTCGAAATACTCCCATCCATGTCGTCTATCAGGGTTATCGAGAAGATATTTTTAATCTTCAAGTCGAGGACAGTGAGGATTTCTTTAACTCGCCCGAAACTCCCTTTGTTTTATGTGTTGGAGAAACCCGTCCTTATAAAAATCTGCGTCGCTTGATTGAAGCCTTTGGGCGAGCCAATTGTCCCAACTTAGAATTACGGATTGTAGGTAACTTGAATAAATGCGATCGCCCCCTCCTGGACTATCCCCAACAACTCGGCTGTCACGAACGAGTCAAGTTCCTCGGATTTGTCCCCGATGACGCCTTAGCCGACTTATACCGCCGGGCGATCGCCTTCGCTTTTCCCTCTCTCTATGAGGGATTCGGGATTCCTCCCCTCGAAGCCATGGCCTGTGGCTGTCCCGTTTTGGCCTCCAATCAAACCGCCATTCCCGAAGTCTGCGGCGATGCGGCCGTCTATATCAATCCCTATGATATCGATGACATGGCCCAAGGACTTGTGCAACTGGTCAATAATGCCCAACTGCGGCACCAATTACGACAACGAGGACTCCAGCAGGTACAATCATTTCGCTATCGTCAAATGGGCGATCGCATCCTCACCATCCTCGACCATTACCTAACCGCCAATCAAGCCAATGGTACTGATTAACCTTGCCTTTTTAATGGAGAAACCCACAGGAATCAGTACCTACGCCCTCAATCTGATTCCCCAGTTGCGATCGCTCGATCCCATTCTCCTAACCCCTCACCCCAAAGCCGGATTTCGCCATCACCCCATCCCCCCTGGCCTCACCCCCGAACAAGGACTGGTGGGCCATCTCAAACGTCTCCTCTGGACCCAATTCACCCTACCCCGACTCTATCGAGACTTGGGGGGCGATCTTCTCTTTTCCCCGATACCCGAAGCCCCCCTAGGCTGGACTGGCCCCTATGTCGTCACCGTCTATGATGCCATTCCCCTGCGCTTTCCCAAACCGGCATCGCCCATGACCCTCTATCATCGCCTCTACGTTCCCCAAGTCCTCAAACAAGCCCAACATCTCCTCTGTATCTCCCAAGCCACCGCCGATGATGCGATGGACTTTTACGGCGTTCCCGCCCAAAAAATCACCGTCACCCCCCTCGCTTACGATCGCCATCGCTATCGCCATCTCAACCTTCCCCGCAGCAATTACTTCCTCTATCTCGGGAGACATGATCCCTACAAAAACCTGGAACGGGCCATCGCCGCCTTCGCCCAACTTCCCCCATCCCTCGACTGTGAATTTTGGCTGGGCGGGTCCTTTGACCGCCGCTATACCCCCAACCTACAGCAACAGGTGCGAGAGTTGCATCTGGGCGATCGCGTGAAATTCCTCGATTACATTAACGCCAGCGACTTACCCATCCTCCTCAACCAAGCCTTAGCCCTTGTCTTTCCCTCCCTCTGGGAAGGCTTCGGCTTACCTATTTTAGAAGCCATGGCCTGTGGCTGTCCCGTCATTGCCTCCCATGTAGCCTCCATTCCCGAAGTCGCCGGAGACGCGGCCTTACTCGTCGATCCTTACGATTTACAACAATTAGCGGATGCCATGGTGGTTTTAGCGAAAGAAGAGGATGTGCGATCGCATCTTCAGCAACTGGGCCGCGATCGGGCCCGCCACTTTAGCTGGGAGACAACGGGACAACTCAGTCGAGAGGTCTTGCATCAACTGTCTTGTTCTGGCAACCCCTAATACACAATTGTTCATGGCCGGACATGGTATCCTCCATGTGTATGTCAGGTCGAGCGTATCTCGGGTCTTTGGGCGGTTGAACCAGACCAGCAAACTTGGGGACGCATCAACCTGTGAGTGTGATTTGTGTGGAGTGATTCGGAAATATGGTTATGTCACCTGTGGTTCGCCAAACCTCAACGTCCCTGGCGGAGATCTCGCCCTTTGCAATGTCTCCCCTGAACCTACCCCCCTCGAAGCTATTTGGAACCGACGGGATTCGCGGCCATGTGGGGGAACTTCTCAACGCCCCCCTGGCCCTGCAAGTGGGCTTCTGGGCCGGACAGATTTTTAAAGACCATTATGGAACGGGGGCGATCGCCCTCGGGCAAGATTCCCGCAACTCTAGTAGTATGCTGGCCATGGCCCTATCTGCGGGACTCACCGCCGCCGGATTAGAGGTTTGGGACCTGGGATTATGTCCCACCCCCTGTGTCGCCTATCTCGCCGCCACCTCCGACGCCATTGGTGGGGTGATGATTTCCGCCAGCCATAACCCCCCAGCGGATAACGGGATTAAATTCTTTGGGCCAAGTGGGGCCAAACTCCCCTCAGAGATTCAACAACGCATCGAAGCCGGGATTCGCGGCCAACTCAATCTCAGCGACATTAACGCCAGTTGGGGCCGTCACCACCATCGCCCCGAGTTGGTCAAAAACTATCTCAACGCCGTTCAAACCCCCCTGGGACTAGATTTACAGGGGATGAAAGTAGTTTTAGACTTAGCCTGGGGGGCAGCCAGTCACGTGGCCCCTCAAGCCTTTGCGGCCTTGGGGGCTGAGGTAATTTGTCTCCATGATCGCCCTGACGGCGATCGTATTAATGTCAACTGTGGTTCAACCCATCTCGAACCCCTGCGGGCGGCCGTATTAAGCCATAATGCCTGTTTAGGATTTGCCTTTGATGGCGATGCCGATCGCGTCTTAGCCGTTGACGGCCAAGGCCGGGCCATTGATGGGGATTATATCCTCTATCTCTGGGGTCAGGCCCTGCGGCAAACGGGACAACTCCCGGACAATCTCATTGTCTCGACGGTTATGGCTAATTTAGGCTTTGAACGGGCCTGGGAAGCCCAAGGGGGCCAATTGCTGCGAACCTCCGTTGGCGATCAATATGTTCATGCGGAGATGCGACGAACGGGATCGACTCTTGGCGGTGAACAGTCGGGCCATGTCATTTGTAGTCATTACGGCGTTAGCGGCGATGGCTTATTGACGGCGTTGCATTTGGCGGCCTTAGTCAAACGCAGTGGAAACCGTTTGTCAGAGTTAGTCGACGAGAGTTTCCAAACCTATCCCCAGGTGTTGCAGAATGTGCGCGTCGAGGATCGGGAATTGCGGTTAAACTGGCAGCAGTGTGATCCACTTCAGCAGGCGATCGCCACCGCCGAAACCGCCATGGGTGATCAAGGCCGCGTTTTAGTTCGGGCCTCGGGAACGGAACCCGTGATTCGCGTCATGGTGGAAGCCGCCACCTCTGAGTTAGTCCATCATTGGACGGACAATCTCGTGTTAGCGGTTCGTCAACATCTTCTGAGTTAATCTGAGTTAAGCAAACGATAAACTAGGGGTGTTGGCCCATCCTACGCCCCTAGGGAGCAAAAAATCATCCCCCGGACAGGTTCCACTGGCAAATTCTAACGTTCACACTTGAAGCGTCCATCATGCCAGCCAGAGATATCTATCATGAACAGGTCAAAACTGCATTGATTCGGGAGGGTTGGACAATTACCGATGACCCCTATGTATTAAGTTTCGGACGTAGCAACCTATTTGTTGATTTAGGGGCTTCTAAATTGGTGTCCGCCGAAAAAGGGAATCAGAAGATTGCCGTAGAGGTCAAAAGTTTTCTCGGGAAATCGAAAATTAATGACTTAGAAAATGCCCTAGGTCAATATACATTGTACTATGATATCCTAAAAAGGACTGAGCCAGAACGTCAGTTGTATTTAGCGATTACAGATGATGCGTTTGACGATGTCTTTAAAGAACCGATTGGCGAGGTTTTACTAGAAAATAAACGCCTCAATTTGATTGTCGTTGACCGACGAACAGGAGTGATTCGTCAATGGATAGCGTAGAATATCACCGGATTATCACTGAAATCTTACAGGAGTACGCCAAAATTCCCTATGCTCATCGTAGCCTAGAGCGAAGGCTAATTATTGGCGAAGATCATAAAAGTTATGCCTTGTTTACCGTTGGACAACTCAACAACAAACAAGTTCATGGTTGTGTCCTCCATTTAGAAATTATCGGCGATAAGGTTTGGATTCACCAAGATGGCTTAGAGGATGGAATCGCCGATGAGTTACTGAACGCCGGTATCCCGCAAGAGAAGATTGTCTTAGGGTTCCATCACCCAGATTTGCGACCTTATACTGGGTTTGCGATTGGTTAGGGGGCCAACATCCCTAGCCATCGGGAAATTGCCAACAGGCGATGCGTTCAATCCGAGAACTTCCACAGCGACAGGGTTGGGGTTCTGAGGCTACCCACTCATACCCACAATCTTGGCAATGATGGAATAGATTGTTACGATTGGCCCTCTCGATTTTGGCTTTCCAGCTTTCGATATCTTGGGGATTGGGGTTTTGAGACATCATCATCGGTTAAAAAATAATGGACTAAATTGGATGGGGGAGAACCACAGAGTCACAGAGGACACAGAGTTAGAATGGAGGGGTGTAAGGGGGAGTGAGGAGTGTTACAAGACACTCACTCTGTAATTTTTGTCACAATGGTTGATTCTGGAAATTAGGATGTTCTTTATCGAGTTTATGGGCTTTCCACCTCAGCAACCCCCAGGCTAAATCGAGTAACTTAAGCTGACGAAATACTCGATGGGGGTCAGATAAGTGGGTTTCGGGTAACTGCTGTCCCATTTCTTTAAACACCAGTCCTAGGGGAACATTGACTTCATCCTGAAGCTGAAGACAACGGGCAAATCGAGGTCCAAAGGCGGCAATCAGAGACCCCACTCCACCTCGGGCCTGTCCCCAACCTAGATAGGCTAATCCCTTATAATCATCGAGGAAGCAACCGCCGTAACACTGCACCGTTGCCCCGCGAACTCGTTGCAATTCTTCGGGTAAAAAGGGATAGGCGAGATGATAGCCAGTCGCGCAAACAATTAAGTCAAATTTCTCCCGACTTCCATCGATAAACTCTACAAATTGACCGTCGAGTTTTCTCACTTCTGGCTTAGGTGAAATGCGACCATGTTTGATATAATAAGGGACTTCGTTATTTAAGGTCGGGTGTTTGTCAAAAATGCGATAGTTGGGAGTGGGTAAGCCATACCGTTCATGTTTGCCGAAGGTGAGGCGAATCATCAGATAGGCTAACCCCCGCTGAAACCATTGAGGCATCCAACCACGAATTAAGTCCACCACGGGAACTCCGGCGAAGCTTTTGGGGACAAACCAGACGGATTCGCGTAAACTCAAGACGCTTTTTTCGGCAACTCGGCCGGCTTCGGCGGCGATATCACAACCGGAGTTGCCACCGCCAATGACTAGGACTCGTTTTCCTCGTAAGACATCGGGGGTTTTGTAGTCTTTGGAATGGATGATTTGCCCGTCAAAGGTTCCCTTAAATTCTGGAAAACGCTTACACCAATGATGGCCGTTGCAGAGAACAACTCCTTTATACAGCCGTTGTTCGCCGTTGGCAAAGGTGACTTCCCAAAGGTTATCGTCGATGGGGCTAACCAAGGTCACACGGCGTTTGAGTTCGATGTTGGGGCGGAGTTGAAAATGGTCGGCAAAGCTGTTTAAATAGGCGAGTAGTTGTTGGGCGCTGGGAAAGTCGGGGTAGTCTGAGGGCATGGGAAAGTGAGTAAATTGAGTCACTTTCTTCGAGGAGATAATATGGGCGGTTTCATAAACGCCGTGATACCAATTGCCGCCAATATCGTCGCTGGCATCAACGTGATCATAGGGAATTCCGGCATCTTTTAAGGCTTGGGCGATGCCTAATCCGACAAATCCTGCGCCGATAATGAGTTGTTTATTGCGAGTGTCGGTGGGATTGGAGGTTTGAGGTTGAGTTGCGGTTTGAATCATGGGGTGGTAGAGGGCAAGAGGCAAAAGGCAAGAGGGGGAACCACAGAGTCACAGAGGACACGGAGGAAGAGGAGGAGGAGGGGGAGGAGGAGGGGGAGGGGCCAGCTCTAATTCTTCTGATGGTGGGGAGATATAATGTGGGGGGAATCTTTTGTGGTGGTCTGCTTTAAGGGTTAGGGTTTGGTGTTTTGTTTGGGTTTGAAGTAGTCTACGCCCCAGGTTATAATGGGTGGGAAATAGCGTTTGAGTTGGTGGAAAATTTGGGCTTTTGTGTCGGGGAAGACGTGCAGTTTTTCTTGGGCGATCGCCCGAACCACTGCCTCAATCACTCGCTCAGGGTCGGTGGCATCTTTATCAGAAATTCCTGTGGTTTCTTGGGCTAAACTCCCATATTTCTCGGCTTGTAATAGGGGGGTACGACTAAAATAGGGATAGACCGCTGTGACTTTGACATTGTACTGTTTGACTTCATTGAATAGCCCTTCACTAAAGCCGCGTAAGCCGAATTTACTACTTGCATAATGGGCCATTCCTTCTACGGCAATCCAACCGGCTAAGGAGGATATATTGACGATATGGCCGTGACGACGCTGGATCATATCGGCAACAAACAGGGTACTTAAGCGCATGGGGGCTAAGAGATTGACTTGCATCAAGCGTTCCCATTTATCGCTGGGAACTTCATCCATGCGTCCGTATAAGCCAATTCCGGCATTGTTAATTAAAATATCTACAGGAACCCCTAGGGCGTTGACGGCATCATAGAGGGCTTGTGAACCGCTGGGTTCGGATAAGTCAATCCCCAAACAGGCTAAGATTTTACCGGTGTTCACCTCTTGGTGAATGGCCTCGGCTTGTTGGCGTAAGGCGGCCTCGTCGAGATCGGCGAGAATTAACTGTCCTCCGGCGTTTAGGAGTTTCCGGGTAAACTGTTGACCAAATCCACCCGCTGCCCCGGTTAGAACGATCGCAGCGTCTTTAAATTGAGTCATCTCGTAGCAATGGTGATTAGCAACATCAAGGGTTACGTTTTCGGGGCTGGTAACGCTCCCCACAGTAACAGTGGCCAGGGAACGAGCAGGTCTGGGATGAGTGTATCATGGTCTCTCAGGGCGGGGAATTGAGCGCCGAGGAGAAAGCGCAGGGACCGTGGGGAGGCGGGACGGTTGCCGTCTTGGTCTACCAATTTATAGCGTCGGGCGAGTTCGGCGACAATCTGCACTTTGCCACTGTAGCGAAGGATGTTGGCATCGGCAGCTAAGGCGGCGATCGCCCGGCCGGTGAGTAGGGGAGTTTCCCAATTGTAGCGATCGCGCATCAGGCTACGTTGGAGGTTCACATTCCCATCGGCGGGGGTGTCGTCGGCGAAACGGGCAATTTGTTCGGTTCCCACAATCCCCGGCCAAACGGCAATGGAGGCGATATTATCGGGCTTCAACTCCACGGCCATATCTGCGGCCAGGCGATCGCAGGCGGCCTTTCCGGCCCCATAGGCTGCCCCGAAAATATAGGACATTCCCCCCCAGGAGGAAATGGTACAAATCACCCCTCCCTGGCGGCGTTGCATCAGACGGGCCGCGAAAATGCTGCTGACGTAGTGACTGCGTAACCCCACTTGGTTCACCGCATCCCAGAGTTGCGGATCATGTTTCCAGAAGGGATCGCCGTAGGCCTCGGCGATGGCTTGTACTCCGGCAAAAACGTTGTTTACCAACAGATCCAGTTGGCCCTCTTGTTCGCTATCGATGCGATCGAACAGCGATCGCACCTGTTCATCGTCACTGTGATCCACTTGAACCGGAACACAAACACCGCCGGCCTCTTCTACCGCCGCTTGGGTGTCGAGTAAGGTTCCGCCAATGTCGCGATCTTCGAGATTTGAGCGATCGTAACTGCGGCCCGTAATATAAACCGTCGCCCCCGCTTCCCCTAAGCCGACAGCGATGCCTTTTCCTAGGCCCCGTGTTGCCCCGGTGACCAATGCCACTTTACCCTGAAGATGTTGCACCATGATGCTGCTGATATTCCTTTAAATTTGCGATGACTCTAATGTCGGTTGTCCCGTGGGTTCTCGCTGTTTTCAGCGGTTTAGGGCTGTTGTTGAGTTTGGCGATCATTCTGCCGGCCCCCACGATGTGGATATTGGTGGTTACCGTTGTGGCCCCCGAGATGTCGCCTTGGCTGGTTGGAGTCCATGCGATCGCCCTGTTGCTAGTGGCCCGTTTACCGCTGCCGGGGGGAGTTGCGATCGCCATCCTTGTGTCTAGCTTACTGGGTTTGAGCCTCAGCCTGCTACCCCTACTCCAAGTTCCGGCCGCCATTGGCCGTTTCAACAGCGAAATGGAACGGGGTTTGGGATCAGATTATCTCCAAACCGTTCCCCAGAAGACTCAGATGGCCCTGCGTCGCCAACCGTTGCAACTCCTGGATGTCTTTCGCGGTATTCCCTTACCCCCAGTTTCCATCGAACGGGGGATTCCCTTCGCTGAACCGGATGGCGTATCTCTGAAACTCAATCTCTATCGACCGGCGGCGGTGGGGCAATATCCCACGGTTATCATTATCTATGGTGGGGCCTGGCGACAGGGAACCCCCAATAATGATGAATGGTTTAGCCGCTATCTCGCCAGTCGCGGCTATACAGTGGTGGCCATTGATTACCGCCATGCCCCTAAATACCAGTTTCCGGCCCAATTGGAGGATGTGAACAGGGCAATTCGCGTTGTCTGCGATCGCGCGGAGGAGTTTGGGGTGGATGGCGATCGCATTGCCCTGATGGGGCGATCGGCAGGCGGTCATTTAGCCATGTTAGCCGCCTATGACCCCGATTCAATTCCCATTCGCGGGCTAATTAACTATTACGCCCCCGTGAATTTAACCAACGGCTATTACGATTTACCCAGTCCCGATCCGTTAGGCATTCAAAACATCTTACGAGATTTCCTCGGCGGCAGTCCCGAAGAACTCCCAGACTTATACGATCGCGCCTCCCCCTGGCATCTCATTCGCCCCAACTTACCGCCCTCTCTCCTCATTTATGGCAGGCGAGACCATTTAGTTCAAGCTAAATTTGGACGCAACCTTCAGGAGAAGTTGTTGAAGTTTGAAAATCGTTCCGTCTTTCTAGAAATCCCCTGGGCAGAACACGCCTTCGATGCCGTTTATTTTGGCATTAGTAATCAGCTTGCCCTCTATTATACCGAACGGTTCCTAGCCCATACCTTATCAAAACCATAAACCCCAAGAGTGAGAAGCCGAGTTTCTTCAAGAAACCCGGCTTCTGGTATTCGACCCAAGTTCAGTCCGATGTTTATATTTTAAGAGGAACCTTGTCTAAACGCCGTAACCGCCAACTGGATCAGCCTCCCCTGAAAACACCGCAGAAATCCCCCAAAACGCGGTTTTTTAATGTTCTCGCCAATACCCCAAAACTGGTCAAATTGGTCTGGCAAGCTGAACCCGGCTACCTCCTTCTCTCGGTAATTATCACCCTAATTCGGGGTTTGATTCCCGTCACAGAACTCTATATCACCAAACTAATTGTAGATGAAGTTGTCGGTAATATCGGGCAACTCGAAGCCGCTGGCTTGACCATTTTAGGCTTAGTCGCTTTACGATTTGCCATTAGTTTTGTATCAGAAGTTACCAACCAAGTTAATAGTTATAGCCTACAAGTTCTCAAAGATCGCTTTTCCATTCACGCCAATGGAGTCTTAATTCAGCAAGCGATTCGTCTGGATTTATCTCATTATGAATTACCCGAGTTTCATGATACCCTCAGCCGCGCCCAACAAAGCGGCAGTGACTATCCCGTTCGCATTTTAGGAACCTTAACGGGGTTACTGGGGCAATTGGTGAGTTTCTTCAGTTCCATCGCCCTGTTGTTGCGGTTTAGTCCTTGGGTGATGCTGTTATTACTCGCCACGTCCGTTCCTGCACTGTGGGCCAGTGTCAAGTATTCGGGGCGGCGATTTTGGTTGTCGCGATCGCAAACCCAGGCCGGACGACGGGCCGATTATCTGCAACGCGTCTTAACCCAAAATGCCTTCGCCAAAGAAGTTCGTCTGTTTCGTTTAGGGGACTATCTCCTCCAACAATGGGCCGAGATTCGTCGCCGTTTCAACAACGAATCAGCCTTTTTAGCCCGTCGTTTTGCCACAGTGCGAGGTTTAGCGGGAACTGTAGCAAATTTAGGTTACTATAGCGCCTATGGTTGGACGATTGTGCGGGCGGTTCAAGGGGCGATTAGTATTGGGGACTTTACGATGTATTCCGGGGCCTTTGCCCAAGCCCAAAGCGTGTTACAGCAGATTTTACAAAGTATCGCCCAAACCTATGAGTACAATCTCTATGTCTCTCAATATTTTGAGTTTTTAGACTTAGCCCCGAAAGTGGTAGAACCGGCAGAACCGAAACCCTTTCCCAATCCAATTCATCAGGGTTTAGAATTACGAAACGTCAGTTTTACCTACCCAGGGGCCAGTGAACCCACCCTGGAAAACCTCAATTTAAGGGTACAACCGGGGGAAAGTATCGCCCTGGTGGGGGTAAATGGGGCGGGAAAAACCACCTTATTAAAGTTAGTGACGCGACTGTATGATCCCACTGAGGGGGAAATTACCGTCGATGGGGTTTCTCTCTCGGAAATTGCCTTAGAAGAGTTGCGCCGGAACATTGGCGTGATTTTCCAGGATTTTGCCCGCTATAGTCTCACGGCCCAGGATAATATCGGCTTTGGGGATTTGTCGCGGCGGGATGATTTGGACCAAATTGAGACGGCGGCGGCCGCTGGGGGGGCGACGGAGGTGATTGAGGGGTTAGATAAAGGCTATGAGACGATTTTGGGTAAAATTTTTGCCGGGGGAACAGATTTATCGGGGGGACAATGGCAGAAAATTGGCATGGCCCGGGCCTTTATGAGTTCGGCGCCGATTTTGATTTTAGATGAACCGACGGCGGCGTTGGATGCGATCGCCGAGTCGGAGTTATTTGAACGGTTCCGTCGTCTCACAGAGGGACGCATGACCTTTTTTGTCAGTCACCGCTTTTCCACGGTTCGTATGGCCGATCGCATTGTGGTGTTAGAAAATCACCGTATTATTGAGGTGGGGTCTCATGCGGAACTGTTACAGAATCGCGGACTCTATGCCAAGATGTTTCACCTGCAAGCATCGAGTTATCTTGATGAATAAAACAACAGTCGCCCATTGATACGTCTAAACCCATGTCCTATGACAACCTTTGTAAATACTTAGCTGAACAATACCCCGAGGCTTTCGCAAGCTGGGTGTTGGGGAAAACCGTCACCTCTCCCGTCGAAGTCTTAAAAACTGAGTTAAGCCTAGAACCCATTCGAGCGGATTCGGTAACATTTCTGCGGACGGCGACTGAGATTTTACACCTTGAATTTCAAGTTAGGGTAGACTCTGGGCGCCCCATCTCCCTGCGGATGTTAAATTATTGGCTACGGCTGTATTGGCAATATCAGATTCCCATCAAACAGGTTCTAATCTGGCTTAAACCCACTAACCACCCAACGGTGTTCGAAACTCAGTTTGAAAGTGATACAACCCAACATCGTTATAATGTGATTCGCCTTTGGGAACAACCGCCAGGCCCCCTGTTGACTAACCCAGCCTTACTTCCCCTAGCAGTGTTATGTGAAACTCAACAGCCGAGAGATTTGTTGACTCAGGTGGCGGCGGAACTAGCTAAAATAGAGGCCACCCAACAGCGACAGGAGATGACCGCTTGCACCGAGATCATTGCGGGTTTGCGGTTTGACAGAGAGTTACTGGCGAGTATTTTTCGGGAGGATGTCATGCGAGAATCAGTGGTTTATCAGGATATTCTGCAACGGGGGGTTGAACAGGGACTCGCACAGGGTCAAAAACGAGAGGCAAGGGCCATGATTTTGCGCCCCTTGACTCGCCGCTTTGGTCCCCTGTCCGCCGAACTGCAAGCCGAAATTGAGTCCTTAACAGTCCCGCAATTGGAAGACTTGAATGAGATTAGCTATGAGTTTAGGGAATTGGCGGACTTGGAGACTTGGTTAGCGTCCCATCGGTCTAATTCTTAATGGTTTAGGCGATTGAGGGTGTCCCCAGTTCGTAGAATTTGCCCCGCTAACATGGCCCCACCAAAGCCATTGTCGATGTTCACCACCCCGATTCCTGTGGCGCAAGAGTTTAACATCGTCAGAAGGGGGGCTAACCCACCAAAACTGGCCCCATAGCCGATGCTAGTGGGAACCGCGACAACTGGCGCATCCACTAACCCTGCCACCACACTGGGTAAGGCCCCTTCCATTCCCGCTACCACGATTAAGACATGGGCCCGTTTCAGCAGATGCTGGTTACTCAGGAGACGATGGATTCCCGCTACCCCTACATCCCAGAGGCGAAACACCTCAAAGCCGCAGAGTTCGGCGGTGACGGCCGCTTCCTCGGCCACTGGGAGATCGGCGGTTCCGGCGCTGACAATGCCGATGACTCCTCGATATTGGATGGGTAGGGGATCAGGGGCGATCGCACAAATGCGGGCCTGGGGATAGTAACGCACCTCTCGCAGGCGATCGCGAATCAGACGATAGGCCTCCGGGGAGATGCGCGTCGCCATCACTACCCCCGGGCGATCGCCCATGGCCATCATAATCCGCACAATCTGGTCTGGGGTTTTATCCTGTCCCCAAATCACTTCGGGAAAGCCGGTTCTCTCACGCCGTTGCTGATCAATCTTGGCAAACTCTCCCACTGGCTCATAGCCTATTTCTTGGATTTTGTCAAGAGCCAACTCCGGCGCGACGTCCCCCCTCGCCACCGCCTGTAGGAGTGTTTGCAAGGCTTCTGAGTCCATCCCCACCTAGTCCTCAATCGTCAGTTCAGGTAGGTTCCAGAACACCCCACCAATTGCCGAATACTGAGTTCCTTGAATCGTATTGCGTACCGCCGCCATCGACAGAGGATTGACTAAATAGATAAACGGCAGATTTTCCTGGACTAAAATCTGGGCTTGTCCATAAATTTCTTTGCGTTCCTCATCCCCAAAAACCTGGGCCCCTTGGATATAGAGGGATTCGATTTCTCGCTCCCAATCTTCCACCACTCGTCCTTCTAGGGGGGGATCATCGCGATTTTGATTAAAACTATGTAAACGACCATCCACAGCAAAAATGGTCAAATTTCCATGGGGTTCAACTCCTCCCGTAAAGCCAATCAAATGGCACTCCCAGTCGAGAGTATTATTGAGTCGATTGACCAAGTTATTAAAGTCAATGGGGGTGAAATTAACCTGAATGCCAATCTGGCTTAAATCTTGGCGAATTTGCGCCCCAATCGCTTCCCGAGTCTGGTTTCCGGCATTGGTAATCAGTTCAAACTGCACCCGGTTCCCGTCCTCATCCAATAAACGGCCGCGAGCGTCATATTGGAAACCGGCTTCTAGCAAGAGTTCCCGCGCTTTATCCAAATCATATTCGTAGGTGGGTAGTCCTTCATCCGGGGAGAGATAATAGGGACTTTGAATCGAAATCGGTGAATTTTGCGGTTCTCCCAAGCCCCGATAAATACTATTGATCATCGTCTCGCGATCAATCGCATGGGCTACCGCTTGACGAAAGGCCAGGGTATTAAACCATTTGGATTTAATCGGGTCAACTAAAGGACGGCCGTTGGGATTTTGACCTCGGTTAAGGTTAAAAGAAATAAACGTAGTCCCCATCTGTGGACCGTCTTCATAAATGGTGAAGTTGCCCCGTTCTTCTTCTTGTTTCAAGAGAGAAAAATAGGGAGGATTAACGGTAATCGAACTCAAGCCCCCAGACCGAAATTGTAACAATTGAGTGTCTTGATTTTCCACCACTTGCCAGACAACACTGCGAATATGGGGTCTGGGGGTTCCGTCCTCGTCTTCATCCCAATAGTAGGGATTGCGTTCAAAGCGAACCCGCTGGCCCGGCATATATTGACTCAGGCGATAGGGGCCATTGCTAATAATCTCTTCTGGAGGGGTATTGGTTCCCCACATGGTATTAAAACGGGGTTCTCCCTCCTCATTTACATCCTCAACCGCCGGCCGTAAAATATGTTCCGGCAGAATCGGCGATCCCAGAGTTCTCAGAATTGGGGCAAAGGGTTCAGGAAGGAGGACTTCAATACGGCGATCGTCCAGTTTTTGAATGGTAGGAAACTCCCCACTCTCGCCAACTCGCAATACATCACGGGTTGAACTGGGAATGCGGCGGTTAAAGTAAATGTCGTTGAAGGTAAAGACTACATCATCGGCGGTTAGGGGTTCTCCATCAGACCAGCGTAATCCTTCTCGTAGAGTAAACACCAGCCGCAGGTTATCCTCCGAGGTTTCCCAAGACTCCGCCAATTCAGGAATCACCTCCGCCGTCACCCCATCGGAGGTCACCAGTCCGTCATAAATATAGGAAAAGACATTGGGAGACTCCTGACTCAACGCCGCGTTAAAGGTTTTTGGATCACTGAGTTGTCCCAGAATAATCTGACTCCCATCGGCTGCGCGAACCCGGAACCGTTCAATCTGACAGCTACTCAATCCGAACAGCAGCACCAGGGCCAGCATCCCCAGGCTGAGGAGGCGACGAAGCGGGTGCAGACGCGGCGAAAAGGGAGTTAAGACAAACATAATCAGGAGCAACAATGGACGGGAATCTCTAGGCTAACCGATCGCAGGGGGATGCTTAGGAATCCAGGGCACTCAGCAACACCACCGCATGAACCGCGATTCCTTCTTCTCGTCCTATCGGACCGAGTTTTTCGTTGGTGGTGGCTTTAATGCCGATGAGTGTTCGGTCTAGGTCTAGGGTATCAGCTAGGTTTTCCTGCATAGCCTGAAGATGGGGTTTGAGTTTGGGCCGTTCAGCAATGATAACGCTGTCGAGATTGCTAATGGTCCAGCCTTTCTTGTGGATGAGGCGGTTGACTTGTTGCAGGAGGGTGAGACTGTTGGCCCCGCGCCATTGTTCGTCGGTGGGGGGGAAGTAATGGCCAATGTCTCCCAGGCTGAGTGCGCCGAGCATGGCATCCATAATGGCATGGGTTAGCACGTCGGCATCACTATGGCCGTCGAGTCCACGTTCATGGGGAAGAACTACCCCCCCGAGAATCAGAGGCCGTCCTTCTACCAGACGGTGAATGTCATAGCCGTTGCCGATGCGAAGCTTCATCTGGGTCAAGAAACTTTACGTTTTTTATCATTCTCGCTCCTAATCGTAACTTGGGTCGGTTCAGTTGTACAGTTGGGTACAGTTAGCTTGTACAATAGGGTAGCCCAATCTAATGCTACGAGGACGCTTTATCTGATGCCCGTTGCCGTCGGTATGATTCAAAGCTTGGGGTTTCCCTCCATTTTAGCGGCAGCTGATGCTTCTGTGAAAGCTGCCCGCGTGACGCTGGTTTATTTTGACAAGGCTGAAAGTGGTCAATTTGCGATCGCCTTTCGCGGTCCAGTTTCAGAAGTCAAGGCAGCAATGGAGGCAGGTTTAACTGCCGTTGAAAAAACATTTGGGGGCAAGATAATGTCTCACTATATTGTCCCCAACCCACCTGAGAATGTCGTGTCTGTTTTGCCAATTGACTATACAGAAACGAGTGAACCCTTCCGATGAATGCGCTCGGTTCCCTTGCCATGACCATGGGAGATGATCGATAATTCTCCAACTGGGTGAGGTCGGATGACCGGACATCGCTACATTGAGCTTTAATCAGCTTCAACATGGCGCTGGGATAAAACCGCTTCAAGTATAAACCTTTTAACTGGGGGTCATGATGCCCCAAACGTGCCAAATTTAGGAGATGAACCGTGACACAGCAGGCAGTAGGATCAATTGAAACGAAAGGATTTCCTGGCGTTATGGCGGCCGCCGACGCGATGGTGAAGGCCGGACGAGTGACGCTTGTGGGCTATATCCGGGTGGGAAGCGCCCGCTTTAACATTAATATCCGTGGGGATGTGTCCGAGGTGAAAACGGCTATGGATGCCGGAATTGCCGCCGTGGAACGGACGTATGGGGCAACGTTAGAGTCTTGGGTGATTATCCCTCGTCCCCATGAGAACATTGTTGCGGTTCTCCCGATTGATTATGGCCCGGATGTGGAAGAGTTCCGGGATGCGGTGAATGGGGGACGCTTACCCCGTTCCCTGTCGAGTGGTTCTTAACCCCATGGTATAAGAGTTGCTTGGCCCGGTGTTCTTGATTAACGCCGGGTTTTCGGTTTTAAGGGATAGCCGTCAATCCCTCAACCTCACGGCCATTGGCTAAGGGCGATTCGTCATTGCCCCGTATCGATTGTTTTAACGTTACTGTTATGGATACTGTCACCTTAGAGTTGCAATCCTCGGTTTTGGTGGTTGAACCCGATACAACCCTGGCCCAACGGATTGCTTTGGATTTACAGGAAGCTGGCTATGAAGTGGCGATCGCCCATGAAGCCAATCATGGCTTACATCAGGTTGAGGAAATGCAACCGGGGTTGATTGCCATTAACCGCATTCTCCCTGGAAATTCTGGCTTATGGCTGTGTAAGCATCTGCGCAGCATCGGCAATCGCGCCGTGGTGATGATGATGTTAGCCAGTGATACCCTCGAAGACCGTGTGGCCTGTCTCGAAGCAGGGGCCGATGACTATGTGATCAAGCCCTACCGTTCCTATGAATTTCTCAAGATGGTGGCGTTTTATCTCAAGCCAGAACATCCTGATACCAATCAGTTACGCTTCGCTGATCTGATGTTAGACTTACCCACTCGCCAAGCCTTTCGCGGTGGACGTGTGGGGAATGGTAACGGGGAACGGGCGATCGATTTAACGATGAAGGAGTTTGAACTCCTCAAGTATCTGATGGAACATCCCCGAGAAGTGCTAACCCGTGAACAAATCCTGGAAAATGTCTGGGGCTATGAGTTTATGGGGGAGTCTAATGTGATTGAAGTCTATATCCGCTATTTACGCCTGAAAATCGAAAATGAAGGGGATAAGCGATTGATTCAGACGGTGCGGGGTGTGGGGTATGTGTTGCGGGATGGTTAGGGGAAGGGAACAGGGAACGGGTCAACCACAGAGTCACAGAGGACACAGAGGAAGAGGAGGGGGAGGAGGAAAATGTAGGGGCGAACGGCTGTTCGCCCTCTTCTGGCTGGTATACCCCAACCCCTACCTCTCCCAGGAGATAGATACCGCCTTAGCTGGCGAGTTCTTTGACTTTGGCGACGATGCCGGCAGAGTCAATGCCTTGGTGGGGGAATTGTTCCCAGAGACCGCCACAGCCTTCTTCATGGGTTCCGAGGAAGGCGAATTTGGGCGAGAAGCCCCGTTCTAATAACCAACTGCCGAAGCGGCTGCCTAAACCGGTGCGGCGGTTGAAGGCTTCTACCACTAAGACCATGGGAGAATTGCCTAACTTGGTCATCATCTCTTCGTCCACAACATTGAGGGTGGGTTTGTTGATTAAGCCCACGTCAATGCCCTCTTGCTTGAGGCGTTCGACGGCATCTAAGGCGCGATAGAGGCCTTCCCCGAAGCTGACCACGTAACCGGCGGTTCCTTCGCGGATGACTTCATCTTTACCGGGGGTGAACTCGTAGTTCTCACCGAAAAAGTCGTTGCCGTCGCTGTCGAGGATGTTGGGGACTTTTGAGCGGGTGGAGAAGACAAAGCGTAAGCCGGGGTCGCTGAAGACTTTGTTCACCACTGCTGTCATTTGTGCGGCATCGGCGGGGAAGTAGAGACGGGTTTCATAGCCGTCATCTAAACCATTGTCGGCGAACATATTGTTCAAGCCGAAGTGGCAGGTGTTGTCGGCCATGTCGTCAATCCCGGAGTGGGAGAAATGGCAGAGAACGTTGGAGTAGTTGAGGCGGGCCATGGTGATTTCCGAGATGCACATCTCTAGAAATGCACTGAAGGTTCCGAAAATCCCCTGTTTGCCGGTTTCCATGCCGAAGCCGGCGGCGGCGGAGAAGTTGCTGCGCTCCATAATCCCGCCACTGACGTAGATTTCGGGGGCAGCTTCGCGGATGTGGGCTAGGCCACAGGAGCCTTCGAGGTCGCTGTCGACGCAGAGAACACTCTTTTTACGGGTGTCGGCATCCATTCCTGAAAGGATTTTGGCGACGGTTTGACCGAAGACGTTACGGTTGGAGCCGAGTTTGTCCCCTGAACCAAGATAGGTGTTGGGGTTTTTGGGTTTCTCAATCCCTTCGAGGAAGCTAACGGCCGCATCTTGACCGCGAGCTTTGAGGTAGGTGAGGGCGGCATCGACGGGGATCACGTCGTGGCCATGGGTGGAGCCTTCGATGCCTTCGATGCCGACGGCCATTTTGCGGGTATTGACCACGGCCACAGGACCGGTGGCGGTGATGGCGTCGCACATCCGACCATAGAGGTCGTCGATGTCTTCGCCGTCTCCTTCGAGGACGGTTAAGCCATGACCTTTGAGGGTTTGGGCGACGCTGAACCCGGGGAGATAGTCGGAGGGATGACCGGCGATGGTGACATCGTTGTCATCGACGAAGAGTTTAACGTTGAGGTTTTGGGCGACGGCAAAGCGGGCGGCTTCGGCATCGTTGCCTTCTTGTTGGGAGCCGTCAGACCCGAGACAGCAGACAACTTTGGGGGAGTTGGCGATCGCCACCCCGTTCACGTAAGACCACATATGGCCCAGACGACCGGAACTGAACTTAACACCGGGGGTTAGTCCGAGTTCGGGGTGGCCGGGGAGTTTGGCGTGGGCTTCGCGATAGCGCACCAGTTGTTCGGCGGGTAGGTCACCATAGAGGGCCGCCATGAGATATTGGGTGGCCACCCGGTGTCCGGCTTCGTCGAAGAAGATGGGCACAAATCCTTCGGGGCTACCTCGGAAAAAGGCATCCAGGATGGCCACTTCTGGGGCGGTGTCGTAAGGTCCGCCGGTATGGCCACCAACACCGCGAGCAGCACCGGTGGCGGTGAAGAAGATGATGGCATCCCGCATCAATTGGATGTTGGCTTTTAGGGTTGCCCGTTGCTCATCGGTTAGGGTTTTAACCTTGGGGTCTAGTTTTAGGGGTTTGTAGGCTCCCAAGTCAATGGGAAATTTGGTTTGTGTAGCAGTCATAGGGTAGTTATCCTGTTGAGCAAACTTGGTTAATTGGCGACCCGTGCCGTGACGGGGGCTTCTGATTCGTTGGGAAGCGGGGCCCGAGTTAAACCGGAACGCCGGACAAGAAACGGTTGTGGATCGATCGCCTCGTTGTCCTCAAAAATAGAATAGTGCAAATGGGGGGCAGTGGAACGTCCAGTACTGCCGACTAAGCCCACGAGATCGCCACGCTCGACCTCTTCTCCCCATTCTACGGAAATTTCGGACAGGTGAGCATAAAGAGTGATATAGCCGTTGCCATGATCGACTTCTACGTACTTACCATAGCCTCCTCCCCAACCGGCATGGGTCACGATGCCTGAGGCGGTGGAGATGACGGGATCGCCGGGATCGCCGGCAAAGTCAAGGCCGTTATGAAATTCTTTGCCGAAGCCGAAAGGGTTTTGCCGTTTGCCGAATTTAGAGGTGATCTGAGTGGAGACTTTGAGGGGCAGGCCCTGGGGAATGGCTTTTTCCTGTTCTAAGACATTTTCCAAGGCCGGCTGCACGCGATCGCTGAGGTCTTCGGTTAGGCGGCTGACATGGGTTTCAGCGTTGCTCAGGAGTTCTGCGGCGTTCAGGGGACGCAGGACGGGACCCCCTTGTCCGAGTTCTCGATAGTCTGGGGGGTCGTCTGACATCCCGGAGCGTTCTTTGAGTTCTTCGACTTGGGCTTCGAGGCCTTCGACCTGTTCGAGAATTTCTTCGGCCCGGCGATCGAGTTCGGCTCGGTTGGCTTGATCGCGTTGCCAAACTTGCAGTCCTGCGAGTCCTATCCCTCCCGCCATTAGGGTTCCTAAGGTGGCGATCGCCAGTCTCAGGGGCAGCCCCACCACAATCACGAAAGGACGTTGTCCGGATCGCCTGATGGTGAGGGTATAGGGTCTAGGGAGTAATTGCATGGATTATATAGATGTCGGGGCCTGGCTTAGGAACAAGGCAGATGAATCCTGAAGTTGTAATTTTTATTAAGATTTTCCAGAAGACTGTCAAAGTGTATCCGATAACACTCCAGAAGGCAAATTTGGGGGACTCATTTGCAGATCATTTACTGCCCGTTGCCAGGATCGGGTCTCGTGGGAGAGGGGTAATCTAAGAGGGGAGGCTTGTCTGGCCCTAGAGTTTGCGCAGCAGGACGACGTTACGCCGAGGAATTTCACAGTGATAGCCCCACTGTTGGGCGATCACGTCAAACGTATCTTGGCGATAGAAGGTGACATGGGTGGGATGGCGGCGGTAATGCCAGTTGGCGAAGGCCCGGTCATCGGTCTGAAAACTGGTCATGATAGCCAGCCAGCCCCCCGGCTTGAGGAGGCGGGTGAGTTGGTCAAATTCTAAGGCGGGATGGTGGAAATGCTCGACGACTTCGCTACAGGTGATGAGGTTGTAGGTCTGTTGTAGGGGGGTGCGATCGCCGAAAAAGAAGGGGTCATAGAGGGCCATGGAATGTCCCGCTTCTTCTAGCATTTGGGCTAAAGCGGGTCCCGGACCGCAGCCATAGTCTAGTCCTTGTTGATGGGGGGGCAGCCGCGACAGCAGCGGTTCCGCCAAGCGATTGAGAAACTCACGATAGCCTTCATCGTTGGGGTCGTTCTCATGCAGCTCGTAACGTTTTCGCTCAAAGTCCGCTTCGGGTAACTGTTCTGCTGCCAAAAAGGTGGCCTGACAATGCTCACAGCGCCAATAGTGGCGATCGCCCACAGTCTGAAAAAACACAACTCGGGGCGATCGGCAAACTCGACAAACGTTTGGGACTTGACAATTCATTCAGAATGTGCTAGGCAACAGACACCAGTGGCCGTCCCGCCACCACTTGAGTATAGAACTGCTGTAACTGTTGCGTGGCGGCATTCCAGCCCCAGCGTTCTGCTTCCTGGCGGGCATTCAGGCGCAGGGTTTCCCGTTCGTCTTGATTGGCTAACAGGCGTTGAGTCGCCACTACAGCTCCTTGGTCATCGGCAGGATCGAACAAATAGCCATTTTTGCCATCGGTGACAATATCGAGAATACCACCGGTTCCCGCCGCCACCACCGGACAGCCAGCGGCCATGGCTTCGAGCAAGACTAAGCCGAGGGTTTCCGTGCGCGAAGGGAAGACAAAGGCATCGGCCGAGGCATAGGCGGAGGCCAACTCCAACCCTTGTAAATAGCCCACAAACTGGGTGGCCGTTCCCGCGAAATGGGCTTCTAAGGTTTCCCGATGGGGGCCACCGCCCACTAAGGCCAGACGAGCATTGGGAATCGACTCTAACACCGGACGAATTTGCTCAATCTCTTTCTCTGCCGAGAGTCGGCCCACATACAGCAACAAAGGTGCATCAGGATGTCCATCACTGAGGCGCGATCGCATCTTCTGGCTAGCCAAACTCGGCTGGAACATCTCCGTATCCACCCCACGCTGCCATAAATCCGTGCGTTCGATGCCATGGGAACTCAACTCCTGCACCATAATACTGGAGGTACAAAGATTTAACTGAGCCTGATTATGGGCCGATCGCAGCAGCCCCCATAACACCTCCTCAAACATTCCCAATCCATAATGCTGTAGATATTGAGGCAAATGGGTATGGTAGGAAGCCACCAGCGGCACATTCATCGATTTAGCGTAGTAGAGTCCCCCCAACCCCAACACCGCCGGATTTACCACATGAATCAAATCCGGCTTAAAGTCTTCTAACACCGGGCGAATTGAGGGATTGGGAACCGCCAACTTCAGTTCAGGATAGAGGGGCAGTGGGAACCCCGGAACACCAAAAATTTTGGCTCCCTTATATTCCGTCAGTCCGCCATCGGGGGAGATCACCAGAACATCATCACCCAAACGCTGGAGATGTTCTACAGTATGCCGCAAGCGAGTGACAATGCCATCGACTTTCGGCAGGAAGGTTTCAGTAAAAAGAGCAATACGCATAGGTACTCTAACGGGATGAGGGGATAGGAGAACCAGGCGGGGCAATCCTGGGGACTGCCCACAAAGCTACCTTGCTGCTTACCCTGGAGAGACATCGGGCCTTAACGCCGCCAGCGCACTTTCGGGAGAATTTGGTCTTTATCCACCCGATCTTGGTACTTGACAGCAAAGTTAAGCAACGAATCCAGCAGCGAGTCAGACAGGTTATGAGGTTGTAAGCCCAAATCAATGAGTTTCGTGTTTTTGGCGTTGAAATAATGGTCTTCGAGTTCAACCCGAGGGTTCTCCAGATTATCAATGCTGACTTTTAAGCCCAACGCCGAACCGGCTTGTTGCACTTTCAGGGCTAAGTCAGCCACACTGAACATTTCCGTAAACTGGTTGAAGACACGGAACTCACCAGGATTGGCGGGATTTTCCACGGCAATCTCGATACAACGAACAGTGTCTCGAATATCGAGCAGAGCGCGGGTTTGTCCGCCTTTACCATACACCGTCAGGGGATGACCGATCGCCGCTTGAATACAGAAGCGGTTGAGAGCGGTTCCATAGACACCATCATAGTCAAGACGGTTGACCAGCAATTCATCCATGCCCGTCTCTTCCGTCAGCACCCCATAAACAATTCCCTGGTTCAAATCGGTGGCCCGTAAGCCCCAGATTTTGCAGGCAAACTGGATGTTGTGGCTGTCGTGAACTTTGCTGAGGTGGTAAAAGCTACCGGGCTGTTTGGGATAAGGCAGGGTATCCTTGCGACCATTATGTTCGATGGTGATGTAGCCTTCCTCAATATCGATATTGGGGGTTCCGTACTCACCCATAGTTCCCAGTTTCACCAGATGGCAATCGGGGAAGTCTTCTTTGAGAATATAGAGAAGGTTGAGGTTGCCAATGACGTTGTTGGCTTGGGTGAGAACCGCGTGTTCGCGATCGATCATCGAGAAGGGCGCCGAACGCTGTTCGCCAAAGTGAACCACCGCCTCGGGTTCAAACTGGTGCATGGCCTGACTCAGGAAGGGATAATCATTGATGTCGCCCAGAAACAACTCAATGCGTTTTCCCGTCAGTTCATACCAGCGTTGCAGCCGACGCTGAATGGGGGCAATAGGAGTTAGGGTTTCAATTTGTAGCTGGGAATCCCAATGACGACGGATTAAACTGTCAAGGATTGCAACGTCGTGACCGCGATTGGACAAATAGAGCGCCGTTGCCCATCCGCAGTAACCGTCACCGCCAATAACAAGTACTTTCATCTTGTGGTTTGTTATACGATTGCTGAGCTGATACTCGCTAAATCTACCAGGTTTGGTGTACCTTGCGACACCGGACTCGGTGGCTCAACGGTAAGATCTGCCGATGGTGCGAATTTGCGACGTTCCCAGGCGATCGCCCCACTGTAACTGAGACGACAACTGAGACTACAACGCCAGTTCGTGAGCAAAGCTGGTCACCCGCTCAAACTCAAAGGCCCCAGCAATTGACCCCCAAACCCGTTCGCCGGTCTCAGGATTGCGTCCGCGATCGAGGGTTCGGAAGTGATGTTCGCTGATTTCAAAGCGACTGTCAAGGTAGGTGCTTTGCCCGTTTCGTTCCACACAACACTGATTCCCCGGTTCCACGACCCCAGTAAAACTAGTCTCCTGACGTTCCACCACAAAGTTACAGCCACACAGACGCGTTAAGCGTTCGGGGGTTAGGGATTGCAAACGATGGGGTTCTCGTGACGCGCCAAACAACTCCTCGGCATTCTCGATGGCATAATTCTCGATAATCAACCCCCCATCCTCCTGTTTGAGCATCAATACCCGCGTGCGGTAGGGACGATTTAGGGCATATTGATAGGCCTGTTCGAGATAGAAGCTAATTCCACCAAATTTATCTGAGGGTAAGGGACGCAAACAGGCCCGAACATGGGCAAATAAGGGCGGATTGTCGAAGGCTTGCTGTTGATTGCTAAAATCTGAAGCCATCCAGCGAGCGAGGGTTGTGATATCGTCAGAATTTGTCATGGGGGAAGAAGGCAAGAGGCAAGGGGCAAGGGGCAAGAGGCAAGGGGCAAGAGGCAAGAGGCAAGGGGCAAGGGGCAAGAGGCAAGGGGCAAGGGGCAGTAGGGGAAGAAGAAGGCCATGGGGTTTACCCTTGTGCCCTAGAACCATGTAGGGGCGCAAACCGATCGCCGTCTTTGGGCTTGGATTAATCGGGATCAATTTTCCGAGATTCAGGCCCCCCTGTCAATTCTGAGCCAATTTTGCGACTGAGACCCTAACGTTGGGAGGTGAGTCGCAGTAGTACAAACTGGTTGACTTGATTGTCTCGGAAATTGTCATCACTGACTAGGATGAGACTCTGAGAACCGTCGGGGAGTCGGGGGCCAAAGGTCATTCCTTCGAGGTTATCGGGACGAAATCCCTCAAGATGATTGAGGTTTAACAGGAGTTGTTTTTGTACCGGTTGAAAGTCTTTCGATTCCCCTTGTAGGTAGGTTAGGGTCGAGATATCGCTAGCAGAGGCGATCGCCATCTGAAATAGCTTCGCTCCAAACCCTTCGGCGCCAAAGGTGCGTTCTAAACTGAGGAAATAGCCCCCAGGAGCGGATCGCAGGGCATTGGCCCCATCGAGGGACAGCAGTTCCACTAAGCCATTATTCACCGTCAACAGGGAGGGTGGCTCGTCGAGGGGATAGAGGTGTTCTGCCACCACCTGGGCGCGATTTTCCACCACCACATAATGCAACAGCCGCGTCGTGAGGGGAACGGGATTGTTGGCGGGGGCCTGTTGTCGTTGCTCTTCTAGCCAAGGTAAATCTTGTAATAACGCCGATTCGGTGGCAGCGAATACCCGGTAGGGTTCCCCAGTTCCCACACCGCCAATGGTGAGGGATTCAAAGCCGAGATTATTCTGAACCCCCAGGGTTTGTTCTGAACCGGCCGCATCGGGAATCATATAATCGGGAATTGGCAGGGCCCGTAAGCGTCGGCCGCTGGTTAAATCAAATTCATCGACGAAGGGAGGAATCCCATCTTGCGAGACTCCCTCACTGGCAATAAAGAGGGTGCGATCAGGAGAGAGGGCAATCCCTTCCGGGTCGATGGTTCCGGGTGGAAACAGTTCTCCGGCCTCATCTCGCAGGAGGGTGACATCCTCAATGGTGATCTTGCGAATCTGGAACAGATCCGGATCGTCACCGCCAATGTCGATCGATAATGTATAAAATCGAGCCGGAGAGACGAAGCCCCGATCATCGGATAAGGCATAGTAGTTCCCGGTTTGGCGATCATAGGTAATCGCCGAAAGCCCACCAACCCGGGTGTTCTCAATGTCCTGGCTGGGGAGAACTGACTCATCGATCAACTCTAGGGATAGGGGCAAAAAGAGTCGATCTTCGGCTTGGATACGGGGGATGCCACAACTAGAGAGGGTCAAGAGGAGGCACACTAAGGCCAGTTGTAGTATCCGCTGATAAATGGGTTGAAGTCTTGTGACCCCCCTGACTCGGCTGTCGGTCTGCATCGGCTGTTCTCCTCTGGGTTAGATGGTCGGATTGCTTGGATATACTGGATTATCTCGGTTTCACTCATGGTTTCATTTTGTTTTCGTTCCTCTAGTCAACGCCGGCTTATGTGTTCTAAGTTCGCCCTTCAATTGTTTACTGTATCAGCCCAGGCTCTAACCTTGCTGGCTCTGGGGTTTAGCCTGTCTAATTTGGGACTGGGGAATGGGGTAGCCCAGGCGCAACAGCGGCGGGGATTACCGACGAATCCTTTGGAGTTGGGGGAGGTGGATTCGCTGATTCCTGAGGCGGTTTGGCGGGGAGAGGCGGGGTTAACGGAGGCGCAACGGCGTAGTTTAGCGACGAGGTTAGATCAACTGAATGCGGAGGCGTTGGCGGCGTTCTCGGAGGGACGAGTCAGTGAGGCGTTTGAGTTGTGGAATCGTGAGTTACGCCTACGACGCTTTTTAGGGACGGAGGCGGAATTGCAGGCGTTGCAACGGGTGGGGGAATTGGCGTGGGAGCAAGACGAGTTTTATCAGCTTCAGGTGATGCGGGAACGGTTGCGGCGGATTCAGATGCGGGAACTCGATGAGGTGGAAACGCCGAATTTACAGCGGTTGATGGCTTTGGCCCGAACCTATGAGACGGTGGGGGCCCGGTCGGCGGCGCTGGAGCTGTATGAGGTGGTGTTAGAGTGGGCGCGATCGCAGGGAGATGAGGCGAAACAAGAGGAGGCTTGGCAGCGGTTGGGGGAGACGGCTCTCCAAGACCTCAATTATGAGGCGGCGGCGCAGGCCTATGAGGCCTTGCGAGGGTTGGCCCGTCAACGGGGCGATCGCCAAAGTGAGGTGGTCTATTTGACGGAGTTAGCCTATATTTACGATCGCCTCCAGGCCTATGACCAGGCGATTGAGGTCAAGCAGGCGTTAATTGCTTATTACCAGGGACTGGGTAATGTGGCGCGGGTCACGGCGTTGAAAATTTCGGTGGGTCAGGATTTGCAGAACTCGGAACGTCCGAATGAGGCGATCGCCCAATATCAACAGGCCTATCGTTTAGCTTGGGAAGCTCTCCAGTTTTATCGCGCCCAGGAAGCCCTCACGGCTCTGGCACAGTTGTATGAACGCTATGGGGACTGGGAGGCGGCGTTAGAGGTCTATCAGGCTCAGATTGAAACCCATGAAATCGCCCGCAATCAGTATGGGTTGATGATGACCTATGGTCGCATGGGCCAGGTTCAACAAGAGCAGCAAAACTACCCGGCGGCTCTCAACTCCTTTCGTCGGGGACTGCAACTGGCTCAACAACTGGGAAATCGCGAAGCCTATTTTCAAAGTCATATTGAGACGGTCAACCGGGCCCTGTCGGGAAATTAACTGTCAACGGGATGAGCCGTCAAGCGATCGCCGGCGGCCACCTCGTTTTGCTGGAAATCGAGGCGCAGTTGTAGCCGTGGTCCGGTTGAGCCAAGACGGACAACCATACCATCATTGACGGGTGACTGATGGACGGGTCGCCCCTCCACAAACGTGCCATTGGCCCCGAAATTAATCAGTTCCCAATGACCTTGACGATGCCAAAGTTCTAGGTGATGGCGGGAAACGAGAGAACCGTGAATCACGACATCGTTATCTTTGGAGCGCCCAACTCGCACCACAGCGTCTTGCTTAAAGGTCCAACTGCGGATGGGTTCAGCTTGAGTTGGATGAATCAGAAAAATCGTGATCACAATGGCAACCCGGACGACAGAAAACTCTCCTAGGGCAGGACAGGGGAGATACCTGAGTACTGCTGTGGGAGACTGAGGCTTGATGTTGACGTAGATGCCCGGCAATGGTATGGGATGTAACCGCTTTAACGGTCATCCTTTAATGTTATCTTATTGTGCGATCGCTTAGGAGGGGATTTCCTTGGCGGCGGTCACGATCTGGTAAGCATTGTAGAGGTTTTGAAAAACGATGTAGAACATCGGCCCGAGGGCAAAGCTGGGATTGAGGAAGGCCAGGATAAACCAGACGGCAAACATGGTGTTTTTGTGGCCGAGGGATTGACTGACTTCTCGGGCGAGTTGTCCCCGATGAATCCAGCGGCCGAGACATCGTCCCAGGCTAAAGTTGACGACGCAGATAATTAGGGCATGACAGGCGATCGCGGCGATGCTGAGGGTAGACAGGGCGCTGTCTTGGCGGATAAAGTCATTGGCGGTGGCACTGGCTAGGGTGAGGAGAACAACCCAGATGTACAGGGAAACACGGCGCCAGTTGATGGCGGCTTGCCAAGATTGGGGAAGTTGTTTCCAGAGTTGGGCCAGCAGGAGAGGCACGGCGAGTAATAGGGCCACGGACTGTAACATGGGCAGGGGATCGGCGCTGCGATCGCCCTCGAAGAGCCAGCTACTGAAGAGGGGAATGGACAGGGCCACCAGGCTATTGGTTAGGATGACGGAAACGGTCACATATTCGATGTTCCGACCGAGAAGACTGATGACGGCTGGGGCGGCGGCGGCGGTTGGGGCGATGGCGGTGATGAAGTACAGGCGAGCCAGGCTGATGTCGAGGGGCATCAAGAGGGCATACCAAGCTAGGGCAATGGCAATGTTGGCGATGGCAATCCAGAGGGCTTGGGGGCGTAGGTGTTGCCAGACCTGATGCAGGTTGAGGTGAATGAAGGTGGTGAATAATAATGCCATCAACAGCGGACGAATGGCGTCACCGAAGTAAGCCAGTTGGGGCAGCAGGGCGCCGATGATAATGGCAATGATGGGCAGTAGAGCTTTCAAACCCATGATGGTGGCTGGGTTTAAGGATGATAGGTCGGGTGTGGGAGAGCCTCAGATGTCCCCGTCACGCCAATGGGAGTTCTGGCGGCTTGGGATGTTATGACGCTGATGGGGGAGTTCCTTTGGCTTTGGAGAGTAGGGAGATGGCGTCGGCGAGGGCCCCGGTTAGTTCGGTTCGGGTTTTTTGATGGTTGTGTTGTTCGCCCTCAAGGGTCTCTTCTAAGGTTTCAACTTGGTTCAGCAGGCGATCGCGCTCTAGGGACAGGTCAAGAACTTGCTGTTGGAGTTGACTGATATCTAAGCCATCTAAAGATTCTTGACGTTGACGGCGACGCTCGTCTTCGGAGCCGTTGGCAGGGGATTGTCGCGCTTGCAGGCGCGTTTCGAGTTCGGCGATACGCTCGTGTCCCCGTTGCACATCTTGGCGACGTTGTTCGGCTTCTCGGCTATAGAGCGATCGCCAATGTTCGCCCTGTTGTTGTGCCTGGGCGATCGCAGTCTGGGCGTCTTCGAGTTGCTGTTTAAGTTGGCTAATCTCTTGTAGCCATTGGCTGACATTTTGGGTCAGTTGTTGGGAGTTGGGGGGTTGGGGAGTCTCCATAATTGAGGCAGTTAAACACCGATGACTCGTTTAATTAGTCCAAGTTTGCCTGCATAGGGGGCATAACGCCAGTTGAGGTCAAACCAAAGGCCTTTGTGCAGCACGCTCTTGTAATGGGAGAAGCAATCAAAACTGGCTTTTCCATGATACTGGCCCAAACCACTGGCACCGACTCCTCCAAAGGGCAATTCGGGGACGGCTAACTGCATGATGGTGTCATTGACACAGGCTCCCCCTGAAGAGGTTTGTTGTAGGACTTGCTGTTGCACCGATTTACGGTTGGAGAAGATATAGAGGGCCAGGGGTTTCGGGCGAGCGTTAATTTGGGCGATCGCCTCGTCAAGGCGGTCATAGGTTAACACCGGCAGAATGGGTCCAAAAATCTCCTCTTGCATAATCGGATCATCCCAGGTAATCCCATCCAGAACGGTGGGCGCGATGTAGCGTTGGGGGCGATCGCAGGTTCCCCCCGCCACCACGGTTCCGTTATTGAGGAAGGAGGCGACGCGATCGAAGTGCTGTTCACTCACTAAACGCCCCAAGTCGGGACTCTCGGCTGGATTCTCGCCGAAGAACTCTTGAATATAGCCTTTGATATGGGTTAAGAGTTCGTCTTTGCGGCGGCGATCGACCAGGATATAGTCGGGGGCGATGCAGGTTTGCCCGGCGTTGACAAATTTGCCCCAGGTGAGCCGTTTGGCGGCGACGGGGAGGTTCACCTCGGCATCGACGATACAGGGGCTTTTTCCCCCCAATTCCAGGGTGACGGGGGTCAGATGTTGGGCGGCGGCCTCCATGACGATTTTGCCGATGCGAGTGCTACCGGTGAAGAAAATATGGTCGAAGCGTTGGGCCAGCAGGTCTTGGCTGGTCTCGACGCCCCCTTCTAGGCAGCTAATATAAGCGGGGTCAAAGGTGGCTTCGATTAACTCTCGGATGACGCGGGAGGTGTGGGGGGAGAGTTCTGAGGGCTTGACGATGGCGCAGTTTCCGGCGGCGATCGCCCCCACTAAGGGACTAATACTGAGTTGGAAGGGATAGTTCCAGGGGGAGATAATCAGCACCACTCCTAGGGGTTCGGGGTAGATACGCCCTCGGGAGGGAAACTGATCGAGGCCGGTGCGGATGGATTGGGGTTTGACCCAGGATTTAAGATGTTTGATGGCATGATTGACTTCGGCGATGGCCGCAATTTCAAAGTACGCCTCAAATTCTGGACGACCCAAGTCGGCATAGACGGCTTCGACAATGGCCGCGCTATACTCCTGGATGGCTTCTTTTAGCCGTTTGAGTTGTTCGAGGCGAACGTTGACATCCTGGGATTGGCCACTGGCGAAAAATTCTCGCTGCTGCTGCAAGCGTTCGGCGGCTCGGGATGAGGATTGGGTTGGGGTTAGGGTCATTGTGGCTGAAGCGGGGAACTCAACAAAAATGGAGAGAGATGTGCCTGAGACACGTCTCCCTCCATTATGGTAAAGAATTTTGAACTTGTGCTGGCCGGGTTACCCAGTCTTGATGGGGGTCTGGGTCGGGATCTAGGATTAGCGATCATTCTCCTGCATAATCCGTTGCAGGGTGCTGAGTCCTTTCTTGACTCGGCGAGAGACGGTGACGGCACTGATTCCCATGCGATCAGCGGTTTCTTTCTGGGTGAGGTCTTGCAGGAAGACAAATTCCAGGACCTTACAGGTTCCTGATTCGAGTTTGGCCAGGCCTTGTTGTAGGAGAATCCGATCTTCTTCGGCCAGTTGGAAACTGCGATATTGGCGATCGGTCACCGTTGCGCCAAGGGAGCTTCCCTGATCCTCGGCTTCGGCGACGGGGGCATCTAAACTCAGGGGAGAGCGATTTTGCAGGGCCAGTTGGATGTCAAGCCATTCGCTCACGGGAATATCGAGAGCGTCGGCAATTTCTTCGTCTGTGGGCGTCCGCTTCAGTTCACTGTTGAGCTGGCGGATGACCTTTTTGGCTTGGCGATGTAGCGTCAACCATTGGCGAGGCACTCGCATTGAGGGACTGCGATCGCGTAAGTAATGCTGGATTTCGCCTCGGATGTAGGGGATGGCGAAGGAGCTAAAGGCATGACCTTTACTCATCTCAAAACGCTCAATGGCGCGAATCAGACCTAAGCAGCCAACCTGGAGGAGGTCGTCGTAGGTCTCGTTGCATTGTTTGAGCCAATGGTGAACCTCTTTACGGACCAACCCGATGTTCAGTTGAACCAGTTGGTTGCGCAGTTCGGTAGATGGAGTCTTCTGGAACTGTTGCAGCAGCTCCAAGCTCTCGTGTTTTAGTTCCCTGGATTCTTGAATCGTCATAGTGACCTGCGGGTGAAGTCAAGCGTTTCCCTAAATCTGTCGATGCACTCGCCAAGAATTTTGCTTGAATTAAACTTGGACCTAATTTCGTAATGGTATTACGCTAACACCTCAAAACTAATCTAAACTTTAAATTTTATACTACCCCCATCCTATCATGGTCATCCGTCGCTTAACTCCGTAATACTACGGAAACTACTGTCCCTACATCTATCCCTTTCTCGAAAAATCCTTTACAATGAGAGGGTATGTTACGAATTATGAATCTAATTCTATGGAACTGACCTATCTCGATAGCAACTCTTGGCTGCTGGACTTTGACGGCTGTCGGATTCTCTTAGATCCTTGGCTGGTGGGGCCCTTGGTCTTTGGCAATAGTCCTTGGCTATTTAAGGGGACTCGTCCTATTGAACGGCCGATCCCCGGTAATGTTGATTTGATTTTATTATCTCAGGGATTGCCGGATCATGCCCATCCGCCAACCTTAGAACAACTGCCGCGAAGCTTACCGGTCGTGGGATCGGCGGGTGCAGCTAAGGTGGCGCGGGGGTTAGGCTATGAGGATGTGGTCGCTCTATCCCAGCGGCAGATTTACACCTGGGGCGATCGCCTGCAAATCCAAGCCTTCCCCGGTTCGCCCATTGGCCCCACAACGGTGGAAAATGCCTACGTCATCAGTGATTTACACACAGGAATCTCCCTGTATTACGAGCCACATGGCAATCATAGTCGTTTATTGAAAGATCTACCCCCGATTGACGTGGCGATCGCCCCGTTGGTGAACATTGAACTTCCCCTGGTGGGTCCGTTTATCAAGGGCAAAGAGAGCGCCCTGGAATTGGTGGAATGGATTAAGCCCCAATACATTTTACCGACTGCTGCCGGGGGAGATGTGAATTTTGAGGGGCTATTGGTGTCGATTCTCAAGGCCTCGGGAACCCCAGAAGAGTTCCAAGACTGTTTACGGGAGCGTCAACTAGAAACGGACGTGATTAACCCAGTTCCCTGGACTGCGACGAGCTTAAATCTATCGATTGCCATCTAGGGTTGGGATCACCAAGTCTTGGAGATCGCAATAGAGTCAATCAGGGAGCAATCAGACAAGACTGAAACTGCCGTAACTTACCATCCCTTCTGAAATCATATAGCAAAAATGCTAAAACGTTGCTACTAACATTTTCTAGATGTGGGTATCCTGTTATCTCGAAAAAAGTTGGTTGAGCAACGTCTAGTTTAGGAAGTTGCTTGGCGTTGTTTAGCAAATTCGCTATTCGCTCTAATGATTCTTTAGCACGCGTCATGTTGAATGGATGGGGGGTGGTTTATGGGGGAGTTGAATTTCAAATTGAGTCTGTCCGGGTTGAGAGTTGATATGAATTTGTCCTCCGTGGGTTTCATGAATAACTTGATAGGCAATAGATAACCCGAGTCCCGTTCCTTGTCCCACAACTTTTGTCGTAAAAAATGGGTTAAAGACTTGCCCTTGAACTGTATCAGGAATCCCAGTTCCATTGTCTTCTAGGATGATGGATATCCTATCCTCGCCAAGACAGCGGGTGGAAATATGGATTTCAGGTGGGGGGTCGGCTTGTTGTTTAAGACGCTCCTGAATGGCATCGATCGCATTGTCCAAGACATTCATCAAAACCTGGTTGATTTGACTGGCATAGCAGGTCACCTTGGGAATATCCCCGTACTGTTTGACCAAGGCAATATCCGGTCGTTTTCCGTGACCGCGAAGGCGATTTTGTAAGACCATTAAGGTACTATCAATCCCCTCATGAAGATTGACGGATTTCATGCCCATTTCATCGAGGCGGGCAAAATTTTTCAACGAGGTAATAATGGCATGAATCCGTTCTACCCCCACCTCCATCGACTGAAGAATCTTAAATAAATCCTCCTGGAGAAACGGCATATCAATCTCCTCCTGCCAGGTGGCGATCGCCTCGGGAGGTTGGGGATAATGCTCTTGATAGCGATGCAGCAGTTCTAGGAGATCGTTAAAATAATCCCGGACTGGGGTCAGATTGCCATAAATAAAGTTGACCGGATTGTTGATTTCATGGGCCATGCCGGCGGCTAACTGCCCTAAACTGGACATCTTCTCAGTTTGCACCAATTGAGCCTGAGTCTGCTTAAGTTGTCGTATCGTGGCTTCGAGTTGCTTGGCCTTATCTCGTTCGCGTTCTTCACTCAGGCGTAAAGCCTCCTCAATCTGCATCCGCTCCACCACTTCTTGTTGAAGCTGTTTATTGGTTTCATACAGTTTGCCAGCGCGATCGCGCACTCGGTCTTCCAACTCCTGTTGTGTGCTTTGCAAGCGGCGTTTGAGATCCCGTTGTTCCGTGATATCCTCCATCAACAATAAGGCACAATCATCTAGGAATGGAAACACCATAACCAACAAGCAACGAGAACTGGCGTTCTGGCCCTGAGAACCGTCCCCATTCTCCAGACTCAGACAAAAACAGCTCTCTTGGGGCGGTTGGGCGATCGCCCGTCGAACTGCCTCTAACACCTGTTCCGCCTCAATCTCCCCAAAAATCTCCCTCAAACTCCCCCCCAACCCAGAAGACCCTAGCAGGAGACCCTCGGGGCTAGAATCCTGACAATACTGGCCCTGAGCATTCACCAACACCAGGCGATCGCCCATCAGGTCGAACAGCCGCCGCAACTGCCCCTGTAGCTTCAGCAAACGGCTCTGAACCCCCTGGCGATCGCTCACATCATAGCCAATACAGAGCAACCCCGGAGAGTTCCCCGAATGATCCCCCAACAAACACACATGCCAATTCACCCAGACCTGTTCCCCATTACGGCGGCGAATCGGGACAACCCGCGAAACTGCCACCGTGTGACTCTGGGTCGCCTCCTCCATTAACCCCGCCAATCCAGGACTCGCCAAGCGTTTCGCGAGGGGCATTTCCTCCAAGGTGGGGAAATCATAGCCCAACAAGTTCTGACTATAGAGATTGGCAAACTGAGGAACCCCCCGCCGATCCAATTGCAGCAGAATCACCGGCGTGCTATCCGCCATACAGCGGTATTGGTGCTCCTGAGCATTCAATCGGGCTAAGATGGCCTGGGTTTCCTCAGACTGCCGTTTATAGCGATGTAGCCCCCCAGCCAGCAACACCATTGTCCCCACCGTAATCGTGGTCCCCAGAGTCCGAATCCAGGGCTGTAGAGGAGAGTATTCAGGCCATCCTTGAGCAGGAATCCCCGCAATTTGCCAAACCGTCTCCGAGACCCGCACATCGGCCGTCACCGGAGTCGTCTCAAATACCCTAGCCCGACCCAACAGAAGTGACGCCGTATTTCCCGTTGGAGTCGCCGTCCGTAGGGCCCAGTCCAAATCAGACAGCCGCTCCCCTAACTTGCTCTCCTCCACTAACCGCTGTAAATCGACAATCAGGTGAACCTCGCCCAAGGCCGAGGCATCCGTCTCAGGACTCGGGGAACGAATCGGAACCTGCAACTGAATCTGCCCCAGACGGGCAAGGGACTCAGTTTTGGGACCGGAAAGAATGCCTGACTCGGCCTCATTAGGGAGCGGCATTGGTCTCCAGACCGCCTCTTTAATGGCCGGATAGTTCTCTTGCAGTTGCCCCTGTAAGGCTGACCAAGGCTGAGAGGGGCCGGGAGACTCCGCGAGAGCCTGATGACCGAGGGAATCGGCCAAGGCGTGATGAGTTTGGAGTTGTCCTTCTAGGAGGGTTCGTACGGTATTGAGTTGCTGAAGGACGGACTGACGATTCTGGTTCTGGAAGCGACGGGATTCAGCCCGATCGATGAAAAGAACTGCCAACCCCAGCACAATACCAGTTGAGAGGGTCACCCAAGGGATAGAAAGGGGAGAAGATTTCATGGGGAAGCAATTCAAGTACGCAACCGGCATAGGGCAAGGGTATGACCCGTCAGGGCTAGACTGTGGAAACAGAGGCCCGGCCAGTTTCCCAGGCTAAGTTCCATTTTAAGGGGCCAGCTCAGGCCCTAGGGGGTTGACCTGGCTCAGCCGAGACAGGACCCATTCCGAAGCCATCTTCAGAGATGCATGGAGAAATCAATGCCCTGAAAGGGTTAAAGTGAGAACAGCGAGGTGTAAATGCACCGACGTTGAGATGAAATGTTAAAGGTAAGTGGATGGACATCGCGACTGAGACAATCACACCCATTGCAATCGTACTGTTTGCTGCTGGAATTTTGGTATGGGGTTATGCCCGTGCTCGTCCCTACGGCAAAATTGGTTTGCTGTCGTGGTTACAGTCGGTGTCCGTAACGGCCCCCTGGTTGGTCTTTTTTGGCCTCTTGGCAGCCGGAATTTATATCAATCTTGCCTTAGAGCTGCTGGTGATCGTTCTGTCGATTATTGTCTATATCGGCTTGGGGCGGCAACTGCGTCGGGCGTCCCAAGACCCGAAAGAACGGGCTGACTTGCAGAATCTTTTAGAAAAAAAGCTGAAGACGGACAAGCGATCTGACTCCCAAGACTCTCCGTTTAAGACAGGTGAGACTGACTCAGAAGGCTCACCTGACTCCGAGTCAGCCCCAGTCTCGTCCGGATTAGACTCTGGCGGAGACCCGTCAAAGCCGGTGGACTCAAGGACGGAGTTACCGTTGAAGCCGGAACCTCGCAAGGCGGCTTTGGAGTTCCCGGCCATTCCGGATGAGGATTTACGCCAGATTCAAGGCATTTTTGGCATTGATACGTTTTTTTGTACGGAGACGATTCCCTATCAATCCGGTGCGATTTTTAAGGGCAATTTGCGGGGAGAGCCTGAATCGTCCTATGAGATGCTGGCCTCCCGGTTAGAGGGGGCGACGGGCGATCGCTATCGTTTGTTTTTAGTCCCTGATCCTGATGGGAAGCCGGTGGTGGTGATCTTACCTCGGGATAAAGACCCGCAACCTCTGACCCAAGGGCAACAACTTCTGGCCCTAGGACTCTGTATTGCGACGGTGGTGACTTCCCTGGAAACGGCGGGTATCTTTTTGGGCTTTGATTTATTCAGCGATTTTAGCCGCTGGTCGGAAACCTTACCCTTAGCCTTGGGAATTTGGGCTATCCTCTTAATTCACGAACTGGGCCATCGGGTGATGGCTAGTCGCTATGGGGTGCGTTTATCACCGCCGTTTTTTCTGCCTACGTGGCAAATTGGCTCCTTTGGGGCGATTACCCGCTTTGAGTCACTGATGCCGAATCGTTCGGTTTTGTTTGATGTGTCTATCGCCGGACCCCTTGCTGGGGGGCTGTTCTCCTTTGCCCTGTTGCTGGTGGGTTTAGGTTGGTCTAATGCGGGGAGTCTGTTTCAGATTCCGACGGAGTTTTTCCGAGGCTCGGTATTGGTCGGTGTGATGGCTAAGGGCCTGTTGGGGCAAAATCTCAATCAAGCTTTGGTGGCGGTTCATCCGCTGGTGATTTTGGGTTGGCTAGGGTTAGTGGTCAATGCCATTAACCTGATGCCGGCGGGCCAGTTGGATGGGGGACGAGCGGTACAAGCCATTTATGGGCGTAAAATTGCCGGACGAACTACGATTGCGACTTTAGTGGTGTTGGCGATCGCCACCTTTGCTAATCCCTTGGCTTTATATTGGGCCATCATCATTTTGGTCTTACAGCGGGATTTAGAACGCCCTAGTCTCAATGAAATCCGAGAACCTAATGATGCCCGGGCCCTGATCAGTTTGCTGTCACTGTTGATGATGTTATTAACCCTTTTACCGCTGACGCCCAGTTTAGCCTTGCGTTTGGGAATTGGCGGCTAAGGCCGCATTGGGGGGAGGATGTAGCCCTCAATACCTTTTTTGGGGAGAGGGGATCAATCTAGATTTAGGGGCTGTGTAATTTTAGCCGTCACGCCCTTAAATCCTGATGCGGTCGGGGGTTTAGGAGCTAAAAACTAGAAAAAACTGGCGAAAAAACTGGAAAACTCTCCGGCTTTTGGGAATTTATGCTAGAAGTAAGATGGTTTGTTTTTACGGAGCATTGTCGATAAATGAAAGCAATCGGAACCCATCTGGTCGTTGATGCCTGGGAATCCCCCGCTGAGTTGCTCAATGACCCGGAGTGTATTCGTGGGGCACTCATGGATGCGGTTTCAGTCGGAGGAGCAACGCTGATTGATTTATGTGTACACCAGTTCAGCCCCCACGGGGTAACTGCGACGGCTACCTTAGCAGAGTCTCATATTGCTCTGCATTCCTGGCCTGAGCATGGCTATTTTGCAGCGGATCTGTTTTTTTGCGGTGCAGGAAATCCCAGAAAAGCTCTGGAATTTCTCATTCAGGTGCTGCAAGCCAAACAGGCGAAGATCACAACGTTAACTCGTGGTTTTGAGCCAATGGCCCAAACGGAGCGGCTAACCACTTGGACTCCTGAAACTGAGGCGGTTCCTGCTCGTTAGCCCTCATCAGTTAACGTCACTTTGGTAGCGATCGCAGTCTTCCCCTCAGGAAAATCGCGATCGCGTTGCTATTTTGGGGATTGAGGCAGAGGTTGAGGACAGCCCTGAGAGAGAATGGGTTGCAGGTTGACGACGGCCCCCACCACTGCTACGGCTGGGGCTTCAAAACCGGTGCTCTCCACCTGTTCGACGATTGAGCCAAGAGAGCCTAGGAGTTCTTCTTGATCAGGGCGAGTTCCCCAACGAATTAAGGCGATGGGGGTTTCTGGTTCCCGTCCAGCCTTGAGAAGACTCTCGACGATATTCGGAAGATTGCGCACTCCCATGTAGATGACAATCGTTTCAGACCCCTGGGCGATCGCCTCCCAGTTGACCTCGGGCCGATATTTGTCCACCATCTCATGGCCGGTGACAAAGGTGACGGAGGAACTGTATTGACGATGAGTTAGGGGAATCCCCGCATAGGCCGGAGCCGCAATCCCCGAGGTCACCCCCGGCACAACCTCCACGGGAACTCCCGCCGCCAAGAGGTCTTCCATTTCCTCACCCCCACGACCAAAGACAAAGGGATCTCCCCCCTTGAGACGGACAACAACCGCATGACGTTGGGCCAGGTCAATCAGGAGTTCTGTGGTTTGCTCTTGCAGGAGGGAATGACGGCCGCGACGCTTCCCGGCATGAATCCTCTGGGCCTGGGGGGCAATTAGGGCCAGGATCGGCTCACTGACGAGGGCATCATAGACCACTACGTCAGCACATTCGATAAGGGTTTTGGCTTTCACCGTCAGCAAGCCTGGGTCTCCGGGGCCGGCTCCGACGAGATAAACTTTGCCCACGGGGTCTGAAGAAGTCACCAAGGTTGTCAACGCAGTACGGCAGAATTAGAGAATACTGGTTAACATTTTGATATACGATGGCCCCTTTTGTCTGTATCAGGAGAAACTTTCTCGGTTAGGACTAGCTGAGATTGCGCCTCCTGAGTCAGTGATGGCGGGGATATCGAGTTCTGTTCGCGAGACAATTGCCTGAACAATGACTGTGCAAGTACAATTTCTTCCTGACGACGTGACAGTGGAGGCTCAAGCCGGTGAGCCATTGCTGGATGTAGCCAAACGGGCTGGCCTCACGATTCCGACTGGCTGTTTGATGGGATCTTGTCACGCCTGTGAGGTGGAACTCAATGGTGAGGCCATTTGTTCGTGCATTACGGCGGTTCCGGCGGGGATGGAGAAGATCACGGTGGATCTCTATAGCGACCCAACGTGGTAGTTGGGTCATCAGGGCATTGTGCTGATTTGTGCCGCTTCTACATGGCGTGGGCATAGAGGCCGGGTGAGTAGGCCTCGATGACGTTTCCGGTGTCGCCACAGGTAATCATCAGATAGTCGCAGTGGTGACACTCGGTGCGGATGAGACGGCTGTGGGTGAGATGATGCCGCTCTCCTGGACGACCACAGTTCGGACAGCGGATGGCTGTGGGTTCGGGGGGTAACGGGAGAGACTCTAAGGGAATTTTCATGGACGTTTAGGTTAAATTTGACTAGAAACGGATTTAAATAAAGAGTAGGAATGACGTTGAGCGAGGGCTTCGTCAAGGGCGATCGCACCAGATGGGCTAATGGGGGTTGGGGTCTCAGTAAATCTAACGAGATACGATCACCCAAGTTTGATGTTGTTGATAAATCTATCCCCAGTATAAGGCGATCCCAACTAGGTCTGGGGCAAGGGTTTGACAGCAAAATGCCTGATTTTTAGGGCGTTTGCTGTCCATCTCAGGAATGTCACGCCCTGACGTCTTCTCCATAAATTCTTAATGTTTGAAGGGATCTCTCCCCAATCTGCTGGCACTTGCCACAAGCCATTTGGCAAGGGACTCCCTTGATGTCTCTCTCAGAATTCGGGAACTGGATGGTCTTGACTCCGTATTTGGTTAAGAATTGTTAAACTGTAAAAAATGATACAGAAATTCGCTATACTTATAAGTGCGGGAGGAAAAAAGCCACCGCAACCTTTAATAATCGCCCCCGAGGAATAGTAATTATGTCTTTAAACGATCGCAGCCGAGCCTTGATGAGCCGTCATCATCAAGCCATCCGTAACCGTCAACAGTCTTTATTAACCCGTGTATCTGAAGAAGCTGGGATTCCGGGAGAGGCCGCAGACCATTGGTCTCACGTTCAAGGTAAACCCTCTTACAACAACTCAATTTCCTATGATCGCAGTGGTGCGACCATGAGCTAACCGCTTTAGGTACTCTATCTTGGAGTTCGAAATCCCGCGTCTGGCCGAGTCCAGCGCGGCATTTTTTTGTCCAATTGCCCCTGGTCCCTTGCCCTCTCCCCCCTACTGCCTACTGCCTACTACCTACTGCCTACTGCCTACTGCCTACTGCCTTCTTCCCCCCTTGCCCCTTGCCCGTTACCTCGTTATCCTAAACGAGTATTCTAAACCGCCCCCCCATGACCTCCCCCGCCTATGTACTGGTCGCCCATGGTAGCCGCGATCCTCGCCCCGACCAAATCGTGGCTCATTTGGCCAATCTCATGGGGCAAGAATTAGGAAATTGTCCCGTGGGAACAGCGGCCCTCGACTGTCAACCGGAACCGCTGCACCAACAACTGCTGAACTTTTATCAGCAGGTGCAACGGCCGCTGCGAATTTTGCCCCTGTTTTTGTTGCCGGGGGTTCATGTAAAAGAGGATATTCCCAGTGAAGTGGCGATCGCGCGATCGCAGCTTCCGGAGACGGCGTCCCTAGAGATTCTGCCCTACCTCGGCAGTCATGAGAAACTCTGCCAGGTGCTGCACGGGCAGATCCAGGCGGCCCCCCCATGCCCGGCCTGGATTCTCATGGCCCATGGGAGTCGGCGGGCCGGGGGGAATGCTCCCATCGAGGCCCTGGCGGCACAACTCTCGCAACGAGTTGGCGGCCCAGTTCGCGCCGCCTATTGGTCCGTTGATCCCCGCCTAGAACAGCAACTGCAAGAGGATGAGCAAGCCGGCTATGACCGGGTGGGGGTTTTGCCCTACTTCCTCTGTCCCGGAGGACTCACCGATGCCATTGCCGAGAAACTGGAGGCGATCGCCCGTCCCCGGGTGATTCTGACTGATACCCTCAGCCAAAGTGGCGATCTGATCAATATCCTATTGGAGTTGTGCCAGGGAACCCCGGTCAGTTCAGGAGTCTAAGCCGCGAGAGTCGAGGCCCTTAGCGTCCTCCGAGTCGTTGAATCTCCTGGAGGGCCCGCTCGTAGCAGTCCACCCGGCCCACATCCAGACAGGCTTGTGCTGCTCGTTCATAATCGGCGATCGCCCCAGAGCGATCCCGAAGCCGCTCGCGCACCGTAGCCCGATTAAAATAAGGGGTGGGAGACTCATCATTGAGCCGTAAGGCTTGCGTATGGTCTTCCATGGCCCGTTGATAATTTCCTAACTCCGCATAGACCGTGCCACGATTACTGAAAGCCACCGGATTATTGGGATTCAAGTCAATGGCCCGGCTGTAATCGGCGATCGCCCCCTCTAAATCCCCTAACGCACCTTTCGCCATGCCGCGATTACTAAAGGCTTTGGCATGGTTTGGGTTTAACTCAATGGTTTGGCTGCAATCGGCGATCGCCTGCTCATATTGCCCTAAATTATAGTGGGCAATGCAGCGATTGTTATAGGCCACCCAATCATCCTCTGCCAACTCCAAGGCGCGAGTACAATCCGCCACCGCCGCCTCATAGTCAAATAAATTGAGGTGAACGCTACAACGGTTTACCAGAGCTTTCGTATGGTCCGGCTCTAAGGCCAATACTTGGCTATAATCCTGTTGCGCCCCGCGATATTCCCCCATATTGAAGCGAGTCCGGCCCCGACTGTAGAAGGCATCAACATGCTCAGGATCGACGCGAACCGCCTGGGTAAAGTCGGCGATGGCCTCCGTGGGGTTTCCGGCGGCAGAGTGTGCTAAGCCACGATTGAGATAGGCGTTGGGGGAACTGGGATTATGTAGGATGGCTTGCGTGTAATCTTGAATGGCAGAGCTGTAATCCCCCAACTCATAGGAAATTAGGGCCCGTTGATAATAGGCATCAGCATCATTGGGAGACAATTGCAGCATTTGGGAGAAGTCCTTCATCGCCGCGTCTAAGTCCCCAGACTGGATTTGAGCGAGGCCTCGGTTATAGAGGGCATTAGGATGATTGGGATCTAGTTCCAGAGTGCGGCTATAGTCTTGGATGGCTTCGTCGAGATTTCCCAGATCAAACTGAAGATTGGCCCGTTGATAATGGGCTTCGATATGATTCGGATGATGATAGATGGCTCGGTTTAACGCCTGTAAAGCAAGGTCTTTATTGCCCTGTTCGACATTGGCCAGGGCACGATGATAAAAGTCTTGGGCCCGACCTTCTCGGGGACGTTGCCATAGCCACAGTGCCAGGCTCAAACTCAGAACCAGCAATAGGAGACCCCCCGTCCAACCGAGCCAAGATCGGGATGGAGACGACTTAGCAGCTCCGCCTAGGGAGTCGTCCTCGGGTAGAGCGTCTGCATCCTCGCTTGTTGTTTGATAGCGTTCCAAGATGGGGGCCAAATCATCTAAGACAGCCCGAGCAGACTGATACCGTTTAGTGGAGGAGTACATCACCATTTTGTCGATGATGGCGGCCAGATCCTCTGAGACTTGGGTACGTTTGCGCCAAATTAGGGTTCCCGATTCATCTTGCAGTTTGGGGAGATTGTGGGGGGAGACGCCGGTGAGAGCTTGGATGGCGATCGCCCCGAGGGAATAGAGGTCACTGTTATATTGGGGGTTGCCCTGAAACTGCTCAATGGGCATGTAGACCGGGGTTCCGGCGGCGATGGTTCGCAGGGCATCGTCCTGGGCGATTTGTTGGCTGAGGGCTTTGACGGAACCAAAGTCAATCAGGATCAGTTCTTGGTCATGGTCGCGACGGATGATGTTTTCGGGTTTCACATCGCGATGGATGACTTCATGCTGATGGACGAAGACCAGGATTTGCAGAATATCCCATAAAATCTGGGCGACGGCCGCTTCCGGGAGGGGTTGTCCCGGGAGGATTTCCTCGCTGAGGGGATGGCCATCGACATATTCCTTGACGAGATAGAGCCGTTCCTCTTCTTGGAAGTAGGCCAACAGACGGGGGATGCGATCGTGGCTGCCGAGTTGTTCGAGGGTTTCGGCTTCTTGTTCAAACAGCCGTTTCGCCGTCTGGAGGGATTCGATACCGCCTTTGACAGGGGAGAGTTGTTTAACCACACATTTGGGCAGGCCAGGACGGCGAACATCCGCCGCGAGATAGGTTTGGCCGAAGGCCCCTGATCCCAAAATCTTAATGATGCGATAGCGTCTATCTAAAAGGGTTCCGATCACTGGGGTTTTGCTCGCACCTGCCACGTCAGGACACTCCGACTTGAGAAATCTCTATCTTCGATTATACTGGACGATATTTTGAGCAAACGGCTGTTGAGAAGACTCTCCAGGGTTATTGGTTGGATGAGATCAGATGAGACTGACGAGATTCATGACGAATGTAAGTCTTTTTTTGTCGGCTCTGCTGGCGTTCGAGTTGCCGTTTGAGGCGCCAGAGGTGAATCAGCCGTAAACTCCCGAAGTAACTGACGATGCCCAAAATGGTGCCCATGACCAGAGATCCTAGCAGCAGGTCAGCAAAAAATTCCCCAGTTTGGTCGAGGAAAATCTCTAAGGAGTTCCATTGAGAGGGCGCATGACTACTTGAGCCGAGAAGCAAGCGCCCGACTTGGAAGTTCAACCAATAGATGGGGAGATAGGTGAGGGGGTTGCTAATCCAGGTGCAGACGGCGGCGCAAAGTTTATGACCTCGGGCCCCCATGGCCAGGAGGATGCTAATGGGGGTTTGCATCCCAAACAGGGGAAAGCAACCGGCAAAGACTCCAACCGCCACGCCTCGGGCAATATACTCTGGGGGATCTTGGAGACGGATTAAACGCCAGTAGTAGTAGCGGCTAATGCGCCACCCCCGTTCGATGAGGTGCATTAGATGGTAGACCAGGCGAGAACCGAGCGGTTGAGTCATGAGTGAGTGCAAAGGTTAGGATTGACAGGACAGGTGATCTCGGTTGCCCTGGCGATCGCCATCGCGAGAACGGTTGACTGTCCATCGACTGTACAACAGACTAGGATGAGAACGCCATGAGATAAGAGCAGTCACGAATGTCTGAAGCAGTGCTACGCCGGGATACGATTGTGGCTATTGCCACAGCGGTTGTCCCTCAACAGGGAAGTGTGGGAATTGTGCGGTTGTCCGGTGACGAGGCGATCGCCATCGCCAAACGCTTGTTTCACGCACCGGGTAAACAACCCTGGGAGAGCCATCGCATTCTCTACGGAACGATTCGTCATCCGGGTACCTCGGCGTTGGTGGATGAAGCCCTGTTGTTACTTATGGTAGCGCCTCGGTCCTACACCAGGGAGGATGTGGTGGAATTTCATTGCCACGGGGGGATGATGGTGGTGCAAGAGGTGTTGCAGTTATGTGTGGAGGCGGGGGCCCGCTTAGCCAATCCTGGGGAGTTTACGTTACGGGCCTTTCTCAATGGCCGCATTGATTTAACTCAGGCTGAAAGTATTGCGGATTTGGTGGGGGCCCAGTCTCAGGCGGCGTCTCAGGCCGCTTTGGCGGGGGTTCAGGGACGACTGGCCCAGCCGATTCGTGATTTGCGCAGTCAATGTTTAGATATTTTGGCCGAAATTGAGGCCCGGGTAGATTTTGAGGAGGATTTACCCCCTTTGGATGAGGGGAAGGTGGTTCAGGATTTGGCGGCGGTTTTGAGGGAGATTGAGGCCATTGAGAAGACAGCTAGTCAGGGGGAGTTGTTGCGGACGGGGTTAAAGGTGGTGATTGTGGGCCGCCCGAATGTGGGAAAATCGAGTTTGTTGAATGCTTGGAGTCGCAGCGATCGCGCCATTGTCACCGACTTACCGGGAACGACGCGGGATGTGGTGGAATCTCAGTTGGTGGTGGGGGGAATCCCGGTGCAGGTGTTGGATACGGCGGGGATTCGCCAGACGAGCGATCGCATTGAACAGATGGGGGTGGAGCGATCGCGCCAGGCGTTGGAGGCGGCGGATTTGGTCTTGTTGGTCTTGGATGCGCTGTCCGGCTGGACGGCGGAGGATGAGGCGATTTATCAGCGGGTGTGCGATCGCCCCCTAATTACGATTTTGAATAAGTGTGATTTAGTAGAGGTTCCCCCCCAACTTCCCCATGTTCAACAGCCAGTTCTCACGGCGGCGGCCCAACAGCAGGGACTTGAGGCCTTAGAGGCGGCAATTTTGGAGAAAGCCAACGCCCAAGAGATTGAGACAGCGAATGTAGACTTCTGTATTAACCAACGTCAAGCGGCGGCGTTAACTCGGGCTAAGTTAGCCTTAGAACAGGTGCAAGAGACGATTACGGCCCAGCTTCCTTTGGATTTCTGGACCATTGACTTACGGGAGGGGATTCAGGCGTTAGGAGAAATTACCGGCGAGGAGATGACTGAGTCGGTGTTAGATCGCATTTTTAGTCGTTTCTGTATTGGGAAGTGATGCCAGTGAACCTTCATCGGTGGTATTTTAGGGGCGCGATAATTACCCTGGGTTTAGTTGGGTTAAGCCTACTGCTGATGAATCTCCCAGGATTGCCTGAGTTTCCCGTTGGACTCCCAAGAACCTGCATTACCGGGGGCTGGAAGTTTGGACTTTTAATCAGTCATCTCCTCAATTTTGCCCTGATTCCTCTAGCGATGAAGGCGTTTTATGAGGGATTAGCGGTTTTAGGGGTTCCGCGCCAGACCCTGTTTTTAGGTCAAGTGGGTTTTGGCTTAATGATGGTGGGAATCGCTTCTGAAATTGGTCTCCATGTGGCTCAATGTTGGTATTATGATAGTGATTATAGTGTTCTCAACTTTCTGTTTTATTTCTTCTTAGTATCTGGCTTTATTTTGTGGGCAGAGAGTTTGGTGAAGCATCCCGATTACATGAATAAAGGGTTGCGTGTTTTGTTTGCACTCTTTCTGATTTTGGTGTCTGTCTTCTATGTCCTAGGATATCAAACTGGAGACGACCGTATGAAAATTCCTGTTTTTATTATTTTAACGGTTATTTTCACGATTTTAACCTATCGAGGCTATCGTTTATTAAACGATAAACGAGTGTTTTGGGTTCCTTTCTTTTCTGTGGGGGTGAATTTACTCTTCGTGGCCCTCTTAAACCAATATGGAGGCGATCCCTATGAGAATCCTCAGGTGATGTGGAATGCCTTGTTTCATATTGGCCATGATGTCCTCGGGACTGAAGCGGGTCTGGCGATTTTTGCCCTGTTGATGTATTTCAAGGGGTCGAAGACGAGTCACTTAGCTTAATGCTGAACTTTTCAGACATCTTCATGACCCCTTCGATTGAGGTTCATTTCACTGAAGGTAATCATAAATTTCTGGAATGTCGAGCGATCGCGATGTACAACCTGCCCGGATAAAAAATTCTAATATCATCCTGTTCCATCCGCATATCCGCAATAATGACATCAAATGGATGTGCTAACTTTTCTTGAGCTTGAGCTGCGCTAGTGGCTGTTTCAATATTCTGGTAGTTAAAATCAATTAACCATTCCAATAGTTCATCCAAGAATCGTGGATTATCTTCCACCACTAGCAAATGTACATTATCAGTTTCCATATCTATGAGTCTCCCTGATTATACGGAATATATAGCTCAAATCTTGCGCCGCTAATTCCTGTTTCTCGAATATAGCCATTCATCCGAATTAAAGTTTTACGGATAATAAATAGACCCAAACCACTCCCCTTGCCTTCCTGAGAGGTGGTTTTGAGCGGTTGAAAAATCCAGTCTTTTTGGTCTTCGGGTACACCTTTACCGTTGTCCGAAAATTCGATAAATAAATATCGTTGCTCCCCAGGAATTGTGCGCCCCCAAATACCAGAAGGATTCACCTCATCTTGAGATGTGATGTGAATGGTGAGATCTGACTGATCAGCATTATGCTTGAGCGAGTTTTCCACCAGTTCATTAAGCGCACTTTTGATTTTTTCTTCATCACCGTTCAATTCAGACTCGCCATTCTTAATATCTAGCACAATCGTGGCATTGTCAATATAAGAGTTATTATGCCATTTTTCAAATAGATGTTTAATCCGGAAGCGATGGCGTTTAATTTTGATGCCTTCATTGATAGCTTTCAAATCACCCAATGCCGTTTGCGTGAATTCCAACTGAGCTAAGAGTTTTTTAAATTGAAGATAGGATGAATGAGCGGCATCGAGTTTCCGCATCGCTCGCCGAGTTTTTGATTCAATAGTCGCAAGCTGGTTGTTGACAAAATCGGAAATGTCATGGGCGGTGGTGGAAATGACCATCAAAATGTGACTATAATTCTCTTCTGGAATCGACTCAATCTCTTCCTTTTGAGCAGCCCGACGGCGATCCACTTCTGTAAACACCTCCTCAATATCTTCAACGATCGCCTCCAACAACTCCGACTGCTGAGATTGACGCAATAAACGATAGGCAATCCCCTTAAGAATGCTGATCTCATTAGCAATTTTATGATACATCGCTCGGTTAAGCATTTCTGTATCGCTCAACCCACCTAGGGCATCGGTTTTAACCATGTCAAAATACTCTTCCCCTCTCAAGTTTAGGGTCAGCATTTCCATTGCCTGGGCATATCGAGGGGAATCTTCCTCAATTTGCTTCAACTTTGCAATCGCAGCGTCACTGTAGGGATTGGTAGCCAAGATACTTCTGGCACTGTAGAGCAATGTTCGTTCTTTGTCATCTGAATTCTCGATCGCCTCTTGGAAATACTGCTCATACGGAATCCGTTTCCAAATAATCCTTTATAATGTTTCAGAGAACAGTCAGGACAAACCCATGGCCAGAAAAGCAAAATTAGCTAATCATCTGAGCGTAGAGGAACTCAAAGACAAGTACCGCAAGAGCCGTGATGGTGTTGAAAGCCGACGATGGCATCTGTTATGGAAAGTGAGCTTAGGATGGACAATAGAAAACAGTGCCGTAGCGGTGGGGTTGAGCTATCGCTACGCCCGAACAATCGTAAAGCGATATAACCAGCAAGGAGAGAAGGGAGTCATTAACCAAAGGAACAAAACCAAAATCAATCCCCGAGGGCGGGAACCTTTACTCAATGGCGAGCAACTCGAAAAGCTTAAGCAAGCCTTAAAAAAAGCGCCGTCAGATGGAGGACTATGGACAGGACCCAAGGTGGCGCGATGGATTGAAAAAGAAACGGGACGGGAAAAAGTCTGGCCCCAAAGGGGGTGGGATTACCTAAAAAAGTGTCATTACTCTTGGCAGCGACCGAGACCCAGGCATCGAAAAGGAAATAAAGAAGCCCAAGAAGAGTATAAAAAAAACTTGCCAAAGAAAGTCACGGAAATTCAAAATAAACATCCTGATTCCGAAGTTGAAGTTTGGTTTTTCGACGAACACCGAGTGGGTCTAAAGTCAATCCTAGCGAAAGTTTGGAGTGAGACTGGACAACGCCCCGAAGCCGTGGTTCAGCACCGGTATGAGTGGGTCTATGTCTACGGGTTCGTTAATCCAAAAACGGGAGAAACACATTGGTATTTAATCCCAAGAGTGAATGTGAAGTGGTTGAATTTAGTCTTAGAAACCTTTGCCGAAGAAGTGGGGGTTGGAGAGAATAAAATAATCCTCTTAGTTCAAGATAATGCGGGCTGGCATCGAAGCCCAAAACTTCAGGTGAATGAGGGAATCTTTGTAGATTTTTTACCTCCCTATTCTCCCGAGCTTCAACCAGCCGAACGGCTGTGGAAGTTAGTAGATGAACCACTGGTCAATCGATGTTTTGATACCATTGAAGACCTGGAAGATGTTCTTGAACAACGTTGTTGTGTTCTTAGTGAACAGATGCAAGAAGAAATTCGCGATTTGACAAATTATCACTGGCTAGAGTACGCCTGAAAATTAAGGCTGTTTCAAAACTGGATTCCGTATCACCCCTTTCGGGATCATTGATTTTATAGTACAATCTTCCGAGATTTATGCGAATCACATTAGCGTGATAAACTGTTGATTCAATTAAATCAATCTTTTCTAGGGTGCATCTCAGTTAGGCGCGATGAGTATATTTACTCAGGACAAATGGGTGTACTTGGAGTAATTAAGCCGCCAAGTCCCCATTCAGGTAAGCACAGCGATGCTTCAACACCTTTGGCACATTCTCCTCTCGCCATTGTGCCCCAGGCAATTTCACCCTGAGTCCAATTTGTTTGACCAGGGACTCGACTTGACCCGAACCAATTGAATGTCCCGCTTCCTGCCAGACCTGGTAGTCAATGATGCGCTTAGAATGATGCTTCAAATAGTTGATAAATCTCGTAGCTCCCCGACATCGCTCTTGGCGCAGATAGCGAATCACCTGACGGGTCTCCCCTCGCCACAACAAGGCTCGTATCCGCGATAGCTGGGCGGCTGTGCCTTGTACCTTATGAGCATTCTCCATCAGATGATACCAATCGAGGACTTCGATACGTTGCTCTGGTGTCCCGATACCGTCAAAAATGTTCCAGACCCCATCATGACCATCTCCGAGACTGATAAATAGCTCGGCTAGTAGCTGGATATTCACCCAGTCGATTAGTCCTTCATTATCTTTAAAGAACGCTACACCTCCATGCTCGTGGACATTTAAGGCTTTGTACTCTCGCCACTGACCCGGTTGACCCTCCTCAGTTCGAAGGCGAATCATCCCACCATCGAGGCTGAGTTCCTCTATTGGTTCAGTGACCTCGACCTCACACCAGTCCTCTCGCTGGACAAAGCGTTGGAGCGTACTGTGGGAAATGCTCAGCCCAGTCAGCATGGCGATATCTTCTTCGGCTCTTTGGTAAGAGGCGTTGGCAGTGACAACGGCACAACACTTGAAAAAATAGGGACTCCAACGAGTTCTGGGTTCGACTTGTAGTTGTTGGGCTTGAGCTGTGGTGAGGGTGAGTCGGCCCAGGATGCTGGTTAGGGTGCGTTGTTTTCCGGTCGGTCGGTCGGTCGCCGCGTTGATAAAAAAATTCCCAGTTGAGGCAAAACATGTTCTTGGGCTTGAGCTCGAACGTTTTTCTCAATGCCTTCGAGGGTGGTCAGTTCAGCCGGGTCAGCTTCCTGGTAGAGAATCTTGGCAATTGCATCAAGATGTTGTTGGAGTTCAGCCTGCTTTTGAGGATTCATGGCTCAGGGGTGGTCAACAAGGCCTCCATTGTAATAGATGGACTGTTTCGAGGGAAACTGTCATTGAGTATAATTACTCACTCGCCTAACTGAGATGCACCCCTTTTCTAATTGATGAATTGCTTGCGGATATTCCTTTATTTCCTCTAGTGCGCGAGCATATTGAAGAAGAGTGATCGCAGTATCTGGCTTAATTTTCAGTGATTTTTCAAAACAATCTATCGCTTTCTCATGTTGTCCTAATTCTACTAAGGTACTAGCATAGTGACCAAGGGTAGTAGCATCATTTATATCGATTTTCAGTGATTTTTCAAAACAATCTATTGCTTTGTCATATTGTCCTAATTTCGACAGGGTAGTAGCATATCGACTAAGGATGGTAGCATTATTTGGATTGATTTCCAGTGATTTTTCAAAATAGTCTATCGCTTTGTCATGGTGTCCTAATTCTGCTAAGGTACCAGCATATCGACCAAGGGTGATCGCATTATTTGGATTGATTTTTAGTGATTTTTCAAAATACTCTATTGCTTTGTCATATTTTCCTAATCCCGCTAAGGTACCAGCATAAAAATTTAGAGTAATTGAATTATCTGGTTCGAGCTGTAGTGAATCTTCTAAAATGGCTAGTGCTTCATCATATTTTTTGCAGTACTTTAGGGCACTAGCATAATAATTTAGCATTTTAGTATTTCGAGGCTCTAGTTTGATTAGATTTTCAAAAACATCTAGTGACTCAATAAATCTACGTGCTTTGAACAACGCATTTGCATAAGCACCTAGTGATTTTATATTATCTGGTTGAATAGCTTGACCTTTTTTGAAGATACTAAATGACTTCATGTAATTCTTGGCCCTAGCAAGAGCTATACCGTACTTCCTTAAAGCTTCAACATTATCAGGGTCAATGTTAAGTGCTTCTTCAAACAGATTAAATGCTTCCTCATACCTTCCAGTTTGAGCTAAAGATTTTCCATATTTTATCAATAACTCTACATTTTGTGGTGCAATTTGTATTGCTTGTTCAAAAAACTTATCGCCTCCTCATACTTATTTTTTTTGCATAAGCTGTTTGCCTTGATCAATTAATGTTTCTAAGCAGTTATTACCATTCATAAGATTTTGACCTTAGTCTAAGGTAGATCCATTAAATCAATTGTAACCGAAAAAAATTACTACGTCCACCGCTGATCAGTCTGGAGGAGCCTCCCTATAATGCTGCTTTAGTATTGAGGCTGCATGATTAACCCAGTGAACATAGCAATTGCCCTAGCGTTGGAAGAAACTGCCAAATTATAGCCTTTTAGCCTTCAGATAGCCGAATTTTTAAGACCGGGGGCAGTTCATCGACGGCCCCCCATTGGGCTTCTAACTCCCGTAAGAAGCGTTCCTGTTCCGCCCGCAAAATTTCAATATCTCCGCCGCCATGGAGAAGGGAAAACCAGATAATTCCCTTGTCTTGGGTGGGTAGGGCCCCCGATAGGGTACTCACCGCATTGAGGCTTCCGGATTTTAAGACCGCGTAGGGAGGCAGGGGACGCACCGTTAAGATCCCCTCGGGTTCTCCGGCGACGGCTACCACATCAGCTAGGGTTAATCCTTGGGGGGCCAGTTCTCGCTGAATCGCTTGATACATCTGAATCACCGCCCGGGGTGAGATTTGATTCTCTCGCCCTAATCCCGATCCATTAATCAGTTGAATTTCTTGGGGGGGAACCCCAGTGGCGGCGATGACGTTCTCGCGAACCACCTCCGCCCCACCCATGGCGTTGGCCAACATATGGGCGATCGCATTATTACTGTAGCGATTCATCAGCTTAAGGATGCGCGGTAGGGGTTGAGACTGATGGCCCAGGAGAAATTCTACGTCTGATTCAATGTCCGAGGGGAGGATCTCCAGGCGACGCACTTGGCCGGAAATCTCTAACTCGGGGCGAGGGGTGTCTGGGGGAAGGGTGCGATATTGGGCTTCGGCGTCTCCAGTCCAGAGACGGGTGTTGAGGGCTTGTTTGAGGAGTTCTCCTGAGAGGACGCTGTCTTCCTCAAAGTTCATAAAGAAGTTACCGACGATAATTAGGTCTCCCGTCACCTCTTGTAGGCCTAAATCGGCCAGTTGATTGGCGATGGCGATCGCCTCTTCCCAGACAAACAACGGGTCCATATCTCCCACCACCAGCAAATCACCCTCCAACACGCCATTGTTGATCTCCCCTCGTCGGAAAAACTGGGTCGAAAAGCGATGATCGAGGTCAAACTGACGCAAGGCGGCAAGGGTAGTGGCGATTTTGGTGAGGGAGGCGGCGGGGAGGGGAATGGTTCCACCAATTTCCCCTAAGAGGCGATCGTCGGTTTGTAGCCAAATCCCCTGTTGTTGGGGGTCAAAGCCTTGGCCGCTGAGGCGATTGAGATAGGTTTGTATCTGTTGCTGAACCTCGAAATCGGGATCGCTGAGGGAGAGGGGCGAGGGGTCGGAGGTGGGAGAGGGAGAGGGAGAGGCAACTGGGGGACTAATCTCCTCGGGCGGGGGACTCTCGGAGGGCGTGCAACTGCCGAGGAGAAGGCTGGTTAGGATAATGGATAATGGATAATGGATAAGGGAGAGATGAGGGGAGACTTTGGGGGCTTGTTGGGGTGGAGTCATCATGGGATTGGGATTTTGTTTTTGACCTTGGTAGAATGGAAGTGAGACAATTCTGGGGAGCAGGTCTGTTGTGCGTGTTTTATTGCTTCTGGTTGCCCTTTTTAGTTTTATTTGGACGTTTCAAACCCCCTCGCTGCGACGGAGTAGTGGATTTTCGAGGGCTGATCAAATGGTTTTGGATCAGCTTTTAAATAACCCTGAAGATGTTATTACAGATTACTCTAAAATACAAAAAATACTCAAAATATTAAAGAAAGGTTCTAAGCGTGATGTGTCTAAATTCTATCATAGCGTTCGCTATAAGGTATTTGACTGGGCTAAGGAGTTTGGCAAGCCACAAGTTGCTCCTGTTTTCGAAGATATTGCGAGCTTATATTATCAAAAAACATTACCTGATGAAAAGCCGATTAAAGTCATGGAACAAATTCATAAAGACTTTGACTTCCTCTGTAAGTCTTAAACGGTTTTAAGGGGCTATTGACGGAAGATTACGATCGCCCTCGACGTAGGGTTAACCAGCCATCTTCTAAGAGTCCATATAGAACGGGAACCACGACTAAACTCAAGAGGCTGGAGGTAATCAAACCGCCAATAATGGCCACGGCCATGGGTTGACGCAATTCTGCACCCGCGCCCCAACCGATGGCGATGGGTAGCATTCCTAACACCGTTGAGGCGGTGGTCATGAGGATGGGACGAAAGCGCACCCGTCCGGTTTCCAGTAGGGCTTCAAAGCGGGGTTTTCCAGCTTTGCGGAGTTGATTGGCATAGTCCATCAGCAGCAAGGCATTTTTGTCTAATAAGCCTAAGAGGAAAATTGTGCCAATGAGGGAAATCATGCCAAAGTCACTTTGAGTAATGAGTAAGGCAAACAAGGCCCCAACCAGGGCTAAGGGCAGAGATAAACCGACCACTAAGGGTTCTAACAAGCGTCCGAAGGGCAGGATTAAAACGGCCAACATACAGATGACTGATAAGGCGAGAGTGCCGCCAAAACTGCGAAAGACGCTGGCGGCATTTTGGGCATCGCCGCCTAAGTCGAGGCGGATGTTGGGGGGGAGGAGGTCTTGGGCGATCGCCACGACGTCATCGCTGGCATCTCCGAGGGCCTGACCCTGGCGAAGATTGGCTTCGACATAGGCGACTCGTTCCCCGGATTTACGGCGGATACGGGTGAGGTCGCCGTCGGGGTCGGCGCTGGTTTCAATGTCGATTAAGCCGGGTAAATCACGGATGGCTGTGGCGATGTTGCGGGCGGTTTGGTTGAGTTGGTCGAGGTCATCGCCGAGGAGGGCAATTTGTAGGGGTTTGCTGTCGCCAATTTCGACGAATTGGATATCTTCAACGCTGACGCGGCTTCCTTCGGGCCGGGGGAGACGGCCTCGTAATTCACTTTGAACGCTGGCGGTGTCGAGTTGGCGATCGCCCCGCAGTTGAACGCTAAGGCGGCCGCGGTTGGGTTCACCTCGGTAGCCGATGAGGGTATAGACGGACTCGACATCGGGATGATCGCGGACGACGGCTTCTAGGTCGGCGGCGATCTCCTGACTGGCGTTGAGGATGAACACTCGCGGATCTAAGTCGGTCTGGGTCATGGGGCGATCGCGGTCTATCTCCTCCATTTGGCCCGGGTCAAACTCCTCAAACTCCTCAAACTCACCGAAAGCGTCCGCATCTTCGGGGGAAAGGTCCTGGGGACTGGGAAACTCGGGCAGGGGGGCGGTGTAGAGGATGTTGAACTCGCCGCGATCGAGTTGGGGGATAAAGCCTTTGGGAATTAGGGGAATTAAGGCAATTCCGACGACGAGACTGAGGACGGCGATGGCCAGGGTTAGCCAGGGATGGGTGAGGGCGTTGCGGAGTAGGGGTAAATAGAGGCGATCGAGGAAGCTGGGGGCGGTGGATTGGGGGCGATCGCCCTGAGATTGGGGTTTGGGTTTTAGCCAATAGACGGCCAGGACGGGGGAGAGGGTTCGGGCGACGAGAAGGGAGATGAGAACCGCTGCGGAGACGGTCAGGCCAAAGGGTTTGAAGAATTGCCCGATGGTTCCTCCCATGAAAGCGACGGGGAGAAAGACGGCGACAATGGTCAGGGTGGAGGCGGAGACGGTGAGACCAATTTCGTTGGTGGCGGCGATGGCGGCCTCCCGAGGCGGTTGTCCTTGGTCGATGTGGCGGGCGATATTCTCGACTTCGACAATGGCATCGTCGACGATAATACCGATGGTTAGGGCTAGGGCTAGGAGGGTGATGGTTTCGAGGTTGAAGTCATACACCGCCATGACGATGAAGGTTCCCAGGAGGGAGATGGGAATTGCTAGGGCGGTGATGAGGGTGGCCCAGAGGTTACGCAGAAAGGCGAAGATGACGATGACGGCTAGGATGATGGCAAATCCTAGGGTGTCGATGGTGGCTTGGGTGGCTTCGCGGATAAAGTCGGCTTGGGTGGCGGCCAGGTCGAATTGAATCTGGGGATAGTCCTGTTCCCAGGCGGCGACGGTGGTTTCGACGTGACGCACGACGTCTAGGGTGTTGGCGTCTCCTTGTTTGATGACTTGTAGGGCCAGGGCGTTTTCGCTGGCGAAGCGAATCAGGGTGGGGGCGTTGAGGTGAACGTCATCGGCGAGGAGGTCGGGGTCGCGGTCTTGGCTGATTTCAGCGTCGCCGAGGAGATCGACTCGCAGGACTCCGGGGAGTTGTTCGAGTTGGGGAATCAGTTCATTTTGGCTGAGGGCGGCGATCGCCTCTAGGTCGCTGTCTGGGGTGGGCCGTAGGGCGTAACTGATGGCGGCGGATTCGTTGAGGTTGAGGGGGATGACCTCAAGTTCTGTGTTGTTGGGGAGTTGCAGTTGGTCGAGGCGATCGCGGACGGCGTCGCTGGAGGGGGCCAAGTCCACGCCGACGTTAAAGAGGACGCTAATCACGGTCCGTCCGGGATAGACGCGGGACTGGATATCGTCGAGGCCGGGGAGATCCCAGAGTTGGGCTTCGATGGGTTCGGTGAGGTCGGTTTCGGTGGTGATGACGTCGTCACTCTCGCCCGAGGCGTTGACGATGACGACGGGAAAGGTGATATCTGGGAAGAGGGCGTATTGCAGGGAGGAATAGGCGAACAGTCCGGCGACGGCGATGGCTAGCCAAATGGCGATGGTCAACAGCCGATGCTGAATCGCCCATTTTGAGATATTGAATCGTTCTCGCAGTGACATGTACTCGGTTGGCCCCCATGGTGGTCTCACTCGCCTCGGGTGCTGGTCTCCCCTGGCTGGGGGAACGTTTACCCGATGTTTAGCGTCGATCTATACTATAGTCTCCCAGTACGTTGCTTGTTTTTTTGTTCTCAACTTGGGGTGAGTTGAGGATCAAGTGTTGCAGATGTAACAAAAAGGTATAGAATCTGTAAAACTCGCGACATAATGGGAGTGACGAAGGGTGAATCTTCCGTTGCTCGGATGACGTCTGTTTCTGGGAGACCCCAAGATCATGATTGCAACATCTTCTCTGTCGGGAGGCGATCGGGTTCTAACCGATACGCAACCCCAAAGCCAAGTCTATAAAGGACATTTGATTATTCCACGCTACAGTCGCGCCTGGTGGTGGGCGACGGTGATTGATCCTCATGGCGATGAGGTGAAGAGTCGCGGTGAGGGTCACGCCTCCCAAGACCAAGCTGTCAGTGAGGCGAAACGCCTAATTGATGGGCGATCGCCCTCGATGTAACCGGGATCGCTAGAGTAGAAATCGTGGGGGAGTCAGCCAGAAGAGTTCACTCTGGCCGATAGCTTCCCCGTTATCGGGGAGATTGACCCCAATCACGCCGGCTTTTTTGACAATTAGTTTTTCACGAACTTCTCCCCAAATGAGTTGTTCGGCCCACTCTCCTAAGTCGGGTTGATGTCCCACGACGGCGATCGCCACATCGCCGTTTTTGCTGTCTGGGTAATGTCTCTGTTGCCAGGTTAGCCAATCCTGCACATCGCCACCGGGGGCGAGGGGGGGGAAGACTTCTCGTATCTTGCTTAACTTGGCCTCCTGGAGAATGTCGGCGGTTTGTTGGGCCCGAACTAGGGGACTGGCTAGGAGATGGTCGAACTTTAGGCCCAGTTTCTTTAAGCGTTTGGCAATTTTACGGGTTTTTTTACGTCCAGCAGCGGTGAGGGGACGTTGGCGATCGTCGGGATACTCTTGAGGATTGCGATCGGCGGCAATTCCATGACGGATTAGATACAGTTGCAGCATAGTCACTTTGGGATACAATTAACCCATTTAACGGTTAGTCTTACTTTGCCATCTTCTGGAGTCATCGGATCATGGGTAATTTTTCCCGGACGCTTACGAGATCTTGGACGAGCTTAGTTCGCGCGTTAACTCAACGGTTTCGTCGCCTGCTTCACCGGGAAAAACCTTACCCGCAGCTTAGGAAAACCTGTACTAGGTTGGAAGAGCAGCTTGAGATCTCTCGGAGTCAAACCCGAGTTTGGCCCATGTATCTCAAGACGCTTTCCCTGGCGATGAGGTGTGATTGTGATCAACTTAGCCAAGTAATCCGGCAATTTGACTGCCAGTTTCAGCTACAGCAACATGGCTCTCACCTCATTATTAAACGAGCCATCTCGCAGCTCCTCGATGCTAATCCGCAGACTCTACAATACTTAGATGCCGCTTGGCGACTCGCTCCTCGCCATCCTGACTCAGAGGTAGTGCGAGAGATTCAACGGCAAATTTGTCTACAATTAGCCGATCTTGGGGAAAGCAATCTGCTGCTTCGGCGAGTGATGCGATGGCATGAGTGTAACTGTCTCGCTCCAGGGGAGTTATCCAAGATTTTTGAGGTTTTTTTAAGAAAGCACTCCTTCGATGAAACGACCCCCTGGAAAGCCTTTTTTGAGCAGCTAAGCCCAGAAGAATTGCCAAGACTGCATCCCATCTACGCGCTCCTAGACCGCTATCAAGAGGCGGCTGATCTAGCAGAAGCGGTTGCAGATTATGAGAGTGCTATCAACTATTTAAGTTCTCTCGATGGGGAGGCAGTTGCCCGGCAGCAGCTCGCTCTGGCACAACAGTCCAACAATTTAGACTGGATTACTCAAGCTCATAACCGCCTGGGAGACTATTACTGGAAAACCGAGGATTTCACCGAAGCCTGTGAGCAGTTTCAACAGGCGAATAACCGGGAAAAGGTGAGTGATTGCCAGAAACAACTGGGGAAATTTGCCGAGTCGATTGACTCTCGTCCCCAGATTACTCCAGATTGGGTTGAAGACCTACGAAATCGGGTAGAAACTCAAGCCCGGACTCAGGTTGAACAACAGGAGTTTTTGTCGGCGATCGCCCTATTGAGTGCTGTGGCTCGTGCTTGGCGGCAGCGGAGGCAGAGGGTAGAAGCTGAGCGAACTGAGTATTATCTCTCGGAAGCGGTGAAAACTGCTCGTTGTGCTTTTGAGTCGGAGTTAAGTGAGGCGGAGTCTGACGAGGTAAAAGTGAATATTCGTCGGCGTTGGAGCCAATTAGAAGAAGTGGCAGGAAACTATTTAGAAGCCGCACTTCATGCTGAACAAACTCAAGATTATTTTACGGCGTCGCTTTTGTTTGAAAAAGCGAATGCCTTTGGTCAAGCGTTAGTGGCGTTAGAGTCTGTTAATCCTGAGGATGTGGACCCCCGGAAAAAAGCACAATTGCTCGAACAGGGGGGTGACTTTTTTATGGCAGCTCTCCTTTATGAGCGGTTGCATGATCTCGATGCTGCCAGAACTCTCTACGAACGGGCTGGCGAATTTTTACGCGCCGCTGAACTCCGCAAGCGTCAACTGGGTGATGATGAGAGTCTGTTTGACCCGGATTTCCAAGCGTTATTAGGAAAGGCCGGCCAGATTGAGCATTTAGCAGAGTTATGTGCTAGTAAAGCTGCTGAACCTCATGTGTCCAATCTGCAAAAAGTACGTTTGTGGCGACGAATTAAAGACTTAGCAGATCAGGAATTACTGGGGGCAAAATGGCAGGATTCTATTGCGGCTGAACTCCCCCAACTTGAGCAGTTTGACCGAGAGAAATTTCAGCAGCAGGCTCCAGCTTGGGTTAAACAAGCAAGTCAGGAGGTGTTGGGGAACTATACTGATGCAATTGGCTTAGATCTCGGGACCAGCAATAGTGTAGTTTGTCTTTATAATAAACAGCAAATCACAACCGAAGTTGTGGGACAAAACGGAGAACAGCAATTTCCCTCAGTTTTGGCGATTGATCAGTCGGGACAGGAGTTAGTGGGACTCCCCATCTCGAAGTTAATTCATAAATCCCCCCGTGCCATCATTACAGGTGCGAAACGGGAAATGGGAACTCAGCGAAAATTTAAAGTTGCCGATCAGATCTATCGCCCAGAGGAAATTTCCGCCCGTTTTATCAACCATGCTCGTGAGTTAAGCCGGGATTATCTCCATCGTAAAATTTCCGAAGCGATTGTTCGTCTGGCCAGTCAGTCATTAGGAGTAGCGCCATCCCTAGATTGGGTCAATGAAGCGATGGCTCAATATCTACCCAGGATTCCCTTAGAGAACTTAGTCATCACTGTTCCTGCTTATTTTAATGAGGCGCAAAAACAAGCTACGAAAACGGCTGCAACCTTGGCAGGGGTTCATGTATTACGGTTAATTCATGAACCGACGGCGGCTTGTTTAGCTCAAAAAGTTCGCAGTCATAAGGTCGAAACAATTTTGGTGGTTGATCTCGGGGCAGGGACTCTAGATTTATCAATTATTCAGGTGGGTGATGGGGTTTTTGAAGTCATTGAAATTGAAGGTGATAATAGTCTAGGGAGTTCGGATCTCGATGAGATTATTTATACGTATATGGCAAATTCTCTAAAAGCTGAGTTTGGTGAAGACATTCCTCACAATAGTCAAGCTGCTACTCGGTTACGTCAGGCTTGTGAAGACCTAAAGATTGAATTATCATCTCAATCTGACTGGACAATTCATTTGCCTGGTTTAATTGGCGATCGGCAAGTTTATATTAGTTTAAGTCGTCAAAAACTTGAGGAGTTGGCGACCCCCTGGTTAAAGCATATCGAGACAATTTGCCGTCGAATCAAGCAGAAGCCTACGCGTGTTTTATTGATTGGGGGTGGGGGGCAGATGCCCGCCGTTCATCGCTGTATTCAACGAGTGTTTAATCAAGCTCCCAATTCTGCTTATGACCCTGTTACTGTGGTGGCTCGTGGTGCTGTTCTCCAAGGAGCAATTCTCCAGGGGGATGTAGAAAATGCTCTATTGGTCGATGCGGTTCCCTTTAGCCTTGGTATTAAATGTCGCGTGGCTCCAGGTCAGTTTAAGTTTGATTCAGTAATTGCCAAACATAGCGCAATTCCAATCCAAAAAACTCGATGTTATACGACGACAGAAGATAAGCAAACTCAAGTTAGAATTGAAATTTTTCAGGGAGAATCTCCTTTACCTCAGGAAAACTTCAAGGTTGGTGAGTTTGTCTTAGAAGGAATCCCCATTGCTGAAGCAGGAGTCCCGAAAATCAATGTGACCTTTGATATTGATTCAAACTGTTTGCTGACGGTGACGGCCCGAGATGCGACCACAGGAAATACCAACAGTATTACTATTGTAGACTCTCACTTGCTGACCCCGGCTCAAACTGAGTCCTTAAAACAACAATTTTGGAACTCGCAAAACTATCAAAAGTCCCTCTCTCATCTTAAGGCGTTAATTGCCAACTTGCAGGCGAGTCTTGAGGATCAAGAGTACGCCGATCTAGCGAATCTATCGGCTCGCTTTCAGAATCGTCTTGAGATCTATCAACGAGAGCGAGAACGGTATGTCCCAACTCCTCTGGATAATGATATTTTATTCGAGATGTATCGCGATCGCGCTCAATTGGGCGATCGCACGCGCTTGAATTTAGATCACTGGGGGACGTTACGTCGCAGCATTGCCCGTTGGTTAGAGCAAACTCAGGAGATCGATTGGCGCTCTAAAGCCATTGAAGCTCAAGTTAAACAGTTAGTTGAAGAAGGAGAGCGACTCTTACCGCGCACCCAAAAAGCCTCTCGGGATGTCATCGAAATGGCGTCAATTTACCGCAAGTGGTTGAGTGTGTTGGACAATTTACCCATTGATTTAGAGGGAGATCCAGAATCTCTGGTTCAACATTTCTTGCATCTACACCGTTACGCGGAGGCTCAGGAACAGTTTGAGCGACTCCCTTCCCCACACTCTCGGAGTCAGGTGGAACTGGGACTGGAAATTTTGGCTCGCTCGCGACAGCGAGAACCTTATCTGGCCCAATTAGAGGAGTTTGCTAGCCTTTTGGATCTCCATCGTCCAGATTGGCAAAATTTAAATCAGACTGTTCGTACCTATGGCTCCTCTGTGGTCTGTATCCAGGCTCGTTTGGGGGAACAGCTCGCCAGTGTTAGCGGTTTTGTGATTGGTCCCCATCTAATTGCAACTAACCGCCGTATCGTCATGGAGCCTGATGGTCGAGGCCAGCTTCCGACTCAGAGACTCTCCGTCATCACCGCTCAAGACAGGTTAACGGTTAAGTCAGTGCATTTACCCACCTGGGGAGAGGATGATCTAGCTATTCTGGAAGTCCATCCCAGTTCCATGACTCTCAAGCCGTTACGCTTAGGGTTCTCGGAACTGGTGGAAGTGGGGGAACGAATTTTTACCCTAGGCTTCCCGGCTCTGGAGAGTCATCAGTTTGAAGATAACCTATATTGCAATTTGGGGTTGATCAACCGCATTCGTCCGAGCGAACATTGTAGTGAGTGGATTCTTGAAGTCAGTGTTCCCTTGCAGGAGGGAATTGGTGGTGCGCCTATCTTCAATCAATGGGGGGAGGTGATCGGTATGTTGACCTTGGGGATGATGGGATCTCAACCTCTAGGTCACGGAGGAGGGGGGAGTGGGCCATCGGTCGATGCACTTCCGATTCAACTCTTACGGCGCTTGTTCGGTGAACTGGGATAGATTTGTGCGTTTTAACACCATCGGCTCGAAGATAACCCCTTAGACTGTTGATATCAGAATTTTAGCTAATACGAATAATGAAAACGCTGTCATGGTTTCTTGGCTTGGCAGTTCTCGGACTGCTGATTGCCTTGGGCGTCTCGCCGCTGCATCAACCTTTCCTCCGGGCAGATACTCTCCCAACTTCGATTACGCTCACGGTCTCGGCCGCCTCAGATTTAAGGGATGTGTTTCCAGAAATTGCTCAATTATGGGAAGACAAAACTGGGCATTCTGTGCAGTTTAATTTCGGGTCTACGGGACAATTGGCTCAGCAAATTGCCCGAGGTGCGCCGGTGGATTTGTTTGCGGCGGCCAATCGCCAATTTGTGGAAGAGTTAGACGAAAATGGCTTAGTTTTCTCGGAGACGAAAGCCCTCTATGGGGTGGGACGAATTACTCTCTGGCAACGGGAGGAGGGTTCTCTGGAGATTAAGCAGCTTGAGGATTTGCTGAAGCCGGAGGTGCAACGGGTGGCGATCGCCAACCCCAATCATGCCCCCTATGGGACGGCGGCCCGAGAGGCCCTGCAAGCGGCTGGTCTCTGGGAGGCACTACAACCTAAACTGATTTTAGGGGAAAATATCAGTCACACTCAGCAATATGCCATGACGGGTAATGTGGATGTGGCGATCGCGGCCCTGTCGATTAGTGTGGAGAAACCAGGACAATGGGTTCTCATTCCTGACGGTCTCCATAACCCCCTCGAACAAATGCTGGCTGTGCCCAAAAATGCCCCCCATCCTCAGGAGGCGAAACAGTTTGCGGCCTTTATTAATGGAGAACAAGGACGGCCGCTGATGGAAAAATATGGCTTTGTCGTTCCCGATTCTCCCGCAATGCCATGATTTGGCAGCCGTCGCTTCTGTCGTTACAGGTCACGCTCACGGCAAGTCTGGTTATCTTTGTGCTGGGGTTGGGGTTCGGGACGGTTTTGGCAAAACGCCGCTTTCCGGGACAACTGTTTCTGTCGACGCTGTTGAATTTGCCCTTGGTGTTACCGCCGAGTGTGGTGGGCTATGGCCTGCTGTTACTGCTTGGCCATGGGAGTCCGTTGAAGGAGTGGCTGGGGGTGGATATCTTGTTTACTTGGCAGGCGGCGGCGGTGGCCTCAGCGGTGGTGGCGTTACCGTTGATGATTGAGTCGACGCGGGCGGCGATCGCCAATGTCAACTCGGAACTTGAAGCGGCGGCGCGAACGTTGGGATCGACGGAGGCGGAAATTCTCTGGCAGATTACCCTTCCTTTGGCCTATCGGGGCATTTTGGCAGGATTTAGTCTCAGTGTGGCCAGAAGTTTGGGGGAGTTTGGGGCGACGTTGATGGTGGCGGGTAGTATCCCCGGACGGACTCAAACGCTGCCTCTGGCGATTTATGATGCGGTGGAGTCGAGAGAGTATGACCGGGCTAATATCATGGTGATGATTATGGTGGCGATCGCGGTCATCTTTCTCTATTGGGTGAGGCGGTTGGAAGCTGACCAAAGCAAATAAGTTCAAACCTAGGCCAACCCATGTCTTTGACGGTTCGCATTCAAAAAAAACTGCCAAATTATCATCTCGATGTTGCCTTTTGCGTTGAGGATGAGCCTTTGGGCCTGTTGGGACGTTCGGGATCTGGCAAAAGTCTGACCCTACGCTGTATTGCGGGGATTGATACCCCCGATTCTGGCACGATCATCTTGAATGATCGGATTCTCTATGATTCTCGACGGGGGATTAACCTCCCCAGTCGCGATCGCCGTTTGGGGTTTGTCTTCCAAAACTACGCTCTCTTTCCTCATCTGACGGTTTGGCAAAATGTCGCCTATGGTTTGAAACGCCATGGTAAACAGGAACGATGGCGCCGGGTGGCCCAACAACTGGATCAGGTGCAACTGTCGGGGTTGGGCGATCGCTATCCCCATCAACTCTCTGGGGGACAGCAGCAACGGGTGGCCTTGGCCCGGGCCCTGGCCCCAGAACCGGATCTGTTACTCCTCGATGAACCGTTTTCGGCCCTGGATGCTCATCTACGCAGTCAACTGGAGACACAATTGAGTCAAACCCTGAGCCAATATCCGGGTTTAACGGTATTTGTCAGTCATAATTTGGAAGAAGCCTATCGCCTCTGTCCCCATCTGGCGGTTCTCTCTCAAGGAACCCTGATGGCCCAGGGAGCCAAACAAAGTATTTTCGATAATCCCGGAACCCTGACGGTGGCGCAATTGACGGGATGCAAGAACTATTCGCGCTTGGAACGGCTGTCAACTCACAAAATTCGGGCCTTGGATTGGGGTTGTATTCTGGAGACTCAGACTTGGGTGTCACCCCTGCAAACCCATGTGGGGATTCGCGCTCATCATATTGCCTTTTTGGAGAGTTTGGAGGGGTCTAATTGCTTCCCGGCTTGGCTGGCGGGGAGTAGTGAAACGCCTCATCGGCAAACGCTTTATCTTAAGTTGGGGGAACCGCCGGTGGATTCTGGGGATTACTATTTACGGGCGGAGGTGTTTAAGGAGAGGTGGCAACAGTTGCTGTCTCGTCCGTTTCCTTGGTATGTGGGGTTGTCTCCGTCGCGTTTGTTGTTGTTGGAGGGGAACCACGGAGTCACGGAGGGCACGGAGTAAGAGAGGAGGGGGAGAGGTGGTTATTTTCGGGGTTCGAAGCCGCAGAAACGAGCTTTTTTGAGGCGTTTCCATTTGCCTCGGGGGGCGAAGTCGAGGAGGGAGCGATCGCCCTCACCGTCGGAGAGCCAGATGCCGGTGGGATCGTCGGGATCGTCGGGGATGGCTTGTAGCCTGGCCCAGAGGGGACGAATTTCTAGGGGATAGGTTTTGCTATCAAATTCGGGCATCAGTCCAGCTTCGGCCAGGAGTTCTAGGTCTCGTTCAAAGGTGCGGATGAGGCGTTTACGGGTGTCGCGATCGCCCTCGGCTCGTTCCAGTTTAGCCCGGCCATAGGCGATGGTCATGAAGGTTGAGACTCGTAGGGGACTCTGGCGGCCAAAGCGAAGTTTAAAGATGAGCCAAAACAGCGATCGCACCATTCCCGGATGTTGTTGCCAGTTACGAAAGGCCAGTTCGATCCAATCGGCTTCGATGTTGGTGGTTTGATAAAATCCCCGTCCCTGTTGCTGCCCTTGGGGATTGAGGAAATGCTGAACCCAGGGGCCAGGACGAATGGCAAGGGTGAAGCCACTGGGATGTCTCTGAGATCGCTGAGGGGGATGATGGTCAAACTGGACTAATTCCCAAAGGGGATGTTCGGGTTCTTCAAAGGCGGGAATGTCCCCCTGTTGTAGCCAACGAATTGCCACCCGCAGGCGGCTGACTTCCCGGACTAAACGCTCTAGGAGATTGAGTTTGTCATGCTGGCTGAGATCCCGTCGTCGTTGCAGTCCGAAATAATGAGCCAGGTCGCGATCGCTCACCTGAAAAATGCCTTGGGTGGGGTCTGATAGCTGCGTAACTTTGGCGGCATAGATGAGATGTAGACAAGCGGAGCGAATATCAAATTCGGCAATGTCTGAATGGGATTTACTCTGGGGATTGTCTCCCTCAATCCAGAATTGAAGTTCTCCTCGTCCCCGTTTCACGGGTTTACGATACGTCCAACGAGAGCCGTCCCAACTCCAAGGAATGTCTCGTCGCTGGGCCAACAGGTTACAGCCTTCCCAAACAACAAGAGGGGAGGCAATGCTCAGAGGCGGCTTTCGAGGGGTATTTCGCTGGGAAAGAGACTCGTCTGGGGGGTCTACTCCCTGGTGGTGAGAGCAGTTTGAGCCAATGGGAAGCCAGTCTAAGTCTAGGACATCCATGGGCAGGAAACGCCGGGACTTGGGATGAAATTGCTGATAAATATCGTGGGGAAAACAGAGATCAGGACATTTTTGACAACTGGGATAGTTTGATGTTTGTGGAAATGACATGATGTGCCTTGGTTGAATAAGAAATAAAAAATGAACAGTCTAAAATTAGAGATATGGGTTGGCTTGTGATATTTAAAGTTCTGGAACGTGTCTATTAAGCTGAGGTTAAAGGGAGACTTAATCGCTTTAAATAATTTTGAGTTTTATAGCAATTTATACTTTTTTGGATTTGGTTTTCCTTTATAATAAGGTCAGTCTTTTTATAGCCACCTTTGGACTAAAATTGTTATGCAAGTTACAGCGCCTAATGTTTTCAGAGGAACCATCAAGCATATCTCTTTAGGATCGGTGAATGCTGAGGTCACGTTAGAGGTTAATCCAGGAGTGGAAATCACCGCCATGGCGACAAAGGCTGTGGTAGATCAGTTGCAGTTGCGTGATGGGAAAGAAGCCTATGCCATCATTAAGGGGAGTCAGCTCATGATTGGTGTGGATTAACTGAAGAAGTCTCCCCCCTCATGAGCAGTCCGATAAGGGTTCATGAGGGGGGAGATGAGGCGGCGAGAGCTAAGACTTCGTCGACTGCTAAGCCTCGTTTAAGTTGCGAGGCTCGTACTCGCACTGCGTCAAGCAGCACTTGTTGATGATCTCGGTTGGTGGGAGTTAGGTGGGGCTGATGGTGTTCTAAACAGGCGGCGATCGCCCGTCGCCCGGAATGTTTGCCGATTGCGATCTGATGTTGGGTTCCCAGCCAGTGCGGGGGAAAGGGTTCATAGGTTTGAGGATTTTTGAGAATGCCGTCGGCATGAATCCCTGATTCGTGGGTAAAGACGTTCTCACCGACGATCGCCTTCCAGGGGGGTAACCGTCCACCCTGAATCCATTGTTGAACGTTTCGGGATAGTTTCAGCAGTTGACGGCTGTCAATGCCAAAATCCCAACCCTGGAGGCGACGCATGGCCACCACCACTTCTTCTAGGGCGGCGTTCCCCGCTCGCTCGCCGATACCATTGACGGTGACATCGACAATTCTGGCCCCAGCCCGTAATCCGGCGAGGGCGTTGGCGGTGGCCATCCCGAGGTCATCATGGGTATGCACTTCAACAGGAATGTCTAGGGACTGCACTAGGCGCTGTACCTGTTCTATCATCTGAAAGGGATCGAGGATGCCGACGGTGTCACAGAAGCGAAACCGTTGCGCTCCCAAGCTTTGAGCGGTTTTAGCCACCGCTAAGAGAAACTCAGGATCGGCCCGTGAGGCATCTTCTGCCCCGACGGAGATGAAGGTACTGCGATCGCGGGCAAAGCTGAGACTCTCGTGCAACTGCTGCCAGACTCGTTGGCGATCGCCCCCAAACTTGGCGGCAATTTGGATGTCAGAGATGGGAAGGGAAATATGCACCCGTTGCAAGCCGCAATTAAAGGAAGCAGCTAGATCCGAAATCCGGGCGCGGTTCCATCCCAGGAGTTCGGCGTTGAGATGACTGTTGACGAGGGAGGTGATGGCTAGGGCTTCGTCACCTCCCATGGCGGCTACCCCAACTTCGATTTCTGGTACGCCGATGGCATCGAGCAATCGGGCGATCGCCAGTTTTTCTTCTGGGGTTAAGGCCACTCCCGCCATCTGTTCCCCATCCCGCAGGGTGGTATCGAGCAGTCGGGGTTGAAGAGAGTCATGTCCAAACGCGTTCTGACAGTCGTTCATGATGGCTGGCCAACATAATTACTTAACTTATGTTCGTAAATTCCCTTAGGAACTCCAGTCAAATTTTGCCCTGGGGAACCTGAAGCAATGCCTCAGCGTAACATTGCTGCTTAGAGATAAATGCAATCTTGGATACAGAATCTAGATTGGTCGGATCTGGCGATCGCTCATTCGACCCATTAGAAAGGGGCAGATAACCGACGGACAAAATCTGTTTACTCAGATTTATCGAGATTTTTTGCTACAAGTGATACGAAAAAACAAATATTGAAAACAATTTAATTTTTTCTTAATATTCTGCATTATCTTTATTAAGAAAATCTAAAGTTATTGCCATACAAGGGTTACAGCCACCTCCAGAATCTATCGCTCGACGTATTTTGGGGTTTTATCTATCCTATGATACAGGTTTGTTGCCACAATTGCCCCCAAAACGACCCGAATGATTCTGACTTAAGTTTAACAGGTAGATGCTAGACCCCCACCCCCCAAAAAAAATTCATAGGTCTCTAAAGCCCCCAAAAAATAGACTTTAGCGCGATGCGTCGATTTGGTAATGGCAATGCCTATAACTCTGAGAGGATGTCTTACAGTGACATCGATGACATCAAGGAGTTTACGCATCACGTTATCCGTATAAATGCTTACAAAACTCCTTAGCCTTCCCCCCCCAATTGTTGATGGAGGAGACACATGACCCTTAGTCCATCGAAGTCCCCCAGTCGCCGAACCTTACCGGAACCGACAGCCCGTGTCGCCGTGGCCACCCAGGGTCGAGGCTTAGTGGATACCCACTTCGGCCATGCCAGTCAGTTTCATATCTACGATGTGACGCGATCGCACGCCGAATTTATTGAAGTCCGTGATGTTGCCCCCTACTGTCACGGCAAAGAAGACAGCCCCGGCGATCTCAGTGCCATTCTCAGCATCTTGCAAGACTGCCAAGGAATTATGATTTCGCGCATTGGTGTCGAACCCGAGGATCGTCTGCGAGATGCCGGAATTGAACCCGTGCAAGTCTACGACACCATCGAAACGGCCCTATTTAGCTTTTACGATCGCTACCGTCAGACCGTGACCTAACCCCAGTCCCTCACCCTGCCCCCACCATGTCAGTCATTTATCTTGATAACAACGCCACCACCTGCGTTGCCCCCGAAGTCTATGAGGCCATGTCGCCCTACTTCACGGAGTTTTACGGCAACCCGTCGAGTATGCACCGCTTTGGCGGACAAGTTGCCCGCGGCCTACGTCAGAGTCGTGAGGCCATCGCCGCCCTGATTCACGCCGAACCCAATGAAATCATCTTCACCAGTTGCGGCACCGAGGGAGACAACGCCGCCATCCGCGCCGCCCTCGACAGTCAACCGGACAAACGCCATATCATCACCACCGCCGTTGAACATCCCGCCATTCTCAAACCCTTGCAACGGCTGGAAAAACAAGGCTATACCGTTACCTATCTCGGGGTGGATGGCAAAGGACAACTGAAGTTAGAGGAGTTGCGCCGGGCCATCCGTGACGACACCGCCCTGATTTCAGTCATGGCCGCCAACAACGAAACGGGAACGATTTTCCCCATTGAACGTATTGGCCATTTAGCCAAGGAACGCGGCATCTTGTTTCACGTTGATGCGGTGCAAGCCGCAGGCAAGATTCCCCTGGATGTCAGCAGTGGTTTAATTGATTTCTTGGTTCTCTCGGGTCATAAATTCCACGGCCCGAAAGGGATTGGCGTGTTATATGTCCGTCGTGGGGTGCGCTTCCGTCCCTTGCTGGCGGGGGGCCATCAGGAACGGGGACGACGAGGCGGAACGGAGAATGTCCCTGGGATTATCGGCTTAGGGAAAGCGGCGGAGTTGACTCTAAACAGTTTTGACGAGGATCATACTCGTGTGAGTCAGTTGCGCGATCGCCTCGAACAAGGCATTCTCAGTACCATTTCGGACACACAACGCAACGGCCATCCCGGCTTACGCTTGCCCAATACCGCCAATATCGGATTTAAATATGTTGAAGGAGAGGCGATTTTACTGTCTCTCGATCGCGAAGGCATTTGTGCCTCGTCGGGTTCAGCTTGCACGTCAGGTTCGTTGCAACCGTCTCATGTGTTGCGGGCTATGGGTTTACCCTATACGCTGCTGCATGGTTCGATTCGCTTTAGTCTTTCGCGCTATACCACCGGTGCGGAGATTGAACAGGTATTAGCGGTGTTGCAACCGATGATTGAACGCCTACGAGATCTCTCTCCCTTTTCCCGAGACAACGAAGCCACACATCCCTGGTTACAAGAACAAACCCAACGCGTCGGCATCGCCTAACCCCCCTCTTGCCCCGGGCGACCACAAGGGTACGCCCCTACGTCTTTTCTTTTGCCTCTTGCCTCTTGCCTCTTGCCCTATTTTTAGAAGGAGCCTCATCATGTGGGATTACACTGACAAAGTTATGACCCTGTTTCACGAACCCCATAACATGGGGGCGATCGCCCCAGAAGACTGTATAGACGGAGAGGCGATCGCCGTCGGAGAAGTGGGAAGTATCGCCTGCGGGGATGCCCTGCGGCTACATCTGCGGATTCAGAAAGCCAACGATCTGATTCTCGATGCCCGATTTCAGACCTTTGGCTGTGCCAGTGCGATCGCCTCCTCCTCGGCGTTAACGGATCTCGTCAAGGGCAAAACCCTCGATGAAGCCTTACGCATCGACAACCGCACCATCGCTGAATCTCTGGGGGGACTTCCCCAGGAGAAAATGCACTGTTCCGTCATGGGACAGGAAGCCTTGGAAGCTGCCATTGCCAATTATCACGGTGTGGCGCCGGCAATTGATGAGGATGACGATGAATCTCCCCTCATCTGTCAATGCTTTGGCGTCACCGAAACTCGCATCAAGCGCGTCATTCGCGATAATCATCTCACCACCGCTGAAGAGGTGACGAACTACATTAAAGCTGGGGGCGGTTGCGGGTCCTGTTTAGCGGAACTCGATGATCTCGTGGCAGAAGTCTATGAGAGTCCCACCGCCACTGACGCAGCGACTCAACCCATCGCCAAACCCACTGAAGAGCCAGTTTCGGTGCCAATGGCCAATCTGACCAATTTGCAGAGAATAGCCTTGATTCAGTCGGTGTTAGATCTAGAGATTCGTCCTGTCTTACTTGAAGATGGTGGGGATGTAGATCTCTATGATGTCGATGGCAATTTGGTTTATGTCTCTCTCCAAGGTGCTTGTGGGCAATGCGCGAGTTCTCGTCTTACCCTCAAGGGGTTTATTGAACGAACTCTGCGCGATCGCGTTGCTCCCGATTTAGTCCTAGAAACCCTGGATGTTTAAGAGTGACCGCCTCATCAAGACTTAAAAATTAAATCCTAGAGATTGCTGTAGAGTTTGTCTGTGAACTCTACAGTTTTTTTTATGGTTTTTTATTATGTGGAAGTAAAGGATTTTATTAGATTTTTATTAAGAAAAAATTAAACTGTTACAAGTACTTCAAGATACGCATCAAACAACAACAAATAAAACTTAGATTTTGCAATAAATGCTACAGTCGCTCTCCGAAATAACACCTATAGTAGATTCAGATGAAAAAAGGAGCAACAGAGATTCTTCTAGTCCGAAATCAGAACAACCTCTGCTACCCAGATCATCTTGGACAGAACGAGCGTTTAGACTGAGTAGAACTTTTAAACTCTCCTCAAACTCAAGCGCCATTCTGACCCAACCACAGAACTTTAGATTCTACAAATACGAGGTTGAATCATGCGTAAGATTGCTGTCTACGGAAAAGGCGGAATCGGTAAATCCACCACCACCCAGAACACCCTGGCAGGTTTAGTCGAACTCGGTCGCAAAGTCATGATTGTCGGTTGCGACCCTAAAGCCGACTCCACCCGTCTCCTTCTCGGAGGCTTGCACCAGAAAACTGTGCTAGATACCCTGCGGGAAGAAGGAGACGAAGTCGAACTCGAAGATATCCGCAAAGAAGGGTTTGGTCAAACCCTCTGTGTGGAATCTGGCGGTCCTGAACCCGGTGTGGGCTGTGCTGGACGGGGGATTATCACCTCCATCAGTATGCTCGAACAACTCGGGGCGTACGATGAAGAAGTGGGACTCGACTACGCCTTCTACGATGTCTTAGGAGACGTTGTGTGCGGTGGCTTTGCCATGCCAATTCGGGAAGGAAAAGCCCAAGAAATCTACATCGTCACCTCCGGCGAAATGATGGCAATGTATGCCGCCAACAACATCTGCCGGGGGATTCAGAAATACGCAGGAAGTGGCGGTGTGCGCCTGGGTGGTTTGATTTGTAACTCCCGTAAAGTGGACCGGGAAGACGAGTTAATCTCGGCCTTGGCTCAATCCCTGGGAACACAAATGATTTACTTCATGCCCCGGGACAACATTGTCCAACACGCTGAACTGCACCGCAAAACGGTGATTGAGTATGCCCCTGACTCTGAACAGGCTGACCATTATCGTAACTTGGCGCGGGCCATTGATGAAAACACGAATCAGGTGGTTCCCACACCTCTAGCCAACGAAGAGTTAGAAGGTCTGCTCATGGAATTTGGACTCTACGCCACCGTCTAAGGCTACGGCTTTGGCTGTGTAACGTTCATCCCCCAACATCTACGGGGGGAGACCTTCCCCCCTTTTATTGTTCATTGCTTAGTGCTGCTCATGACTAACATTATGATACGGGCGATCGTGCGCCCGGAAAAGACCCCCGATGTTTTGCAAGCCTTGCTCGATGCAGGATATCCAGCCGTCACCAAAATTGATGTCTTTGGACGGGGTAAACAGCGGGGACTAAAAATCGGCAACGTAGTCTACGACGAACTGCCCAAAGAACTCTTGATGCTCGTCATTGACGAACGCCATAAAAATGCCGTCATTGGCATTATCCTCGATGCCGCTCGCACGGGAACCGAGGGCGCTTACGGCGACGGCAAAATCTTCGTCAGCCCCGTCGAGGAAATGTACACCATCAGTACCGGAATCAAGGAAGCCGCTGACGTGAAAACCACCGTCACCGTCTAACCCCTTCTCCTTGTTTTCCCTAACTGTGAGGTCGCGTCAGAACGCGAAACAGACCCATGAAAGAAATTTTAGCCGTAATTCGCATGAATCAAATCGGGCGCACCAAACAGGCGCTCGTGGATGCCGGATTTCCTGGATTCAATGCGGTTAAAGTGACCGGACGAGGGCGACAGGCCATCGAAGCCGAAGCTGTCGAAGCCCTCAATCAGAATCCCGAGTATGCTACCGAAGTCCTCCCCCTCCTGGGACGGATTCCCCGACTGATTCCCAAACGCCTTCTCAGCATTATCGTTTCCGACGAACAAGTTGAGCCGGTTGTCACCACCCTCATTCGCACGAATCAAACCCGAAATCCAGGTGATGGCAAAATCTTCGTCCTCCCGGTGACTGAGACGGTTCGCGTCCGCACCGGAGAAACCGGACGAGTTGCCCTTGATGAAATGACTGGTTAACTGAGGAACCCTCCTATGACTGATACACCACGCACCCAAACCGATTTGGAACGCCAAATTGCCCAAACCTCTCAAGAGGTGATGGACGCTCCCTCTCCCATTGACCAAACCACGACCCAGACCGCTGTTAAAGACATTGTTGAGGCCTATCCGGCTAAAGTTGGCAAAAAACGGGCCAAACATATTGTTGTCCGTGACCCGAATGAGCCGGAACAAAGCATTGATGCCAACGTCCGCACCACACCGGGCATTATCACCCAACGGGGTTGTGCCTTTGCCGGTTGTAAAGGTGTGGTTATCGGTCCCATTGGCGATGTGGTTCATATTGTCCATGGTCCTGTGGGTTGTTCCTATTATTCCTGGCTGATTCGCCGCAACCAATTCCGGGCCCGCGCTAATGGCCGTAACTTCGTCAACTACTGCTTTACGACCGACTTGACAGAACATGACATCGTCTTTGGTGGCATGACCAAACTCCGCCAGGCGATTCAGGAAGCCTATGACATCTTCCAACCCCCAGCGATTACCGTCCACGCAACTTGTCCGGTGGGACTGATTGGCGATGACATTCAAGGGGTCTCTCGGGAAATGTCCGAGAAACTCGGAATTAGCGTTGTTGCCTTTAACTGTGAAGGCTATAAAGGCGTTAGCCAGTCCGCCGGACACCACATTGCCAACAATGGCATCATGAAAAACTGGGTGGGAACCGACGAAGGGGCTGAAGAGGTCGAAGGTTACACCGTCAACCTGATGGGTGAGTATAACATCGGCGGCGACACCTGGGAAATCGAGCGCGTTCTTGAGAAATGCGGCATCGAGGTCATCAGCAAGTTTAGTGGTGATGGCTCCTATGACGAAACGACCCAGGCTCATTTAGCGAAGTTGAACTTGGTGATGTGCCATCGCTCCATCAACTACGTTTCAGAGATGATGGAAACCAAATTCGGGATTCCCTGGATTAAGGTCAACTTCATTGGTGTTAATTCCTTTGCCAAGAGTTTACGCAAGATTGCCGAAGTCTTCGATGACCCGAAACTCACGGAGCGCGTTGAAACCGTCATCGCTGAAGAGATGGCCGAAACCGAGGCCCAACTGGCGACCTATCGTGAACGGCTGACTGGAAAGACCGTCTTCCTATTTGTGGGTGGCTCTCGGGCGCACCACTATCAAGGCCTGTTTGCGGATTTGGGCATGAAAACGATCGTCGCTGGCTATGAGTTCGCGCACCGGGATGATTACGAAGGTCGCGATATCTTGCCGAACCTGAAAATTGATGCTGACAGCCGCAACATCGAAGAAATCCACGTCAAGCAAGATCCCGAACGGTATAAGCGGCCGTTTTCGGACGAAGCCTTTGCCAAAATGGAGGAAAACAAAACCCTCAAAGACTACAAAGGTATGATGCCCGATATGGGTGAAGGCACTCTGGTGGTGGACAACATCTCCCACCATGAACTCGATGTACTGATTGAACGCTTTAAACCGGATTTGATTGGTTCGGGGATTAAAGACAAGTATATCATCGAGAAGTTGGGCATTCCCTGCAAACAACTGCACAACTACGACTATGGTGGACCCTTTGCCGGGTTCCGGGGTGCAGTCAACTTTGCCAAGGATGTGGACTTACGAGTCAACACCCCGGTTTGGAAGTATGTCAAAGCTCCCTGGCTGAACTAATCCCAGCGGTGAGTCCCGGCTTGTGGGGGCATAACCCACCCCTAATCCCACCAGGCGCGGTGGGTTCCCCCTCTTGCCTCTTGCCTTTTGCCTTTTGCCTTCTTTCCCCCTATTCCCCCAAGAAATCATGTTAGACGCAACTCCGACTACTTTAGTTGAACGTAAAGCCTTACGGGTTAACCCGGCGAAAACCTGTCAACCTATCGGCGCGATGTATTCTGCCCTCGGGATTCATGGTTGTTTGCCTCATTCCCACGGCTCTCAGGGCTGCTGTTCCTATCACCGTTCCCACCTGACACGCCATTTCCGAGAACCGATTATGGCAGCGACGAGTTCCTTTACGGAAGGAACGGCGGTCTTCGGAGGCGGCGCGAATCTTCGCCAAGCCTTTAAAACCATCTACCAACTGTATGATCCCCCGGTGATTGCGGTGACCACCACCTGTCTCTCGGAAACCATTGGTGATGATATCCCGACGATTGTGCGGGAAGCTCGTGAAAGTGGTGTGATTCCTGAAGGGAAAACGGTGATTCATGCCAATACGCCCAGTTATGTGGGCTGTCACATCACCGGCTGGTCGAATATGACCGCGTCGATGGTGAAGTATCTCTCCGAAACCAGTGGTGAGTCCCGTAATCAGGTCAATCTGATTCCTGGCTATGTTGAACCTTCAGACACTCGCGAATTGAAAAAAATGCTCACGACTTGGGGCATTGATGCAGTAACCTTCCCGGATACGTCCGATGTGGTGGATACGCCGCAAACGGGGCATTTCCAAATGTATCCTCAGGGTGGAACCACTGTTGAGGCCCTGAAAACCACTGGGGATAGTTTGGCAACGATCGCCCTGGGCCCGGAAGCGAGTAGCCAGGCGGCGATCGCCCTGGAAGCCAAATGTCAGGTTCCCTATCACATCCTCGATTTACCGATTGGGGTGGCCGCCACGGACCGTCTGGTGCAAACTCTGATGGATGTCACCGGAACCCAGCCGACGGACGAGATTGTTAACGCTCGCGGTCGTCTGGTGGATGTGATGACCGATATGCAGTCCTATCTGTATGAAAAACGGGTGGCGATTGCTGGGGACCCGGATCAGGTGGTTCCTCTGGTGGAAATGCTCGTCACCTGTGGTGCGAAGCCGGTCTATGTCATTACTGGGGCGGAGTCTAAGTATTTCCGCGATCGCACTCAAGCCATTCTCGGCGAGAGCGTTCCTGAGGCGGTGATTCGCGATAATGAGGACTTGTTCTATCTGCACCAGTTGATGAAACAAGAGCCGGTGGATCTGCTGATCAGCAATGTTTACGGCAAGTATATTGCTCGGGCCGAAGATGTCCCCTTTGTCCGCTACGGTTGGCCCATTCTCGACCGTGTGGGACATAGCTACTTCCCCACCCTGGGCTACGCCGGCAGTTTACATCTGCTGTGCACCATCATCAACACCCTGCTCGAGCGCAAGGATCGTGATGATCCTGATGAAAGCTTTGAGTTGGTTCTCTAAGCCAATCTCTGCGGGGGACGGCGTTGGCCGCTTCCCCCCTAAATCCCCTCTAAATCCCCCCTAAACGTCTGGAGAAACATCATGCAAACTCCAAAACATCATTTATTTGTCTGTGCTGGCTTCCGCACCCGTGGCGATGCCCAAGGTGCTTGTGCCAAAAAAGGCGGTTTGAGTCTTGTCCAGTACCTGGAAAATGAACTGGTCGATCGCGATTTAGAAGATGTGGTGGTGTCCACCACGGGCTGTCTCAAGATGTGCGATCGCGGTCCCGTCCTCATGGTCTATCCCCAGGGCGACTGGTACGGCAACGTCGATGAAGATGCTCTCGATGAGATCCTCGATGCCCTCGAAGAAGGGGAAACCGCCGACGAGTATCTACTGACGAAGTAGCTCCTTCCAAGCATCAAGCCTTCAAGCCAATTTTTAACTAAGCCTTCAACAGTAAATTGCTGGCCGTTTCTCTCGAAATTGACCATCAATTTACTGTTATCCCATTCAACCCAGAAACCCCCAGGACAGAATTAAATGCCAATCCATGCCAACTTGGGCCAGCCCAGGCCAGCATTTAATGAGTCCTGATCAGCTGTTTCGAGCCTCTAACTATGGAACCGACTCTTCTCAAAGGTCGTGAAACGCAAATTTACCGTAAAGGCAAAGAACCGTTTGCGATCGAATGCGACAAACAAAGCCTGGCCGGCGCAGTTAGCCAACGGGCCTGTGTCTTCTGCGGTTCACGGGTTGTCCTCTACCCCATCGCCGATGCCTTGCACCTGGTTCATGGTCCCGTCGGCTGTGCCGTCTATACTTGGGACATTCGTGGTGCCTTATCCTCCGGGCCTGAACTGCACCGCCTCAGTTTCTCGACGGATTTACAAGAACGAGATGTCATTTTTGGCGGTGAAGAGAAGCTGAAAAACGCTCTTCTCGAACTCATTGAACGCTATCAACCCAACGCGGCGTTCGTTTATTCTACCTGTATTGTCGGCATTATTGGCGACAACTTAGACGCTATCTGTAAACAAGTCGAAGCCATAACGGGTATCCCTGTGATACCCGTACAATCAGAAGGCTTCAAGGGCAACAAACGGGCGGGCTATAATGCCGCCTGTCGAGCAATGTTCCGCTTGGTGGGAACCGGTGATACATCGGATATTTCTCCCTATAGTATTAACATCCTCGGAGACTTCAACCTCGCTGGTGAAATCTGGATCATCCGTCAATATTTTGAGAAGATGGGAGTTCAGGTGGTCGCTAACATTACCGGCGATGGTCGGGTAGCCGATATCTCGCGATCGCACGGTGCAGCCCTGAATGTGGTTCAATGTTCTGGGGCTACATTAGATTTAGCTAAAATGATGCAAGACACCTACGGCGTTCCCTTTGAACGGGTTTCCTATTTTGGTGTCGAAGACATGGCAGAAGCCTTGTATAAAGTCGCCCGCTTTTTCAAGGAGGAACCCGAAATTCTCAAGCGGGCCCAGCTTGTCGTCCGGGAGGAACTCTCAGTCCTCTATCCCAAACTGTTGGAATACCGGAAAGACTTAGAAGGGAAGAAAGCCGCGATTTACGTCGGCGGCTCCTTTAAAGCCTTCTCCCTGGTCAAAGCCTTCCGTCTTTTAGGGATGGATGTGGTGATGGTGGGGTCGCAAACGGGGACGAAAGAGGATTATCAGGAACTGCAAGAAATTACCGATGAAGGTACGATTATTGTGGATGATTCTAACCCCTTAGAACTCTCCTCATTCCTGCAAGAAAAGGATGTTGATATCTTTGTAGGTGGGGTCAAAGAACGTCCCATTGCCTACAAGTTAGGGTTAGGATTTTGTGACCACAATCATGAACGCAAGGAAGCGTTAGAAGGCTTTGAAGGAATGTTGAACTTCGCCCGCGAAGTTCACAGCACTGTGATGAGTCCCGTCTGGCAATTCATGCCCCGTCGAACCGGTAAATAGGAGGCGTGGTTTCCAACAGCGAGCGGTGCGTTCCGGCAAGTTCCAATTGAACACCCAAAGTTGATAATAGTTGCAAGCCGGAACACACCCTAGCCCTATTGCCTCTTGCCTATTGCCTCTTGCCTCTTGCCTTCTCTAAAACCATGAAACACACTGCAAAACTCAAAACCGGTCATCCCTATATTTCCACTACCAATGCCTGCAAACTTTGTAAACCCCTCGGGGCTTGCATTGCCTTTCGGGGTATTGAAGGAACCATGCCATTTCTCCATGGTTCTCAGGGTTGCGCGACCTATATGCGTCGCTATATCATCAGTCATTTCCGCGAACCCATTGATATCGCCTCCTCGTCTCTGAGTGAGAAACACGCCGTCTATGGAGGGGGGTCTAACCTGAAACTCGGGTTAAACAACTCCATTGATAAATATGCTCCGACAGCGGTTGGCGTGGCGACGACCTGTTTAACAGAAACCATCGGCGATGATGTGAGTATGTTGTTGCGGGAATGGCGCGTCGATGCTGATGCGGAATGTCCCAATCCTGAGATTCCTGTCGTCAATGTCTCCACCGCCAGCTATTCGGGAACCCATATGGAGGGGTTTCATGCGGTGGTGCGGGAAACCATCGCCCAAGTTGCCCTAACCGACGCTCCCATTCCCCCATCTCAGGATGAAGATGTCAAGATTGGCATCAAACCCCTAAACCTGATGCCGGGATTTGTCTCGACGGCGGATTTACGGCATCTGCGAGATGTTTGCGAGGATTTTGGCTTAGAACCGACGATTCTGCCGGACTATTCCGACACCCTCGATGCCCCAGTGATGGCGGAATACGAGAAACTGACTTCTGGAGGAACCTCCCTCCAATCCATTCGCCAGATGCCCCGGGCGATCGCCTCGATTGAGTTTGGGCGAGTTCTCTCAGCCTGTGGTCATACTGGGGGCGAACTGTTGCAAGAGAAGGCGGATGTGCCACTCTATGCCATGGGAATGCCGATTGGGGTGCGAGAGAGCGATCGCTTTTTCAACACCCTCTCCCGGCTGAGCGATCGCCCGATTCCCCGTCGTCACGACCTAGAACGGGGTCGTCTCCTCGATGCCTATGCCGATGGCCATAAATATGTCTTTGGCAAACGGGCAATTGTTTACGGCGAAGAAGACCTGGTCGTGGGCTTAACGGCCTTTCTCTCAGAAATTGGCATACAGCCAGTTCTCTGCGCCTCTGGGGGGTCTAGTGGCTATCTCAAAGATGCGATCGCCGCCGTCACCGACGGACTGCTACGAGAAGCCCCCCAAGTCCGAGACGACGTGGACTTCTTCGACATTGCCCAAGATGCCCTGACCCTGAAGCCAGACTTTCTCATCGGCAACAGCAAGGGCTACAGCTTCGCCCGCGAACAAGGGATTCCCCTGATTCGCGTCGGCTTCCCCATCCACGATCGCATGGGAGGACAACGCATCCTCCACCTCGGCTATCGGGGCAGCCAAAACCTCTTTGATTTAACTGTCAACGCCATCATCGCCAAAAAACAACGGGACTCCCCCGTCGGCTACGGCTACATCTAGGCCACAAAAGGGCGACCACAAGAAAGGGCGACCACAAGAAAGGGCGACCACAAGAAAGGGCGACCACCAGGAAGGGCGACCACCAGGAAGGGCGACCACAAGGGTACGCCCCTACAGGATTCCCTGTTCCCTTCTTTTGCCTCTTGCCTCTTGCCTCTTGCCTCTTGCCTTTTGCCTCTTGCCTCTTGCCTCTTGCCTCTTGCCTCTTGCCTCTTGCCTCTTGCCTCTTGCCTCTTGCCTTTTGCCTCTTGCCTTTTGCCTCTTGCCTCTTGCCTTTTACCTTATTCCTATGACTACCCTAAACTCCACCAAAACCCCCTTAAACCTCGACCAACATCCCTGTTTCAACCCGAAAATTAAAGGGAAATTTGGTAGAGTCCACCTTCCCGTTGCCCCCAAATGCAACGTGCAATGCAACTTCTGCGATCGTAAATATGATTGCGTGAACGAAAGCCGTCCCGGTGTCACCAGTGGCGTTCTCGAACCCCATCAAGCTGCCGAGTACATGGCGCAGATTTTGGAGAAAGAACCCCGCATCACCGTCGCCGGAATTGCTGGGCCGGGTGATCCCTTTGCCAACGCCTGGGAAACCCTGGAAACCATGCGCCTGTTGCGGGAACGCTTCCCCGACTTAATTCTCTGTCTCGCCACCAACGGTATGGGATTAAAGCCGGAACACGTCGAAGAAATTGCCCGCATTGGGGTGTCTCATGTGACCGTTACCGTGAATGCGATCGATCCTGACATTGGTGCCCAAGTCTATCGCTGGTTCCGGGATGGAAACCTGGTGTTGCGCGGACGACAGGGGGCTGAACGGCTGTTAAGTCGTCAAATGGAGGCCATTCGCGCCTTGAAAGCCGCTGACGTGGTGGTGAAAGTCAACACCGTGGTGATTCCTGGAGTGAATGACCATCATGCGATCGAAATCGCCGAAACCGTCGCCGCCATGGGTGTGGATTTATTCAACGCCATGCCGATGTATCCCACCCCAAACACCCCCTTCGGCGTATTACCCGAACCCTCTCCCAAAGAAATGGGAGTCTTGCGCCGTAAGGCTGGGGAGTTCATCACCCCCATGACTCACTGTACCCGTTGCCGCGCCGATGCGGTTGGGTTACTGGGTGAAGACCGTTCTGAGGAGTTCCGAGGCTGTCTCACCGACTGTTCAACCCTACCCCGCAAGCCAGAAGCCGAACGTCCCTACGTTGCTGTCGCCACCTTTGAAGGGGTGTTAGTCAACGAACATCTCGGCGACGCCGTGCGGTTACAGATTTGGCAACAAACCCCAGATGGCTTCGCCCTCCTCGAAGAACGCCCCACCCCAGAACCCGGTATGGGGCCACGGCGTTGGAAACAACTTGCCAGCCAACTCCAAGATTGTCGCGCCCTCCTCGTCAGTGGAATTGGCGAGTCTCCCCGGCAAATTCTACGAGAGTCAGGACTCTTGATTGTCGAGATGACTGGGTTTATGGAAGCGGGATTACAAACCCTCTACAACGGCGGCGATGTCAGCAGTTTACGGGGTCGTAACCGTTCCGTTGGCGAGAAAGTTTGTAAAGGAACCGGAAGCGGCTGCGGTTAAAAGGGTTCCTTTTTTGAGTTCGTTCGTCTCTTGAAGCCTTACTCCATCCCGGAGTGGGGCTTTTTTTTGTGAGACTATTTTCGCTGACTATAATACGGAATCCGTTTCCAAATAATCCTTTATAATGTTTCAGAGAACAGTCAGGACAAACCCATGGCCAGAAAAGCAAAATTAGCTAATCATCTGAGCGTAGAGGAACTCAAAGACAAGTACCGCAAGAGCCGTGATGGTGTTGAAAGCCGACGATGGCATCTGTTATGGAAAGTGAGCTTAGGATGGACAATAGAAAACAGTGCCGTAGCGGTGGGGTTGAGCTATCGCTACGCCCGAACAATCGTAAAGCGATATAACCAGCAAGGAGAGAAGGGAGTCATTAACCAAAGGAACAAAACCAAAATCAATCCCCGAGGGCGGGAACCTTTACTCAATGGCGAGCAACTCGAAAAGCTTAAGCAAGCCTTAAAAAAAGCGCCGTCAGATGGAGGACTATGGACAGGACCCAAGGTGGCGCGATGGATTGAAAAAGAAACGGGACGGGAAAAAGTCTGGCCCCAAAGGGGGTGGGATTACCTAAAAAAGTGTCATTACTCTTGGCAGCGACCGAGACCCAGGCATCGAAAAGGAAATAAAGAAGCCCAAGAAGAGTATAAAAAAAACTTGCCAAAGAAAGTCACGGAAATTCAAAATAAACATCCTGATTCCGAAGTTGAAGTTTGGTTTTTCGACGAACACCGAGTGGGTCTAAAGTCAATCCTAGCGAAAGTTTGGAGTGAGACTGGACAACGCCCCGAAGCCGTGGTTCAGCACCGGTATGAGTGGGTCTATGTCTACGGGTTCGTTAATCCAAAAACGGGAGAAACACATTGGTATTTAATCCCAAGAGTGAATGTGAAGTGGTTGAATTTAGTCTTAGAAACCTTTGCCGAAGAAGTGGGGGTTGGAGAGAATAAAATAATCCTCTTAGTTCAAGATAATGCGGGCTGGCATCGAAGCCCAAAACTTCAGGTGAATGAGGGAATCTTTGTAGATTTTTTACCTCCCTATTCTCCCGAGCTTCAACCAGCCGAACGGCTGTGGAAGTTAGTAGATGAACCACTGGTCAATCGATGTTTTGATACCATTGAAGACCTGGAAGATGTTCTTGAACAACGTTGTTGTGTTCTTAGTGAACAGATGCAAGAAGAAATTCGCGATTTGACAAATTATCACTGGCTAGAGTACGCCTGAAAATTAAGGCTGTTTCAAAACTGGATTCCGTATAATGGGGGTATGAGTTCATGGCAACGGCAATGATTGCATCTTCCGACTTACCTCTCACTCCAGAAGAGTATCTGCACCTTGAATCCACCAGTCAGATTAAACATGAATATCTCCATGGCGATGTCTATGCTATGTCTGGCGCGAGTGATAGCCATGTCACGATTGCTGGAAACTTATTTGCCCTACTCCGTAGCCATGTGCGAGGACGTGGCTGTCGGGTGTATCTGTTAGATATGAAACTGCGGGTGGCACAGCGTAATAGTTTCTTCTACCCTGATGTGTTTGTGACGTGTGAACCTCGGGATAGTCAAACCACTCACTATAAACGGTTTCCCACGTTAATTGTTGAGGTATTTTCTCCTTCTACGGAAGCGTTTGACCGAGGTGAAAAGTTTGCCGCTTATCAAAGTTTAGATAGCTTGCAGGAATATGTGTTAATCAATACGCATAAAGAACGAGTGGAGACCTTTCGGCGGGGCGAAAATGGGGTGTGGATGTTGCAAAGTTACACCCCAATAGATGGGATGTTTGAGTTAAACAGTCTTCAGTTTCAGGGAAGTTTTGAGGCGTTGTATGAGGATGTGGTTCTGGATGCGGACTCATCGGCTCTGATTTGATAGGATATAGGAGTTGACCTAGGGGGTGGAACCATGTCTGAGAATGTGACTCAACCTCAGGGGTTTGAGCCGGGGGTGGACTGGACTCCCCCGATGCCACCGACGGATTTAATCTTTGACGACGGAGAACCCTTGGAAACTCATCGCCATCGGATTGCCATGAATGTTCTCATTGCCTCGGCTCATGGGGCATTGACGGAGCGGGAGGATTATTTTACGGGGGGCAATATGTTCGTCTATTTCAGTAGCGAACAAGCCCGAAATCGGGACTTTCGGGGACCTGATTTTTTTGTGGTCTTGGATGTGGACCCCAATCGGGAGCGTCAGGGTTGGGTGGTTTGGGAGGAGGGAGGCCGTTATCCTGATGTGATTGTGGAGTTGACCTCTGGGTCAACGGCGCGGGAGGATTACGGGCGCAAGAAGGAGATTTATGAGCGGGTATTTCGGACTCGGGACTATTTTGTCTATCATCCTTTTGACTCCCAGTCGTTGCAGGGTTGGCATTTGGGGGGACGGGGGTATGAGGAACTCCCGAGGGGCGATCGCGGTTGGTTGTGGTGTGATACGCTCGGCGTTTGGTTGGGGGTTGAGGAGGGGACGGTGCAACGGGAAACGGCTCCCTGGTTACGGTTTTTTAGGCCCGATGGGAGTCTGATTTTGTTGCCGGAGGAGGAGGCGCAGCGGGAACATCAGCGGGCGGAGGCGGAACGACAGCGGGCTGAGGCGGAACATCGGCGAGCCGAGATGGAACGGCAACGGGCCGAGGCTGCGTTGGCGGAGGTGGAACGTTTGAAAGCCCTGCTGGGGCAAGAACCCGGTGGGGGGTGAAGTCATTACTATTGGCATGACTTCACCACTGAGAGGCTGTTCTTTATTGGTTGAGATACTCCATGCGGATAAATGGCAAATATTTACGGCGATCGCGTTCCGGGTTCACTTGAACAGTCTTAGCATACTTCTCGCCTTCTTGGTCTTCGCGAATTGCTCGCCAAACTAAGAGTCGCCATCCTTCTACGGATACCAAATATCGATCTGTTGTTCGACCAGGTTTGAGCCACCATAATCCCTGGCCCATACTAATGTGCTGGGCTTGCTGTAAGGCATCGGCAGAAGAGGCGACACGAGTGAGATACCGAAAGGGATCACAATCATCTAGGGTCGAGAGATTATCAAAGCAGTCATCAATCGCTTTTCGTGATAAAAAGGGGACTAGGTTTGATGGACGTTGCATGGCATCGAGAAAGAGAAAGCCAATCGCTGACAGAGTAATCCCTTCATCCGACGTTTCAATCAGGGGGTCAAGTAACAATCGTTCTTGATAGGGGACCCGATTTTCCCAATCTTGTTGTGAAATGTAGGAGTCTCTATCAATAATCTCAAAAATTTCTTTATAGGCTTCAAACTGCGATCGCCTAAACTCTACGGGCAAAGGCGGCAATTCTAGCAAAGAAGTTGAGCGTTCAAAAATATAGTCGCACTTGACACCCTTGAGCATTCCTAACAGCACAGTGTAAGGAACCAATGCCTTAAAGCCCCCAGTTGGATTCAAGATGACATTTCCATAAGCATCAATAGCCTGAGTAACCTTTTTAACAAATTCCACAACTCCTTGATTGCGAAATTTTTCAGCGTCATTAACCTGTAGTCCTGGAATTGATTCGGTTTTCACCTCAATCCCCGGCCAATAGTGCTGCAAATAGGTTTGAACAGCTAAGGCGCAGCAATGACCATCGGGGGTTTCGGAGGCAAACAATAAGACGCGATCGCTACTATTAATGCCAATGCGAACCAATGAATGAATTTCAGCAGATAAATTTTGGGTGAGGTGGGATTCTTCGGTTGGTTCAAAATTCTGAAAACTCTCGAACATCTCAGTTGCAGCCAATTCAAGACTACTTTTCGATTCAACCCAGTTAGCCAGGTCATTAGGACGAATCCCTAAATTCCGAGCGGCACTTGTTCCAACGGAGCAGACAATTGTTTTAATCATTGTTTTAAGCAATTGATTTCATTTTGAATTCGGTGAGGGGTTCGTTGCTGAGGGTCAGACACTCGGTGTCTTTGGAGACACCGGGTGTCTCATATCATTCTTCAACACACTTTCTTGAGGACTATTAAGATCAAGTGGTTGGCTGAATCGGGAAACTCGCAGGAGCGGGATCAGCTAAATCTGGAAGAACCAGCTTCATCCCAGGTTCATTATTGCCTTCTCGTTCATTCTCCACAAACCACTTGAACGCCTCCCCTTCAGGAGTTGGCTGTGGAGTAATGCGGGGGTAGCGAACCGCAGCATTGTCGTCAAAGCCTTTCGCAGAACGACAAAAGGCGGCAATAAAGCGCACGGTCTCAAAGTCTCCGCCATAGGCGGCTTCCACCGCGTTTTGATAGGTTTTCACACATTGACTGACATTAATGGGTTTAACCACCACCTCATCGGGGAGTAAGGTTTGATAAAACTCTGACCAATCCTGACCAGGACGTAAATCCGTGTCGGACTCGATTAAATCCAAACGGACACTCCCGAAACCTAGGGGTTTTCCACCTCCTAAACGATGGAAATGAATATCGGGGAGGGTCAGCAGATATAACAACCCGCCGAGTTCCACCTCCGATAAATTCACCACGTCAATGTCGAAGGTAAACTCCGTTCCCACTTTGACCCAGCTTTTCATCGACCGATTTTGGTCGTCTTTTTGTTCCACGCCATTTTGTTGGGGACGGCGATATTCTGGGTAATGACCTTGAGTTGCTCGCTGCGTATTATCCTGCTGGGGATTGTCCCAGTGACCGTTAGGGAGTCCTTGATGGTGAGGATACACTTTACGACCCCGTAAACCTTGATTGCTGGACCTGTAACCACTGTCTTTGGAACCGCCTTGGTTGAGCGGCGTTCCTTGGCGGTCTTGGGCGTTGTAAAATCGCGCTTGTTGGGGTTTGGGTTGTCCGAGGATAGCTAGGGGAATGGGAGTGCGGCTGAAGTCATCGAGGGGGTCGTCGCTTTGACAGGTGACGCTATGAATCCGCAGTTGACCTTTGTAAGACCCTTTACCTTTTTGATTGACCCAGCCGAAAACCCGGTCTGCGGGGGAAAGTTGGCTTTTGTCGGCTTGGGTGGCCGGCTTAAGGCTTTCGTGCAAGAGTGTGATGGGGGCTTGGTTGAACAGTCCCCGAGTAATCATGACGGGATAGAGTTCATCGACTTGATAGCCTCGACCCTTATTCCGGGTTTTGGCGTAGCAGAGTGACCCTTCGCTTAACTGGCGTTCGGCGGCCCCGCTAATTACCTGTCGTGACCAACAGGAATTGTTGAGGGCCGGGGGAGATGTCCAGCCTTTGCGAAGGTCCTCTTTGTGGATTTCTTGGTAGTTAGTGATGAGTTCTTTCCATTTAGTTCTCAGGTCATTGGACAGAGAATGAGAAATGGGTTCATCATCACTAAGTTCATTGTCACGAAAAAAGACTCGCTCGTCATGTTTTCCGTCAATGTTTTTGTTGGTGATATAGACAAATCCAGAAAATTGACGAAGTTCTTGTCCAACCGGTTTGTGAGCGCCTTGGTCGGAAGACCGATTTGGAGCAGACCCTAAATTGTCACCAAATTTGACAATTTTGCGGACTTTCCAATAGGAAAAAATAGCGTTTCCATTGTGGCTAAACCTTTCAAACTTTTCTGCCCAAAAACTGACATGATCGCCATGTTGAGGCAAAGACCTATCAGGATAGGTGATTTTACGGTGAGGTTTCGTGCTGTTGTAGTTATAAAAGGAAAGCCAGGCAGCATACATGGGACCTTCGGGACGCCCATCAGAACCAATTCCCGATGTGCCGGGATACAGCTTGAGTTCGTTGTTCTCAACGCGGGCGGGAACCATCTGTAGTCCCAGTTGGGCGGGCATTCGATAGGCTAACCGCATATCGTGGGGGTCGAGGACGGAGAGGCGAGAGTTGGTGACGGCTTCGTAGGCGGACCGCAACATCCCTCTGAGGGAGGTGGGGGGTAGGTAGGGTTTACCTTGGGCGTCGAGACGGGTGGGAAAGGTTTTATGACCTTGTGCATCTTCTTCCATCTCGGCGGCATCGGGGATGAGGAGGGGGGTGATGGTGGTCAGTTTGACGGCGATGCGTCCTGTCCAGTGGTTGGCGTGGTAGCGACCATGACCGATGGGTTTGCGATCGCCCAATTCCCCAGTTATATTATTCCGAGGTAAGGCAGGGACAAAGTTATAGGGGTTGTGAAAAACCTTGGGATTGACAGTTTTGGGTTTGGGAGTGTCCTGAAAGACTCCACCCACTTCGCGAACTCGACAAGGTTGGTTATTGTCCAGTTCAAACTCAACTTCTAGCCTATCTAGGGCTTGGGGGTTCTCTTGATAGGTTTCATAGAAGGATTTAGTGAGAATTTGGTCGCCAATCCCTTGCCGTCGGTTATCATCCTGAAACCTTAATTGGATGTTCCCCCGATTGTTTACTCTCAATTCACCTTTTAATACAGACATTACTAAACCTCCAATTTAACTAAACGTTCTTCGATGACAACAACATTGCCAAACTTATCCACCTCAGCAAGATATTCCCGAGAGTGGAGAGAAACCCGTTGGTCTTTTTTCAACGACTGGCTGAGAGGCACATCCAGTTTGCCGATGCGGGCCTCAGCCAGACGCTGCCAACCCTCTTTGGGTTTAACCTGGGGGACAGCTTTACCCCAAAGAAGATAGGTTTGATTGAGATGACTGTTCAGGGTGGTTGTCTTGAGGCTGAAGGTCTCGGAATTGAGTTTGAGATCTTCGTCGGCAAGAATCACTAAAAAACCATTTCCCTGATTCTCATTCAGCCAACGCAGTTCACAGGTTTCACTGAAAATGCGGGCTTCAAAGTAGTGGCTGAGGTCTAGGGGTTGACCATCGCTACCGCAGAACTTGCCGTCATCTTGGACTTGGGCCAGATGGCAGGCTTGGGGGGAGTAGAGGAGGGCATTGGCCTGTTGTATGGGACTTGCTTTAACAACTTGGTCTAAGGGCATCGGCGATCGGCTAGCCCAACTGTATAATGTCTCTGTCATGCTGCTTCAAATTTAATTTACACTCGGGCGACCACGAGAGGCGACCACGAGAGGGCGACCACGAGAGGGCGACCACGAGAGGGCGACCACAAGGGTTCGCCCCTACGAGGTTGTAAACGTATCAATCCAGTCTTGCCAAGCGACGCTTAATTCCAACCGCAAGTCGTCGCTGAGTTGGGAGAAATCGGGGCCGAGGCTGAGTTGCCCCGCCAGTCCTGGAATGCCGCTGTCTCCTTGAACCTGGAGGGTCATGTCGGTGACGGCGACGGTTCCCATGCCGCGATTTGTGCCGTAACCGATGGGAAGTTTGCGGTTGGCGAAGTCTCGTAAGACCAGTAGTAGGAGGGCAACGGCTGGCTGGACTTGTTCGGGAGACTGGTCTTCCAGTCGCGCTAAATCGACCTGAATGCCAATGGGGTCCCACTCGACGCCAATGGGTTCGAGGACGCTGTATAGCATTCCCTCCGCTGCCCCCCCAGTCCAGCGGTCAATGGCGACATGGACGGCTGGCTGGAGTTTTTGATAGGGTTTCGTCCCGACGGCGGTTTTGAGTTGGGATTTGAAGCCGTCATGTAAGTCCGTGGCCCGTTCGACGTTGAACCAACCGTCTTCGGAGATGGGGAGGGTTCCGTAACAGTCATCGAGGAAGAGAATCCCCATTTGACCTTGTTTTTGGGCCTTCTTAGATGCTGCCCCAAAAATCTCGTTGATGAGATTCAGGTGGATTTGGTCGGCAAACTCCTCTCCAGTGGGGGTTTGGCAGACGGTACGGATAATCCGTTCGGCGTGGGACCGCAGAACTCCTTTGAGGGAACTTCCGGGGATGACAAAGCGTACGCCTGAGTCGACTTGACTGACGAGGGGCAACATATCCACCGCAATCCCGTCGGCTTCGGCTTTGACCATGACGGGGTCTCGGGGGGTCCAAGCAATTTGAAAGTCCAGAGAGAGGGGCATCTCGTAGGCGGCTTTGGCTTGGAGGGTTGACCAAGGTTGCGGGGTTCCGCCGTTGAGAAGACTGTTAAAGAGACCTTCTGCATGACTCAAGTCTTGGCGGTGGATGTTCAGATTATCCAGTTTGACCCGTCCTAAGCCCCGGGTTTTGGCGGCGCCGATGCGGATATCCCCTTGTTGGAGGGCATTCAGGAGTTGCCAGAGGGCAATGGGGTCTTTATTGGGTTGGCCGTCAAAGGTAAGGTTGAGGGCGAAACTGACCCCTTTGGGAAGGATGGCCCGGCTGTATTTGAATCGTTCGGCGGCGGTTCCGCTGTGGCGGTCAATGCCGACCCCTTCGCGAATTTCGATGGGTTTGCGGGTCTCGATGGTGGCGTCGTCGATGATGAGGCGGCTGGCCCCATGGTTGTCATCCTCATGGTCGCCCCAAATGGTTTTGATGGATGAATCATTTTGACTGGGTAATCGGGTCATCCAACTGCGGAAGGCCCCGGCAAGACTGGTTCCGGGGAGATAGTATTGACCGCGACCGTTGACGGCCAGGGCCAGGTCGGTGTCGGCGTCGCCGCCAACGCCTCCGATATGGATGGGGGTTTGGGCTTTGAGTTCGCCGCTGATACTCCAGCGGTTATGGATGGTTCGTGCCATGTTGGGTTGTTGGGTTGTTGTTTATTGGGGCCAGCACAAGAGGGCGACCACAAGAGGGCGACCACAAGAGGGCGACCACAAGGGTGCGCCCCTACGGGTTTTTTGTGGTTTGGGCTTTTTCGAGGTCTCGTTTGTGGGCGCGAATCATGGCATCGACTAGGGTGCGGACGGCTTCGGCCCAAAGGTTGGCTTGCAGTTTGGCGGTTCCACTGTCGGTTAGGGTGAGGGTTTTATAGTCCAGGTTGAGGATTTGCCAAATTTGGTTGGTATCGGTCACCAGTTGTTTGATTTGGTCGAGGCTTTTTCCGGGCCATTTTTCTTGACGATTGTCAACTTGTTTTAGGGCGTTAATCCAGGTGCTGACGGCGTTGGGGTCTTCTCGTTTTCTGAGTTTTCCCAAGACCGATCGCAGTCCCCCGAGTTGACTCATGGGCGGGCAACTGTCCTCTCCGTTGATGGTGATTCCTAGAACGGATTGTCGAGTTTCTGGACCTTCGGCAAGGGCAAGAGCTTTGGTCTGAATTGCCTCGCGCCAAGCGGCTTTTTCAATGATACGGGCATATTTGAAAACGTCATTAGGCACTTTGTTTGTGGTTTGGGTATTACTATTTTTGGACAGGAGAACGACGTTAGAGTTGGGCTGTTGAGACTTATCTAAGTCTGAATTTCGCTGTTTTGAACTCAGTTGCTTGTCTGTGAGTAAGGGGTCATTAAAGGAGAGTTGTCCATAGCCTTCGGCGCGGCGATCGCCAATCCCTCGGATAGCCACTTGCTGGAGTTTCTCGGGGTCGAGATTGCCCTCAATTTCATAGGCTAAGCAACTTCCAGCTTGCCAACCTAATAGCGATGGACGAGGTAATCCCCAACGCACTTGCCAGGATTCGGTTCGTCGCTGGCGCAACATCATGGAGAAGCAGTTGGGGGTTTCACGAAGTTTGAGGCGGACTCCTAATTCCTTTTCTAAGGCTTGCGTGAAGTCGTCGGGATTGAGAGTAGGGTTAAGGCGATCGCCCCGCATCAAGACATCGGATAAAAACCAGACATAAAGATGATTATCCGAGGAATTATCTTGACTTTTTCCTGCCTGTGTGTTACTAGAATTGGCGGGAGAACCCACTGTAATCTCCACCCCTCCATATTGGTCTTTTTTCGATTGCCCGATGCGGGTTTCTCCCACTAAGAGGTCTTGCCAATTGTTTACTTTTTCAGACAGTTTTTGCTGGACGGTGGCGGAGAGTCTTAATTCAGCTTGAAAGGTGAGTCCGGCGGGGATGGCTTCGTAACTATAGAGTCCGCCAACTTCGGCGCTGGGCCGTTGGATCTCATCGTTGATGGTGTTGTGGGTATAGAGGGCTAAATCCACTTTTTTATAGGCGGGTAGGGCGTTGTCTGTCCAGGGGCCGAGATAGCCACCCCGTTCGCCTTTGAGTTGGATTCCTTGGGGGTCGGCTTCTTGAAAGCGGTTGTAGACGTTGCGACCTTTGCTGAGACCTCCATCGAGTTTTTCGCCGAAAAGACAGAAGGGGGTGGGACGACCGGGTTGGTTGTCAATCTCTCGGGTGGCGTTGGTGAGGATGAGGGCGTTGCTGGCGATCGCCTGGCTGATATTCACGTAAACGCCGAGTTTCTTATGCAGATAGCGCAACAGATAGCGACCGGGAATATAATCGAGGCATTCGACGAGGTTGCCGACGGTTCGGGCTGGTAACACGAGGGGAGATTGGGTTGTCAAGGTTAGGGGAACGGTGACCCAAGTCCCGTCAGCATTGAGGGAATTGTCATTGAGGCTAACGGCGCAATTCTCAGAATGTAACTTGGGAACTGCGGGAACTTGGTCATAGTTGTCTTTCAACCAAGTTAGGGGATCTCCCGTCTGTCCCCAGTCCAGTTCAATCTCACAGCGACCATTGCCGCGACGGCGTTTTCCTCCCAACCGTTGTACCATTTTTGCCCCGGCGGTGAGGAGTCCTTGGACAAAGGGAAGGTACTCATCTGGGGACAGATCCGGGTACGCATCGCTGAAATCCAGTTGGGCTTCAGCAGTGAGGACGGCCCCCTGACGTACCATCTCTTCAAAGCGGAGATACTTATTTAGGGCACAGCCGGACTCGGGATCAATGGCCACACCGGGTTTCATGAAGGCGATCGCCGTCCTCAATTTCTGCTTCTGCTTGAGGGACTGGCGCAAGTTCTCATCTAAATGGGCCGAATGAATCGAGACAATGGCGGGACGGGGTTCGTCTTCTAAGGGAGTTGTAGCGAGGGCCGGTTGATCGCCAAAGAGAACTTTTAGCCAATCATTCCACTGGCCAGTCATTCCGCTATCTAAGGCTTGGGCCACCTGTTCGCAGCCATCGCGTAATATCCCGGTGAGGGTTTTGGCGGGGAGATAGGGCAAGTCATCGGCGTCGCGTTGCACAATGCTGTCGAGTTCGGCCCGTCCGGTTCCAGATCCGACGTGCCAGTCGCTGTGCATGGTGATGGTGAGGGAGAAGGGAATCATGGGTTAAGAAGGGAACAGGGAACAGGGAACAGGGAACAGCGGTAGGATGTGTTCCGGCATTGGTTAAGATTGGGCTTCGACGACTCGGTTAAAACTTGCCGGAACGCATCGCTTTGACATCATCCTGGGCAAACAATTAGAGAAAGTCTTTGGCGTCGAGGGCGTCGAGAAAGGTGGTGTGGAACCTGATTTTGTTCTCCTCTTTGGTTTGGTAAAACAACGATGTTTTGTCGTCATCTTCGGCAAAGGGCGTCAGGGGATAGCGTTGCTTAATTAGGGCATATTGGGCGTTGGCGGCGTCTCGACCGAGGAATAGGGCGGTTCGCAGGGCGTGGGCTTGGCTGCTGGGGAGTTTGGCGCTGTCTCCTTCATCGTCGGACTTGAGGAGGTTTATACGCTTGCATAACCGATTCCAGTCATGCTGCTTAGCCCACTCATAACCCTGGGCGGACTCGAGTTTGTCTAACTCGGTGACGACGTAGGGACGGTTATAGAGATAGGTGGTGGTTTCGGGCTGGAGGTTGCGGCGAATCCGGTCAAAGTCGATTTGGGTGCTGTCATAGAGGATATGGAAGTCGATCGCAGAACAGGGGAAGGGTGTCTTGGGTTTGGAGTCGGGTTCAGGTTTGGTAACAGTCTGTTTAACGGATTTTGCGGATTTAATCAGGCTTTCAGCCAGTTCGTAGGCAACGGAGAAGGGGAAATGGGGTTTGATAATGGCAATTCCGGCACAGGCGGAGAGGCGGCCGACGCCGAATTGTTCTTCGGCAATTTTGGCGATGACCGGTTTCTGTTCGGTTTCGGCTTCAAACTGGGTTAGAAAGACCTGGGTGAATGTTAGGGCTATCTCTCCATCACAAACGACAGTCAAGTCATCGCCGCCGACAATCAGAGGAACCAGGGGAACGGCTGTACTTCCGTCGTCATCTTTGTCAAAGGCCGCCTGAACCGCTTTCTCAAAGGCGGCTTCTGTGCATTCGTCCAATTCTAAGGAAAACTCTCGGTAGGCACTGATATACTCTCGATTGGATTGGGCCGTCCCCAAACAATTGGCGAAGTTGAGGAAAATTTGTCCGAGGCCATTTCCGTCGGCGTGGACAATGGCTAACCAGCCTACCTCTCCTTCGAGTTCATTGATCTTGTGAATTAGCTTCGGGGTCGTCTTTTCCGAGGGGATTTGATGGAGGCGACGGATTCCGGCTTCGGCGGCTTCACGTTTGCTGGCGCTGACTTGGGAGATGGGGACTTGGTCGTTGTCGGGGGTGCGTTCGAGGTGGGAGGCGGGTAAGCCACTGAAGGCACAGTCGGCGATGATGGGCAGTCTCAGGAAGCGGGCCTCTGGGGTGGGACGATAGGGTTGGGTTTCTTCAAAGGTTTTGTGGACTTGGCGGATGGCGTCGTCGAGGCTTTTGTCTTTGTCCCAGTCCTGGACTTGGACGAACACCCCGGAGAGGTTGAGGCCTGGGGCGTCTTGGAGGGCCCGTTGGGTGACTTGGCGAATCAGGTCTTTGGCGTTCTCTTCCGTCTGGGCCAAAATTAGGGCTTTGCCGGAGGTGGCGATGATGATTTCGAGGGGTTTATGGCCCTGTTCGAGGGGAGGGTTGAGGTCCCGGTTACGCAGAATCCCTCGCAAGTCTTGGCTATTGGCCCATTGGCGCAATTCTGGGGTGTCGTTGATGTTAGCAACGGCATCGAGAACCCAGCGAGTTCCGGCGCGGTAGGTCAGTTCCGAGGCGCCGATGTTCTCTTTGAGTTTGTTGGTGGAGAAGATGAAGTTCTGATTTCCAGAGGTTTCTAGGAGAACCAGGTAGGGGGAAGCCGTCATAGAAAGGAGTCGGTAGATTTAGCTAGGCGGGTTCGGCTGGGAATGTTTGGAAATTCAGCGAAGAATTGAGCGGGATTGGGCGATCGCCCGTTGGGATATGGGGATAGTCTCTGGATGGAGTCACCTTATCAGGGGTTTTGCCGGTTTTCGCTCATCGATCGCCTTTTATTTAGATTTTACGTTTCATAACAATTGCTTCCAAAGTGGGTTCAGGGACGTTGATTAACTTGAGTGTCATCATACACCCTGGGTTGAAGACCCCTCTTCAAGTTTTCTCAGGGTTGGACGGGGCGTTGAGGCTGCGGCGGGCGAGTTTGGCATAGGTTTTGACGGTTTCGTAGGGCATTTCTAGGTCTTGGGCGATCGCCGTTAGGGATTCGCCGAACTCTCGCCGGGCTAGGATGGTGGCCCGGGTTTGGCAGACGTGACGGGCGCGATCGCCCTCGGGACGTTTCTGTTGGCTGAGGAGTTGGTCGCTGATTTCGGCAATGCGATCGCCCAGCTGGACTTGGACCGGGGGCGGCGCGGACTGGGACTGTTGCCAACCGAGGCGGGTTTGTCCGAGGCCAAAGGTGGTTTTATGGCCCGTGCCGCAATAGGGGGCATAGTGGATTAGGGCGGTGAACAGTTGGGCAAAGTCGGGATTCTGGCGGGCGCCAGCGGCGGCGAGGGTCAGTTCGATGGACCCGGTAAAGCCGGTGACAGAGCCTCGCTTGCCGGCGGCAATTTTACTGGATTGGATGTCATGGCGAGATAGGCTCACATGGCTATCTATCCAGTCCAGGAAGGGGTCGGGTTCGATGAAAATGCCTGAAAAGTCATTCCAGCGCCTTAGATAGCTGTGGAAGAGGTTGACGGGGTTGGGGAGGGGCAGGTGATGACCGCGATGGCGAAAGCTGGTGGGGGACACGAAGCTGAGGGCCAGGCGTCGCTGGGGGGGCGTTTGGTAGAGTTGGGCATAGGTGGTGGGGGCGAGGCTGAGTTGGGGCGATCGCAGATTGAACCGCAAACAACGCAGGTCGAGGGTTTTGGGGAGACGGGTTAGCCAGGTTTGGGCCCAGGTCACCAGGGGGGTGGAAAACAGGGTCAGTCGCCAATGATAGGCCTGATGTTGCTGGATATGCAGTTGGCGGCCGATGACGGGAACCTCTCCGAGGAGGGGGGAGAGGGTGAAGGCCTTTTCCTCGGGGGAGTCGTGCAGTTTGGCCGAGAGGTCTGGTTGGGTTTGGCGCACGCAGTCGAGAAACCAGGCATGGAGTCCGATGGCATATTGGGGGAAGAGGTTGGCGGTGTCTTGGGGGTCGAGGTTAAAGTCGAGGCCCACGAGTTCGCTGGTTGGCTTCCAAGGGGGGGCGGTGACTCCCATAGGTCAATCTCAAACAGGACGGGTTGGTTGCAATTATAGAGGCAATAGGCAAAACAAAAGACGTAGGGGCGTACCTTTATGGTCGCCCTCTTCCGGCAAGAGGCAATGGGGGGTTTTGGGGATGGGGGTGATATTGGGAGAATTCTATGGGATTATCTTGGAAGGAGCATCTTCTAGTAGTTCTGATATATATAGAGACGTACTTTTTGGGGAATTGTGGCCATGACCACCCTCTATTTGACGGAACCGGGAACGGTGGTGAGTGCGAAGAATCAAACTCTGGACTTGAAACGGGGAACTTGGCAGCGCAGTTGTCGTTTGGCGGAGATTGAGTTGGTGGTGGTGTTGCCGGGGGTGCAGTTGACGGGGGCGGCGATCGCCCTGTTATTAGATAGTGGCGTGGAAACCCTGTTTTTGCGCCGGGATGGCCGCTTTCGGGGCCGCTTGCAGGGGCAGTTTCACAGTAATCCTAGTTTGCGGTTGGCTCAATATCGGGTGGTGGAAACCACGTTTGGGATGGGGTTGGCGCAAAAGCTGGTGTTGGGGAAGATTCGCAATCAGCGATCGCTCCTGCAACGGCGCAATCGGGAGACGGGGGGACGGGTGACGGCCTTGGTGGAGGCGGTGGATACGATGGCGGTGTATCTGCGTCAGTTACGAGGGTTGGAGACTCCTCTGTCTCGGGATGAGTTGATGGGGATTGAGGGGATTTGTGCCAAAACCTATTTTCAGGCCATGATGACCCAGGTTTCGGGGAGTTGGGGCTTTTCTGGGCGCAATCGGCGGCCCCCTCGGGACCCTGTGAATGCTCTGTTAAGTTGGGGGTATGGGGTGTTGTTGGCGCGGGTGTTTTCGGCGTCGGTTCAGGCGGGGTTGGACCCCTATTTGGGATTTTTTCATGCCACGGAACCCTATCGGCCCAATTTGGTGTTGGATCTGATGGAGGAGTTTCGCCCGCTGGTGGTGGATTGGGTGGTTTGGGGGTTGGTGCGATCGTCGGTGTTGGATCGGCAGGATTTTGAACCCTCGCCCGATGGGGAGGGGGTTTGGTTAGGAAATTTGGCGAAAAAGCTGTTTTTGGAGCAGTTGGAGCGTCGTTTTCAGTCTAAGCTACTCTATCCACCCCAGGAGCGTCAGTTGGCGTTGAGTCAGATTCTGGTGGAACAGGGCCGGGCGATCGGTCGGGCTTGTATCAGTTTACGGTTAGATGAGTTTGAATCGTTGGAGGTGCGCTGATGGGTCAGTTGTGGTTGGTTTGTTATGACGTGCGGGACAACAAGCGTCGGGCTAAGTTGGCGAAGTTGTTGGAACAGCGTTGTGAACGGGTGCAGTATTCGGTGTTTGAATGTCCGTTGGAGGAGAAGCTGTTGGAGAAGTTGTTGCATCAACGTTGGTTGGTGGTGTTGGAGATTCCTGAGGATAGTTTGCGGGTGTATCCGTTGGATGCACGGGCGAAGGCGAAGACTCGGGTGTTTGGTTCACCACCGCCCTATGAACCGCCAGATTTCTTGATTCTTTAGGGCTGGGATGCTTATGGGGCAAGGGGTTGGGGGTTTGTTGCGAATTGTAACGATTTTCGCCGCAGGCCGCGTTCGCTGAAAAATTAGGGTCTAAGTTGGCTAAGGAGGCGTTTTTAGGTTTTTTTAAGGTTCTTAAGCCTTGACAGTTTCTGGGAAAGGGTGTAGCTTTAGATAGTGCGCTAGTTCTAAGGCTTCAAACACCCTTTTCGCCGCTGGTGAAGGTCGTGTAACGGAATGTTAAGAGCGCTCGCGCAAACGGACCTTGAAAACTCCACACAGCAATGGTTTCAAACCTATAGGTCTTTTCCTATCTTTTCCCCGCAAGGGGACGGAAACCTGAGGAACCCCCAACCGAAGTGACAGGTTGCGAGGGTCTTTTCCTATCTTTTCCCCGCAAGGGGACGGAAACGCCTGTTCGGCTCGTTGAGAACGGATTTTGGCGATTTCTTCCCGTCTTTTCCTATCTTTTCCCCGCAAGGGGACGGAAACTAGGTACTTACCAAGCTTACGGCCCTGACTCAGCCGTGTCTTTTCCTATCTTTTCCCCGCAAGGGGACGGAAACCGGACCGGAAGGCCCGTCACCTCTTCCTCCTGAGTCTTTTCCTATCTTTTCCCCGCAAGGGGACGGAAACGTTATGGGATTTACTGGAAAAGCAGCAGCTTTATGGAGTCTTTTCCTATCTTTTCCCCGCAAGGGGACGGAAACTTCCTCTGCGAGATGCTGGTCATACCAAAAAACAGTCTTTTCCTATCTTTTCCCCGCAAGGGGACGGAAACACGGTGGGATACACCGTGTGGTACGCCAGAGGGCCCAGTCTTTTCCTATCTTTTCCCCGCAAGGGGACGGAAACGCAAACCCTACGCCTTTAAGAACCTAATTGAAAGATGTCTTTTCCTATCTTTTCCCCGCAAGGGGACGGAAACCTTGGGGAATTGCACCCCAAAGGTCACAGTCTTCGTCTTTTCCTATCTTTTCCCCGCAAGGGGACGGAAACCCTGGAGCCACATCTCGGATGTTTGCCGCCTGACGAAGTCTTTTCCTATCTTTTCCCCGCAAGGGGACGGAAACGAGGACCCCAGAACTCACAGGGGCGTTCGACCCCCTCGGGTCTTTTCCTATCTTTTCCCCGCAAGGGGACGGAAACCTACGGCTATCATCAACGATAAGCCTACGAGTAGCGTCTTTTCCTATCTTTTCCCCGCAAGGGGACGGAAACACCCACCACTCCCCTCATGGACTTATACCACGAGGCCGTGTCTTTTCCTATCTTTTCCCCGCAAGGGGACGGAAACGCCCTTTTGATGGCGTCCACCACCGCCTCTTTCGTGGGTCTTTTCCTATCTTTTCCCCGCAAGGGGACGGAAACGGTTGAGGTTGGGGCTCCGGCTCCAGCGTGGAAAGAGTCTTTTCCTATCTTTTCCCCGCAAGGGGACGGAAACCATGGAGGGTCGGAATTCGTCCGCCCGGCCATGATGGGTCTTTTCCTATCTTTTCCCCGCAAGGGGACGGAAACCCAAGGCGGAGAATGGGCGTACCCCACTGCCCACCGTCTTTTCCTATCTTTTCCCCGCAAGGGGACGGAAACTCGGGACTAGATAATAATAATACCTTGAAATGAGGATGTCTTTTCCTATCTTTTCCCCGCAAGGGGACGGAAACGTAGGATTCCTTGCTCATTAGGATAGCGTATCTCGCTATGTCTTTTCCTATCTTTTCCCCGCAAGGGGACGGAAACGTCGCCGTCCCCGTCCGAGTCACCCTCGTGACAGGCATTGTCTTTTCCTATCTTTTCCCCGCAAGGGGACGGAAACTTGGCAAGGATCTTCAGCCTGTCATCATGAATGTCTTTTCCTATCTTTTCCCCGCAAGGGGACGGAAACATCTCTCACTGTGCCCTCCTGACACGCAAGTGGGAGAGGTCTTTTCCTATCTTTTCCCCGCAAGGGGACGGAAACCGCCCAGGCTAATGTATTCCCGAAGGCGGGTTCCAGTCTTTTCCTATCTTTTCCCCGCAAGGGGACGGAAACACGAACTCTGCCATCGCTTCCGGGCCCAGCCCTTCCAGTCTTTTCCTATCTTTTCCCCGCAAGGGGACGGAAACACGGGGATACCGTTGTACTCGAGTAGTACCTTCTTCCGACGTCTTTTCCTATCTTTTCCCCGCAAGGGGACGGAAACAGAAGAAGATCGAGGAAAACCATGACAATCACAAAAGAAGTCTTTTCCTATCTTTTCCCCGCAAGGGGACGGAAACAATGGTCCTATAATGGACCATACGGTCATTGGTTCGAGTCTTTTCCTATCTTTTCCCCGCAAGGGGACGGAAACCCCTCGCCCGAAGACGAAGTGAAGTACCATCCACACGTCTTTTCCTATCTTTTCCCCGCAAGGGGACGGAAACCCGGATGGCCTCCACCATAGCGGGGCAACGCCCCAAGTCTTTTCCTATCTTTTCCCCGCAAGGGGACGGAAACTTTCACCGGTATAGTCGTATTGCCCCTCCACATCAAAGTCTTTTCCTATCTTTTCCCCGCAAGGGGACGGAAACGATACACGTCATTGTGTGTATCCCCTCACGAGAGGCCGGTCTTTTCCTATCTTTTCCCCGCAAGGGGACGGAAACGAGGTTTGTTTTCACCTTGGTCCGGACGGTGAATGGTCTTTTCCTATCTTTTCCCCGCAAGGGGACGGAAACGACCTACGCTCATTTGGACCCTACGGAGCTTGCCTGGTCTTTTCCTATCTTTTCCCCGCAAGGGGACGGAAACAGCTATGCTTGCTACCAAGACGATCCTATCTCTACCCTTGTCTTTTCCTATCTTTTCCCCGCAAGGGGACGGAAACCAGTTCCGGGAATCAGGGATTGGTGGTGAAGAATGGGAAGTCTTTTCCTATCTTTTCCCCGCAAGGGGACGGAAACCGTATTGCCCCTCCACATCAAACTCGACCATGTGGACGCCGTCTTTTCCTATCTTTTCCCCGCAAGGGGACGGAAACACATCGAACTGGGCGAGGTCGATTTAGACGGTTCTGGTCTTTTCCTATCTTTTCCCCGCAAGGGGACGGAAACAGTAAATATAGGTAAACGACTCCCCCCATAGTTCAGCGTCTTTTCCTATCTTTTCCCCGCAAGGGGACGGAAATAATAACCCTAATAGGTTCTTCTTCACTCGGAACTTAGTGTCTTTTCCTATCTTTTCCCCGCAAGGGGACGGAAACGAGGCCTTAGCGGCGCAACAGTCCCAAGAACAATAATATGTCTTTTCCTATCTTTTCCCCGCAAGGGGACGGAAACGAAGTTCCTTTGCCAAAGGTAAGAAGGTAAGAAGATAAGAGTCTTTTCCTATCTTTTCCCCGCAAGGGGACGGAAACCCGTCCGTGAGTTCGGGCAACTCCTGGAGGTGAAAGGAGTCTTTTCCTATCTTTTCCCCGCAAGGGGACGGAAACACGGAGCAGAGGCTCAGGCGAGGTGAAAGAGTTACCGTCTTTTCCTATCTTTTCCCCGCAAGGGGACGGAAACACGGGGTTACGCACTCGACCCCCTCGATAGAAAGGTCGGCGACTCCGTATGTCTTTTCCTATCTTTTCCCCGCAAGGGGACGGAAACTATGGCCGCTTTCTAGGTCAGCCACAAGACGGAGTGTCTTTTCCTATCTTTTCCCCGCAAGGGGACGGAAACGACCGGAAGGTCCGTCACCTCTTCCTCCCGAGTCCATAGGTCTTTTCCTATCTTTTCCCCGCAAGGGGACGGAAACTATTTTCTCGATCTAACTTAGCTTTCCCGGATTTCTCCGTCTTTTCCTATCTTTTCCCCGCAAGGGGACGGAAACCGTATTGCCCCTCCACATCAAACTCGACCATGTGGACGCCGTCTTTTCCTATCTTTTCCCCGCAAGGGGACGGAAACACATCGAACTGGGCGAGGTCGATTTAGACGGTTCTGGTCTTTTCCTATCTTTTCCCCGCAAGGGGACGGAAACAGTAAATATAGGTAAACGACTCCCCCCATAGTTCAGCGTCTTTTCCTATCTTTTCCCCGCAAGGGGACGGAAACAATAACCCTAATAGGTTCTTCTTCACTCGGAACTTAGTGTCTTTTCCTATCTTTTCCCCGCAAGGGGACGGAAACGAGGCCTTAGCGGCGCAACAGTCCCAAGAACAATAATATGTCTTTTCCTATCTTTTCCCCGCAAGGGGACGGAAACGAAGTTCCTTTGCCAAAGGTAAGAAGGTAAGAAGATAAGAGTCTTTTCCTATCTTTTCCCCGCAAGGGGACGGAAACCCGTCCGTGAGTTCGGGCAACTCCTGGAGGTGAAAGGAGTCTTTTCCTATCTTTTCCCCGCAAGGGGACGGAAACACGGAGCAGAGGCTCAGGCGAGGTGAAAGAGTTACCGTCTTTTCCTATCTTTTCCCCGCAAGGGGACGGAAACACGGGGTTACGCACTCGACCCCCTCGATAGAAAGGTCGGCGACTCCGTATGTCTTTTCCTATCTTTTCCCCGCAAGGGGACGGAAACTATGGCCGCTTTCTAGGTCAGCCACAAGACGGAGTGTCTTTTCCTATCTTTTCCCCGCAAGGGGACGGAAACGACCGGAAGGTCCGTCACCTCTTCCTCCCGAGTCCATAGGTCTTTTCCTATCTTTTCCCCGCAAGGGGACGGAAACTATTTTCTCGATCTAACTTAGCTTTCCCGGATTTCTCCGTCTTTTCCTATCTTTTCCCCGCAAGGGGACGGAAACGGTGGTGAACGGCACCACCGTAGCCCATAAACCAGGTCTTTTCCTATCTTTTCCCCGCAAGGGGACGGAAACGGATGGAGGGAACCTTTTTAGCCTGGTCAGGGTCTTTGTCTTTTCCTATCTTTTCCCCGCAAGGGGACGGAAACGACGGGCCAGATCGGACTCGAGCACGACTAGGCGTCTTTTCCTATCTTTTCCCCGCAAGGGGACGGAAACTATCGATAAACCCTGCACCTTGAGCCAAGCCCCGTGCAAGTCTTTTCCTATCTTTTCCCCGCAAGGGGACGGAAACGTCAGCCTTGCGGCTGATAGCGATCATAACCTCTAACGTCTTTTCCTATCTTTTCCCCGCAAGGGGACGGAAACCAATCTGATAGGATTAACTCGCCCCCGTAGAGGAACATGTCTTTTCCTATCTTTTCCCCGCAAGGGGACGGAAACTAGTCGTGCGGTGTTCTGGTTTAACCCAGAAACGTCTTTTCCTATCTTTTCCCCGCAAGGGGACGGAAACTAACCTTGGAGGAGGTGAGACTCCTCTTTAAATATAAGGGTCTTTTCCTATCTTTTCCCCGCAAGGGGACGGAAACGGGGGGACTGGATTACCGCTTCGAGGTAGTTAACCCGTCTTTTCCTATCTTTTCCCCGCAAGGGGACGGAAACAAATGCCCGTCGTCTGTCTGAATCCCCAAGACGACATGTCTTTTCCTATCTTTTCCCCGCAAGGGGACGGAAACTTTTCCATTCCCTCCACGACTTCAGCCGTCTCCGCCTCGTCTTTTCCTATCTTTTCCCCGCAAGGGGACGGAAACCGCCTAGGCACCCTAGAATGGTCGTCCCCCGACCCGTGTCTTTTCCTATCTTTTCCCCGCAAGGGGACGGAAACCAAATTTCAACCAGGATTTGCACCCTGTCAGGACGGGGTCTTTTCCTATCTTTTCCCCGCAAGGGGACGGAAACACCGTTTTAGTCTCCCCAAAATACTGTTTTGGTAAAGTCTTTTCCTATCTTTTCCCCGCAAGGGGACGGAAACCGACTGCGGTCTTCGGTACAAATCCCCTCAGGTCTCAGTCTTTTCCTATCTTTTCCCCGCAAGGGGACGGAAACAGGCTTTGGAGAGGCCCCCACTCCTCCAGTTGTACCGTCTTTTCCTATCTTTTCCCCGCAAGGGGACGGAAACCCCTTTCGGGTTTTGACTTGAGCCTTAGGTAAGAAGTCTTTTCCTATCTTTTCCCCGCAAGGGGACGGAAACACTTTTTACAGTCTCCAACCAGGGAGCTAGTCGCTTGTCTTTTCCTATCTTTTCCCCGCAAGGGGACGGAAACCACTCTTTATCGGAATCCACCACGAGGTTGAAGACGGTCTTTTCCTATCTTTTCCCCGCAAGGGGACGGAAACTCCGAACCGAACCGATGGTTCTTGCCCCACGCCCGACTTTTTTCCCACTTGTCGGTCTTTTCCTATCTTTTCCTCGCAAGGGAACAGAAACAAAGTTCAAGCGATTATTACGTATTACCAAGAAAATGAAAAAAGACTTTTTCGCCGAATTAACAGAAGCTATTAAAAACTTTATTTCAATAATAATTTCCTTGTTTTTATTGGGTTCATCACTTTTTGTCTTAAATTTCATAAACTGCATAAATCCATTCTTTGTGGGATTTCGCATCTGTGGTTATACCCAAACGACACCATCGAACTCTCCTGATAGTTATCAAGACGACTACTTTAAGGAATATTAAACCATCCAACAGGAAGTATACCGGAGTCTTTTCCTATCTTTTCCCCGCAAGGGGACGGAAACCGTTAAAAGTATGGATTACGAATTATTAGAGGCATTGAAAGAAAAAATAGACGGAACCAAAGACTCTTCGCTATCTTGGTTTGAGGGGCCTTTACGAGTGATTGCTTATAAGCGATTTACGTATACCACAGTTCAAAGTGGTAGGGTTATCCCTTATGTAATCATAAAGTGGAAAGGTAGTAAGGGTGTATTCTTTAATTGTGCTTTAAAAAACATTGCTTACCCACAAACATGGAAGAATTTTCATAAGGCAAATCAGGAGATCAGACATTTATTAGAAGAACTATATTTTGAACCACTCTAGAGAGAGTCTTCCCTTATCTTTGCCCCATAAAAAGACGGAAACCTATAAGGCAACAGAAAAAAATCAACCCTTGATTTAAACGAATTAGCAAGAGATGCTGGAATGGGTTCTAGTAGATATAGACTTTGAGTAAAGGGAGAGGACGCCACTTGCGGATGGCCCCTACAGCTAAGGATTCAGTTGTCTATCAATCGGACGCATCATCTCAAATCCTAATACTATTTTTAGACATACTTGCTATACATTAACACTGGGGGAAGGGCGAACGGCATCTCGACTATCCCTCGGTGAACACCGTTCGCCCCTACAGCCATCTATCCCAGGACTTCTAAAAATCAACTCAAGGCTACCTCACCATTTCCAATGCCCTTCAATGGAGACTCCAGTACAGCCGTGTTATCCAAGAAGCGGGTCATACCGAAGGACTCTTTAACCTATATTAAACCATGGCACATTTCAAGAAAAATCGGCAATTTGGGGACTTCCAGACTCCAGATACCCTGGCTCAAGAGGTGACTCATCTCCTCAAACAACGCTACCACCTCTCTCCTGACATCATTCTCGAACCCACCTGTGGAACTGGGGCCTTTATTCGGGCCGCACTCCAGAGATTTCCCTCCTCCCAGATTTTCGGACGAGACATTAACCCAGACTATATCCAAGATGCCAAACAATCCCTTGCCACTCATCCTCATGCCCATCATGTCACCCTACAACAAGGAGATTTTTTTACAATTGACTGGCAGACATTCCTATCTAAAGGGTCTAGTAATATCCTAATTTTGGGAAATCCTCCTTGGGTAACTAGCAGTGAACTGAGTCGGCTCAATAGCGAAAATCTTCCCACAAAATCCAACCATCAAAATCGACGAGGCATTGAAGCCATAACGGGTTCAGCCAATTTTGATATTTCTGAATGGATGCTCCTTCAATTCACAAAATGGCTTCCCTCTCAAACCGGCATCCTTGCTATTCTCTGTAAATATTCCGTCGCTCGTAACGTCTTTTATCAGGTTAAACAAAACCATAAAGCTTCCTTCACCGCTCATATCTATCGTATTGATGCCAAATTGCATTTTGACGTATCTGTTGATGCCTGTCTTTTTGTCTTTCGCTATGAACCATCTGGTGGCTGTGATTGTCACCTCTATCTAACCCTCGACTCCCTAACCCCATCCGACTGCATCAGTGAACGGGATGGCCATCTGGTTCGCAATGCCATCCAATATGACACCTGGCGTCATTTACTAGGACAAAACTTAAACTATACCTGGCGTTCGGGTATTAAACATGACTGTGCCAAAGTGATGGAACTTGAACCCATAAGTGATGGAACATTCATCAATGGTATGGGTCAAATCTATGACCTTGAACTTACCTACCTCTATCCTCTCCTAAAAAGCTCAGATATTGGCAATGGTAGAATCCAGACCTATCGTAAAGTGGTTCTCGTCACCCAAACAACCGTTGGCCAAGATACCCATCCCATCCAAAAAAAAGCTCCCAAAACTTGGCAATATCTCAGCGACCATAATCAGGTGTTACATCACCGCAGAAGCTCAATTTATAAAAATAAACCCCCTTACTCCATTTTTGGAATTGGCCCTTACTCCTTTAAGCCGTGGAAGATTGCTATTTCTGGACTCTATAAAACCTTGAATTTTCAACTCATCTCCCCCCTTGGAGGTAAACCCGTCATGCTTGATGACACGGTCAATTTCCTTTCCTTTGATAGCCAAGCTGAAGCCGAATTTATTTTTGAACTTCTCACGTCCAAACCGGCTCAAGACTGTCTCGATTCACTGATTTTTTGGGATAATAAACGCCCCGTCACTATCGATATCCTGAGACGACTCTCCCTGCAAGCCGTGGCCCGAGAATTAGGATGTCTAGAACGCTATGCAGACTGGGCCAAAGCTATCCAGGTTACCCCGGACGGCCAGTTGGAATTAGGATTGTTCTGAATCCCAATTTGCTGGCATTCCTGCCACAGTAGGGGAGGGCGACCACGGTTCGGCTATCGCTCACCGACCACAAGGGTTCGCCCCTACTGATTTTGGAAGACTCTCCTTCTAGGGCAATCTGTATAATAGCTCCAGTTCCCTAACCGGAGTAGCCAAACCAACCATGTACAGCATGAACGACGGCATGACCGTCGCCAAACGCGCCACCCGGGATATCGAAGCCTGGCTGAATCAGATTCCCGAAACCCTTGGCGTGGAGAACGTCGAAGATGACCCCGAGTATCAAAAAATGGATGTCGACTTGCTCTGGCATCTCGAAGGGGCCTGTCTGAAAGTGGAAATCAAGGGCGATCGCTACCACAAAACCGGTAACTTCTTCTTCGAAACCCACAGCAACCACGAACGAGGAACCCCCGGCTGTTTCCTCTATACGGAAGCGGACTGGCTCTTCTACTACTTCGTCACTCCCCGCACCCTCTATCAACTGCCCATGCCCGAAACCCGCGACTGGTTCCTCAAACACCGGCAGCAATTCCGGGAACGCTCCACCCGCACCCCCGTCGGCAGTGGTTTCTACACCACCGTCGGCCGTCTAGTTCCCATCGCCCAAGTCCTCGATGAGGTTCCCCGAGTCGTCCGCGTGCAATTTGGGACCTAAGCCCATCCTCTCAATCACCTCAACCTTGTGCTGCAATCATGTTTAATCTCTCCTATTTCCCAACTCCAATTCCCCGTCAAGCCAACCTCTTCACCTCCATCGACTCCCTGCTGCGTCGTGTCCTGATTCTGCTGATTTCGGCCTATCAACAGTATCTCTCGCCCCATAAGGGCTATTCTTGCGCCCATCGCCTTCTCCATGGGGGGGAGTCCTGTTCCTGCCATGTCAAAAACGCCCTGACTGAAACTGACCTCCTCACGGCGATCGCCCAGTCCAAACAACGCTTTGCCGCCTGTGCCGACGCTGCCGAAACCCTAGCCGTTCGCGCCAATTCTGAGGATGACCCCTCACCCACTCACTATCCCCGCCGGACGTTTATTTACTATAGTTTAGTGGGCTTCACCCTACCGTTTTTTGTCCGCCGTCACCAGGGACAATGTTGTGCCAGTTTCGGGCAATTCCTCTTCCGAGATCACCAACGCCGCCAACGGGACGACCAACAACGGCGCTATTATCAGGACCAACACCGACGCCGGCAGGAAGAACACCAACGCCGGCAACGCAACTTCTAATTCCACCCAATTTCAAACCCTGTAGGGGCGAACGGCTGTTCGCCCTCCCCCACATGAGATATTGCCTCTTGCCTCTTGCCTTTCTTAACCAAAATACCAATCATGCTCCTGCTTCACCTCCTGAGCCATCTCATCCCGTAATACCCCTGGACATAAGACCTCTCCCAACGGTCGCCAGGCCCGCAGACGCATCTGTACGTTGATGTCTCCATGGCGGTATAAAGCCTGATAATAGGCATCTTCCGGAGAGCGCGATCGCCACACCTTCAACAACTGCTCCCGATAGTCCGGTTCCGCCAACTGTTGTATCTGTCGTTCCACCGTCTCATAGGAAATCTGTTCAAAGGTTTCATGGCGAAACGTCCCGGCAATATAGCCATCATGAAACTGCCGCTCAAAGCGTAGAATCAACAGACGCGGTGGTAAGTAAAAATCAAAGCCCCAAACCGACTCCATCTCAGTGCGAATATCATCCGGAACCGGTAACGACTGCTGCTGATAGCGTTGATGGAGAAAAAACGGTAACTCCTCACTCTCCCAACTCAACGCCTCCAACTCCTCAATATGGTCTAAGCGGAAGTTATACCATTGTCCCTGTCGAGTGGGGGTTTGCCCAAAGCCACAGAGATAAATCGATCGCCGCATATAATAACAACAGACCGGATAGACCACACAAGCCACCGAAGCCCGCAGCCGCGAACTGCGATACAACAGGCGCACTGGGGGAACCGGCGACTGCTGCCAAAGTTGATATAACGCCTCCTGCCAATCCTCCACCCGGTCAATTTGCCGATCGCGCACCACATAATCCACATGAACCAGAAACCGCTGCACCCCTGCCACCGGCTTCCCATAGCGTTGCGCCAAACTACCAAAATCCAAATTGCCAAACAGCACCTCCGGCCGGCCCTGGCCCATCCCGGTTAAACGACCCTCCTGAGAGCTTAACCCCTTCACCACCGGTTCCCTCACCCAGGGGGGCAACTCCTCCAGGGGCATAAACTTATGGCCTTGGCGCTGCAACAAGCCCAACTCCACCAACAAACGTAAATCATCCGCCAGCGATCGCCGCGTCACCCCAAACAACCGCTGTCCCAGGCGTTCCTCCCAATCTTCTCGCTCTACTCCCAACTCCCGACAGACTCCCTCAATCCAGTCTGCCATCCCCTCGCGCCCCACCCCCAAAGCCACCCAATCATAGGCCGTGCGACTACAAGGACAGCGAGAATCGTGAACCGGAGGAATCTCCTCCCCCTTGGGATGTCCCGGCGTAAAAAACGCATCGCGCCATTGGGCATAACTAAATAGCCCCGAAATCCTCCCCTGACCGCGCGTCCAGAAGGAGCGACAATCGGGACGATACAACAGATGCAACCAAACCCATAACCGTAGCGATCGCAGTCCATGCTGACAAAACACCCCCCGCGTCAGCCGTTGCAACAACAGCGGCGAGGGATAAATCCCCCCCACCCCAGCCGCCTCCGTTGCCCCCAACCGGGGAGATTGGGCTAACTTGAGAGACTGTCGCCGCCGACTAGAAAGAGGGAGCCGCTTTTGGGGAGTCATTACACCTTACAATAATTCGGAACTAGCCACTTCCAATTATTCACCATCCTGCCCCCAAGCGCAAGCCCAATTAACCCACAAATAAGCGTTTCAACAGCACCGGCGCCATCTCCTGCAGCGGTAGAATATACTGAGCCGCCCCCAGGGCGATCGCCTCCTTGGGCATCCCAAACACCACCGACGTCGCCTCATCCTGGGCGATGGTCACCCCTCCCGCCTCAAAAATGGCCTGCATCCCCAACGCCCCATCCTTACCCATCCCCGTCAAAAGAATCGCCACACTGCGCCGTCCATACACCTGAGCCACCGACTGAAACGTCACCGTCACCGAGGGGCGATGGCCCGAAAATGGCGGCAGAGGAGCCGTCGCAAACACCCCCGGACGACTGAACGTCAAATGTTGATCCTCCGGCGGGAAATAGATCACCCCCGCCTCCGCCCGCATCCCCGGCTGAGCAATCCTCACCGGAACCCTACATTCCGTATTGAGCCAATTCACCAACCCCGTCAAAAAGCCCCGACTAATATGTTGCACACAGACAATCGGCACCGGAAACTCCTGAGGGATCTCTCGTAAAATCCCTTGCAACGCCTGCGGTCCCCCCGTCGAGGCCCCAATCGTCACTAACTCATAGGTTCGTTGCCGCACCTCTCGGGCGATGTTGGGGACCGTTTTTTGTCCTAGCTGCTTTGTCTTGAATGGCGTAACAACCGGCGAATAATCCCGTTGATTTTCAGTTTTTGTTTCAGTAACCAACTGACGGCGATGAGTAAACACCGCCACTCCCGATAAGACACGAATTTTAGTGATTAACTCCAATTGTAAATCATTCCAATTATTCGCCCCCCCATTAATCGGTTTCGGCAACACATCCACCGCCCCCGCCTTCAACACCCGAAACACATTCTGAGTATCCTCCGCCTGAACCGACGCACTCAACACCAGAATCGGCCGGGGCATCGTCGCCATAATCTCCTGAGTCAGTTCCAGGCCATTCATTTCCGGCATATGAAAATCCGTACAAACCACATCCGGCAACACCTGGGGCAGCATCTTTAAGGCTTCCTTACCATTGCCAGCCATCCCCACCAACTCAATATCCGGATAGGTTGCCAACATCCGTCGCAGAATGACCTGCACAACGGGAGAATCTTCAGCGATGAGAACACGAATGGCCATTACACTTCTTGTCGGGATGTGTTTGAGTCTGAATCGACAGTCTCTTTAGATTAACCGCTGTAGGGTTTCCACTAACACATCTTGATTAAAACTACTTTTTGTGATATAGGCATTCGCCCCCGCCTCAGCCCCCCGTCGACGATCCTCATCCGTCGCCAGAGAAGTCACCAAAATAATCGGCAGTTCACTATAATCCGGATGAGTGCGGATACGGGCCGTTAACTCCAACCCATCCAGGTTAGGCATTTGAATATCCGACACCACCGCATCAAACTGACCCGATCGCAGTTTATTGTAGCCATCCACACCATCGACGGCCGTCACCACCTCATAGCCAGCCGCCTCTAAAATCCGTTTTTCCTGAGTTCGTGTAGTAATCGAATCCTCCACCAACAAGAGTGTCTGCTTCGCCGTCTCCTCCGTCCGCGTCCCCTCAACATGAGTAAAGGCATCAGCCACTTGAGTCGCGCGGCGATGAACCCCCCGCACCGATTTAATAATATCCACCGGGTTGAGTACCATACAGACCTCCCCCGTCCCCAGAATCGTTGCCCCCGACACATTCCGAACCCGCTTCAGGAGCTGACTTTGGGGCTTAAGAATCGCATCCTGCTCATCAATCAGGCGATCGACCAATACCCCCAACCACTCTTCTCCCACCTTCAGCAGAATACAAGCCAGAGACTTCTGAGCCTCCTGCATCTCCAGATTAATCGGTAACTCCAAAATATCCGCCAAATGCACCACCGAAATCGGCTGATTGTCATAGAGAATCGTCTCGCGACCCTCCAGAGAAAAGATATCATCCGGAGCAATCATCACCGCCGTCTGCACAAACTCCACCGGCAGGGCATAGGATTGTCGAGGCAATGTCGTCCCCGTCGCCTCATGATAAATATGCTGGACCTCCAACAGCAACACATGAGCCGTCGCCAGCGTCGTTCCCAATTGCAGAGACATCGAACAGCCCTGTCCCGGCTTAGACATCACATGAACCGAGCCTTTCAACCGTTCTACATTGGCCCGCACCACATCCAAGCCCACCCCCCGGCCCGACACTTCCGTGACAAAGCTGCGAGTCGAGAATCCCGGCATAAAAATCAAGTTTTGAATTTGCCCTGGGGTCATGGCCTCAAGTTCCGTCGGGGAAACCACCTCATTTTTCAGAGCCGTTTTTTTAATCTTCTCGATCTCCAAGCCCCGGCCATCATCGCTCACCTCAATGACAATAGTACTGGCCGTTTGATAGCCCCGTAAGGTAATCGTCGCTGTACTGGGTTTACCCTGCCGTTTCCGTTCTTCAGGGGATTCAATTCCATGGTCGATCGCATTGCGGATAATATGGGTCAGCGGGTCTTTCATATCCTCCAAAATGCGCTTATCAGCGCGGGTTTCACCGCCAATAATCTTCAGGCGCACCTCCTTACCCTGCGATCGCGCCAAATCCCGAACCAATCGCGGATAGAGATTAAAAATAGTAGACAACGGCAGCAGCCGTAACGTCCGCACCCCCTCCTCAATATCATCAGCCAAGGTTTCCAACCGGGCCGTATCCTCAGCAATCCCCGTCTGAAGACGATTCACCAGTTTCCCCAAGGTTTCCAAACGATCCTGATTCTGTTCCTGAAAGCGAGCGAAATTCAGCAACGCCGAATGAGTTGCCCCATTGAAGCGCCCCTCATAGCCAACTCGGGCATCACCCCTCTCATCCCCCATCCCCAAGGCTGCAATCCCCTGACGCTGCATAGTTTTTTGCAGTTCATCCTGTAAGGGATGACTGAGCTTCAAAGACATATTCCCAGCCTCACGGGCCCATTCCTCCCAAAAGACCACCACTTCCTCAATTTCCGAAAGTCGGTGAGCAATGCGAATCTTGGTCACCGTCAGTTCTCCGGCGGTGGTCATCAGAGCATCTAAATTCTGAGTATCCACCCGGATGGTGTCAATGCGATAGTTGCCCTCATCCGGCTCGGAGGTTCCCCCAGAAGCCGATGAACTGCCCGAGGAGAGCGAGCCAGTGGGGGGTCTTCCCGGAGCCTCACCGCGCAGAGTTGCCAAACTGTCCAACAGAGACAGTTGGGCCGGACTATTGGTTATGGCTTCCTGAACCAGTTGTTGTAGAGCCTTAATCCCTTCCCCAAGGCGATCGCACAGAGACGCATCAAAAGACTGTGTCCCCTCCTTCACCGGCAGCAATTGCTGTTCCCACTCATGAGCCAGTTGAGCCATATCCGTCATGCCCAACATGGCCGCATCCCCTTTAATACTGTGGATTTCCCGCAGCAATTCATCTAATTTCGCCCCATCTTGGGGATGAGTTTCCAAATACAACAAACCGGCATCGAGTTTCTGCAAGTGATCCTCACTCGCCACCTGGAACGTCTGCCGTAACTCCTCATCCTCGATATAACGACTCTCCGCCACCGGAGGGGAGGTGGAGTTGTCCTCCGGTGACGGCTCCGGGGCATCGTTCAGGGTCACCGCCTGGTCAACACACTGTCGGATATAGTCTAGCCCCCGCAGCAGCTCATCGCAGCGTTCGCTGGTTAAGACCACTTCCCCAGATTTAACCGGGGCCAAGGCCTGTTCCCACTCATGGGCCAGTTGGGCCACGGCATTCACCCCGAGCATCCCCGCATCCCCTTTCAAGCTATGGATTTCCCGCAGCATATCATCGAGTTTGACGCGATCGTCCGGAGATTGTTCTAAATGCAATAAGCCATCATAGAGTTTTTGCAGATGATCTTGACTCGCCAGTTGGAAGGTATGCCGCAGCTCCTCATCCTCGATGTAGTCCACTTGCATCGGTTCAGCAGGAGCTGGATGCTCTCGGACTGGGGCTGAGGTTGGGGCCGGCTCTTGACGGGAGGCCAAGTCGGGGCGGAAATAGTCACGGATGGCATCAAGTCCCTCGTAGAGGCGATCGGCCTCAGTTTCAAAACCGCCGTCGCTCTCCATCACCTGAGCGAGATCTTGTTTCCAAGCATTAGTCCGAGTTTGCAGATTCGGATCATTCCCCGTCAGCCGTTCCAAGATATCGAGATCCGCAAACAGAGCTTCCAGCAGCTCCCGTTGACGCACTCCATCCTGCACCTTGGGATTAGCTGCCTCCTCTTCGATCTCCACCAGTCCCACTTCAAGACGGCTCAACACATCCTCAATTTCCCCAGCATCTGAGGGCGGTTCCGGGGCGCTCTGGGGGGTGGGGAGACGAGGTGGCTCTTCGGCTGGGGGCAGGCTCGCTAACTCCGGGGTCTGGGGCGTCTCCGCCACCTCAGGACTGGGGCTGGAGGAGGTCTCTTCCGACCCCATCAGCTCCGCTAAAATGTAAAAGGTTTGAACCCCCGAGGGTTCCCCAGTGATCGCCTCATGGACTAAGCCCTCCAAGGCGGTTAAGCCATCCTCAAGTCGTCGCGCGAGATCCTCGGAAAAGTCCGTCTTGCCATCGTGCACTTGACTGAGCAGATGTTCCCACTGTTGGGTTAAGGTGGCGATATCTTTTAAACCCAACATCCCGGCATTCCCTTTGAGAGAATGACTTTCTCGAAGTAACTCCTCTAGGAGGTCCTGGTCATCAGGACGCTCGCGCAGCTGGGTCAGTCCTTCCCTAATTGTTCTTAAACCATCTTCGCTGGCTTCTTGGAAGATGCCCCGGAGTTCTTCATCTTCGATTAACATGGTTTGAACGACTCCCCCATGACCGTTAAGTGGTGGACGACGAGCTGATCTGGGCTATCATCCAGGTCTATCTTAACGGATGCCGCTCCCTACTTGTTTCGCCCCATGGTTTTCGCTTGTTCTAGGGCAATCTCTTTGACCGCCTCGATGGAGTCACGGTTGGCGTGGCCTTCGATGGCTTTGACGGCTAACTCTTGTACCTGCTCTAGGGTGGCTTGGAGTTGGAGGGAGAGGGTCTGGAGTTGCTGTTGGCGATCGCCGATGGTCCGTTCTAAGCCCTCGATGCGTAAGTCATACCGCTGTTTTTGCCCCTCAATCTCTTGCTGACGCAGGTCTAGGGCGGCTTTGACTTGATGGTGGGCGATCGCCTCTCCCTGGCGTTTCCCCATCTTGATCTGCTCATCCTGCTGATTGGGGAACTGCTCAACTTTCCGGCTGAGGTCCTCAAACTCCTGTTCTCGCTCAGCCAGGGCCGCTTCTTGGTCCCGCCACAGCCGTTCCTGTTCCTCTCGCATCTCCCCTAAGCGTCGATACTGCTGCTGCTGCTGTTGCTGATACGCTTCCTCATCCAGTTGCTGCTGTTGCTGCTGTTGATAGCTATACTCTTGCTCATCTCGCTGCCAGTTTAGTTCTAACTGCTGCTGCTCGTCATCGAAAGAACGCTGCCAGTCCTCTTGTTCCTTAAGCCAGTCCCATTGTTGCTGCTCTAAGTCCTCTTGCAGCCGCTCTTGTTCCTGAGCAAATTCGTCAGAAAACTGCTTCGACTCCTCTAAATAAGTCTCAATTAACTGGCTTAATGTGGTCTCATCAAGGGTCTCAATCTCATACAACTCTCCTAACCGTTCTTGTTCAGCCTGAATCGCCCCAGAGACCTCAGCAAATTGACTAGCTTCTTGGCTTAACGCCTGAGACAACTGATGCACAAAACCGCCAAATTGCAATTGAACTTGCTTGAGCTGGGCAATGGGAGTTTCACTCTCCTCGATGACTTGGGCCCTCTCCCCCTGAACTGGAACTGGCTCTGAGGCAGATGATGGTTCAGGGGCGGGCGATCGCGTCCCCTCCCCCTGGGGCGATCGCCGGGACTGTTTCAGTGCAGACTCGACCTGCTTTTTCTCCTCAGCCAATGCCTCATAGGCGGCTAAAATCTCGGCCTTAGTATTACGAGTCGTCAACCGTTTTGCCATGATTCAACTCCTAACTTATTTTGATGGTTTGTAGAATTGAGAATTAGAGATTCAATCCTTTCTCAAGGCATTAGCCAAAGGCCTGAACCGATAAGGCCCGAGCTTGGTCCCGAGCAGCTTGTAATTGCTGGCTAATCTCCGCCAGTTGTGCGTCATATTGCGCCAAACTCTCCTGCAAAGACTCCAGTTTCACCTCATAGCCCTGTTGTTGCCCCTCCCAGGTTTTCTCTAGCAACTCCCGACGACTTCTCGACTGCTGATGAACCTCTCGAATTGCCTCGGTTTTAGCCTGGTTAAAGCTCTCCTGTAGCGTGGTCTCCATCTGGGCAACTTGCTCACGATAGGCGTTGATTTTCTCCTGATTAGCCCTTAAAACCGCCTCCCGCGCCTCCGAGTCTTTCTGCTTCTGGTAACCCTGTTGCGATAGCTGATGCTGTTGCTCTCGCAGGATGCGTCCATACTCATCAGCATCCCGTTGTCGCCGCTGTTGCTGTTCATAGGCCGCATCAGCTTCCTGTTGCTGTCGTTGTTTTTGTCGCTGTTGGCGTTTCGCCTCCCAGTGGTTTTGCTGCTGCTGTTGCTGCTGTTGCCATTGTTTGCGAGTCTGTTCCTGGTGGGTTTCTAATTCCTCCAAGGCTTGGGCGATCGCATCCTGCAATTGTCGTTGCTTCTGGGCCTGTTCTCGCCGCAAGGACCACAAGCCATCGGCGACGATGCCGATTTGATGCAGTTGCTGCTGCTGTTGGCGAGCCAGGCTGATGGCCTGTTGCAACTGTCCTTGTTTGGCCACTTCCCCTTGTAGGCGATCGCCCAACTGGCTCACCTGAGTCTCAAACTCCAGTTGCAAGTCCGCTAACCCCCGCACAATGGCATCGCTGGTATATCCCGCCACCTGGGACATCAACTGCTGATTCTGCTGCTGTTGCGCCTCCTCTTCCCGTGTCCTTACCTGATAGGCCTGCTGTTGCTGCGCGGTGATAATCGCCTGCAATTCCTCAATCCCCGCCGTCTTAAACGCGTCGCTCATGGTCTTGAAGCCTCACTCTAGATGATATTGCTGTGAATGATATTGCTTTAGGAAGGTCAGATTGAGCCTCGGCCGAAGCCTTGACCCAATCTGACAGAGTCTGCTGCGTCGCTCTCGTTCGCAATGTTGATTTAAAAATCAACTTAACTCCACTGTAGCCAACGTTGATTTTTTTGTCAAGCACTGGCTAAACTGTAAAGAAGCCAACCCAGCCCGACGGCGATCGCCCCATCGGGATCTCCTGCCCCTAGCCCTGAGGATCTGATTGTGGAAGCAAGCTTTGGACAAGTCATTCGCAGCGCCCGCAAAGAATTAGGCTTATCCCAGCGGGGTCTGGCGCAACAACTGGAGTTAGACTTTACCTATCTCTCCAAACTGGAGAACGATCGCGCCGACTACGCCGCCAAAGAAGAGGTAATTCGCGCCATTGCCCAATGTCTCAACCTCAACGCCGAGGAATTAGTCTTTCTTGCCGGGCGCACCCCACGCTGTTATGAGCGGTTCCTGAAGCAACACGCCCAAGACTTACCGCCCTTGTTTCGGCGGATGTCCGAGAACCCCGACTTTGCCGCCGAAGTCTTCCGTCAAGCCCGACAACCGCATCCCAAAGCCTAAGAATCATAAGTCAAAGCATTATAAGCCTAAGAATTATGGCGATCGCCGACGTTTTACTGATTCTCCTCGGACTCTTCACCGGCGTCGCCTCCGGCCTACTCGGGATTGGCGGCGGGGCGCTGATGGTTCCCGGCCTACTGGCCTGGGGCGCACCGATTCAACAAGCCGTCGCCACCAGTTTAGTTGCTGTTTTCATCAACGCCCTCTCCGGCAGTTTCCGCAACTGGCAGACGGAAGACTTACATCCTCGCGGTTCCCTGGGGTTAGCCCTGGGGGGAATGAGTACCGCGCAACTGGGGGCCTGGCTAGCGGGTTGGCTACCCTCATGGCTGTTGGCCTTTAGTTTTGCCGGCCTGCAACTGTTAACCATCTATTTAATGGGGGTGCGTCGCCGTCTCGCGAAAACCAACCCCAGCCCAGAACCCCCTCAATCCTCTCCGAGAGGGTTTTTTCTCATCATGGTGGGGATTGGCCTGCTGGCGGGGATGTTATCCGGTTTATTTGGTGTAGGTGGTGGGGTGGTGATGGTTCCCCTCCAGATGCTGTTGGTGGGAATCGGCATTAAGCAAGCCGTGCGAACCAGTTTAGGGGCAATTCTGTTTATTGCCCTATCCGGCTTATGGCGGCATACCCTTCAGGGGAACGTCTTATGGATGGCCGGTGCGTTATTGTCCCTGGGGGGAGTGTTGGGGGCGCAACTGGGCAGTCGCACCCTTCCCAAGTTACCGGAACATCGGGTGAATCAACTCTTTCGTCTGTTATTGCTACTGATGGCCACCTACACCGTGATACGGGGACTAGAGAGTTTATAGGAGCATAGCCGTCCATTAATCGTCAATTAATTGAACTGCCTTAGGAAGCGCAAATCACTGTTATAGAGGCGGCGAATATCGTCCATTTGGTGGAGAACCATCGCAAAGCGTTCCACCCCAAACCCTGCCGCAAAGCCCGTATAGCGTTGACTATCGTAGCCCACCGCTTCCAGGACATTGGGATCGACCGTTCCGCAGCCGAGGACTTCCAACCAGTCGCCCTTCCATTTCACATCCACCTCCGCACTGGGTTCAGTGAAGGGGAAATAACTGGGGCGAAAGCGAATTTCCACATCGCCAAAAATCTGGCGAACAAACTCGCGGATTGTGCCTTTTAAGTCCGTGAACGTCAACCCTTCATCCACCGCCAGCAGTTCAATCTGATGGAACACCGCCGAGTGAGTAGCATCCACCGTATCCCGGCGATAGACTCGTCCTGGGGCCACAACGCGGATGGGGGGCTGTTGCTGTTCCATATAGCGGATTTGCACCGAGGACGTGTGGGTTCGCAACAGGCGATCGCCCGGTAAATAGAAGGTATCCTGCATATCCCGGGCCGGGTGATCTGCCGGGGTATTCAGGGCCTCGAAATTATAGTAATCCGTCTCAATTTCCGGGCCCGTGGCTACCGTATAGCCGAGTCCAACAAAGATATCGAGGATGCGATCGATGGTGCTATTGAGAGGATGGCGACGGCCTTGGGGAACCACCACGGCTGGCATCGTTACATCTAGGGTTTCCGAGGCCAGACGGGCTTGAATTGCCGCGTGTTGTAACGTATCTTTTTTGTCCGTTAGAGCCGTTTCCAGGGCAGTTTTGACCTCGTTGGCCAGTTTCCCGACCTTGGGGCGATCGCCCGGGTCCAGTTTTCCCATACCGCCCAGAATTTTCGAGACTTGCCCCTTTTTACCTAAATAGCCTACCCGCAGAGACTCAAGCTGCTCTAGACTAGCGGCAGCGTTAATCTCCTCGGTAGCAGTGGTTTGGAGTTGAGTGAGTTGGGTTTCTAAGGATGTTGTGGTCATAGGGAATAGGGGATAGGGAACAGGGGAGAAGAAGGCAAGAGGCAATAGGGAAGAAGAAGGCAGTAGGCAGTAGGCAGTAGGCAATAGGGGGAACAGGGAACAGGGAACAGGGAACAGGGAGAACCACGTAGGGGCGTACCCTTGCGGTCGCCCGAGGACACAGAGGAAGATGTAGGGGCGAACGGCCGTTCGCCCTCTCCGGGCGATCGCCTTTTGCCTTTTGCCTTTTGCCTTTTGCCCCTTGCCTCTTGCCTTTTGCCTTTTGCCCCTTGCCTTTTGCCTCTTGCCCCTTGCCTTTTGCCCCTTGCCCCTTGCCTCTTGCCTTCTTCTCCCCTAACCTTGGCGAGTTCCGTCAGGGAGAATAGCGCCGTGGAGGTTGGCTGCGGTCATGTGAGCGCCCCATAAGTCAGCCCCTGTGAGGTTGGCGTAACTTAAATCGGCACTGGTTAAATCGGCCATCTTCAAATCCGCTTGCGTCAAATCAGCATTGCTGAGATTGGCACCGTAGAGATTGGCTTGATCTAACTTCGTTCCCTTTAAGGACGCTCCCGAGAGATTAACCTCCGTCAGGTTCGCGCCACTTAAAATCGAACAACTCATATTGGCCTTTTGTAGATTGGCGCCATCAAAGGAGACTCCTCCCATGTTGGCATAGCTGAGATTGGCTTCCTCAAAATAGGCGCGGATCAATTCCACCCCGATCCAACTGGCCCCTCGTAAATCGGCACCCCGTAAATCGGCATCATGGAGTTTCACCTGATCCAGCTTCACCTGGCGAAAGTTGGCCCCTCGTAAACTGGCTTCACAGAGGTTCGCCCCTTCGAGATTCACTTCCCGAAAGTCTGATTCGTACAAGTCTGCGCCTTTCAAACAGGCTTGGCGCAAATCCACGCGATATAAGTCTGCCGATCGCATTTCCACTTGCGTCAAATCGGCACCATAGAGAGTCGCCCCCACCAAGGATGCGCCATTGAGGCGGGCCCCGACAAAATCTGTTTTCGACAAGTCTGCGCCGCGCAAATCTGCATCGGCTAGGGAGGCGCCGCTGAGAATGGCATCTTTCAAGCAAATCTGATACAGATCGGCTCGACTTAGGGAAATGCGTCGTAAATCAACGCCACTAAAATCGCGAACGCCTGTGCCATAGCGATTTAATAGTTCAGCCGCGTCCATAACCTTCTCATAACAACGGTGTTCTGGCGGTTTGCCAGCAAAGATAATCTTATCCTGTTTAGGCGGTTGGGGATAGGGCAATGATGGGTTTAGGCTGTACCCTTGCCCCGATAAACTCGACCTTTCCAAGCGCCGCCCCGGCCGAACCAATGGCGTAGGGCGGAATCCAGGGTCATGAGACTATAGAGGGCGGCAATTAGGGGCAGAATGAGTCCTAGGAAGGGGGGTTGTTGGTAGAGGCGTAGGGTGGGGAGGAGGGAAAAGGCCATTAAGAACCAGGTGGCGAAGCCGATAAAGGCGATAAAGGAGTCGCTGTTGAGGATGCCCCAAATTAGGGCGATGGGGGGAACAAGATAGGTGACTCCCATGGCGAGCAGGGTAAACAGGAGTAGGAGGGGAGAGTGTTTGAGTTGGGTGTAGGCGGTGCGGGCTACCATCCCCCAAATACTCCAGAGGGAGCGATAGGGGCGTAAACTGAGGGTCTGTTGGCTTAGGCCTAACCAAATGCCATGATACTCCTGACGTTGACCCCGTTTGACGGCTTGGGCGAGGGCGCAGTCATCAATGAGAGTCTGTTTAATGGCAGCTAGTCCTCCAATGCGTTCTAGGGCCGGGCGACGGATGAGAATACAGCCTCCGGCAGCGGCGGCGGTGGATTTTTGGGGGGTGTTGACCCAGTCGAAGGGGTAGAGTTTTTGAAAGAAATAGATAAATGGGGGAATGAGCAATCGTTCCCAGAAACTCTGACAGCGTAGTTTCACCATTAGGGAGACGAGATCGAGGCCGTCTCGTTCGGCTTTGAAGAGCAGTTGCTGTAGGTTTTGTGGGTGATGTTGGATGTCGGCATCGGTGAGGAGGTAATAGTCTGGGCTATAGCGTTCTCCATGATGCACGCCTTGGTCCATGGCCCAGAGTTTACCGCTCCAACCGGGGGGAAGGGGATCGGCGGTGATAATTTCGAGTTGGGGGAGGGTGAGGTTTAATTCTTCTGCGAGGGCGTTGATGTCGGCGGCGATCGCCCGGGCCACATCAGCGGTTCCGTCCTCGCTGCGATCATCGACGAGAATCACCCGCAATTGGCTGATGTTCTCTTGCATGAGGAGCGATCGCAGGGTTTTGGGCAGTATATCGGCTTCGTTACGGGCCGGGATGATGGCACAAACGCTGGGTAAGGTGTCGAAGTTGGGGGGAACCGGGGACAGTTGAATGTGCGATCGCCAAAATTGTCCGCGAAAGGCGAGGAGGCTGATCCAAATGGTGAGTGAGAGGAGGGTGAGAATGAGCATGGGGAAGAAGGCAAGAGGCAAGAGGCAAGAGGCAAGAGGCAAGAGGCAAGAGGCATAACCCACCCCGCCCTCCGGGCACCCCTCCCAAGAGGGGATAGACGTAGGGGCGTACCGCAAGTGGCGCGCCCTCTTGCTTCAATATCGTAGGATCTGGTGGGAATTTCTTAAACTGGATCGAGGAAACGTTTATCACGGAAGAGGGAGTTTGAGGGAGCAATAAAACCCTGCCTTCAAAACCCGTCGAGTGAGTCGTTCAGACGAACAAGGTTTAAGGCAGGGATACATGGACTCCCTCAAGCCAATTGATGGGTTCGATGTCCCGACCATTGGCAAATACACGAATCTTTACATTCCAAAACAACTCATGTAAGGTAAACTGGAGTCATGCTAACCATGACCTACGAGTACAAGTTACAACCCACAGCCGAACAGATGGCTACCATCGAGCACACGCTAGATGTCTGTCGTTCGGTTTGGAACTTTGCGCTTCGTCAGCGTAAAGATTGGTGTAGCTCTCGTCGGTCACCGGTCAACGCTTGTTCCCTGAGAGCTGAGTATATCATTTCAGCCAATGAGCCTTTTCCGAGCTATCACAAACAAGCCAAGCAACTCACAGACGCTAAGCCCCAATATCCTCACTTAAAAACCGTTCATTCTCAGGTTTTGCAGCAAGTCCTCAGAACGTTGGATCGAGCCTGGGATGATATGAAAGCCAGAGGATTTGGGTTTCCGCGCTTTAAAAACAAGTATCGGATGCGCTCGTTTGTCTTTCCTCAGCTCGGGAAAGAGCCAATTAAAGATGATGCGATTAAATTCCCTAAGTTGGGGTGGATTAAATGGCGACAGTCAAGACCCATTCCTGAGGGATTTGAGGTCAAGCAAGCACGAATCGTCAGAAAAGCATCGGGTTACTTTGTGATGCTGTCACTCCAGCTCAATGTTGATGTTCCTCAACCCATGCCTCAGGGTCATCCACGAGGATTAGATTTAGGATTCGATAAGTTCGTCGCGACCAGTGACGGTGAAGAGATTAAGCGACCTCGGTTCTTGAAAACTAAGCAGCGTCAGCTTAAATTGCTACAACGCCGGTTAAAGAATAAACAAAACGGGTCAAATAATCGACACAAGTTAAACCAAAAGATAGCTCGGCTACATCAACGGATATCTGACCATCGTAAAGATTGGCATTTTAAATTAGCTCACCATCTTTGTGAGGGTGCTGGCATGATTTTTGTCGAAGATCTCAACGTTGTCAGTTGGCAAAGAGGAATGCTATCAAGACACAGTGCTGATGCGGGGTTTGGTCAGTTTGTCCATCGATTGGAGTGGGTCTGTTGGAAAACGGATACCTACTTCGCCAAGGTCAATAAGGATGGCACAAGCCAGACCTGTCCTAACTGTGGGGCACATACGGGCAAGAAAACGTTGGCTATTCGCGTTCACCACTGTGATGAGTGTGGATATCAAACTACAAGAGATGTAGCCGCGAGTCAAGAAATCAGAAATCGTGGTCTAACAGCCGTCGGGCAGACGGTGGTGGAAAATGTCTGTGGACTGGATGCAACGGGGAGTATCAGTCATGATGCTCTAGTTGGCACGGAACGAAGCAGAAATCCTGATTCGCGAGGATTGGGAGTCCCCCACTTCAAAGACATCAAGCGTAGCGAGATGGCTTAAGTGGGGGAGGATGTCAAGGCTACCTATCTTGTGACTGGGGCAAGCGGCGGTATTGGCTGTGAGTATTGCCGACAGTTGAAGGACCGGGGCGATGAGGTGATTGCGGCCTGTCGTTCGAGTTCTCCTGAATTGGATAAATTGGGGATTCGGGTGGAAACGGGGGTCGATGTGACCTCTGATGCGGCGGTGAAGGGTTTGGCCGCTCGCCTGGATGGCCAGCCTTTGGATGTTCTCATTAATAATGCTGGGGTTTTACAGTCGATTCCTCTGGAACATCTCGATTTTGACTCGATCCGTCGCCAGTTTGAGGTGAATGCGATCGGGACGTTACGGGTGACTCAGGCACTGCTGCCCAACCTGTCTGAGGGGTCGAAGCTGATTCTCATGACCAGTCGCATGGGGTCGATTGGTGATAATACCTCGGGCGGGTCCTATGGCTATCGGATGTCGAAGGTGGCCATGTCCATGGCGGGGAAATCTCTCTCCCATGACCTCAAACCTCGGGGGATTGCAGTGGCGATTCTGCATCCGGGTTTGGTGAGTACTCCAATGACCAACTATACAGGAATCCCCCCAGCGGAGTCCGTTGGGGGTTTGTTACAGCGGATTGATGACCTCACCCTAGAGACGACGGGAACCTTTTGGCACGCCAATGGGGAGGTGTTGCCTTGGTAGGGGAGTTTAAACGAATGCCGCTTCTTTTTCCCAGCGTCCGACGGCTGTGCCGATGACGGCCAGTTCAGCCATGAGGCTCTCGAACTCCTCGGGGGTGAGGGATTGAGCGCCGTCGGAGAGGGCTTTTTGAGGGTTGGGATGCACTTCAATCATGAGGGCATCGGTTCCGGCGGCGACGGCGGCTTTGGCCATGGCCGGGACGAGGGGGGCCCAGCCGGTTCCATGGCTGGGATCGATGGTGATGGGGAGATGGGTGAGGCTACGCAGGACGGGGAGGACGGATAGGTCCAGGGTGTTGCGGGTATAGCGGCGATCGAAGGTGCGAATGCCCCGTTCGCAGAGAATTACGTTGGGGTTCCCGGCGGCGAGGATGTATTCGGCGGCCATGAGCCATTCTTCGATGGTGGCGGAAATCCCCCGTTTGAGGAGAACGGGTTTGTTTTGGGCGCCGATTTTCTTGAGGAGGGCGAAGTTCTGCATGTTGCGGGCCCCCACTTGCAGCACGTCGGCCACTTCAGCGATTTTCTCGATGTCGTCGGCGTCCATGACTTCGGTGATGATGCCCAAGCCGGATTGTTCGCGGGCGCTGGCTAGGAGGCCGAGGGCGCTTTCTCCATGACCTTGGAAGGCGTAGGGAGAGGTGCGGGGTTTGTAGGCGCCTCCCCGCAGGAATTTGGCGCCGGCGGCTTTGACGCGCAGGGCAGTTTCGACAATCATTTCTTCACTCTCGACGGAACAGGGGCCGGCGATGGTGACCACGGGCTGATGTTCTCCGAAGAGAACGGGCCCTTCGGGGGTGGTGACGGCGATGTCACTGGCTTCTCCATGACGGAATTGCCGGCTGGCCCGTTTGAAGGGTTCTTCAACTCGCAGGACTTGTTCAATCCAAGGGCTGATTTCTTGTAGCTGTAAGGGGTCGAGTTCGGCGGTGTCCCCCACTAAGCCGATGACGACTTTATAACGCCCGAAAATGGTTTCTGGGGTAAGTCCCCGAGAGGACATTTCCTGGTTGAGGCGATCGATTTCCTCTTGGGGGGTCCCCACTTTCATAACAATGATCATTCAGGTTTTCTCCTATAACACGATGTTTGGCGTTGATAGCCAGCCAAGTCCCGATGTCGTCGGGTGATTAATGCAATCTATCTTCTATTCTATGCAGATTTTTAGGGCAGCTTGGCTATTGACAAAAAAACGATAATATGCTAAGCAATCCATCTCAATAAAAAAGAGGTCAGTCTCGCGACTCACCCCTTGCCGTTGGCCATGGTACGGCGATGGCTTGTTTCGATACCGTCTACTCTTTTTTCCAGGCTTGCCGCATTCGCCCGAAGTTGGTTTGGAACTCTCGCCACCCCAGTTTGCTGCCGGGATCGTCTTCATCCCAAGAGGCGGAGAGAAGTCCGTAGCTTAATCCTAAAACGCCTAAGCCAAATAAGCCGCTACTGACGAGGAGGACGGCGATACTGGGGAGGGGGAACCATTCTTTTTGAATGATAAAGTAGCTCCCGAGGAGGCTCAAGACTCCTAAGCTGGTGGGGGTTCCACTGAATAGGGCCATGCGGGTAATCATCCGACGACTCACCGCTTCGGGGATGGGTTGTTTTTTGACGTTTGGGTTCTTGACGCTTGGGGCCGGGCCGTCGCTGGTTTTAGCGGGGCTGGGGGATGCGGCGGCTTTGGGACTAGAGGCCCCCGATTCCCCTTTGCTTTGGGATTTGGGGGCTTTGTCTTTTTTGCGCTTCTTTGCCGGTTCAAAGGGTAGGCGATCGCGGGAGGAGTCGGAAGCCATGGTTGGGTGGGAGGGTAACGGCAAGGGAACAGCAGGGGGACGGTGGGGACTTAACCGCGAATCCCCAGACGGGTGATGAGGTTGCGATAGTCCTCTTCGCTTCTTTTGCGGATGTAGCCGAGAAGGCTTTTGCGCTGACTAATCATTTTCATGAGTCCGCGCTGGGAGGAGTAGTCTTTTTTGTTGCTGCGCAGGTGCATACTGAGGCGGTTGATGCGCTCGGTAAGCATGGCAACTTGGACTTCCGCTGACCCAGTATCGGTTTCGTGGGTCTGGTATTGGGAAAAAATTTCTTGCTTTTCGGTTTGGGTCAGAGACATAAGATAGGTTTAGAGGCTCGGTTAACTCAGCAATTAACCAATATAGCACAGGGGGTTGGGCTTGCTTCAGGTTTATGGATTACCGTTGTTCGCGTTTTTCTCGCTCTTGGCGACGGCGATCGCGCCATTCGGCGAAGGTCAGATAGGCAATGCCGCCGGTGACGAGGGCCAGGAGAACGAGGGCGGCGACGGCGAGGGCGGTAAAGAGGGGATTAGTCATAGCTGGGCGACGACAGAGAACGAACAAGGGATAGGGATGCTTTTAGGCATTATGCCATTGACCTGGGGAACCGGTGAAGCTAATTGGGGCCAAGGCGGGATGATCAATCTCACGGTAGGATTGTAAAGATTGAAAAAATTTGTCTATTCCTCGGTAACTTTTTATGAATCGATTAGTCTCACGCCTTTTGGCCCTCTTACTGGTTGCGGTGGTCGGACTCACCGGCTGTTCCGCTGGGTCTAACTTAACCGGAGACTATCGCCAAGATACCTTGGCGTTGGTGAACAGCTTGCGGGAAGCCATTGAACTTCCTGAGGGAACGCCGGAGAAAATGGAAGCGCAAGCGGAAGCGAAAACCCGTATTGATAACTTTTTCTCTTTCTATCGCCGGGATTCCTCGGTTTCGAGTCTGCCTTCGTTCACGACGATGCACACGGCGTTGGATGCGTTGGCCGGTCATTACCGCTCCTATGGCAATCGTCCCTTGTCCAATAAGCTCAAAACTCGGTTAGAACAAGAGTTTAAACAAGTTGAGATGGCTGTGCAACGGGGTCGATGAAACGCTAAACTCAGGGCGATCGCATCGTTTTAGACGGATTAATCCCGCGATCGCCTGCATTTGGGATTAACGTCGTTTCCTCCACAGTTGAGTTAGGCCCTATGGTAGCCCTGTTTTCTGCCTGTTCCTCCACCGCATCGAGGCGGGTGTTCCGTTTAGGAGATATCGTCTCGGCTGCTGTCTCGGCCCGAGTCTCGTCGATGGCGATAACCCTCTCTTTGGGACTCGGACAGGTCTTGATGGGGTCTGGGGTGGCTCAGGCCCAGTTTCGCCCCTCAAACCCTTGTCGCCTCCCGACTGAGGCGATTGTAGAAAAGGAGAATTTGCGTCAAGCGGCTTTTCAGGGAGATGGGGAAGCCGAGGCGGAGTATCGTCGCCTGATTCAGTACCACGCCACGGAGTTAGAAACCTGTCGTCGGGAAAATTGGCCGCAAAACCTGGCCCTCTGGTTACGGCTGTATCCCTGTGATGCTCAACCTGGGGTTCTCGATGAAGTCCTCGATCGCATTGTCAGTCGGGGCTACAACGAGATTTATGTCGAAGTGTTTTATGATGGCCAGGTCTTGTTGCCCCTCAATGACAATCCCACGGTTTGGCCCTCGGTGGTGCGATCGCCCAATTTGGGAGATCATGATTTATTAGCGGAGGTGATTCGTAAGGGCCATGAGCGGGGACTCAAGGTCTATGCTTGGCTGTTTACGATGAATTTTGGCTATTCCTACGGACAACGGCCCGATCGCGTCAATGCCTTGGCCCGCAATGGGGCCAATGAATCGACCCTCAACCGCACTCGGCCCGAGGGAACCACCTATGACCGAGAACTCCATAGTTACGCCTCCCAAACCTTTATCGACCCCTATAGTCCTGAGGCCCGGCGAGATTATGAATGGCTACTTCATGCCATCCTGCGACGACAACCGGATGGGGTCTTGTTTGATTATGTCCGCTATCCTCGCCTGCCGGGAGGAGACTCGGTGGCTACAAATGTCCGCCAACTCTGGATTCATGGGGAAGCCTCCCGCAATGCCTTGTTAGACCGCTCTCGCAATGGTCTGGCCCGTGGGTTGTTGGAGCGTTATTTACAACAAGGCTATTTAAACAACGGGGATGTGGAGGAGATTCGTAAGAACCATCCTGAGGACGAGGAACCTCGCTGGCAAGCCGTCAGCCGTCCCGCCATATCTCTACAACAGTATCTCTGGAATCTAACGGTCGCTCATGCGGTGCAGGGGATTCTCGATTTTGTCCATCGGTCTGCGGACCAAGTGAGTCGCAATAACATTCCCTCGGGGGCGGTGTTTTTCCCCAATGGCAATCAACCGGTGGGAGAACAGGGGTTTGATTCCCGCCTACAACCCTGGGACCGCTTTTCGGCGTCGATGGAGTGGCATCCTATGATTTATGGGGTCTGTGGGGATACCAGTTGTTTAACGGACCAAATGGAACGGGTGATGGCCTTTGCTTCAGACGAGACTCGGATTGTTCCGGCGTTGGCTGGGGTTTGGGGAGAACCCATTACTAACCGTCCCTCTCTGGAGACCCAGATGTCGGCGATTCGTCAAGTGGCCCCAGGGGTCGATTCCATTAGTCATTTTGCCTATTCTTGGCAATTTCCTGAATCTGACCGGGAGCGGAAGACTTGCAGGATTCAACGACGGTAAGTTAGGGACTCCAACACATTGCCCCCAAAACATTGACAGAATCTGAGCCATCTTTCATAATCGAGTATGACTTAGGTTATCTGTCAACCGCCTCGTTCTACCTTCCTAATTCCCCCGCCCTGCGAGAACTATGGAACTTTTCAGCATTGGACATTCCAACGTCAGCATCGAGGCCTTCCTGAATCTCCTCAAGCAGCACCAAATTACTGCCCTGGCTGATGTGCGATCGTCTCCCTATAGCCGTTTTCTACCCCACTTCAATCAGGACTCACTGAAGTTGTCCCTGGCAGAGGTGGGGATTCGTTATGTCTTTTTGGGGAAAGAACTCGGGGCAAAACCGAGTAATTTGGCCTGTTATGTGGGCAAGAAAGCGCGGTATGAGAAAATTGCGGCAACGCAAGAGTTTCAGCAGGGACTTGAACGGCTGCTGAGGGGGTTACAAACCCATCGTGTTGCTGTGATGTGTGCTGAGAAAGACCCTCTGACCTGTCATCGTGCCATCTTAGTTTGTCGTCAGGCTCAACAGCTCAATCCTGAGATTACTATCAATCATATCTTGCAAAGTGGCGAGTTAGAATCCCAGCATCAGCTCGAAGAACGTCTCCTGATTAAGCAGGGATTCCAAGCCGTCACCAGTCAGCCTATACCGGTGGTGCAATTGTCTCTCTTCGCCAGTCCTGAGGAGACGCTTCCGAGTCGGGAGGAGTGTTTGGCCCAAGCCTATGAACGTCAAGGAGAGGAAATTGCCTATGTCGAGAAGTGAACCGGGTAAAATCCACTCATTTAGTCATTATTCAACAGTATCTTTTAATTGATAATGGGCAATTCAATTCAACTTTTTACCATTGGCTTCACCAAAAAAGGCGCTAAAATCTTCTTTGAGTCTCTACAAAATGCAGGGGTTAAACGACTTCTCGACATTCGCTTAAATAATGTTTCTCAACTTGCGGGATTTGCCAAAAAAGCGGATTTAGAATACTTTCTAAAAACAATCTGCGACATTGACTATGTTCATATTCTGGATTTAGCACCCACGAAGGAAATTGTTGACGAATACAAGAAAAACAAAGGAGATTGGCAACAGTACGAAGTGCAGTTTTTAGAGTTAATTCGTCAACGGAAGATTGAAGAAAAAGTTTCCCCCGATCTCATTGATGGAGCCTGTTTCCTCTGTAGCGAAGCCAGCCCCGATCATTGTCATCGACGTTTGGTCGCTGAATATCTCAATCAACAGTGGGGAAATGTTGATATTCAGCATCTTTGACGATGTAACATTTTCCCGAGATGGCTATGACGACAATCATTTGCCTTGCGAACTCTTGGAAACATAAAGGGCGCTGTCTAGCGGGGATTAATCCCGAGACGGGGCAATGGATTCGACCGGTTTCTGACTTAGAGGATGGTCGCATTCCCAAGCGAGTTGGTTCGGTTGATGTTGAAGCGATTAAACTGCTGGAGGTTTGGGAGATTCCGTTAGATGAGACGGGACCCGATTTTGGCTTTGCGTCGGAGAATCGACGGATTTTGCCGGGAACTTGGCGGAAGTTGGGGACGGTGACAGTGGAGGGGATCTTGCCGTATTGTAGGAATGAGGCTGAGATTTTGCATAATCGACGAGCCTATGTGACAATTCCTGAGCTTCAATCCTTGCCGTTTGAGCAACGACGAACTTTGCAGTTAGTGAAGACGCAACAGTTTACGACGAGTTTGGCCAGGGTTCGTCAACAGGGGGGTCAGCAATGGAAGGGGGAGTTGCTGACGACGGGGGGACGGCGGTTGCAGGGACGAATTACGGACCCGGAGTTGGTGAAACGGCTTGACTGGGGCTATGAACCCCATCAGCATTGTCTGGTGACGGTGAGTTTGGGGATGCCCTGGGTTCCGCCGAATTGGCAAGGAGGTGATCCCTGTTGGAAGTTGATGGCTGGGGTGATTGACTTGGGATAGGGATTGGCACTGGATATGGGACAATTAGGGAGGGGTTTGCCGGTTGGATGTTATGACGAAATTAGTGGTTTTGCACCTGATTGGGGATTTAGAAACTCGTGGCTTTGAGGTGATTTTGGAAGTGGGCGAGGTGGGGTCTCGGCCTCAGTTGCGGGTGAGGGGAGCGTTACCGGCCAGTGCTGAGTTGGGGGAACGGGTGCGATCGCATTGGCAAGACCATTATGGGGCCTTCACTCGCTCTGCCTCTTCTCGCATTAAGCCTAAGTTGATGGGGATGGGGAATGCGGTGGACTCCTGTAAAACGTCGGCTGAACGGCTGGAACGGGGGTTTCAGCATTGGTTGACTTCCCAGGGGTTCCAGGCGATCGATCGCCGTCTGCGGGAGGCGTTGAGTCCCCAGGATGAGATTCGTTTGGCGATTACCAGTGATAGTGGGGTGGTGCGACAACTTCCTTGGCATTTGTGGGAGTTTTACCGCCGTTATGGCAAAACGGAGGTGATGTTTTCTCCGGTGACGGGGATGAAACCGCCCAGTACCCCTGGCCAGGGTCCGCAGAGGTTGCGGATTTTGGCGATTTTGGGCAGCGATGAGGGGATTGATGTGGCGGGCGATCGCCGCTTTTTGGAGGAGTTACGGGGGGCTGAGGTGACGTTTTTGGTGGCCCCGACTCGTCAGATGATGAGCGATCGCCTCTGGGAGGGACCCTGGGATATTCTCTTTTTTGCGGGCCATAGTGAGACGCAGGGCCAGCGGGGCTGTCTCTATCTCAATGGGGAGGAGCGGTTGAGCCTCGATGAGTTGCGCTATGGTCTGTCTAAGGCGATTCAACGGGGCTTGAGGTTGGCGATTTTTAATTCCTGTGATGGTTTGGGCTTAACCACGGCGTTAGAGGATTGTGCGATTCCTCAGATGATTGTCATGCGTGAGGCGGTCCCCGATGTGGTGGCCCAGATGTTTTTGAAACAGTTTCTGGGACTGTTTTCTCAGGGGGTTCCCTTCCATTTGGCGGTTCGGGAGGCCCGGGAACGGTTACAGGGGATTGAGGATCGCTTTCCCTGTGCCAGTTGGCTGCCGGTGATTGTGCAACATCCTGATGCGATCGCCCCTCGGTGGCGGCTGGAGTCGAAGAAGTTTGGGGACTGGCGGCGGTGGCTGGTTCAGGGCGTGCAGCGGGTTGGTATGGGTTGGCTGGTGGGGGGGATGGCGATCGCCACGACGATTGGGGGACGAGGCTGGCTAGGGGGCTGGCTGCATCAGCAGGGGATGATGTTATATAGAGTCTATCGCTATGACCAAGCCGAGGATCTCTGGAATCTGACCCTTATGGTGGACCCCGGACGACGGGCAACGATCTATATGTTGGGGTATCTTCATGAGCAGGTGGGAGATGATGAGATGGCGTTGCGGCGGTATGGGGAGGCGGGCCGGCGGGGACTTCCTCAGGCCTATCGTCGTCAGGCCCAGATGATGCTGCGGCGGGGGGAGGAGATTGATTTTGCGGTGACGTTGGCGGAAAAAGGCTTATCTCTCCTGTTGCTTGAGGATAGTCGAGGTCAAGAAGAGATGCGGACTACTCTGGCCTGGGCCTTATGGCAACAGGGACACCGAGCGGAGGCCTATCGGCATCTGGATACGGTGTTGGGGTCGTCTCATCAGGTTCCCGTCGCCTATTGTCTCTATGGGGCGATGTTGACGGAGGAGGGGTTAGAGAGGGAGGCGTTCCCCTTTTGGCAGTCCTGTCTGGAGACGACCGATGTGCGGCATCGGGATGATGGCTATTGGCGGAATGTGGCTCGGGTGAGTCTTGATTATTAAAGAAAAGACGTAGGGGCGAACCCTTGTGGTCGCCCTCTTATGGTCCCTTGTGGTCGCCCTCTTATGGTCGCCCTCCGTAGGATTTTCCAGAAAAAAGTTTTGTTGTTCGCGTGAAAGTCATAAATTTCCTAAAAATTTGCGTTCTTATAGTAGAAGGCAATACGAACGGGAGATACCTTGATGCGGACTTGGTTGTCACTGCTGTTGGTTTGGGTGTTGGTGTTGGGAGGGGTGGTTACTGTGGAAGAGCCTCGATGTGAGGATGTGAATGGGGATGCGATCGTCTGCTAGTCCCCATTGGACCGCTGATGGATTTCGATCCGTCAGCGGTTTTGTGGGAGAAGGCAAGAGAACCACAGAGTCACAGAGGACACGGAGAGGGGAGAGGGGAGAGGGGGGAGGGGACGAGGCAAGAGGGGAAAACCTCCCTTTTGCTTTTTGCCTCTTGCCTTTAATTCACCCCTAGCCCCTCTATTGAAAGGGGAAGACTTGCACAAATTGAGCGCCTTGAGTCTTCTGACGTAACTGTTCTATATAGGTGGAACGGGGTTTACAGGTTGCTCCAAAAATGGTTGCAACTTGATAATTCGCTAAATCAGCAATCCACACTGGGGAGGGAGTCACACCTCGACGCACTTTGCCACATAGATCTCCGTCATAATCCCATTGATTACGATAGTCTTTGACTTTTAAATCTCGATCATGTAACACCGCTAAGGCATAGGGTTTGTCATAATCACTCTCCCCAGAACAGGCAATGATACGACAATTGGCATCAGCAAACTCTGACCAGTAACTGCGTTGAGGGGCCGGATTGCGGCGCAACTGACGGGGATTGACGGAGTCTGTTGTTAATTGCCGTAAGGCATCATAAAAGTCCTGTAAGCGTTGCTGAAAGCGGCGTTGAAAGTCTTGGGGGGTATCCGGTAATTCCCAAAATGCCTCCTTACTCTCGGGAATGAGGGTGGCGCCCCGATACCAGGGCGCTCGTTCGCGAGTTTTACGAGAATAGCAAGGTCGCCGCGCTCCTTGACCTACACCGCCAAGGTGGAACATCATCCAGGTTAGGTTCTTCATTAACCTCTCGACGGGCTGACGGACTGTCTCTTCTAAGTTTAAGGAGGCTGAGAGAATTAGGGTTCCCTCCTGTTCACCACAAGCATCCCGTTGGCCTTGTCGGTTGGGCTTAGGTTCCCGTTGGACAACGCGCCCGTCACGGATGTGAAAGCGGACCCAGCCCCATTGTTGCTGGGGATTGATGGCGCCAAATAACTGCCCTTCTAGGGTTTGGATGGCTGTTGCGGATAAGACCCCCCCCGCAAAGACGCGGAACCAATAGCGCAACATGGATTTGAGGGCGATGGGACGCACTTCAGCATCGGGGTTACCCCGCGTTTGCCATTGGTTTTTGTTGTTATTCCAATTCCAACGGGTAAATGTCTGTCGTCCGTGAATCAGTTGACCTTGCAGGGCAAAGGGAAGCCGGAGGAATTCATCGTCCTTGTGGGAGGTTCCGGCGGTCAGTAGTTCTCCATAGCCGCTGTTGACTTGGGCGCCAATCCCTGACTGTAGACCTTTGATGAGCCAAGCTTTGACTTTTTCTAAGACTTTCAGGTCTTGACAGGTACTGGCCAGGCGGAGGCCGATGAGAAAGGTGGGTTCTTTGAGGGATAGGAAGGGATTGGGGTTCGGACTGTACTTGAGGTTTCCCCCGTCCCAACTCCAGATGTTGTTGGCCATGTCCACGGATAAACCCATGTGTTTGGGGAGGGGATAGGCATCGAGAAAGACGACTTTTCCGGCTTGGTCGGCTTTGTTGGGTGCGTCTAAGTCCCCGAACCAGGGGGCAACGGCTTTATTGGCCTGTTTCCAATTAAGCTGCTGTTGCTGCATGAGGTCGCGAACGGCTTGGTTTCTGGCAACGCCTCGCAGGGTGGAGGAGGGAAGATAGGGCATTCCCAAACTGTCAAAGGCGGGTAGGAGAATACTCTCGGGCCCGCGATGTCCGCCGACACGAATACGCCAGGAACTCTTAACTTGAAAGGTTTTTCCTTGTTGACCTCGTTCGGCAAGGAGTTTGGTGCGTTTATTGAGTTGTTCTAACCGTTGGCGGTAGTCGGCGTTGTCTTCGGCTAATTGCAGAAGTTGGACTTTGGTGGGGTCTTTCTGGTCATGGTCGGGGGAGCGCATCCAACGCAGGTATTCGATGAAACTGGCGCTGGGATCTGGGGTGATTTGTTGCTCGTCGTAAAGCCAGGGAACGGGGGGGGTCGTTTGCTGAGATGGCATTTGCTGAGACCTATTTGGGGATGGTTGATTGCCTGATCTAGCTCGTTGCGGTTGTCGCGGTTGTTGGGGTCGTTGGGGTTGTTGCGGTTGTTGGGGTCGTCGGGGTCGTTGAGGTTCTGGGGGTCTGGCAAAGGGGTCTGGGGTCATGAGTTAGTTGTCTCCGCTAATGTCATGGTAAACGGCGGTGGCCCAGAAGCTGAATTCTTGGGCGATCGCCAGGCCGAGTCCGGTGAGTCCTAGATACTCTTCGGTGTCAAGGTCTTTCAGGGTTTTGAGACCTTGGGGCTTGTCTAATTCCTGAACGCCGGAGAGGTTGGCGAGACAGGAAAAATACTTTTTCACAACGTCTTTTTTTCCTGCTTGACTGAGGGCTTGTTCTTCGGCTTTTAGGCGCATCATTCCCCAGGTGGAAAGATAGGTGTAGAGTTCAACGGCTTGACTTTTTTGCTCTTTGAGTCGTGCATTGTCGGTCGAATTTGTTGACCGTAACTTATCCAATGCTTCGAACACAGGAGTTCCTAATGTACGAGGGTCGAATGTGGTGGCTTTAGGGTTGGTTGCTGGTTTTTGGGGTTGTTTTGAAGTCATGGGTTTGGGGAGTTCACAGGTTAAATGGCGGTCTGGTTTTTATGAATGTTCAAGACAGGGCGACCACAAGGGTACGCCCCTACGGCCCAGGGCGACCACAAGGGTACGCCCCTACGGTCATCGGTTGTACGATTTTTGAAAATGGGTTAACACCATTGTTGAACAAATCCTCGGCCTAGACTTTCTTGTCCCCCAATCTGCATGATGTCACGTTGGTGGAGAAGTTGCAAAAATTCATCCTGGGCGGCATCGTCGCGACTGGCTTGACTGGTGAGTCCCCAGGTGTAGTACATGAGGGTATCGGGGGGGATGGCTTCTTCGTAGCGGAAGCCGCCATCGACGGTTTTGGATTGGTCGAGTTTGACTTTGACTTGCCGCCATAAGCCCATTTGTACGAGGGTTTTATAGTGGTTGTCGGGAAGGACAATGACGCGATTGATGCCAGTGGTGGCAGGGTCTTTGGGGAGAAAGTCATTCCAGTTGGGGAACTCTTGAAGACTGCCGGGTTTGAGGATGGCATCTTTGAGATAAATGGATTTTTGAGTCGATAAATTGGTGCTGTAGGGTTTGGGGAGGGAGGCTTGTAAGTTGCCTTGAAACTTGGCCCAACGCCGCAGAAGGGTGGGGCAACTGATCCAAATGACGCCATGGCTGAGGGAGGAAATGGGAACCCAGAGTAAGGCGCCATCGCCAATCCAAATGCTGCCTTGGGTGAGGTCTTGGGTGTCGTTGAGGTCGGTGCCGAAAAGCTGAGATTGCAGGTCTTTGGACTGGTGGATGGAGGCTCGTAAACGACCGCGAATGCTACTTGAGGGAATATAGGGAAAGTCGGTGTGGGCTTCTCGGGCGATGCCTAATAGATTGCCTTCTTGGGTGGTTCCGCCGGTGTGTAAGGGGGAGAGGAGAAAGAGATAGGTATAGTTGGGTTTCATGAGGGTTTAGGGGGTTGAGATTTGCGGAAGGTGATGGGTTGGCTGGGGCGGGGGTCTTAGACCTGGCCTTGGCGGCCTGGGGTTAGCTGGGAGGGGGGACGACCCAGAGGAGTTCTGAGTAGCCCAGTTGCCGCCAGCGGCGAGTTTTGGGGTTGATGTCATCTCGGTCTTGATAGAGGGGTTGGGGTTGGTTGAGGTAGTAGAGACTACCGGGAGGGGCGGCGAACACTTGGGGGGCGGGGGCGCTGTGATGGGTGTTGCTTTGCCGCAAACGACGACTGATGGGGACGGCACTACCGCTGGCAAAACTGACTAATCCGGGGTCGCGGGGGCCGTTGGGGTTGGGTTGGTTCTGATGGCGACTGGGGGCTAGTTTCCATTCCCAAGGATAGGGGCGACAGGTGGCCCGACCCGTCCGGAATCCGCTGTTGTGTCCGTTTTTGCTGGTGTGGTGACGCTCAAAGACGCCGGGGGTGATGAGATAGGCGATGCTGGGGTCCTGACGCTGGCGGTTCTGTTGGGATTGGGCTTGTAGGGCCTGCCATTGGGCGTCGAGGGGGTCGCAGCGTTCGAGGATGGCTCGGTGTCCTTCTCCCCCTAGACGTAGGGTGCTGGGACTGTCGAGTTCACAGTCGAGTTCGATGGCCAGGGCCCAGTTGGGGTGCAGGCGGATGGCGTTTTCGACGAAATAGCCGTCGGCCAGTTTGACGGTTCGGGTTTCGGATTGAATGGCGTTGTGGGAGCGGGTTTCTAAACTCCAGGGTTCTTTGTCTTCGCCCTCCTTTAGCCGCCAATCAGCGTCGGGGATGGTTCCTGATTCTAGGTAGGTTTGAATGGCCGAGGCCGGGAGATATTGGCGCAGTTGCCCATCGCCTTTGGGGTTGGCGTCGGGGACTTGGTCGAGGTTGGGGGGTAAGAGGGGGGCGGGGGCGTTGCGATCCCAAAGGGCGGCAATGCGATCGCCCTGGGGATGCCAGGGGTAGGGGATGAGGGGGGTGGTGCCGAGGAAGCCGAGGGGACTGGGGAAGTAGAGTTCTGGCTTGGTTGGGCACTTGGTTCGGCAGAGGAAGGGACCTCGCAAGGTGAGATGGTCGTCTTGTTGTCGCAGTTGGCGGATGGCCCCGGCGATCGCATCTCCGTTGGGGGGGAAGGGGGCCCCGGAAGCCCAGGCCCGTTCTCCGGGGGCGAAGGGTTTGGCATCCCGAAATAGCCAAACGTCGGTGGGGGTGAGGGTGTACCAAGGCATAAGGGTTAAGGGTTGAGGGTGATGGTGCGCTTGCGTTGGATAAAGGCGGCGAGTTTGAGCCAGGCCTGGAGTTGGCTGTCCAGGTCTTCTGGGGACTCGGTGCTGTCCCAGAGATGTTCGATGAAGGTTTGTAGGGTCTGCTGGAAGGCTTGTTGGGCGTTGGGGTCGTCTGAGAAGCCTTCTCGACGCTGGGAGAAAGCCTGGGTCCAGGGGGCGATCGCCTCTCGTGTGGGGGCAGGATGTTGACTCCAGAGGCTGGCGGTCTGTTCAAAGAGGGACTGCTGGTCTGGGTTGAGGCTTATGAGGTGTTGCCAATGGCGGAAACTACCAAATTTACTGGTGGCGCTGAGGACGTTGCCGCTACCGTAGAGGACTCGCACTTGTAGGGCATCTTTGCCTTGAGGCTGACCGTTGGGGCCGGGGCTTTCGTGGGCTTTGGCCCCGTTTTCGGCGTCCCAGAGATGGCCCAGGGCGATCGCCAGGGGGACGGAGTGATGGGCGATGACGAGACCAAAACTAATGGTGGAGCGTTCCCCGAGGGTGAAGAGGGGACGACGGGAGAGGAGGGGGCGACCTTGGGCATCTTGGGGCAGGTCGTCTCCTCGCCATTGCCAGTATTGCCCGGCGGAGTTAAATTCCGGGTCCGCTTGACCTCGGAAGCATTGGCGGATGTCCCACAGCCAACGGTCCCATTCCCAGAGGTTGGTGTAGGCGAGGATGTCGTCCCCACCGCTATAGATGAGTCGGCCGGCATAGCGTCGTTCCGTGAGGTAGGGAACCAGTTGGTTGGAAAAGTCTAGGAGGGAGCGGCTGAGGGCGCTGTGGGTGGCGGGTCCCATGCGTTTGGGTAGTTTGAGGAACGCTTGTAGGTCCGGGTCGCTGCGGTCTTGGAGGGCTTGGGGGAGATAGTCGGCATAGGGGCCCATTTTCTTGCCTTTTAACCAGTCACTCATGCCATCCCCGTCTCCGGCGGCCAGAACATACCAGTCGCTGGGGTTGTTGTTGGGGTAATGCTGGTCCAGTTGGGCTTGCAGTTGTTCGCGATACTCCCGTCGCCGTTGTAGGAGTTGCTGTCGGTAGGTTTGGCTGAGTTGGAGGTCTTGGGTCTGGTCCAGTTGCTGTTGTAGCTGTTGGATGGTCTCGTCGTCGGCGTCTTCGACCAGCCAACCGGGGTTGAGGAGACGGGGGGGGTAGTTTTTCAGGTCGTCGGGTCCCTCGTCGATGAGGGGGATGCCCCATTTGCCTTTCATGTCGGCAATGGCGGCCTCTAACCAGGGAAATTCTGGCTGGGTGAGGAGGGTTTGGCAGACCTGTTGATAGTAGGGTTGATGGTCGGGATGGCTGCGTAGGTAGCCGGCGACTCCGGAGGTGAGGTCGGGATAGTAGGGGGCGATTCTCCCGGACCCGTCTTGGTGCAGGAGTTGGGGGAGGACTTTTTCGAGTCCTCGTTTGAGGGTTTCCGTGGCGTTGAGGGCTTCGATGCCGTCAAAGAATCCGGCTTCTCGTCGCCAATGGCGTTGACTGTCTTTTTCGGAGATCCAATCCCCGCCGGGATGGACGACGGGGCCGAGGCCCGAGATGGTGGAACGGGGGCCGAAGGCGGTGGGGAGTTCCCAGTTGCGGGCGTTTTTGATTTGGCTGAGGCTGGCCCGGGCGTGACCGAAAATGTCGGACCACCAGGAGCCGATGTTGATTTCGCCGGAGTGGTTGGGGGGTTGGCTGGTTTGCAGGAATTGCAGTTCCGCTTGGGGGAAGAGTTGGGCTTGGGGATAGATGCGGTTTTGTTGCTCAATCCAGGATTGGAGGTTGGGGTTGCTGCTTTGGCTGTCTTGGCTGAGGGGTTCCCCTTCTTCGCCGATGGGGACGGCACTCCAGTAGGTTTGCCATTGGGTTTTGAGCCAGAAGCCCCAACTGGAGGCATCGGCTTTGAGGGCGGGCATCCAATGGCGTTTCTGTTGCAGTTCCCCGAGGACTTCGTCGCCAATGTCCATCCAGGCTTGCAGGAGGGTCTGGCGGGCGGTTTGCATGGCGGCGTTGACTCGCTGTTTGGGCAGGACGAGCATGAGCACGTTGGGGAAGCCGGCGGTGAGGAGGGCGCGATCGCTCGGGGGGTCGATCCAATCTTTGAAGCTGGGATAGTCTTGTCGTAGCCAGAGGTCGATGAGGGGCTGTTGGTAGAGGCTGGGATAGAGGAGGCTGTCGGGACCGTAGGTTTGGGCGAGTTTGTAGGCGACTTTGGCACAGAGGTAGTGCAGCACCCAGGAGCCGGCCCAGAAGTCGCGGATTTTACGGCTGGCTTTGATGAGTTCTTGGATGGGGGAGAAGGTGAAGCTGGCGAGGTAGGGGCGATCGCCCTGGGATGTGCTGTCTGAGGGCTGGCGTGGGTCTCCGCTGATGGCTCCGGCGAAGGCGGCGGTCATGCTGGCATGGGTCCAGATGGAGGCATCGGGAAATTGGGGGTCCGCTGGCAGCAACATCAGGGTTTCGTCTTGGAATTGCCGACAGGCTTCCACGGGGAGGCAACGCCATAACCACCAGAAGAGGGTTTTGGGGTCGTCTTGGACCGAGGGGGGAATGGCGGCTCTTAGGGCCGCTTGTTTGTCTTGGAGGTAGGGGGTTGGGTCTGTGAGGAGGGGGCGATCGTGTTGCAGTTTGAGCTGTTGGTTGGCCCCGGAGAGGAGGTGGGAGATGGTGAGTCCGTCGGGGTTGTAGGTGATGGGGAGGTTGAGATGGCGGATGGCGGCGCGATCGCTGGCGGCGGTGATGGCATCGGCCAGGACTGAGGGGGTTAGAGCGGGGTCTGGGGCGTCTTGGCTGAGGGGGGGAATCTCGAAGCTGTGCCAGTCATCTCGTAGCTGGGTAGCGTTTGGGGGATAGAGGGGATAGAGGACGGGGGTATTCAGGAGTCCTTGGAGTTTGGCGTGCCAGTATCGGGTCACAGTGATGGCTTGAGGTAAGGGGCAAGGGGGAAGGGCGCTCGGGGGTCTAGGGACTGAAGCAGTCTCTGAGGACTTGGGGAGGCCAGGGGTGAGGTTTTGCGGGGAAAGGGGGGCTTCTGAGCCAAGTTGGGGATCTTGACGAGAGGGGATGCCTATTAATCTCTCGTTTTTTGGGGGCCATTTTTACGTTAATCGGGGGAAATTGTAATATATCGTTATATTTGGGCTGGGGTTTGGGTCTCGGATTCTCTCAGACTGGGGGTCCCGAGGAGAGAGGGGTTGGGGCCGGTTCCTGTCCCCCGTTCGTGTTGAGAGGGTCATGACTCTAGGAGTCTTGCCTTCTTCCCCCTGCTGCCTACTGCCTCTAGTTGAGGGTCATGACTCGGGGAGTCTGGGTCTTAAATCTTAGCAGCCGCTTGGAAGGGGGGTCTTCAAAATTGCGATCAGGGGTTGGGGTCCGTTGGCCAGGGTGATCAGGACAAATTATGGCAGGTTATATCCCTTGCTGTAGGGGCGAACGGTGTTCACTGAGCGATAGTTGAGGTGCTGTTCGCCCCTACAATGTGTTGGCCAATGCCACAAATTACACCATATATTCTGAAGGTTTAAGGTCATTTAAAAATAAGATAATAAGGTCTATAGCGAGTGGATAAAAAAGGGTCTTCTGGGTTCAGGGTGATCAGGAAAAATCATGGCAGATTATTTCCCTTGCTGTAGGGGCGAAAAATTTTTCGCCCCTACAATTTGGTATACCCCGTAACAAATCACACCCTATATCCTGAAGACCCATAAAAAAGCCCACCTGTACAGAAGTGACGGATGGATTATGTAGGTTTAAAACTCCTGATAATTTGAAGAGTTGTTAGGCTGAGGAGGATGAGTTTTAGAATCGGTTATGGCAGGGATGATCAGGCATATTGCGGCGAATGAACATAGCATCAGATGCAGGTAGTGAGCGACAGTATTGACGCATCCGTTGTTCATCTCTTGCGTTCATGCTTGCCCTTTCCCACTCAACACAACCCCAACCCAGTCCAACCAAGACGAGGACAGTGACGCTTCCTCGTTTGATTGCTTGTTTGGGAGTAATGGGTTCACGAATGAAGTTGTAAGCAGAGTTAAATGCGTCTCCAGCTTTGCGAGTTGCATTGGTAACATCGTCCTTAAAGTTTGGCATGAGTTAGTATCCATTACCATTAAGCATCTTGAGTTTGGACTAGAGCTGATAAGACTTAGAAAGTTTCCAATCTAATAAGGTCTCCAGCGAGTGGAGACTCCAAGCGGAAATGTTCTTAGGTGATACCCCCACTGAGTTTCCAATCTAATAAGGTCTCCAGCGAGTGGAGACATACGGGGGCATGAGTGACACAGGCGAGGTGAAAGCCCTCGGTTTCCAATCTAATAAGGTCTCCAGCGAGTGGAGACGGAAGGGTATTGGCGTAAGCTGGGCCTGACGGAAGATCCGTTTCCAATCTAATAAGGTCTCCAGCGAGTGGAGACAACGCAATGATGAGAAGGGCGACCTGGCCCAGACTTTGGTTTCCAATCTAATAAGGTCTCCAGCGAGTGGAGACAAAATGAAAATCGCCGAGGCATACGCAGCCAACAACATGTTTCCAATCTAATAAGGTCTCCAGCGAGTGGAGACTCTCGGCCACTGTTAGGCCATTGCCTTTCATATCAATGTCCCGGAGGTTTCCAATCTAATAAGGTCTCCAGCGAGTGGAGACCCTAGAATGGTGCAATCCGGGAATGCTCATCTTCGTGTTTCCAATCTAATAAGGTCTCCAGCGAGTGGAGACAAGGAGGAGAAAGCCCGGGTGCGCGCGCGTCGCAAGGCGGTTTCCAATCTAATAAGGTCTCCAGCGAGTGGAGACCCCTAATCTATTAGAAGGAGTATTGTGACCTTTTAAATGTTTCCAATCTAATAAGGTCTCCAGCGAGTGGAGACCCTATTTAAGACAGAGCGAAAGAAAGAGTTCTTAAGAAGTTTCCAATCTAATAAGGTCTCCAGCGAGTGGAGACCGGCTGAAGTCGTGGCGGGAATGGACAAGGCTTGGGGCCGGTTTCCAATCTAATAAGGTCTCCAGCGAGTGGAGACACGGGCGTAGTTCCCGAACTGCATCCTGACTATGAAGATGGTTTCCAATCTAATAAGGTCTCCAGCGAGTGGAGACGGCTATTTAGCCAGGTGGGAGACCGCCGGGAGCCCTTTGTTTCCAATCTAATAAGGTCTCCAGCGAGTGGAGACTCATTCCAGTGGCTCAAGGGTCTTCCCTCGACCTTAAAGTTTCCAATCTAATAAGGTCTCCAGCGAGTGGAGACAAGACGCGAATGTCTCTTTATAAAGGGCAAGTGTGTCAGTTTCCAATCTAATAAGGTCTCCAGCGAGTGGAGACCCAATTTCAATGGTTGGTTCAAACGCCGATGCCGGTTTCCAAGTTTCCAATCTAATAAGGTCTCCAGCGAGTGGAGACACTTAGTCCCGTCTATGGGGGGGATGTCCCCCTCCCAACGTTTCCAATCTAATAAGGTCTCCAGCGAGTGGAGACTGCCCCCAATTATAGCCCTTATGGGGCAAGGGTTCCAGGGGGGGCGTGCGAAGCTGACAAAATTCCAGCCTCATCCCAGCCAACCGACCCAGCCTAAAACCTCCCAAACCCTTACCCCACAAAGCATCGAGGCTCAGAACCAAAACCCGTCCATACCGAGCCTTTCCAAGAGCCTCGCCCTAAATAATGACCGACTCTGGAAACTCCGTCACCGGCGGACCCACACCCCAAACCTGAACTTGAGATAACGTATGACGAGAAAGAGGATAAAAGCGAATATTATCCTCCTCCAAATCCACCCGTCCCTGCAACCGTTCCTGTAACTCAACAAACTTCGCCCGAGGTAACAGACATTCAAAGGTCGAATATTGAACACGCTGTCCATAGCCCTTCAAAAAATCATGAACCTTTTGGCGTCGCTTATTATTTGGGATATCGTACACCACCAAATACAAAAACATCAATCTCCTGAACCCTAGCGAATTTGATAAGGCTTATATCCCAAAGCCGGCTTATAGACAAACCGCTTATACGCCTTCACCTGTTGCTGCAACAAATGCCACTTCGGTTGGTCCTGTCCCGACTCATCCGTCACCGTCTCCTCCATCCGCACCAAAAAGGCCCTCAAAAACGTCCGCCGTCCCGTATCATTCAAATAATAGCCTCCCCGATGATGCACAAAATCATCCACAGCACTAATCATCTTACGATTCACCAAATACAACACCAACGAATCCACAAACGGAGCGCGAAACTCCTCAATCAAATCAGACGCCAACGCCGCATGACCATCATGGCCTTCATGTAAACAGGACAAATAGGGGTCGAGTCCCTGTAACTCAATCAGAGTTAACAAATGGTTCCACAAGACCTGATAGCCAAAAGACAACATGGCATTCACGGGATTTCCCGGAGGACGACGAGAGCGACCCATAAAGACAAAATCTTTGCCCTGCAACGACTCACCAAATCCCGAGAAATACTGAGCCGCCCCAGCCCCCTCATAACCCAATAACTGGTCAAGATTTTCCGCCTGTCCCGCCTTGTCCATCAGATAGTCCAACCGTTGCAAAATTCCCTCAAAATCGAGTGAAGGACGACGGCGATTTTGTCGGGCCAAAATCGTTCGAGAATTTCGTAACTTCCCTTGAACCATCTGTCGCGCCACCAACAAGCGGTCAACAGGAGTCAACAGTTGCTGATAGCGAGCTAACTGACGATAGCCCCGTTCAATGGGCAAAATGCGGCCATAGCAGTAGCCCATCCGAGACAAATAGGCAATGGGAATATTGCGCCATAAACAGCTACGAATTGCCTGAGTCGTCATCTGGGACTTGCCAAAAATCAGCACCATTTCCAACAACGGCAATTGCACCGTCCCCAAAATTTTCTCCTTTTGTTTCACCAGCAATTCTTCTCCTTTCAAACACACGTAGCAACCTTGTTGAGATACATAGAGGGTTTGCATGAATCGTCTCTCCACTTAAATCCACTTAAATGACATTGTTTCCAACTAAAAGGGATGAATCTCATCCTCCGGGGAATCCGAGAGGGAGGCGGTCATGTCTTGGGCCTGAATCTGACGCAACAGTTCCACTTCAGCGGGAGTCAGAATCCGAATCAATCCGTCGAGACAGAGGGAGGTGATGAGGGTTGAAACGGTCACCAACACGGTACTGGTGACCACCGCCGCCGTGCCGAGACGGGGCATTTGCAGAATCATCCAGGTGAGGCCGCCATTGGTGAGGGCCACGGCAATATGGCGAATCAGAAGACCACGAATGGATAAATACATTAGACAATACCTTGATTGTTGAACAAAAAAATTGAGGACTGGGAGGGGGTTAACGGCGGTCAATATCATTGAGCCGCCGGCGGGAGAGGGTTGAGGCGGGCCGCTCAACTTTGGCATTGCCCAACATCACCGTGGGGGTGGGGGACAGAAACCGCACCACCCCATCGACGAACGCCGACGACACCAGGCTGGCCCCGGCCACTAAGAGGGTATGGGTAATGACGGAGGGCAAGCCGAGGGGGGCAATCAGCAGAATCACGAGGGTGATAAAGCCGTTCAATAGGGCTACCACGGTATGGCGTAGCAAAATTCTGGGAACCGATAGATACATCAGAGGTCCTCTGCTTAGATGTGAGTCTCTCCAGCCTAGCGGGGAAAATTTGGCCGATCCATGGTTTGGTGCGAATGACAAAAAAACTTTTTTATACCATTTTGCAAAAAACGTGGCATATAGCAAAAATTGGTCTGAATAGGACAAAAAACAGGGGATAAGAAGGCAAAAGGCAAGAGGCAATAGGTGGGGAAGTCTTTCCCAACGAGCAAGTCCTAAGTCAATCTTCGATTGCTATAGATGTCTGTAGGGGCGAACGGCCGTTCGCCCTCCTCGGTGTCGGATGTCTGGCAAGCTTCTTGAAAAACGCTATTAGAGGGGGTTCCTCGTGACTTGGCTCTGGCCAAGTCATGCCCTTGGGGAGGCTCTGCCTCCCGAGGAGAGGCGGCAGAGCCGCCTAGAGTCCGTATCATGGCAGAGCCATGACACGAGTGGGGAAGTGGGGAAGTGGGGAAGTGGGGAAGTGGGGAAGTGGGGAAGTGGGGAAGTGGGGAAGTGGGGAAGTGGGGAAGTGGGGAAGTGGGGAAGTGGGGGACTCAGACCACCTCTCTCTGGAGAAGTCCCTAGGGCGGTTCACGGTTGATAAGCTTTAATCTGCTCGACGATTTGCTGATGCAGGCCCACCATGCGGCTGCCCTCGGTTAGAGACCCATACTCCTGACCCGATATGGCGTTGAGGCAGCCCAACACCCGCGATCGCCACTGACGAGGCCCCGCCACCTGCCAAGCGATGAACAGTTCCTCAGGCCGCAGCCGCAGTAAACGATGAAAGACACTATTTCGCCAAGGCTTCGCCACCTCAAAAAAGACCCACAAGTCCGAGTCTTGCCCACAGCGTTCCCCACAGGCCTGCTTAAATAGCTGATCCAACAGCGGCCCATAGAGTCGCCTAGAGGGGATGCGGCCGGAATGGTCGCGAAATTGAGACCGCAAACAAGGAAACTCTTGACAAATTGACGAATGTAAGATAGGCGCATCCTGGCAATCCTGACGACGATTGCGGATTTCGATATGTTGGCTAAATTGCTGCAAGGCCCAGGTCATCATCAACCCTTCCACCGCCCGAAAACTATGAAACATGGCCTCGAGGATATTATGTTGACGGAAGCGAACATCCCCCAAATAGGCGGCTTCATAGGCTCTCCAAGACCAATGGGGGCTGGGGTCTGAGGTCGGAATCACCCCCTCAGCAAAGCTATCAAAATCACAAATCGTCCAGGCGATCGCCGGTTTCAGCGTCTGTTCGACAGTCAAAATCCCCTCAGAGACATCTCCATTCCGGGCCAGGCGATAATAGCCATCTAACAGCTCTTGAACTGCCGTATAGTCATAGCGTTGCAACAGACGCAATGCCCCTTGTTGCTGCCGATCCCAAAGATAATTCGTGCCTCGCAAGGGAAGGGTATAATCAGAGGGAATCCCCTGCTGATTGCCCTGCCAATTTTCCTTAAAATCATAAAACCAAGTTTTCTCGCCAAAGCGACTCAAGGCCGTCACCCGGATCGCTTCTGAGGTTTGGTTCACCCCTCCCTTGAGACAGAGTAACAGCGGACTACTGCGACTCACTCCAGGGGCGATCGCCGGCCAAAGATCCCGTTTACACCAGCGAAACATCGCCTCAAAATCCGCCGGACTTTCTCGGGGATCTTGTCCCTGTTCAATCACCGTGACAGGAATCTGATACTGCTGTTGCACATAGTTCTGCAAAATCCGGGCCCCATAGAGCGTATCCTTCTCCCGTTCCCGGACTGAGGCCGGTTGATTGGTGGCGACGACATACATCGACTTGAGCGTTCCCTGATGATCCTCCAGTAACTGACCCAAAATAATGGGAATCAGGCGATCGCCATAGTCGTCCCAACGATGGTACAAATACGCCGTCAAATCCCGAAAGGTTGCCGAATCAAGCTGTTGAGGGTCGTCCGACTCAGCATAGAGTTCTTCAATCACCCGTGACATGGGACTCGGCTGCTCATCATAACTGCGATCGTCCCCCAAATTCAACCAGACTCCATCGACAGTCTGATAGGCCAAATCCCGAGTTCCAATCGTAGCCACGAGAACCGACGTTGCTTTAGCTGCCATGTCTAACTTTGGTAACCGTGAAAAACCGCCACACATTCTACCAGCGATGACATTAACCTAACGGGAACTCGCATGAAGCACCGTTAACCCCACGACCTCATCGAACTGATCATAACGAATCACAATATCATCATCGGTCAATTCTGTATCCTCACAGGGCCGGGGAGGATTGAAAAAATCAATATAGAGGACATCTGCCTCAGAATCGTATAAAAGCATAAATTGACGTTTGGGTAATTCTTGTAAAAGCGGAAGGAATTTCAGGTACTTTAAAGTGTCTTGAGTTAAGGCCATCTTTGCCTCCGTTGATTTAATGCGGTTAAACGACGGGTTGGAAAAGCAGTAATGACAAAGCCATCGTTTTGATTGATTTCCTTATAAACCGTAACTAAAACTTTGTTTTCAGCCATTGGTAAGATGGCCATCAACGCCCCGTCATTTCCCTCCACAATACGTTCTGGTTCTGCAACTGCCCGTAAAACCAGAGCTTTTTGGCCTTCTAAACCTCCATGTCTCTCTAAAATATGCCGCCACCGCTCGTCCGGTAAACGAATCCTAACACCATATTTTGACGTGGCTACTTCATCCACAACCCATGATCCAGTACTATTCAGATTAGCCGAGGCGATCACACCGCCTCTCCAGGAACCGCTCCCAAATTAGGCGTATGGAGAATAGGGGATTCGAACCCCTGACCTCTGCGGTGCGATCGCAGCGCTCTACCAGCTGAGCTAATTCCCCGAATTGTAGTTACTGAAGCTATCACATTCTCGCCCCGATGTCAAGACCTCAACCTCACAAACTCACCGCCGGAGTGGGGTTAAACGCCGCCTGAACCCGCTCCAACTCCAACTCGCCCAACTCATCGACGACCCAATCCACCCGCCGCTGTAACATATGCACCGGATAGGTATTCGCCACCCCCACCACCTGCATTCCCGCCCGTCGGGCCGCCTCAATCCCCGCTGGACTATCTTCAATCGCCAAACAGTCCTCCGGTTGCACCCCCAACTCAGGATGCTGTTCATTTAACCCCTGCACCGCCAATAAATACCCCTCAGGGTCAGGCTTACTGGCCACCGTATCATCCCCCGTCACCCGCACCGGAAACTGAGACAACAATTCCATCTGGTCTAACACCGACTCCACCTCTTGCCGCAAGGCCCCAGTCACCAGGGCTAAGTGTAAATTCTCCAGCCGTAACTTGAGGATAAAATCAACCAACCCCGGATAACTCGGTAACTCAGCCAAGGCCTCAATCCGTTGACGATAGCCCTGAGATTTGCGTTCCATCAACTCCTGCAACGACTCGGGGGTTAACACCCGGCCCTGACGTTCCCATAACGCCTGTAAGCCCGCGCGATCGCTCCTCCCCAAACAGACCGATTGAATCTCCTCTGGCTCGGGTCGTAAGTTCTCCGACAAGAGCAACTGAGCAATCAACTCCAGATGAATTGCCTCATCATTAATAATGATGCCATTAAAATCAAAAATAACCGCTTTTAATACCATAAGTCGAGACCCTTGCTATAGGTTAACACCGGGGGAGGGCGAACAGCCGTTCGCCCCTACAGTGGACAGACCCCCGAAGATTAGGCAAACGCCATGTCTCCTTCTCTGGGGAACTCATCCCGAATCGAGTCCTGGCCCGGTAACGGCTTCACCCCTCGGGTCACTTGATGAATCCACCAATGTGTCCGTGTTTCTACGCTAGCGAATCCTGCCTGTTCCATCCAGTCCGCCACATCCCCCTGGGCATACTCAGCAATATAGGGTTCCTCAAACACCTCCATCAACCAGGGGGTTTGCCGTAAACTCTCCTGACTCCCATCCAGGACCACCACCTCGCCGCCGACAGTCAACAGGCGGAAGCATTCCCCTAAAATTGCCTGACTCACCGCCGGGGGTGTTTCATGGAACAGCAACGACAGAGAAATCAGATCAAAACTGTTGTCCTCAAATCCCGTCTCCTCCGCCTTCCCCTGTCGCCAGTCCACCTTTAAGCCTTCCCCCGTGGCCTTATGCCGGGCCATCACCAACATATAGGGGGACAAATCCAACCCCACCACCTGGGCCTCGGGAAATGTTCGCTTCAACAATAAGGTCGTCGATCCCGTTCCACAGCCCAAATCCAGAATCCGGCGAGGTTGCGATCGCACTGCCTCAACCCCCCCCTGCCGTACCCAGTCCTCATTGGGGGGCAACACATACTGAGTAATGGGATCATAAGACACCGCCGCCCCAGGACTGAGATAGCCCCCCGTAACCCCATGAAAATTCTGAGAGAGATAATACTCAGGATAGACTAACCCCGGTAGCTGAAAGCGGTCCGCCTCCATGTCCCAATCAATCCGTTCAAACTGGCGATTCATCGCCTCCCGGTCCAACAGCGGGTCCAGCATCGACCCCAAAAAACGGTCCCAAAGGGTTGCCGGTTTCGTCGTCTGTTTAGAAGCCATACCCAAATCTCCCTGACCATCAACATCTTTAAAGATAGTCCAACTCCCCCATCGTCGGGCAACAGACCGGCGATCGCCCACCCCGGCCCTTCCCCGACTATGGCAAAATGAACCCAGGGTTTACCGATCGCACCATTTCCATGACCAAATTTATCTTCATCACCGGCGGCGTCGTCTCCAGTATTGGCAAAGGCATCGTCGCCGCCAGTTTAGGGCGTTTACTCAAGTCCCGAAACTACTCCGTCTCCATCCTCAAGCTCGACCCCTATATTAACGTCGATCCGGGAACCATGAGTCCCTTCCAACATGGGGAAGTCTTCGTCACCCAAGACGGGGCCGAAACCGACCTCGACCTGGGCCATTACGAACGCTTCACGGACACCTCCATGTCCCGCCTCAACAGCGTCACCACCGGGTCCATCTACCAATCCGTCATCAACAAAGAACGGCGAGGGGACTACGAAGGGGGAACCGTCCAAGTCATCCCCCATATTACCGGCGAAATCCGCTCTCGCATTCGTCGCGTTGCCCGCAACACCAACCCCGACATCGTCATCGCCGAAATCGGGGGAACCGTGGGTGACATCGAATCCCTGCCCTTCCTCGAAGCCATCCGGCAATTCCGTAAAGACGTGGGCCGAGAAAACCTCATGTACGTCCATGTCACCCTGATGCCCTGGCTGCGGGCCGCCGGGGAAATGAAAACCAAACCCACCCAGCATTCCGTCAAAGAACTGCGATCGATTGGTATTCAGCCCGATATGCTTGTTTGTCGCTGCGAACGTCCCCTCACCGGAGGACTCAAAGAAAAACTCTCAGAATTTTGCGACGTTCCCGTCAACCGGGTCATCACCGCCCCCGATGCCAGCAGTATTTACGAAGTCCCCCTCGTCCTGGAACAAGAAGGCCTGGCCCAGTCCGTCCTCGACTGTCTCCACCTCGACCAACGAGATCCCGACCTCGACGGCTGGCGAACCCTCATCGATCGCATGAAAAACCCCCAACGGCAACTGGAAATCGCCATCGTCGGGAAATACATCCAACTCTCCGACGCCTATCTCTCCGTCGTCGAAGCCCTCACCCACGCCGCCGTCCAATGTGGCAGCCAACTCAAACTCCGTTGGGTCAACTCCGAAGACCTCGAACAATTCCCCGAAGGTGACCAACTCCAAGGAGTCGCCGGCATCGTCGTCCCCGGCGGCTTCGGCAGTCGTGGCATTGACGGCAAAATCAACGCCATCCGCTATGCCCGAGAACACAAAGTTCCCTTCTTCGGCCTCTGCTTAGGAATGCAATGTGCCGTCATCGAATGGGCCCGCCATGTGGCCCATCTCAGCGATGCCAACAGTTCCGAATTTGACCCCAACACCACCAACCCCGTCATTAGCCTCCTCCCCGAACAAGAAGATGTCGTAGATTTAGGGGGAACCATGCGTCTGGGCCTCTACCCCTGTCGCCTCACCGAAGGAACCCACACCTTTGCCAGCTACAACCAAGAAGTGGTCTACGAACGCCATCGCCACCGCTATGAATTCAACAACGCCTATCGCAGTTTATTCCTCGAAACCGGCTATAGCATCAGTGGCACTTCTCCCGACGGCCGTCTCGTGGAAATCATCGAGATGCCCAACCATCCCTTCTTCGTCGCCACCCAATTCCACCCGGAATTTGAATCTCGGCCCAACCATCCCCATCCCCTCATGGAAGGCTTTATCCGGGCGGCCCTAGGACAACCCCTCGGGACAACCCCCAGGGACTCCTCCCAAGGTGATCATGAGGACGAAACCCTAGAGTCTGCGGCCCAAGTGTTATAACCTCAAAGGAAATCCGGGTTACGGGAGGCATTGTGCGTGGCGTACTGGATTAAAATCCACGAACAGGGAGGAAAACATATTCATGTCATCGATCTTGACCGAGTCAGTAGCTTCTCGCTGTACAAACAGACTCGGTTAACCGTCTATTGGCACCCCAGCGAACAGCCCCTGATCTTAACGGCCCAAAGTGACCCCGTGGCCTATCAACAAGTTCTTGACTATGTTGAGAAAACCACGGGCTATTCCCTAGAAACGCCACTAGATGGTTAAATAAGAACCCCGACCCACTAACTGTGTCTCTTCTGCGGCTGTCTCCGTTGACATCCTCTAATCGCAATCAGAAGGATATGCTAGAGGTCGAGTTGATGTGAGGAGTTGAACTGATGAACTGGCCCAACGATGCCCTAGAGGTGCTGAAACAGACGAGTCGCACCTTTTATATTCCCATTGTCCAGCTTCCTGCAAACCTTCAGGAAGCCGTGACCTCCGCCTACCTCTGTATGCGGGCCATTGACGAGATTGAAGACCATCCCCATCTCGACAATGCCACCAAAGCCCGACTACTGCGATCGCTGTCCCTGCAATTGCAAACGGGAACGGGCGAAAACGACCAATTCAGCCCCGACTGGGGAGACAGTTACGACCAACTCCCGGAAGTCACCGTACGAGTCAGTGACTGGGCTAAACTGGCCCCCGACAGCATCGCCCCCCGCATTTGGGATGCCACCGCCGCCATGGCCGATCGCATGGCCTTCTGGGCTGATCGCAACTGGACGGTCAACACCGTCACCGACCTCGATAGCTATACCTTCAGCGTCGCGGGGGCTGTGGGACTTCTCCTATCCGATCTCTGGGCCTGGTATGACAACACCCAAACCAGTCGCATGGAGGCCATCGGCTTCGGACGCGGACTACAAACGGTGAACATTCTCCGCAACCATCGCGAAGACAAAGCCCGAGGGGTGGACTTCTTCCCCAACGATTGGACAGCGACGCAAATGCAGGCCTATGCCCGCCATAACCTGGAATTTGCCGAACGCTACACCAACGCCCTGCCCAAAGGCCCCGCCCTGGACTTTTGCCGGATTCCTTTGGTATTAGCCCAAGGAACCCTCAAAACCCTGGCCCTGGGCAAACCCAAACTCAGCCGCGATGATGTCATGCAGCTGATTGGACAGGTGAGTCATGGATAATCAATAATGGAAGGGGTCAGAGGCGGGTGAGGGATGAGCTTCTAGACTTGATGTTAACGTTCCATAACTTAGAACCATGACCCCTCTCTATGACCTACAACAGTTTGCTGACCATCTCGTGAGCGACCAACTGACTCATCTCAATGGTCTCACCCTTGTGGTGGTTCTCCTCGCCGGCCTTCTAACCAGCTTAACCCCCTGTACCCTGTCCATGTTGCCCATCACCCTGGGCTATATTGGCGGCTATGAATCGAAACGTCCCGGTCAGGGGGCCCGTCAATCCCTGTGGTTTTCCCTGGGGTTGGCGACCACCCTGGCCGGCTTAGGCTTAGGGGCCGCCCTGTTGGGACGAGTCTATGGTCAAATCGGCAAGGGCCTGCCTCTTCTGGTGGCGGCGATCGCCATTATCATGGGACTCAATCTCCTAGAGGCCCTGCCCTTGCGTCTTCCCTCCTTCGATAGCATGGGTTGGATTTCCGAGAGTTGGCCCCATGGGGTGCGATCGTATGGACTCGGGGTCACCTTTGGCCTCGTGGCCTCCCCATGCAGTACCCCCGTCCTGGCGACTCTCCTGGCCTGGGTCTCCAGTACCGGCAACCCTCTCCTCGGCAGTTGTCTCCTGTTAGCCTATACCATAGGATATGTCGCCCCCCTAATTTTGGCGGGAACCTTTGCGGCCAGTTTAGAGAAATTATTATCCCTACGGCGTTGGTCCAGTTGGATTACCCCCGCCAGTGGGGCCTTATTAGTAGGGTTTGGTGTCTTTACCCTTGTCTTTCGTTTGCTGCCGACTGTCTAACCTGTCCCCCCCATGACTGAACTTGCATCCGCCCCTCCCCTGCGTTGGTTTCGTCGCCAGATTTTGCCCATCTTGGCCAATCTCCGCCTAGCCATTCTCCTGTTGTTATTCATCGCCACCACCAGTGCGATCGGTACGGTGATTGAACAACATGAGTCCCTCGACTTCTACCAAGCCAACTATCCCGAAGACCCGGCCCTGTTGGGATTTCTCTCCTGGAAAGTCATCCTGGCCGCCGGACTCAATGATGTCTACAAAACCTGGTGGTTCCTCTCCCTCCTGGTGTTGTTTGGGTCGAGTTTAGCCGCCTGTACCTTTACCCGCCAACTGCCGGCCCTCAAAGCGGCCCGCAATTGGAAGTTTTACCGCCAACCCCGTCAGTTTAAGAAACTGGCCCTAGCGGGAACCTTGCCCGTGGTGGGGGAGAACACCTCAGACCCCCGCCCCAATTTAGACCAGCTTCAGGAGAGTTTAGAACAACGCCGCTATCAAGTCTTCCGAGATGGAGATAGCCTCTATGCCCGCAAGGGCCTCATCGGACGCATTGCCCCGATTGTGGTTCATGCCAGTATGCTACTGATTCTCGGGGGGGCGATTGTCGGGTCGGTGACCGGGGTGATGGCCCAGGAGATGATTCCCAGTGGGGAAACGGTCCAGGTGAGTAACTTTGTCGAAGCCGGGGATTGGTCGTCCCCTGACCGCTTTCGGGGCTGGTCTCTGAAAGTGAACCGCTTTTGGATTGACTATACCCCCAGTGGGGCCATTGATCAGTTTTACTCGGATTTGTCTGTGGTTGATGATCAGGGCCAGGAACGCGATCGCAAGACCATCTATGTCAACGAACCCCTCCGTTACAACGGGGTCGTCTTCTATCAAACCGATTGGAGTATCGACAGCATCAAGATCCGCCTCAACAACAGTCCCGTGTTCCAACTGCCCATGGAACTATTGGATACTGGGGGCAATGGACGCATTTGGGGAACCTGGATTCCCACCAAACCCGACTTGAGTGAAGGGGTGTCTCTCCTGGCCCGGGATTTACAGGGAACCGTCCTCCTCTACGATAACAGCGGCGACCTAGTGGCCTCCCTGCGGGTGGGCAATGCGGCGGAGGTCAACGGAGTCACCCTCTCGTTGCTGGAGATGACCGGGGCCACCGGCTTACAAATTAAGTCTGATCCCGGCATTCCCCTGGTCTATCTCGGCTTCGCCCTGTTGATGCTGAGTACGGCCCTTAGCTACGCCTCCCATTCCCAGATTTGGGTTCTACAACAGGAGAAGACGCTTTATCTCGGAGGACGGACGAATCGGGCCCAGGTGAGTTTTGAACGGGAGTTTCTGGAGTGGGTGGACCAGATGGACCCTCAACCCTCCCCAGGGGCGATCGCCTCCTCGGTTGGGGCTTAAGTCCAAGGGAAGAATTACGTTAAAATAAGCTCTAATCGCTTCACTGTCATTCATCACCTGTTATGCAAACTGCTGATCACGCTCAAACTGCCATGGAAGCCCCGAAACTAGGACTTCCAGTGACGATTATCACAGGATTTCTGGGGAGTGGAAAAACCACCCTCCTCAATCATATCCTCACGAATCAAGAAGGCGTTAAAACGGCTGTTCTAGTCAATGAATTTGGCGAAATTGGCATTGACAATGAACTCATCATCTCCGGGGATGATGATATGGTGGAACTCACCAATGGTTGCATTTGTTGCACCATCAATGATGACCTCCTCAATGCCGTCTATAAGGTCCTGGAACGGGAGGAAAATGTCGATTATCTCGTGGTGGAAACAACGGGATTAGCAGACCCGCTGCCGGTAGCCTTGACGTTTTTAGGGACGGAATTACGGGATTTAACTCGTCTCGATTCGATTATTACCCTCGTCGATTGCGAAAACTTCAGTCTGGACTTGTTTAATAGTGAAGCTGCCTATGGGCAAATTGCCTATGGAGATACGATTATTCTCAACAAAATTGACTTAGTCGATGAGGCGGATGTGGATGCCTTGGAAGTGCGGATTCGCGATATTAAAAAAGATGCCCGGATTCTGCGGACGAACCATGCTTCGGTTCCCCTTCCCTTGCTGTTGAGTGTGGGATTGTTTGAATCCGATCGCTATTTTGAGGATGCGTCAGGAGATCATGACCATCACGACCATCACGACCATCATGACCATCACGACCATCATGACCATCATGACCATGACCACCACCATCATGACCATCATGACCACCACCATCACGACCATTCCCATCACCTAGAGAATGATGGCTTTCTCTCCGTATCTTTTCAGAGCGATCGCCCCTTCAGCATCCGTAAGTTTCAGTATTTTCTCGATAACCAGCTTCCGGCCAACATCTTCCGGGCCAAAGGAATTCTCTGGTTTGAAGAAAGTCCCGATCGCCATATTTTCCACCTCAGCGGCAAACGCTTTAGCATCGAAGATGACGATTGGAAGCATGAGAAGAAAACCCAGTTAGTGTTCATCGGACAAGACCTGGACTCCGACACCCTACTGAAGCAACTCAATAACTGCGTCGTCACCCCCGGCAGTGAAGGCGGTAAAGGGTTTACGTTATAATCCTCCAGGATTTGGGCATAGATAGCTCAGCAAGCGTCCTTCTATGCCCATTAGGTCAAAAATAGTCTGAAGCACGAAATAGAGGCAATGCGGGTCATTATTCAGCGGGTCAGTTCATCTCAGGTGAGGGTGGGCGATCGCCAAATCGGCAAAATTGGGCGAGGCTTAAACCTCCTCGTCGGCATTGCCGGGACAGACACAGAGGCGGAGGTGGACTGGATGGTTCGCAAATGTCTCAACTTAAGACTCTTTCCCCCCGAAGATAACGCCAGTGGCCGCTGGGAACACTCCGTCGAGGAGATTCAGGGGGAAATTCTCGTGATTAGCCAATTCACCCTCTATGGGGATTGTCGCAAAGGCCGCCGTCCCTCCTTCGATGCCTCGGCCCCTCCCGCCGCCGCCGAAGTTCTCTATGACCAATTTGTCGAGAAACTGCGTCAGAGTGGCTTAACCATCCAAACCGGGGAGTTTGGGGCCATGATGCAAGTGTCCATCGAGAATGATGGCCCCGTAACCCTGATTCTAGAGCGTTAGACGTTCACCCCCCCTCCCACTCAAGGTCATCAATTTGCGCATCGAGTTTAGCCGAAATCACCTGAACCAACATCGACTCTAGGGATTCATCAGTAATGGGGTCGCTGGAACGACCGGCTAGGGGGGAATTGAGAGGAATTAACCGCAAACGACGGTTATCTTGCACCAAATCAAACTGAGTCCGTGATTGGCCCATCGGCGTTAACTCCAAATAGTCGAAACTAGCGACGTTGAGATATAGGGAATGATTCGCAAGAATCGTCGCTTGATGGGAATCGGCAAAGACCTCAACGAGATAGGCTTCCCCCTGGGCCTGGGGTTCACCATCGAGGAGTTCAACATAGCGCACCTGCGTCAGGTCTCCGAGTAAACGCAAGATATCACGTTTATTAACCAGGATACCGGTTTCGATGATGCACGGGGCAGGGATATGACGATCGGATGAACGCTCAAGCATGGAACTAAAGGGGATGAAGTAGAATGACCGTGGGTGAGACAGATATATCAAGCCGTTAAAGGTTAGGGTCACCGTCCCATCGTCCAAGTCGGTGATTCAAGAGAGTTACAGGAGTGGGATGTTCTGGCCCTAACGGATCGAGTGGGATTGCAAAGTTCGAGTAACTGCTGGATCTAAACTGCGATCAACAATCTGATCAACACCTTAAGTGACCCTTAAACTCACAACAAGGTCTCTATACAATCTTGGCATAGATATTCGGGTTCGCAAATCCGTTAAATAACTGAACTTCTGATGAACTATGGCAAAGCGACGATTTTCATGGCTTAATTTTAGGTTTTGGCTGCGCCAACGCAATGCGATCGCCGCTGCTGTTGCCTTTTACACCTGTTTGCCGATTCCCGTAAGCTGGACGTTGGAGTTTGAGGGCATCGCCAAACTGGCCCCATTGGTAGGAATTTTTCTCGGTGGACTGCTGGGCCTGGTGGATTGGGGCTTCGGAGTCATGGGAATGCCCGTATTAACACGGAGTGCCTTAATTGTTGGCTTTGCCATTGCCCTAACCGGGGGCCTACATCTCGATGGGGCCATTGATACGGCTGATGGTTTGGCAGTTCCTGACCCTCAGAAGCGTTTAGCGGCGATGCAAGATAGTTTAGTGGGGGCCTTTGGGACTATGGCGGCGGTGATGGTGGTTTTGCTGAAAACCGTGGCCCTGTCCGAGTTGGTGGACGATCGCGCCTTCGTATTGATGGCGGCGGCCGGTTGGGGCCGCTGGGGACAGGTGGTGGCCATTGTCCGCTATCCCTACCTCAAAGCCAGTGGCAAGGGGGCCATTCATAAAGCTTCCATCGAGTCAGCGGTGGCCTTGATTCCGGGGGCGATCGCCCTGTTGGGGTTGAGTCTGCTGCAACTCTGGCTGGGGGGCGATCGCTGGCTGGTGGGGGTGGGGATGGCCTTTGGCGGCAGTGCGATCGCCATTCTCACCCCAGCCTGGTTCAATCGTCAGCTTGGGGGACATACCGGAGATACCTATGGCGCGGTGGTGGAATGGACGGAAGCCCTACTTCTGTGTTTACTAACGGCCCTAGCCGCCACCAGTTCCCTTTGAAGAGGGGGCATCTTTGGAGGAGTTCCCTGTCGCCACAAGCCGTTCAATGGTCTCTAACACCGTATCCGGGTCCACCGGCTTAGAGAGAAACCCCGAGGCTTTCACCAATTTCGCCCGTACGCGATCGACCAAACCATCCTGACTCGTCAGAAACACCACCGGCGTATCTTTCAACTGTTCGACTCGGTGAATCTGGGCGCAAACCTCATAGCCATTGACCACCGGCATAATTAAATCCAAGAAAATCAACGCCGGTTTACGGGCAATCAATTCAGGAATGGCTTGTAAGGGGTCGATAATGAAAAAACTCGGATAACCCGCTTCTCGTAACAAATTTTCCAAGACCTCACAACTTTGCAGACTATCATCAATACAGGCAATCAGTGGTTTTTCGGGTTTCCGGGGAGTGGCTTGGCTAGGTTGCCGCAACCCGGTTGTGATCGACCCCCGAGACGGGGGAGTTGGCGTGAATTTCTCATTGAGATCCGGAACTCGCACCAACTGTAACGCGCCCTTTTCAATGCGAGGCATCAAGGATTGAGTTAACTCAATTAAATCCTTTTTGACAATTACCGATAAATCCCGCAGGGTATTGCGAGAGTTCACCAACACACTCAACCGTCGATAGACTTTATCTGACAACGATGATTTCAATAAACCATCATTAGAAATCACCGGCGCAAGATTGGGAGAATAGCCAGCAAAATCGGCTTCACACCACTGTTGCCACTGTCGTTCAGCATAGCTCAGAAGTGCTTCTCCTTTGAGAACCACTCGGGGTTTATTCAGCCGGGTTTCCTCATGGAGTTGCCCGAGTAACACCTCTGCTTGAGACTTTTGCAGCACATCAAATAAAACTTCAACAATACAATCAACAATCACTTTCTGAAATTGCTTGCGGTTGACGTGCTGCTGATCTTGAAATTGACAAAGGGTGTTATATTCCCAAAAAGGATCTTTTTTATGTTTCGGAAAGTTGAGGCTGCTCAAATCCAAACTGGGACAGGTGCGGGCGATCGCCCGTCGCCAGCGTCGCAGGGGATGCACCCCTCCCGAGGCCCAAATCACGCGACCCATGTAATAATACAGATTCCAGGCCTCATTGGGCGGGGAAGCAGAATGAATGTGCAATCGTCCGCTAAACTGGTTTTGAACTGAGTAGAGAATGGCACTAATGGCATCGAGTTCTGACATTGCGCTAGTGGGAGGCTGAGTTTGATTCACGGATTAACTAAGCTTACAAGGTGACTAATTAGAGACTGTAAGAGAGCGTAGGGGGAAGGAGTTAGTGTCAACAACAAACATCAACAGGGATTTAAGGTGAGCTTATCATTGTTAACGAATCTCAATCTCGGCGCGTTAAAGAAACTTCAGACTTGACTTGAGCTATGAACTGGTGGCAGACATTTAAACAAAATCCCCTATCTCGCATTGGGGCAACGATTTTAATCATCTTCTATGTCGTGGTGATTGGGGCTGGTTTTTTTGCTCCTTATGACCCAATTAACGATATTCAGAGGCAGGGATCTCTCCTCCCTCCAACCCCAATTCACTGGCACAACGAAGCCGGGGAATTCATTGGCCCCCATGTGTATCCAATCCAACAAGGGGCCACAGACCTAGACACGGGGGAACGAGAACTGATTGTTGATCGCTCTCAACCCTCGCCGATTCGCTTATTTGTCTCGGGGTCGTCCTATCGTCTACTGGGGATCATTCCGGCAAACATACATTTGTTCGGAACCGTTGGCCCGGGCCAGTTAAACCTTCTTGGGACTGACGAACAAGGGCGCGATCAACTCAGTCGCCTAATTTTTGGCGGACAGGTGAGTTTATTCATCGGCTTGGTGGGCATTTGTATCTCCTTCCCCATTGGGATGCTAGTTGGGGGTATATCGGGCTATGTGGGGGGCGCTGTAGATACGATAATCATGCGGCTGACGGAGGTACTGATGACCATTCCAGGCCTGTACCTGCTGATCGCCTTAGCCGCCGTTCTTCCCTCTGGCCTAAGTAGCGCCCAGCGTTTTTTGCTCATCGTCACCATCATATCCTTTATTAGCTGGGCTGGATTGGCACGGGTGATTCGGGGACAGGTCTTATCCATCAAGGAACAGGAGTTTGTTCAGGCGGCCCGAGCGATGGGGGCAAAACCACTCTATATTATTATTCGTCATGTGCTGCCGCAAACGGCGACCTATTTGATTATTTCGGCCACTCTCTCGATTCCTGGATTTATTGTGGCCGAGTCGGTGTTGAGTTTGATTGGTTTGGGGATTCAACAACCCGATCCCTCCTGGGGCAATCTTCTGGCTAATGCCACGAATGCCTCGATTTTGGTCTTTCAACCCTGGCTGATTTGGCCGCCGGCCCTGTTGGTGGTGCTGACGGTGTTGTCGTTTAATTTGATTGGGGATGGTTTGCGGGATGCGTTAGACCCTCGGAGTTTGCGGTAGAGGGGGGAAGAAGGCAGTAGGCAGTAGGCAGTAGGCAGTAGGGGGGAGAAGAAGAGGCAAGAGGCAAGAGGCAAGAGGGGGTGAGGTGCGTTGGGGTTAGGTGAGGGAACGGACGAGTTGCCAGCAGGCGCGATCGCGACCTTCGGATTTGGCCCGGTAGAGGGCGCGATCGGCCGCTTCGATGAGGGCGGCGGGGGGGAGGCTGGAGAAGGGGGTGACACTGGAGACGCCTAAACTGATGGTGACGGAGGTGGGTTCGCTGTCTCCTTCGGGATAGAGGATGATTTGTCGGATGGCATCTTGCAGACGACGGGCGACCCGAATTGCTCCGGCGGCCTCGGTTTGGGGTAGGATGATGGCAAATTCTTCGCCCCCATAACGGGCTACTAAATCATCGGGATATTGCACTAAACTTCGTAGGGTTTGGGCCACTTTTTGCAGACAAACATCGCCAGTTTGATGGCCGTAGGTGTCGTTAAACATCTTGAAGCGATCGACATCTCCGAGAATGAGGGAGAGGGGCCGCTGGTGTTTGAGGCAATAAGTCCAGGTTTCTTGGAGATACTCGTCAAAGCGGCGACGGTTGGCAACTTGGGTGAGTCCGTCAAGATTCGCCTGTTGTTGCAGTTCCACGTTGGAGGCTTTTAGGGCTAATTCCATTTGCTTACGGGCGGTGACATCTCGAAATGTCAGGGTAACCCCATCATCGAGTTTGATGGCGATCGCCTGAAACCAACCGCAGAGGGTATCGGATTCATAGCAGAGTTCCCGGTTGAGGATTTTTCCCGTCTCCACCACCCGCACGAGATCGTCAAATAGCCCCACAGCGGCATATTCGGGCATCAATTTGAGTAATCGCTGACCGGTGATGGCTTCGGGGGTTGTCTCGGCAGCGGTGGCGGCGACGGCGTTGGCTAACAACCATTCAAAATCAACGATCGTACCGTCTTGATTGCGGAGGGCTTGTAGGGCGGACACGCTGTCTAGGGTACTGTTGAGGACCGAGGCCAGGAGCGATCGCGATTTCGTTAAACTGGCTTCTGTGAGTTCTCGTTCTCGGATTTCGAGTTCTAATTGGGCTTTTTGACGCCGCACTAACAGTTGATGTTCAACCCGCGCAATGACTTCTTCGGCTTGAAAAGGTTTAGTAACATAATCGGCCCCACCCACCTGAAAGGCTGCGACTTTTTCTTCTGTGGTTTCTAGGACGCTGATAAAAATCACAGGAATCTCAGCGGTTTCAGGATGGGTTTTCAGCCACCGACACACATCATACCCGTCTAAATCGGGCATTCGGATATCCAGCAGAACTAAGTCCGGCTGCATCAGCGTGGCGGATTTAATCGCGACTTCTCCCGTTCGACAAACCTGCACGTTATATCCCCGTGCTGAGAGCATTTGTCGCAGCAGTGTCAGATTGGCAGGAGTATCATCCACAACCAGAATTTCTCCGGTTAGGGATGATGAATTAGGAGAGGACGTCATAGGAAATGGTAATGGGCAATAGGCAGACCGGGAGAACAGGGAACTCTTAAACGAGGAACAAATCGCAAGATTAATCTTTAAGGAGAGTTTCGGCGCTTGTTAGGGCTTGACGAACTTGCTCAAAGCCGGTTCCACCAAAACTATTGCGGGCAGAAATCACCTGTTTAGGGGCGATCGCCTCGTAGATATCGGCTTCAAACTGGGGATGGAGTTGTTGCCATTCCTCTAAAGTTAAATCCTTGAGCAGTTTTCCGGCAGCGAGGGAGGTTCGCACCACCTTACCCACTAAATTATAGGCTTCTCGGAAGGGAACGCCTTTGGCAGCAAGGTAATCGGCGACATCGGTAGCGTTGGAAAAATCCTCGGCAACGGCGGTTTCAAGCCGTTCTTTGCGAAATTCTAAGCCCCGCTCAAATAACACGGTCATGGACTGTAAGCAGCCCTGGACGGTTTTCACGGTGTCAAACAGGGCTTCTTTGTCTTCCTGTAAGTCTTTATTGTAGGCAAGGGGTAAGGCTTTCATCAACACCAGAAGTCCCTGAAGATGCCCAAACACGCGCCCGGTTTTGCCCCGCACTAATTCAGGAATATCGGGGTTCTTTTTCTGGGGCATAATACTAGACCCAGTTGAGCAGTTATCCTTGAGTTGGATAAAGTTAAACTCCTGAGATGCCCAAAGAATTACCTCTTCCGAGAGGCGACTCAGATGCACCATAATCAAGCTGGCCGCGTTGACAAATTCAATAGCAAAGTCGCGATCGCTCACTCCATCAAGACTATTACGATAGGGTTGCTTAAATCCTAGCAACTCAGCGGTATAATGGCGGTCAATGGGAAAAGTTGTCCCCGCTAAGGCCCCACTGCCTAAGGGGGAGATATTCACCCGTTCATAGACTTCTCCTAATCGTTCCCAGTCCCGTTGAAACATCTCAAAATAAGCCAGAAGGTGATGGGCCAGGCTTAAGGGTTGGGCCCGTTGTAAGTGGGTGTAACCGGGAATTGGCGTCTCGACATTGTCTTGGGCTAGGGTGAGTAATACCCGTTGGAATTGCCGAACATTCTGGCGAATGTCTTGAATTTTATCCCGAAGATAAAGGCGGGTATCCGTCCCCACTTGGTCGTTGCGCGATCGCGCGGTGTGCAGTTTTTTCCCGGCATCGCCTACTAACTCCGTAAGCCGCCGTTCGACAGCGAAGTGAACATCCTCGGCATCCACTCCGGGGTTGAATTTGCCCTGACGATATTCTTGGCGAATCTGCTCTAATCCCGACACCAAACTTTCGGCATCTTCGGGAGAAATGATGCCCACTTTTGCCAACATCTTGGCATGGGCAACAGACCCGGTTAAATCATATTCAATCAGTTCAATATCGAAGCCAATACTGGCATTAAATTCGGCCACAATCGGGTCGAGTGCAGATTCAAATCGTTGACTCCAAGTTTTAGGCTGGTTCATGGTAGAAAAAGGCAAAAGGCAAGAGGCAAGAGGCAAAAGGGGAAACCATGTAGGGGCGAACCCTTGTGGTCGCCCTGGGCCGTAGGGGCGAACCCTTGTGGTCGCCCTGGGCCGTAGGGGCGAACCCTTGTGGTCGCCCTGGGCCGTAGGGGCGAACCCTTGTGGTCGCCCTGGGAATCGGTAATCGGTAAGGGAACGGTTAATGTTAGGGAACGGTTAACGTTTCTGTAGAACCACGAGGGTCATGTCATCATCATTAGACTTGTGGGGGCCGATGAAGTCCCAAACGGCATCAAACATGGCGTTTAAGATATCGTTGGGATCGGCTTGGCGGCTACAGGCCGTTTTAAAGGCCTCGATGAGGTTTTCTTCGTCGAAGCGATCGCCCTTGGGGTTAGATGCTTCGGTGAAACCGTCTGTATAGTACAGGATTGTATCGCCCGCTTCTAGGATGACACTATCTTCTTCGTACTCGGTTTCGGCATCGAGTCCGACGAGCATTCCCCAGGTATCTAGGCGCAGAATTTCCCGGCGTTGGGCTTTCCAGAGCAGGGGTGGGGTATGAGCGGCGTTGCTATAGGCCAGTTGATGGGTTTCAGGATTATATTCTGAGTAAAATAATGTTACGAAACGATGAGAATTTTCCAGGTCAGCATACATGGCCCGATTGAGATGTTTGAGAATCCGGGCTGGGGAATGTTGGTTGAGGGCTTCTGATCGTAACATCCCCCGAGTGAGGGTCATAATTAACCCGGCTGGAACCCCTTTCCCCATAACATCGCCAATGGCAATCCCCCAACGCCCTTCTTCACTGTGACTCGGTGCTTCTGAGGGGGATGAGGCCTCGAAACTGCGCGATCGCACTAAATCATGGGTGGTGGGGATAAAGTCATAGTAATCTCCCCCGACACGATTAGCGGTTTGACAACGAGCCGCCAGTTGAATCCCCTCAATGCTCGGACATTGACTCGGTAGCAAGCGTAACTGAATCTCGGCCCCAATTTCTAACTCGCGATCAAGGCGTTGTTTTTGTCGCAGTTCCGCCGCGAGTTCATCGTTAACAATGGCGACGGCGGTTTGATCGGCCACGAGTTGCACGAGCTTCTGTCGGGCTTCGTTCCAGGTATATTTAGGATCGTAGCTAAACACGTACAGCCGTCCCCGCTCCTCGTTGCGAATGGAGATGGGGGTTCCATGCAGTTGAATCCCTTGGCCGAGATAGTCCGCCAGGCGGCGATCGAGATCTCCCGAAATCGGCAGGGGATGAGGCTCATCGCGAATTACCGCATCGATCGCCTTACGAAGATTGACGCAGGATTGCCCTTCTTGACAGTGGAGTCGTTGCAACCGCACTTGTCCATCAGGCTTAAACAACACCAACGAGCCGCCTTCGGCATCGGTGACACGGCTGGCGACGAGGGGAATCAGTTCTAAGAATTGATTGAGGTTATTAAAGCTACGAAGGGCAAACCCTAGGGAACTTAATAAATCCTGCGTTTTGTTTTGTTCACGGTGTAACCGAGCTACCAGGGCTTTCAGGGCAAATACAGGAGTCGGTTCCGGCATGGGTGAACTATCGGGGCGATCGGGTTGTATGGGAACAGACACAACAGGTATAAAATCCAAGTCAATTCGCTTCAGTGACATCGAAATCGGGCGATGCAACTCACGGCTTTAGGGGATGGGAGGTGGGACGCAGATTGGGTTTAGGGTTAGTATCGCAGAAGTCTACGGTGTTTGGGGGAAATTGGCAACCGATTCACTACGATAACCTTGTTGGTGGCGATCGTGCTATGGGGGGGGGAAGGCAAGAGGCAAGAGGCAAGAGGCAAAAGATAGGGAATATCGGAATAGGGAATAGGGGATACATTACGTAGGGGTGTACCGCAAGTGGTGCGCCCGAGAATAGGGAGTTGAGAGAGCTTCATTTATGTCTATTACAGAAAATCGTCTAATGGTTCCGTTTATTGGGGAAGAGGTTGATGTGGGCTATGATGCCGCGAGGGTGGTGATTTTGCCGGTTCCTTATGAGGCGACGACGACTTACCGCCAAGGCTGTCAGCATGGGCCGGCTGCCTTGCTGGAGGCCTCTGACCAGTTGGAATACTATGATGTGGAACTAGAACGGGAGGTCTGTTTTGAGGTGGGGATTCATACTCACTCTCCTGTAGCAGATACCCGAGTGGCCCCGGTGAGGGCCCAACAGATGTTGCAGGATATCCAAAGCACTGTGGCGGAGATGGTGGCGGCGGGTAAGTTTGTCTTGGGGTTGGGGGGGGAACATAGTATTACGGCGGGAATTGTGGCCGGCTATCGTCAGGTGTATGGGGATGAACCGTTTACGGTGGTGCAAATTGACGCTCATGGGGATTTACGGGATGTCTATGAGGGGTCAAAATATAATCATGCTTGTGTGATGCACCGCATTTTGGAGATGGGCCTGCCCTCGCTTCCCGTGGGGATTCGCAGTGTCTGTCGTCAGGAGGCGGAGTTGATTCAACAGCGGCAAATTCCCGTAATTTGGGATCATGAGATGGTGGGAGATCCTCAATGGTGCGATCGCGCTCTCGGGGCCATCACGACGGAGAAGGTGTTTCTGACGGTGGATCTCGATGGCCTCGATGGCAGTGTGCTGCCGGGGGTGGGAACACCTCAGCCGGGTGGGTTAACCTGGCATCAGTTGACTCGGTTTCTGCGTCGTCTGAGCCAGCGACATCAGCTCATTGGTGCGGATGTGGTTGAACTTTGTCCAATTCCCCATAGTGTGGTCTCGGAGTTTACCGCTGCTAAGTTGACCTACAAAATAGTGGGATATTATTCTGATGGGGTGAAGTTTTAACCTGGGCTAACCCGCCTGTGCGATTGATAGTCCCCCAACTGGATTAAGTCCCAAACTGAGGATGACCAATAGTGATGAATGGTACAGAAATAGGCGCTTACGCCCCCGATTTTGAGTTACCCGGTACGAACGGAACGGTGCATCATCTGGCACGGTATTTAGATGATTGTCGTGCGGTGGTGGTGGTGTTTCTTTCCAATGCCTGTCCCCATTGTCAAGCCTATCTCGATCGCCTCAAGGGGCTACAGCGAGATGTTCGCGATCGCCAGGTGAAGTTGGTGGCTATTAACCCAAACAACTCGGAGACGTTTGAGTCGATGAAAGCCTTGGCCCGAGAGGCAGGGTTGAATTTTCCCTATTTGCGGGATGTAACTCAGGATGTGGCTCAGTGTTTTGGAGTCACTGTCACTCCAGAAGCTTTTTTAATTGACAATAGTGGAATTTTGTGCTACAGAGGGCGAATTGATGATTGTGCAGAATCGGAGGCTGGGGTAAAACAGCCCTATTTACAGGAAGCGATCGAGGCCCTACTCGGCGATCGCCCCATCACTCCCAGCCAAACCGAAGCCGAAGGCTGTCCCATAATCTGGCACAGCAGCACCACATGAGCCGTGGTTGCCCCCAAGCCCGAAGAGGGCGACCACGGTTCGGCTATCGCTCACCGACCGCAAGGGTACGCCCCTACGTTGTTTCTGTTCCCTGTTCCCTGTTCCCTGTTCCCTATCTTTTGCCTCTTGCCTCTTGCCTCTTGCCTTCTCCCCCCCTCTTGCCTTCTTCTGTTATAGTTGGAGGCGGTTTACGGAGGGGACTGGATCTAAAACCTATGGCAAAAGCATACCAACGGATCTTACTTAAACTCAGTGGCGAAGCCTTGATGGGAAACCTCGGCTATGGGATTGACCCCGCTGTGGTTCAAGAGATTGCCCAAGAGGTAGCGGATGTAGTTGCCTCAGGAACGCAGGTGGCGATCGTGGTTGGGGGGGGGAACATCTTTCGCGGTGTCAAAGCCTCTTCTGCGGGCATGGATCGGGCAACGGCAGATTATATCGGCATGATTGCCACGGTGATGAATGCCATGACTTTACAGGATGCCTTGGAACAAATGGGCGTCCCCACACGAGTTCAGACGGCGATCGCCATGCAAGAGGTGGCAGAACCCTATATTCGTCGCCGAGCGATGCGACATCTGGAAAAGGGACGAGTGGTTGTGTTTGGTGCGGGTTCCGGGAACCCGTTTTTTACGACGGACACCACCGCTGCCCTGCGGGCCGCTGAGATTGATGCGGAAGTGATCTTCAAGGCCACGAAAGTTGATGGGGTGTATGATCGCGATCCCACAGGGGATGCCGATGCCCATCTCTACAAGAGTTTGACCTATAGCCATGTCCTCACTCACGACCTACGAGTGATGGATAGTACGGCGATCGCCTTATGTAAGGAGAATAATATCCCTATCATAGTTTTTAACCTGTCTGAGCGTGGCAACATCAGCCGCGCCGTGGCAGGTGAACCTGTCGGAACAATAGTAGGAGGTTCCTGTGATGTTACCTGAAATTGAAGAACGGATGAAGAGTTCAGTGGAGGCGACGTTGAGAGCGTTTAACTCCATTCGTACTGGACGCGCCAACGGAGCGATTCTCGATCGCGTGATGGTGGACTATTACAATAGCCCCACCCCCCTCAAGAGTCTGGCCGGGATTAGCACCCCAGATTCGACCACGATTCTGATTCAACCCTTTGACCCGAGTAGTTTAGCGACCATTGAGAAGGCCATCAGTATGTCGGATCTCGGCATGATGCCCAACAATGACGGTAAGGTGATTCGCCTTAATGTTCCCCCATTGACCAGTGAACGCCGTCAGGAGTTTGCTAAATTGGCAGCCAAATGCGCCGAAGAGGGCAAAGTCTCGGTCCGTAATGCTCGCCGGGATGCCATTGATGAGGTGCGCAAACAAGAGAAAAACAGCGATATCTCCGAGGATGAGTCTCGGGATTTGCAAGATCAGATTCAAGCCTTGACGGACAAGTACACCGACAAGATTGATAAACTTCTGGCTGAGAAGGAGAAGGATATCACTACGGTGTAGGGGATTGTCCTGATTCGGGGGTGTATCTATCCGGGGTTCGGGGGGCGACCGCTGAACCTGCTTATTAGTCCTGACGTCATTGTGAACCCATGAGTGAACTGTTCGACTGTGTGATTATTGGTGCAGGTCCAGCGGGAGGCGCCGCCGCCTATCATTTGGCGAAGCGGGGGCGATCGGTCCTGGTTTTGGATAAACACCCCCAACCTAGCCAAGCCTCTTGTGCAGGGGGGGTTTCTCCGGCGATCGCCCCCTGGTTTGAGTTCGACTTTTCCCCGGTGATTTCCCGCAAGGTGAAGACGGTTAGCTATACCTGGAAGTATGAGGAACCGGTGCTGGTGGAACTGGAGACGGCGGAACCCATGTGGATGGTGCGTCGGGATGCGTTTGATGCCCTGTTGTTGGATCACGCAGCCGGCCAGGGGGCAACGGTGGAGAGGGGAGTGGAAGTGACGGGGATTGCTTTTGAGGGCGATCGCTGGCAAATCCAAACCAATGGCGAACCCCGGTTTGCCCGCTATCTGATTGGGGCCGATGGGGCCAATGGTCCGGTAGCCCCCTGGTTGAAGTTAAAAACCCCGAAAACTCGGTTAGCAGCCACGTTAGAGGTTGCCAGTACCGAGGCGGAGTCGGCCCCGATTGATTTTGCCTTTGGCCAGGTGAAGAATGGCTTTATCTGGCAGTTCCCCAAGGCGGATGGCTTTTCGATTAGTAGCAGTACCTTTTTGGGGGGAGATAACAAGAAGTTGCCGAACCTCTTGCAGGAGTATGCGGATACGGTGGGATTCCCGAAGGGCGATCGGCAGTTGCGTGAGGGGAGTATTGCTCTTTGGGATGGCGATCGGCCGTTGCACAGTCAAAATGCCCTCTTGATTGGTGAGGCGGCGGGATTTGTCGATCCGCTCACGGCTGAGGGGATTCGTCCCTGTCTGTATAGTGGCATGACGGCGGCGGAGGCGTTGGACAAGGCTTTAGGGGGGGATATCAACGCCCTGGAGGGGTACAGTCAAACGGTTCAAGAGACCTGGGGCGCGGATATGGCTTGGGCGGCTCGTTTGGCGGCGGCATTGTATCGCTTTCCGGGGATTGCGTATAAGGTGGCGATTAAGCAACCCATTGCCACCCAGATTATGTTGAAAATCCTCTGTGGGGAGTTGCGTTATTCTAATGTGGCGAATCGCGCCCTGCGTCGTCTCAGTGGGGGGATGATGGGGCGTTAGGGTTTTTAGCCAAATCTCTGGCCCGGTGTGGCGTGGCTGCTGGCCGTGTCATTAGAGTGTCAACAGCTAAAGAACAGAAGAGATGTAGTGGGTCTTCAGGTTTCAGGGTGATAAGGATGAATTGATGGTAGATTCACCCCCTTGCTGTCGGGGTAAAAAGTTTGCCGTCCTGGGAGGGGTCTAGGGTTAGTTTACTCTGCGATTTTGTATCCAATATCACAAATTACAACGTATAGCCTGAAGGCCCTCGTTTCCCGCCCAAAACTGTCCAAAGTGTTGACAAAGGAATATTAAAAAAATCTGTATTATAGAACATCATTCTTGGAAAATACTTTATAATAAGACACGCAATGAATATCACGTTTCTATCGATAATCTATTACTACTAAAGGTTAACGTGAGTACGAGACTGAAGAAGCATCCTGTTTGTGAGTAGCTTGTTGTAACTAAGGAGGCTAGGGCTTTAGCGATGCAAAATCTTCTGGGACAGTCCGATGGAAAGCGAAGTTTTGAGACAGCCCAAAACATAGAGATAACTGAATCCCTAGTTAGATTTGGCTGGTCAGTTTATCAACTAAAAAATGTAACGGGTTTTGAAGTGAGTGATATAAAGAAAAACAAGTTTCCTTTTTTGTTGGTTTTTAGTTTGGTTTTAGGTGGGTTGATATCTATTGGTATTTTTGGAACAATTGGCTGGGCTTTGCTATTGCTTGCTGTACTTCCAATTTTTTATCACTTTACTCAACCTCGATATCACGGATTAAAGATTTTGTTAAATTCGGGTGAGGAGAAGTTTTTTGTTAGTTCAGACAAGTATTTTTTGTTGGAAATAATTTCCACATTGTATAACTTTTTTCAAAGCGGTAAAAAAGACCCAATACAAATAGATATGAGTTCCAGATCTGTGAATATAGGGGGACATTTCAAGGGAAACATGAATCTTGGAGACGGAAACCGAAATCCTCTCATGTGATTCTGCTAGAAACTTTCCACTAAAATCACATCACAAGCATCATGGTAAACCATTCAAAACGTTCAGTTAACATTGGTGGAAACTCTGAAGGGGTTATCAACTTGGGGGATGGCTCAATCATAGAAAATCGATTGAGTGATTCACCCGAGCAAGACGTTGCCAATTTGATTGAAGATATCCTTGGAGACTTAAAAGAACGCTATGCTAATGCCTCTGAAGCTCAGAAACAGACAGTCTTTCAGATGGAAATCGAGCGAGCGGTGTCTCAAAATCCAAAACTCCGGCGACAACTTCTAAATTCTATCAAGGCTGGTGGATTTGAACTAACCAAGGTATTGACAAATAATCCTTTTGTTGCTGTACCAATGGAAATGTTTAAGGCTTGGCTTGAAACAGAGTGATATAACGTCCAATTAATGGTTAGCTTAGGGGCAATGAGTAAGTAGATTGCCCTTGCCGGATTTTCTATCTACTCTAACCCTTCGCAGGATATCTACGTTCCCCCTAACGAACCCGACTTAGACGGAGAAACGGTCTCGGAGCGATCGCATGGCCCGAATCTCATCCTCTCGGGCCATCCTCAGGAACTCATACAGCCAGTCCTTAGGAACTTGGGGAAACGTTGGAGGGCGATCGCACTCCACATACCCCCCAGATTGAAGTTGATAAATGCGCCAAATCTGTCCATCAAAGCGCCAAAACTCTGGCACACCTAAACCCGCATAAAACTGATTTTTGGCAATATCAGTATGAGTAATATCCACCTCAACCACTAAATCCGGGGGCGGATCTTCTTCTAAATCCACAGACCGTCCCTTCACCAAAGGCTGATTTTGAATGTAGTAGGCCTGATCCGGTTCTGCGCCTTTTTGGAACTGGGGATAATTGAGCGTCGTTGACCCCATTGTTTTTAGAGATAGCCCCAACATTTCCACTAAAATAACAATAAATCGCTCAATTAAACAGCGAGCAAACTCATGTTCTTCTAGGGGCATCGTGATTTCTAACAGACCATTATCATAAGTTAAACGGGAATTGCGAGATTGGGGCAAAAGTTTTAATAAGTTCAAATAGCTATCCCAATCCATGCCATGAAATACCACCCGCTGTTCACCTTGGGGTTGGACTCGGCTGGGAGGATCTGAGGCTGCAATCACCATAGTTCGCTCAAGGTTGCACTCAAGGTTAAGGGTTCCATCCATTCTAGCGGACTGTCTTGGAGGTTCTTCTCTTGGCTAACTGCCCCCTCTGAGACAACAGAGGGGGCATGATGAGGCATTGGATCATCTATTTCCGCATATGGGAGGGTAACTCGATATTGGGCAAGAGTGGCCGCAAATCATCGAAGGAGATGGGGCCATATTTCAGGATCGTGGGGCGATCGAGGGTGCAATCTACCATCGTTCCCCCACGGGCATATTTTGAGGGACCCCCATCAACAATCAGGGGAACCTCGCCCTCAAAAAGCTGCATGGCAGAACGGGCGTTCGTGGCTTTGATACGGAATCCAGTTTTGAAACAGCCTTAATTTTCAGGCGTACTCTAGCCAGTGATAATTTGTCAAATCGCGAATTTCTTCTTGCATCTGTTCACTAAGAACACAACAACGTTGTTCAAGAACATCTTCCAGGTCTTCAATGGTATCAAAACATCGATTGACCAGTGGTTCATCTACTAACTTCCACAGCCGTTCGGCTGGTTGAAGCTCGGGAGAATAGGGAGGTAAAAAATCTACAAAGATTCCCTCATTCACCTGAAGTTTTGGGCTTCGATGCCAGCCCGCATTATCTTGAACTAAGAGGATTATTTTATTCTCTCCAACCCCCACTTCTTCGGCAAAGGTTTCTAAGACTAAATTCAACCACTTCACATTCACTCTTGGGATTAAATACCAATGTGTTTCTCCCGTTTTTGGATTAACGAACCCGTAGACATAGACCCACTCATACCGGTGCTGAACCACGGCTTCGGGGCGTTGTCCAGTCTCACTCCAAACTTTCGCTAGGATTGACTTTAGACCCACTCGGTGTTCGTCGAAAAACCAAACTTCAACTTCGGAATCAGGATGTTTATTTTGAATTTCCGTGACTTTCTTTGGCAAGTTTTTTTTATACTCTTCTTGGGCTTCTTTATTTCCTTTTCGATGCCTGGGTCTCGGTCGCTGCCAAGAGTAATGACACTTTTTTAGGTAATCCCACCCCCTTTGGGGCCAGACTTTTTCCCGTCCCGTTTCTTTTTCAATCCATCGCGCCACCTTGGGTCCTGTCCATAGTCCTCCATCTGACGGCGCTTTTTTTAAGGCTTGCTTAAGCTTTTCGAGTTGCTCGCCATTGAGTAAAGGTTCCCGCCCTCGGGGATTGATTTTGGTTTTGTTCCTTTGGTTAATGACTCCCTTCTCTCCTTGCTGGTTATATCGCTTTACGATTGTTCGGGCGTAGCGATAGCTCAACCCCACCGCTACGGCACTGTTTTCTATTGTCCATCCTAAGCTCACTTTCCATAACAGATGCCATCGTCGGCTTTCAACACCATCACGGCTCTTGCGGTACTTGTCTTTGAGTTCCTCTACGCTCAGATGATTAGCTAATTTTGCTTTTCTGGCCATGGGTTTGTCCTGACTGTTCTCTGAAACATTATAAAGGATTATTTGGAAACGGATTCCGTATGAGATCCGTTGAGAGACTCGCCGATCCCCCCGCAAGAATGATAGAGGTCGATTCAACTAGCTTTTGAATAAACTCGTCAGGACAGCAAACGAGGAGAGATGGATAGCCAGCGGTGACAGGGGCGGGGGCTTGGTCAGTTTTCGGTAGAATTAGGGTCAGGGGGGCGGGAAATTGTTGTAAGAGAAGGTCAGCATCAGCATTGATGTGAGCTAGGGGGGCAATGCGATCGCGCGTCGAAAAGACGGCGAGAGGATTGGGGGACGACCAGCGTTTCAATTGGTGAATCCGCGCAACCGCATTGGCATTCTCGCCGTCACAGACAAACGCATAGGTGGTGGCGGTGGGAATAATCACAACCTCTCCCTGTTCCAATAATTGCAGAATTTGAGGAATCGCTTGCATGGGATTGGTTAGGGTTTGAGTTGACATGAGAAAATTCCGCCATCACTAAAAGTCATGACTTCATTATAAAGCAAAATCTCAGGGTTCAGTTACTTAACCAAACCTTTAGAATTAGGGAAAGTACAAAAGTTTTTATCTGAAAAGGGTTGTATAGCAAAAATTGGTTTGAATAGGACAAAAAAACTGGGGGAAAGAAGGCAATAGGCAGTAGGCAACAGGCAACAGGCAACAGGTAGGGACGTTTCTTCCAACGAGTAATCCTAAGTCAATCTTCGATTTCTATAGTTTTATACCATCTCAAGAATCGCGATAATGAATGGCTCATCTCACCTCAAATTTAGTCTTCATATTTCATCCCTCCTGATTCGATAAGGTCGCCTCAATCTTCTCCTCCGCCTCCAGAGAAATCTGTTGCAACTCATCTAACATCGGGCGACTCGCCGAATCCCAACGTCCCCGCTGATGGGCCTCTAGCAATCGTTCCGCCATATCCCGTAACGCCCAAGGATTCTTCTGTTGCACAAACTCCTGAACCGCCTCATCTAACACATACGCTTGGGCCACCCCCTCATACATAAATTCCTCAACAGCCCCCGTCGTCACGTCATAGCCAAAGAGGAAATCCACCGTCGCCGCCATTTCAAACGCCCCTTTATAGCCATGACGCATCACCCCAGCAATCCATTTGGGGTTCACCACCCGCGAACGATAGACACGGGCAATTTCCTCCCGCAGCGATCGCACCTTGGGATTTTCCACCCGAGAATTATCGCCAAAATAGATCTCCGGCGAGGTTCCCCGGGCCTGACGCACCGCCGCCGTTAATCCCCCCTGAAACTGATAGTAATCATCAGAATCCAACAAATCATGTTCGCGATTATCCTGGTTCTGCAACACGATTTGCATCTGTTGCAATCGCGCTGCAAAGGCTTCAGGTTCCGAGGTCGCCCCCTGCCCCCCATAGGCGTAACTACTCCAGTTAATATAGGCTTGGGCTAAATCCGCTTCACTAGACCAATTTTGCGACTCAATTAACCCCTGTAATCCCGCCCCATAGGCCCCCGGTTTTGACCCAAACACCCGATAGCGCGATCGCCGTTGGGCCTTCTCCTCACTTAATCCCTCACCCTGCCAAAACGCTGACTCCTGCTGCACCTGGGCCGCCAAGGGATTCTCCTCTGGGGACTCAGGTAACTGAGACACCGCCGCCACCGCCGCATCAAACAAGTCAATCAAATTGGGAAAGGCATCCCGGAAAAAGCCCGAAATCCGCAGCGTCACATCGACTCTGGGCCGTTGCAACACCGACAAGGGCAAAATCTCAAAATCCACCACACGCCGCCCTAAACCATCCCAAAGCGGCTGCACCCCCAATAAGGCCAGGGCCTGGGCAATATCATCGCCCCCGGTGCGCATGGTGGAGGTTCCCCAAACGGACAAGCCTAGGGTTTGGGGATATTCCCCGTTTTCCTGGGTATAGCGGTCAATCAAGACCTCCGCCGCCTTACGTCCCACATCCCAGGCACTTTCACTGGGGATGGCGCGGATATCCACGGAATAGAAGTTGCGCCCCGTCGGCAGCACTTCGGGACGGCCGCGAGTGGGTGCGCCCGAGGCCCCAGAGGGGATATACTCGCCCCGTAAGCCCCGGACCAGGTTCGTCAGTTCGCGATCGCACCCTCGCAAGGCCGGCAATAAGCTCGTTTCAACCCACTGCAAGCCATCCTGTACTGGGGCAGCCACCGGACTGGAGTTCCCCGCGATAATCCCCTCCACCAGTCGCGCCGCTTCCGTTTCCAACGCCGCCACCGCATCCCCGACATTGCGGAATTGCCCCTCTAAGGGGTCTGTGGGTGGGGTGGTGAGGGGGTCAATGTCCAACCCCCAGGACTGCGCCAGGGCTTGGGTTAAGCCCACTCGTCCCCGTCCTGGACAGCGGGCAATGGAGACCACTAAATCCCGTAACGGGTCTCCCTCAGGACAGACCCCAAAAATATGTAAGCCATCGCGGATTTGGGCCTCTTTGAGTTCACAGAGATAGCCATCGAGTTGGGTCATCAGGACCGTTTCTTCTAAGTCCTCACTCAGTCCTAAATCCCGATGGAGGTTTTCCTCTTGAATCAGGCGTTCAATGCGGCCCGAAAGGTCTTTGAGACGAGTGGGATTTAGGCTTTCGGCTTCGTAGTATTCATCAATTAAGCCTTCCAAACAATCTAATTTGCCATAGAGTTCTGCCCGTGTCATTGGGGGCGTGAGATGGTCTAGAATTACCGCTTGACTGCGACGTTTGGCTTGGGACCCTTCGCCGGGGTCATTGACAATAAAGGGGTAGAAATGGGGCAGCGGACCGAAGACCGCTTCCGGGTAACAGCTATTCGACAGGGCCACACTTTTGCCCGGTAGCCATTCCAGGTTGCCATGTTTGCCCACATGGACGACGGCTTGAACCTGGAACTGGTGTCGTAGCCAGATGTAGAAGGCCAGATAGTCGTGGGTGGGTTCGAGGTCGGGGGCGTGGTAGTTTAGGCTGGGGTCGCGATCGTAGCCTCGGGCGGGTTGGATACCGATGAAGAGATGGCCCCGTTGGATACCGGCGATCGCAAAGTCCCCAGAGGGTTTCCCCCAGCGGCGTTCAATTCCCTCACGCACAGCGGCGGGGAGTTGTTGAAACGCCCGTTGATAGTCTTGTAGAGAGAGGGTTTGATAGACGGGGCGCATTTGCTGACTTTCGGGGTCATTGGTGACGCCGGAGGTGAGAAGCGTCATCAGGTCTTCGGAGGTTTGGGGCGCGTCTGGGACGCAATAGCCCGCCGCTTTGAGGCGTTTGAGGATTTCCACGGTACTGGCGGGGGTGTCTAGACCCACACCATTGGCCAGTCGCGCATCTTTGTTGGGATAGTTGGGCAAAATCAGGGCAATCCGTTGCTGGTTAACGGGGGTTTTGATGAGGCTGGCCCAATGTTTTGCCAGTTCAGCAACGAAGTGGATGCGATCGCCGACGGGTTCATAGCGGACAACTTCCGTTTCGAGGCGATCGTCTCTTTCGGACATTTGTTTGAACGACACGGCCCGGGTAATAATCCGGCCATCGACTTCCGGTAAGGCCACATTCATGGCCACATCTCGCGGCGACAATCCCCGGACTTCACTGTCCCATTGTTCCCGGCCACCACCACTGAGAATGACCTGAAACACGGGGCGATTCAGAGTTTGCCAGAGGTCCAGATTGGGCTGTTCGCGATCGAGTTTAGCTAGGGAAAATCCGGTAGTATTGAGAATCAGGTCAACCTGAGAAAATACCTCAATGACTTGTTCTTGAACCTGCATATCTCGCAGAGAGGAAATATAGAGGGGAACGGGTTGTAAATTTTCTTGAATTAAGGCTTGACAAAGAGCATCAATCGGCTTTGTATTTGAGGAGAGGTAATGGGCGCGGTAGAAGATAATCCCCACACGGGCGATCGCATCCTTCACCTCAGCCACCCGATAGGGTCCCACCCGAGGCACAGATTGCGGGTCTGGGGGATAATTTTCCCCATCTAAACACTTATCCTGGGCATATTTCAGACCATTACAAAAGTTGCGAACCCCTCCTTCATTAAAATACTGCCAAAGCCGATTCACAAGGGTCAGCGGCACAGTAGAATGACTACATAAATCCGGGTCAATGCCATCATCGCCGGGCATCACAATCAAGTGGGCCCCACTCATCTCCACGGTTTCCCGCAACACCTCCAACCCATAACTCCAATAGGCCCGTCCCCCCAGCAGCCGCAGGATAATCAGCTTCGCCTGAGACAACACCTCCTCGGCGTAGGTATCCAGGGTGAGTTGCTGTTGCAGTTGCAGTAGATTCACCACCCGCATCTCGGGAAAGTCAGCGGGAAGCTGTTGGCTGGCGACGGAGAGGGTTTGAATGTCGGTGTCGGCGGCGGTGATAAAGACAATGGGGGCGGGAGTTTGTTGGATGTAAATGACTCCATCACTGTCAGGAGTCCAACCGCCAGGGGTTGCAGTAATCCGGTGCATAATGTTGAACCTAAGTTGTTTAGCGAGTATGAGTCAGTTAAAGCGACTCATCATGGATTAACGGAACTATAGTGCTCGATGAGTTTTAGCCTCGTATCCAATGCAGAATGGAGTTCATCAAAGGTGACACAGTAGATATGTTTGGAGTTCACCACTAATCGATCTCGTCGCCATCGAAGGCGATAGCGATTCTATCAAATTTATCTATATATGGAAAATATGAGCCAATAAATACTGATAAATGACTGCGCTCCCGAAAAAACGGCAGTACATCCCGTCTTTCCTTTAGTTCGTTTTTGTTATCAAGATGCTGTTTTAGATCATCAAGTTCTTGCCTACACAAGGCGATACTTAAATCAATATCCTCCAGAAATTTCATGATCTCAGTTTATAGGCTTTTCTTAGATTTTCGAGTCGCTCTTGTTTGAAAATATCCACAATTTCAACTCCTTCACGTATCTGGCGAAAAATAATGCGGAAGTTAGGAGAGACACGAGCCATATAAAGGGTTTCTAAACCTTCACTTTTTAAACAATCAACCTGATGACTAATCGAACTCTGTTCAGAAAAGCCATCAAGTTGGGGCAAGAAGTGATCAACTCGTTGTCTGTCACTTGGAAGGAGCGATCGCAAGGCGATCTCAGCCTGGCTGCTAAAGGTGATCATTGTCATGTCATAGGGTAAGCCAATATTTTCATAATAGCAGATTTCCCTAATTTACTCCTCCTCCTAAGTGCTTAGAGATGGGTGCGTTCTAGTGAAGGTTAGGGTTTTGAGCGTTTATCTCGACTGACATAGAGCATTTTCCAAATAAACAAAGGGCTAACTAAGCAACTTTTGAAAAACTGTAACTCGGCAGCGGCAACCACATCATCCTCTAACACATCCCGATACTGCCACGCATGACGTAACAGCTTCCGACAATCATTGACAAAATATGCCACCGTAAACCAGGGTTTTTGCCAAGGCTTATAATTCAACATTCGCGTTCGGTGACGACTCAACCCCACCCCCTTAAAAAACTCAATGAGATAATCTCGCTCAAAACGACGGGCGGGAATTTGATGATAGATGTGCATCTTGGGATTATACCAAATTTCCCAACCTGCCATCGCTAGATAGGAGAGGGCTTCAATATCCTCCCCTTTGGTGTTTAAGGAGGTTCCCACAGGGCCTTGTAACACTAATTTTTGGGGAACGCTGTCGAGCCAAGCTTGTTTACGAATGACTAAGCCAGCCCCCGGAGGATAAACCTTTTTACGGGCATATTTATACGAGGTATAACATAGAGGCTTTTTACCTCGTTCAATGATAGGAATAAAATTAGCAATACGTTTAAAGTTTGGCGGAGGTTCTACTTCATAGTCCCCATGAATTTGACCACTATAGGCTCCAGCCTTAGGATAGCTTTCAGCAAATTGATAGGCTTCAAAAACCCAGTCTTCAGCCGGGTAATTATCATCGTCGAGAAAGCCAATTAACTCACTCTGAGCTTCTTTGATGCAACGGGCGCGAGCGTAGGATGCTCCTTGTTTGGCTTCAAAAAAGTAATGAAGCTGCGAGTGGGAGGGCCAGTGTTCTTGATGAGATTGAATAATTGTGGCGGTTTGGTCACTGCTATTATTATCAACCACTACAATTTCCCACTCAATTCCATCTGTTTGAGTTTGGGATTTAAGACGTTGTAATATCTCCCCAATTCGTGCCTCACCATTGTAGGTGCGAATCGCTACCGTAAAATCCATAAGTTCAGCCTTTCCCTAGAATTGACTCACCCGTAAAAATCCCCTCCTCACTCTATCACAACTTATCTAATTCAGCGCGAAAGGGGACACAGCAAATTTGACGAACTGGGGGAGCTTCCACCAGTCCTAACGCACAAACTCTGGCTTTAAAAAAGGGATTATTTTGACGAACCACCTCGATCGCCTCTAAGACTTCCGGAGGTGATAACTCCCGGGCCAGGGTACAGTGAGGAACCCAGGCTTCAGGACGGTAATAGGCCACAGCATCCGCCCCGATCTCCTCAAGATGCTGATGCACCCGTTGATGTAACTGAAGTAACTGGGTTGTCACCACCGGGGCCAGGAAGACGACGCCCCCCCCAGTCGAAAACAAGCCGACGGAGGAAAACTGAATCTCAAAGGAGGACTCGCCTTGAGCAATGGCGTCTAAGATTTTGGGTAGAACCTGCAAATCCGCATTGGGAAGCACCGCCAGACTTAAATGGGGTTGGCTATGAACGCGCTCAGCCATCGACGAGGCGATCGCCCCCACTTGGGCCCAAAGCTGACGCACCTTGGCCGAGGCCTGCTTATCGAAATATAGCTCAATGGCATAGGTTTGTTGAGAGACCACCATAACCGCTCTAGACCCCAAAAGTTTCTTTATCTTAAAGTGATCCAGGCAATCCTAGCAAACTGAGCCGTCAGCGACGTTCTTTGAGTAAATAGGCAATGGTTTCCCCTTTTCCCTTCACCTGAAGTTTGCCCCGTTTTTCAAACACATAGCGATGGCGTAAACGTTGGTAGGTCTCTTGAGTGACTTGAATACAGCCAGGAACCCCCAGGGATTCCATCCGACTGGCTAAATTCACCGTATCCCCCCATAAGTCGTAACTAAACTTGTTCAAGCCAATCACCCCAGCCACCACGGGCCCTGTCGCCAATCCCACCCGTAAAATAATCGGTTCCCCACTCTGGGCGGAGAAGCGGGCCGCCTCATTCATCATCGCTAAACCGAGTTCGGCCACAGCTTCGGCGTTATCCTCCTGGGGTTCCGGGAGTCCACCCACCGCCATATAGGCATCACCAATGGTTTTAATCTTTTCCAGGCCCCGTTCTTGAGTGAGACGATCAAAGGTCGAGAAAATATCATTGAGAATATGCACCAAATCCGAGGGCGCACATCGGGAACAGAGATTGGTGAAGCCGACAATATCGGCAAACAGAACCGTGACATCTTCGAAGCGTTGGGCGATCGCCGCTCCCATCTGTCCCTCATCCTGAGCCTGCTGTTTTAACTGCTTGGCCACCGAAGCCGGGAAAATATTGAGTAATAGCCGTTCCGAGCGTTCCTGAGCCATCCGCAGCGCTTCTTCGGTTTGTTTGCGTTCCGTAATATCCCGCGCAAAGGCACAAATATATTGATGGTGATTAAACTCAATGCCATTCACCGTCAAATCCACCGGGAAAATCTCGCCATTGCCTCGTTGCAGTCGGGTTTCAAAGGCAAAAGACCGTTGTTGCTGCATACTCTGCCAAAACTCATCCCAGTTCGCCGTAGCAAAATCAGGAGCAATGTCCTGAAACGATCGCCCCAGTAACATCTGAGTATCATAACCCAAGGCCCGAGCAGCGGCTTCATTGGCATAGGCAAACTGCCCCGAGGGAAGAATCCACAGAACAATATCCGCCGCCGCATCAATGGCAAACTGGGTCAATTGCAGAGCATCCCGAGAGAGTTTGCCCTCACTAATATCCTCAATCAGGACTACAAAACAGTGAGGCTCGGCCCCGACTACCTGAATCACCGATAAGCCTAAACTAATCCAGAAACTGACCCCATTTTGATTCTGACAGCAGACTTCTAGTTTCCCTGCTAACGAGGTTCGTTGGGCGATCGCCGTTTGAATCGCCGCCTCCGCCTCAGCTAGGGGAGCATCGAGAGCATCCTGAAGGGTAATCGCCTCTAACAAATCCGTCCCCTGTAACGCCTCTTCGGGCCGTTCCAACATCCTCTGCAACGCGGGATTCGTGCGCAAAATTCGTCCTTGCCCATCCAGTAGCGCAATGCCAATCCCCGCCTCCCGGAAAATCGCATTGAGTTGACGTTGTTGTTCCCGTAGATGTTGTTGAACCGAGAGACATTCCCAAATCTTTAACTGAAGCTCTTGGCTATTGCTGCGAGGGCGAGCCTGACGTTGACCCAAAATATAAGACAGTTTCTGACTGACCCCCTGAAGGGTCTGTTCCACCTGACGCTGGCCCGTGATATCCCAACCATAGAAATTCACCAACCGCCCCGACGCCACCGGTACCAACTTAAACTGATAATCACGGGACCCGGCGCGACAGGTCATCTCTCGCCGGTCTGTGGGGGCACTCATAGGGGCGATCGCCCCTAACAACGGTCCTCTGAGGCGATCGCCCAGGCCACAGCCCCAACATCGAAGCAACGGCTCACTCGCTCGGTTGCGATAGCGAATGACCCCATCACGGGTCGTTTGCAAGACTGGAGAAGGATTATCGTCGCTAGAGGGTAGCATCGCAGACCCCAACTCCTCCTCGGAGGATAGGTTTGGGTGTGTCGACTCGCCCCCAGAAGATGTCCACTGAAAATTGGGCATAGCGAGAATGTAGTAAATCGGGTGTTAGGGCAATGACACCCGTCCATGGGCTAACAATAGAGTGTCATAGACCGACTCGGGCCCCGAGCCTCTTAACTTGACCGGCAAAATATGCACCCAGACCGTTGCCCCACTCTACTCTATCCTAGCCGAGAGAACTTGACTGAGGAGAGAGTCTTGATCGGACTTCTCCTGAGTTTAGCCCGGCTTTAACATCACTCCCAGAGTTGCCATCTTGCCTCAGTAATTTCTCGCAAAATTCTATTTTTTTTTACAATTTCTTTAGTTTAATTCCGTATATTCAAGGAGCCGAACTCCCGATTAAACGGTTAAGCTAGAGCTATAAGAGTTCTTACTCAAACTCAAACCTACTGTAAGTATTATGCCCGCCACCTGACCGTCAAAAGGGGTTTGTTGTGACGAGCAGGGAGTCTACCATTATGGAACGCAGCCGCTCATCGGACTGTCAACTCGAATGCCTGATCAGCATCAGCCTCACCCTGGCGATCGCCATCTTAACCGTCTGGGGCTATCTTCAAGACGGTTCCCTCTACGTGGACGTGCGCCCCAACGACGAAACCGCCTTAATTACCGTTGACAGCCCCTAACCTGACGCTCCCGGCAAGCCAGACTTAAGCCGTCTGTTGGAGACCCACAGGACAGCTTACATTCGTGCCACCGAGTCCACAATAGCCATTGGGATTTTTAGCCAGATATTGCTGGTGATACTCCTCAGCATAATAAAACTCAGGAGCCTCAATAATTTCCGTGGTAATCTCACCATAGCCCGCCTCTTTCAACGCCTGCTGATAGCGTTGACGAGAGGTTTCAGCCAGTTGCCGCTGTTCGGGAGAATAGACATAAATCCCCGAGCGATACTGAGTTCCCACATCATTACCCTGACGCATCCCCTGAGTGGGATTATGGCTTTCCCAGAACCGACGTAGCAGCGTTTCATAACTGACCTGCTTGGGATCATAAACCACACGCACCACCTCATTATGTCCAGTTTGACCCGAACAGACCTCTTGGTAGGTCGGATTCGGGGTGATACCCGCCGCGTAGCCCACCGCAGTACTATAGACCCCATCGAGTTGCCAAAAACAGCGTTCAGCCCCCCAGAAACAGCCTAGACCAAACAGAGCTAATTCCATTCCCTCCGGATAGGGAGGTGTCAGAGCCGTTTTGAGGACAAAATGCTGTTTAGGAACCGGCATCGACGCCTGACGGCCCGGTAGTGCCTCATTGGCGTTTGGTAACGTGAGCTTTTTTTTAAATCCGAATAACATAACAGGGCATGAAGGAATAAAGAACAAAGGAAGAGCCGATCATCGTGTCCTGGCCAGAACGATACCAGGACTGTGGAGAGCGATCAGCTCGCCTCTCTTGATTCTACAACCGGACAGACCTCATCCACCACCGACTCCTGGGAATGGCTGGGGGGGCCGACATGGGGTAACACCACCTCATCCACCTGAGGCACAAACCCTAACCATTGGTGAGATAGATTGGCAAAGGCCTGCGGACAGCCACTCACCCCAAACTCGGTTTTGGCTTGGCCAGGAGTGGCTCGCAATCCCAACAGATCTAACTCCTGAGCCGCCGCTTGCACCACATAGGTCGCCGGGTCTACCAACGTCACCTCTGGAGGCAGAAGCTGCCGTAACACCGGCTCAAGTAAGGGGTAATGGGTGCAACCATAGACCAACGTATCAATCTGCTGAGCAAGAAGGGGTTGCAGATACTCACGGATAATCTCACGAGTTTGCGGCGTATGAATCCGGTTCCCTTCAATCAGGGGGACAAACTCAGGACAACCCATTTCCCAAACCTGAGCCGAAGGATTCATTTCCAAGATGGCCCGGCGATAAGCACCACTGGCGGCCGTGGCTGGAGTGGCAATCACGCCAATGCGTTGTCCATAACCCACCGCCGCTCGCGCTCCCGGTAGAATCAGCCCCAAAATGGGAAACTTAAACTCACCCCGCACCGCCTCTAGGGCTAAGGCAGAACTGGTGTTACAGGCAACGATCGCCATTTTGACCCGAGATTGAGCCATCCAGAGGAGGATTTCCCGCACAAACTGCAAAATTTCCTGGGGCGATCGCGTTCCGTAAGGGAGACGAGCCGTATCCCCAAAATAGAGAACCGACTCATCCGGCAGTTGTCGATACATGGCCCGGAGAACGGTCAAACCGCCAACACCGCTATCAAAAACCCCAATCGGTTGGTTATGGTTGGTCATAGAATTGTCCAAAAACTGTCCGAAACTCGTTCTGAGACCGAAATCGGCTCCAGCGAGTGATATTCAAGTCCCCCAGCCCATCCCGGCATCCCTAACAGAAGCGACCAGGGCAATGCTGGCGAACATATTGCAAAATACCACGGGCGATCGCCTGGGACAGAACTTCGCGATACTCAGGATCGGCTAAGCGGCGCGCATCTTGAGAGCCAGTGACAAACCCCAACTCCAATAACACCGCTGGCATTTGCGTATGGCGTAGGACATAGAACCGGGCCGTTCGCACCCCCCGATCCGGGCCCCCTGTGGCATCGAGCAAGCTGCGGTGTAGGGTCCGCGCTAACTGTTCCCCAGTCTGGAAATAGTAAGTTTCAATGCCATTGACATCGGGGCGACTCATGCTGATGGCATTGGCGTGTAAACTCACGAATAAATTGGCATTGACCCGATTCGCCAACTCAACCCGAGGTTGCAAATCCATGGTGCGATTGTCCTCGCGGGTCATAATCACCCGCACCCCCTGTTCTTCGAGCAAGTCACGAATGCGGTGAGACATCGGGTTAACGATATCAATCTCGCTGAGTCCACCAATGCCGACCGCACCTGGGTCACGACCCCCATGACCGGGATCTAAAACAATCACAATCTGGCCATCAGGGATGTCCCTTACATCCCTCTGATTTGAGAGGTTAGCCCCCAAATTCGGTGCTGCTAAGTTATTTCGGGCTTGATAGCCGTTGAGTTCCAAAGACAATAGGCTCGGACTCGGCTGATTGATCTCGCCGATGGAGACTTGAGGGGCCGGCATCACCCGCACTATGACGGTGTTAGAATCCGCCTGTTCTGTGCGAATCCAGGTGATCGCCTCACTATCACTGGCATCAGGACGTTGAAAATTCTCAGACAGCCGCGCATTGCGAATCTCAATCTGATACGCTAACGTGCCTCGATCCCAATAGGACTGCTGATCGAGGGGGCGATCGGCACGAATCAAGACGCGATTGCCCTCAACGGTAATATCGATCGCCTCAATGGTGGCCACTTGCGATCGCGGCGATTGACTGAGATAGGGGTCATCCTCGGATCCTTGAGAGTCCACGGCGACATTCAGGGATTTGGAGGTTTCGGTTGAGTCAAAGCCAAGTGCTTTTGCCTCAGGAACTGAGGGGTTGATGGACTTGGCCTCGGCGATTGGGGCCAAGTGAGCCACCATCAAAATACTTGTGAGACTGGATAACCACCAGTGAACTCTGGGCATATTTCTCCTTGCGGGCTGGACTGCACAACACTGGAACCATGGGAAACTACAGTTGCCCTGATCCCCGTTGTTGACGAGTCAAAACCAATTGTGTGTGGTGTTGGGCAAACTGCGTTGAAAAATAGCATAAAAAATTCGCCATTGACAGGGCGGGAGGGTCAGAACCTCGGCTGTTTTTCCCTTTAACCTACGCTTAGGGGCGATCGATCACCGGATAGTTCCTGACGCCTTATGGAAATTGAGATGCAACCCAGTCACAGATGATGGCGTTGATACGGGGGGCGGCTTCGTCATGGACGCAATGCCCCCCATAGTCTAACTCCCGTAGTTCCAGCTTGTCTTGACCCTGGCCAAATTGCTCCGGGCGCGCCAGTTTTGGGGGAACCATGCGATCGCCCTTGGACCACACCAATAATCCAGGTACGGAAATCCCCCGAATTACCTCGGAAATAGGCGGGCAAAATTCCACATCACTGGCCGCACGCGCTAACCGCGACAGGGCCCCAACCGCACCGCGATCATAGGCCGGTCGTGAGAAAATACTCAGCAACTCCTCATCCACAAACTCAGGATTCTCATAGGCAATCTGGGCCCAGGGCCGTAACCGCTGAGGCGGACGAATTAGCCACAGCAGGGGAGCGAGGAACAACGGCGAGGTAAACACCCGTTCTACTGCCCCCACCAGCGGCCGCAAGAAAGACGGCAGCAGCGCCCGCCGCAGGGCAGGATCAGGGAGAGTTATGGCCACATAGCCCCGGACGGACTCAGGATGCCGGGCCGCCGTCAGCACGACCACCAGAGAGCCGATGGAATGACCCACCCACACCGCCCGACGACGGACAATGAGCCGCCAAAAATCCGATACCTGCTCAACCCATAACGGCACACCGTAGCGAGTCGCCGCCTTGCTGCTGTCCCCGAAGCCCAACAAATCCAAAGCATAGATGGGATGCTGCTGACTCAAGGGCGCCAGGTTATGCCGCCAATGGCCAATGGAGCCACCAAAGCCATGGATTAAGATCAGCGGCGTCGCCTGAGGCTGAGGGCTAGGATAGTAGCTGTAGGGGATCGTCCAGCCCCGCCAGCGCCAATGGCGGACTTCACCGAGAGGGGGCAGGGAAGCAGACAACGAGGGGGAGGTCAAGATAGGGATGCGAATGTAAGAGAACTTGGATTAAGTTGGCAAGAGCCAGGATTTTATTTTAAGCTGTTAGCTAGGGCGTTGGCTGGGCTTGTGCGATCTGGCTCCTCACCGACTGGGTCAAGGTTGCCCGTTGTGAATTGAGAATTTCTATTAAATTTGACCCCGATCGAAAGTATTGCGAGTAAAATATCACTACGAAGAGCGTGAGCGCTCTGGCTGCACTCAACCAATCCCTCAGCTCCCTCTAACACCGACACGAACTCACATCTAAACACACTTAAACCCATTACATATGCCTGCAATCGGAAGAAAACGACAACGGGACTTACCCCAAATCAACGAGCGGATTCGTTTCCCCCAAATCCGGGTCATTGCCACAGACGGCGAACAGTTGGGGATTATGACACCGGCGGATGCGATTACCGTTGCCGAAGAGAAAGACTTGGACTTGGTCTTGGTCAGCGACAAGGCCGATCCCCCGGTTTGTCGCATCATGGACTATGGCAAATACAAGTTTGAGCAGGAGAAGAAAAACAAGGAAGCCAAGAAGAAACAACACTCTTCCGAACTCAAGGAAGTGAAGATGCGCTACAAAATCGAAGACCATGACTACATGGTGCGCGTCAAGCAGGCACAACGGTTCCTCAAGAGTGGCGATAAGGTCAAAGCAACCGTGATGTTCCGGGGACGGGAGATCCAACATACGGATTTGGCCTATCAACTGCTCGAACGGCTGGCCAAAGATCTCGATGATATGGCCGAGGTGCAACAACGGCCAAAACGGGAAGGACGCAGCATGATGATGATGCTGGCTCCGAAAAAACAATCTTAAACTTGCGATCCTCTGGGTTCTGAACAGTCCGGCAGTTGAGGCCCCCTTCATCTGCGATCGCCCTCATGTCTTTTTCTTCTGGTGAGCCGAGAGGCTACACTGGACAGCAGGTCGTGCGCCCGACTCATCAGCGAGGGGTGAACTCGGGACCCGGAGCGTCCCCTGTTCCTTGGCCAGCCTGGGCTGGCCTCTCGCCGGGACGTTCAGATGGCGATGGCCCTGGGGCGGCCGGCGACTGCGACTCACTGACATCAGGACGAGCTAGGCTGAATGGAACTAAAAAACTGGCAATTCAACCAAGGGGGCTGGAAACAGCAGGTGTTGCAGTGGCTCAACCTGCGCCCGGAGGATGGAGAGCGAACGCTACTGATGTTCGCCTTCTACACGGCCACCTCCATCGGACTGTTGTGGCTAGAAGCGGTCACCTACGAACTGTTTTTGGCCCGTTATGGCGCGGAATCTCTGACAATTATCTACATTGCCGGGGCCGCCATTGGCTCCGGTTTGGGCTTCTTTTACTCCTGGTTACAAGAGATTTTACCCATGAGGCGGGCGATCGTCGTGATTGCCCTCCTCATGGCGGTACCAGCTGTGGTGTTTCGCTTTGGCCTAGAAATGCCGCTCCTGTTCGGCTTGACCGTGTTCGCCATGCGGCTATGGATTGATGGGGCCTATATCCTCAATGACCTCAATACCTCCATCACCGCCAACCAGCTTTTTAACATCCGGGAAATTAAGCGAACCTATCCCATCATCAGTAGCGGTATCCTCCTAGCTGATGTGCTGGGGGGGTTTTCGCTACCTGTGGTCATTGCTAACTTTGGCGTGCGTAACGTCTTGTTTGTGGCCTGTTTTATGCTGGTGGTGGGCGCTTTACTGCTGCTGTATTTGACGGAAAACTACCGTCAGGCCTTCCCCGATGTCGCCCGGCGCACAGAGGAGGAAGATCCCTCAGACTTCACCACCCGCCGCTTCCAAGGACCACTACGCACCTATGTCTGGCTCCTGGTGAGCTTCTTCGTCCTGGTCGAGGCCCTCTATGTTCTGATTGAATTTCAGTTTTTTAGTGAAATCGAACTCTTCTTTCGCCAGTTACAGATAGAAGCCCAGGCGGGAGAACTCAGCCAAAATGCCTCGATCTTCCTCGGGCTGTTGGATCTCAATGAGACCTCAAACTTTGATAGTGGGATTGCCCGCTTTTTAGGGCTATTTAACGGCTTTCTGGGGATTTTTGAGTTGATTACCCAATGGTTCGCCTCCAGCCGCCTTGTAGAACGGATGGGGGTCTTCTATGCCGGGGGGATTCTGCCGGCCTTGGTGCTGACCATTGGTGTGTTATCCCTGACTGGCTCAGTGATGGGGAATTTTGAAATCTTTTTTGGGGTTATTGGCATTAAGTTTGTCGATGAGTTGCTGCACTACACCCTGATTGAAGGAACGGGGCCAGTTCTATTTCAGCCCCTGCCTGAAAGCCAGCGTAACAGCTTACAGGCCCTAGTCAATGGTGTGGCTAAACCCGTGGCCACGGGTGTGGCTGGCGCGGTGATGTGGGTGGCCATTTGGGGCGGACGGCGCTTATTGGGCCCTGAACGTTGGCTGGAATTACAGAGTTCGATTTTTGTCTCCTTTGTGCTGCTAGTGGCCATCGCCTGGCTGTTGGCCATCTGGTTGATGCGATCGCGCTATGTGGGCTTGCTCGTTTCCAGTGCCGAGCGAGGACGTTTGGGCGTCTCAGACGTGGATTTCCGGGCCCTGAAACGCTCAGTGGTCGAAACCCTCGAAAAGCAGAAATCAGATGCTGACAAACGCTCCTGTGTGGAACTCCTCAGCCAAATTGACCCGCAAAACGTCGGGGAAGTGTTAGCCCCTCTGTTGGTGAATTTATCCCCTCCCTTACAACGTCAGAGTTTGGAGGTGATGCTCAATGCCCCCAAAACCGACCATCTGCCCCAAGTTCGCGCTCTGATTGAACGGCCCCAACCTCCCGAAATTTTGGCCTTGGCCCTGCGCTATATCTGGTTAACCGAAGAGGCTCCCGATATGCGACAACTGCGCCCCTATCTGCGGCCGGAAGTCGATCCCGTGGTGCGATCGACGGCGGCCTCGCTGATTATGCGCAAGGGCAATCGGGAGCAAAAAGCCGAGGCCACCAACGCCCTACGGCGGATGCTCACTCATCAGCAGGAACGGGAACGGGTTATGGGAACTCGGGCCTTGGGTGAGGCGGAGTTTTTGCAGGGGTTGCGCCTTTATGTGCCCAATTTGCTTCAGGATGAGTCCCTGCGGGTGCGCTGTGCCCTGTTAGAGGCGATCGCCTCGACGGAACTCGAAGAATACTATCCCTCCCTGCTACGGGGACTGTCCTACAAATCCACCCGTGAGGCGGCCATGCACTCCTTGGTCCGCTTGGGCAATGATATTCTCGATCGCCTCGTAGAACTCGGGGAAGATACCCACAAACCGGATTTGGTGCGGATGTACGCCTGGAACACCGTCGGCCAGATTGGCACACCCGAAGCCCTCGATACTCTCGTCAAGCATCTGATGACCACCTGGGCCACCAGTCGCCGCAACATCCTACGGATTCTCTTAAAAATACCCGACGAGAAAGGGATTGAGGGGGTTCTCGATCGCCTCGGACGGAGTGGAGTGGAAATTCTTATCGATCAGGAATTGATGTTCCTCGGACAACTCTATGCGGCCTTAGTCGATTTCCAGGGGAGTCGTTCCAATGACTCCCTAGAGGAACTGCACAACGGCAATGGCTCTGTGGCACTCACCGCTGACTCGGCCTTACAATTGCTCTGCAATAGCCTAGAGGATATTCGCAATGACAGTATTGAACGACTGTTCTTGTTAATGAAGTTCCTCTATCCCCTGAGTTCGATTCAGGCGGCGGCCTTTAACCTCAAGTCCGGTTCTCGCTCTTACATGGCCCGAGGCTTAGAAATTCTCGACAACACCATTGATATTCCCAGTAAACGGGCCTTGCTGAATATTTTGGATCGTCAGGGGGATATGGAGAAATTACAAAGCCTCTCGGACTTGATTGACTATCGCCCCCTTCCTCCCCGGGAACGGCTGCGAGTTTTGTTAGAGTTGCGCTATTTCCTCTCGGACTGGCCCCTGGCCTCATGTTTCCATGTGGCCCGTCTGGCCCGCTGGAGTTTGGGAACCGATCAGACCCTAGCCGGATTGCGCCATCCCACGGGGTTTGTTCGAGAAGCGGTTTTAGCCTATTTGCAGGTGGCCTCTCCCCGTGCCTTGATAGAATTGCTACCGAAACTGCAACATGACCCTGATCCTCTCGTGGCGGCTCAAGTCCAAGAGATGATGGTGCAGTTTGGCTTAGCGTCCTCCTCCTCGGAGTCGCCGACGTCACCCCAAGGGCTATAACGTTCTCCCCTCGTGTTCTAATTCCCCATGCTAACCAGTGTTGATCGGCTGTTATTTGTGCGAGGTGTTCCCATCTTTAAGGAGTTACGGGACGATTTTCTGGTGCGTCTAGCCTCGGTGATGGATGAGTTATCCTTCCCTAGTAATCACACCATTTTTACCGAAGGACAGGAGGGGCGATCGCTGTATATTCTGGTGTCCGGAGTGGTCCGCATTCATATCGGTGATACTGAAATCACGAAATTGCCCCAAGGAGCCTGTTTCGGTGAGATGTCCCTCTTTGACGCCGAACCCCGTTCCGCCTCCGTCACCACCTGCGAACCCTGTGAATGTCTCATGCTGACTCAGCAACAACTCTATGATGCCATCGATGAAACTCCTGGCATCGCCATCAACATCATCCGTCTCCTCTCCCGCCGCACCCGAGAATTAAACCAAAAGGTGAATAAGCAAGAGGCGAACTAAGTCGATGAAGCCCCATTTTCGCGTAACCTGGGGGGTAAATTCCATGTTAAGGCCCTGATTATGACCCGCTCTCGTTCTGATTCTCTGGCCCGAGTCAATTGCCCTCCCTTGCGAGGTGTCATCTTTGATATGGATGGTGTCCTGACCGACACCATTGAGTTTCACTACCAAACCTGGCAACGACTGGCGGATGAGGAGGGACTTCCCTTTAATCGTCAGGCCAACGAAGCGTTGCGGGGACTCTCACGGCGAGACTCCCTATTACGGATTTTGCAGGGCCGTGTCTTACCTGAAGCTAAAATACAGGAACTCCTGGAACGCAAGAATCACTATTTCCGCAGTTTTATTGACACCATGACGGCGGAGTATCTGTTACCGGGGGTGCAGGTCTTTTTGAACGATTTACGGGAGGCGGGGATTAAGACGGCGGTGGCCTCAGCTAGTCAAAATGTCTATATCGTCATTGAAAAGCTGGGGATTGCCTCAGATATCGACGTGATTACCAATGTCTATGATGTCGATCGCCCCAAACCAGCCCCCGATGTCTTTCTCTACGCGGCCCAACAGTTAGGGTTAGGCCCCCAAGACTGTGTGGTGTTTGAGGATGCCGAGTCTGGGGTGGAAGCGGCCCGGGCCGCCCAAATGCGCGTGATTGGCTTAGGCGATGCGGCCCAGGTGGGGGCAGCGGACTGGGTGTTACCGGGGTTAGAGGGGGTTCGCTGGCATCATGTGCAAGCCCAGTTCACTCCAGAGACATCCCCTTAACTCCCGGAGTCTAGGGCATATTCTTGGAGAATCTCCAGGGGAATGGTCTCTAGAACGTTCTTATGGGTGGCCGCCAGGACGATAGGCGGGGCTACGCCAGCACTTATGGCTTCCTGCCAGCGAGAAGCACAGAGACACCAGCGATCGCCCGGTTTCAAGCCAGGAAACTGATAGGCGGGAACGGGAGTACTCAAATCGTTGCCCCGTTGCTTGGTATAAGCCAGAAACTCCTCAGTCACTTGGGCGCAAACCGTATGACTGCCAAAGTCCTGGGGGCCGGTGTTACAGAATCCATCTCGATAGAATCCAGTGCGGGGTGACGAACAACAAAGATCTAACCGTTGTCCTAAAACATTCTGGGCCGGTTTACCGGTAGGAGTTTGACTCATAATAGTCGATGATAGACAGTTAACAGTGGACAACTTTTAATGAATTTAATCCTTTCAGATTAAATATTTCAGTGATTAAGTGTGTATTGTTTGATGTGACTCAAAAACTCTAGAGTGACGCGATCGCCGAGACCCCCCAGAGAAATTATGCCAAATTCCGGTCAAGGAACGCAAAACCCCCCTACCGCCTACTGCCCCAGGTGACCACCACTTCGACTATCGCTCAGTGACCAGGGTACGCCCCTACGTCTTTTCTTCCCCTCGGTGGGAGGGACAGGCGTGGGTTATGCCTCTTGCCTAGGGCGACCACAAGGGTACGCCCCTACGTCTTTTCTCTTGCCTCTTGCCTCTTGCCTCTTGCCTCTTGCCTCGGGCGACCACAAGGGCACGCCCCTACGTCTTTTCTATTGCCTCTTGCCTCTCCCAAATTGCGATAGCCTAGAAAAAACATTGATTGTAGGAGTATTGATGATGGAATCGACCCCCCTGACCGGTATAGATTTACTCAATTGCGCCCAAGCCAACGCCAAAGAAGGCCGAGAGGCTGCCGCACAACACTGTGGCTATGGCGAGGATTCCTCGCGCTTTATGGCAGCATTACAGGAAGCGGCTCAAAATAAGGGAATTACCCTGAAAAAATTTAGTGATCTCCTCAATTTTGAGGATTTACAACCCACTTCGGGAGAAGCCATTGCCCCAGAGAGTCCCGGAAATCTCTGAGGGATCTCCGAGACGATTAGGAATCGGGATCTCCCAAGCAGGCGATCGCCCCAATGTACCGCTACTCGGGAACTTCAGCCCTAAGATAGAGGTGCAATGGGGGGGATACAGCTTAATATGAATATAGCGAGATCCGCTGATCCCCGTTAGAATAGGGGGTATGTTAACAAACTCCTGACTCAGTTGGCGATCGCTTTTCAACATCGCCAATCTTTTTCACAAGAGTTGACTCTAACGAGTCTCCCTATAAATCCCCCAAATTAAAACCATGACCATTGCAATGACTTCAACCCCGAATGTGGCTACTCTCAAGAAGAACCCCATTCTCTGCTATTACACCAATCGAACTGGAAAAGTTCAAGTTGTCCGGATTTCCAACATCCCCAATTGGTATTTCGAGCGGGTTGTGTTTCCGGGACAACGTTTAATTTTTGAAGCCTATGAACAAGGTCAATTGGAAGTCTACAGCGGCGCCATGGCCAGTGCGGTGTTAGCCGACTCCATCGGCTGCGATCGCCTGCAAATCACTCCCCTCGAATAACCAGCGCCCCCCCCTGAGGGATGATCCCCATCCTCAAACTGTTCAAAACAAAAAGCCTAGGAACGGTATAACTCACCCTCCTAGGCTTTTTGCTATCGTTTTAGGGGTCTAGGTGTCTTCGATCCAATGTTTGGCTCGTTCGACGGCTTTGAGCCAGGTTTTATACTGTTCCTGCACCTGGGGCGCATTTTCACTGGGTTCAAACACCCGATCGATTTGCCGGCGCTCAATCAGTCGTTCATAACTATCATAGAAGCCACTGACCAATCCCGCCCCAAATGCGGCCCCTTGAGCCGTCGCGTCGAGGATTTTGGGTCGTTCCACCGGAATCCCCAACAAATCCGCCTGGAACTGCATCAAAAAGTCATTTTGCGACGCACCCCCATCGACTTTAAGGCGACTCACCGAGTCTTCACAGTCGCGATTCATCGCATCGACAACTTCCTTCACCTGATAGGCGATCGCCTCGAGGACCGCTCGCACCATATGTTCACCGCGCACTCCCCCCGTAATCCCTTGGAACGAGCCGCGTGCATTCATATCCCAATGGGGAGCGCCTAAGCCACTCAACGCCGGGACAAAGTACACCCCATTATTCGTCTGAGCCTGTCGGGCCAGGTTTTCCGTTTCCGCCGCACTGGCGATGAGTTGTAACCCATCTCGCAGCCATTGGATACAGGCCCCAGCGGTAAACATCGCTCCCTCAATGGCGTAGTTAGCAGAATCGGCTCGACTCCAGGCCACCGTTGAGAGGAGTTGATTGTGCGATCGCGCCACCTGATGTCCCGCCTGTGCAATCAGAAAACAGCCAGTTCCATAGGTACATTTGAGCAACCCCGGGCGATCGCAGCCATGAGCAAATAACGCCGCCTGCTGGTCTCCAAACATCGCCATAATGGGAATTTCATCCCCAAAGAGATCCGTGGTTCCAAACTCCCCTAAACAGGGTTTAATCTCTGGCATCATATGAGGAAAAATGCCAAACAAATTCAGCAACTCCTCATCCCAATTCCCCCGTTCTAAGTTCATTAACATGGTGCGGCTCGCATTACTGCTATCCGTCGCATGAACCTTGCGATTGGTGAGATTCCATAACACCCAAGAGTCAATCGTTCCCGCAATGACATTATCAAAGTCAATTTGAGGACGACGTTCCCGCACCCAATCGAGTAGCCAAACCAATTTCGTCGCCGAAAAATAGGAATCGAGCACCAAACCGGTGCGTTCTTGAATCAAATCCGCTTTCCCCTGGCGGCGCAAGGCATTACACAGCGGGGCCGTGCGGCGATCCTGCCAGACAATCGCCTTATGGAGGGGTCGGCCCGTATTCTTATCCCAGAGTAAACAGGTTTCCCGCTGTACCGTTAAGCCAATAGCCGCCACCTCTTTGGCACTGACATTGGCCTCATCTAACACATCTTCCGCGCAGCCGAGGGTATCTTGCCAAATCTCGATGGCATCATGTTCTAACCAGCCCGGTTCTGGATAGTACTGTTTCAATTCCTTATAGGATTGTCCCACCACTTCCCCATCGCGATCAAAGAGAATCGCCCGGTTTCCCGTGGTTCCCAAATCGAGGGCTAAAACGTATCGTTTATCGGTTGTCATAATCAATAACAGTTAGGGGGGATGCAGCTTGATATTGTATCAACTGCCCCTTCCCGACTGGCCAAAGATACAAGTTTAGCCACAATAATTATGATTTCTTTATCTACTCAGCACCCACTACCGTCGATACACTTGAGTAGCCGTGGCTTGGTCCGTGGGAACCACGAGCATCTCACTAATGTTGACATGGGGGGGACGGCTGGCACAAAACCAGACGAGATCGGCAATATCCTCACCCGTTAGGGGCGTTAACCCATGATAGGTTTCGCTGGCCCGCTGGCGATCGCCGTGGAAGCGAACCTCACTAAACTCCGTCTCCACCAAACCCGGATCAATCTCACTCACCCGAAGCGGCGTTCCCAGCACATCCTGTTTTAAACCCTGAGTAATCGCCCGTACCGCTGCCTTCGAGGCACAATAGACATTCCCCCGAGGATAGGCATGACGGCCGGCGATGGACCCAATATTGATAATATGTCCCCCCTGCCGTTCAATCATACCGGGGACCATGGCCCGCGTCACATAGAGCAATCCCTTGACGTTGGCATCGATCATCTCCTCCCAATCATCGAGATCGCCCTCTTGCAGTTTATCCAGGCCCCGACTCAGTCCAGCATTATTGACCAGGATATCAACCCCCTGCCAATCCGCCGGAAGTTGCGTTAACTGACTCATCACAGCATGGCGATCGCGCACATCCAACGTCAGACAATGAACCGCCGTTCCCCATTGGCGGTGCAGATTCCCCGCCAACTCCTGAAGGCGATCGCCCCGACGCGCCGCTAAAATAAGCCTCGAACCCGCTTCAGCAAAGCGTTTCGCACAAGCGGCCCCAATGCCACTACTTGCCCCAGTTACAAGAACAATTTTATCCTTAACAGAATCCATAACCCTTCTCAAATCTAACGGCGCTGCTCATTTCATCCTATCATTCCCCCTTTGTGTTCCTCTGCCTATGGTTGCTCGTCAGACCCTATCTCTCCGAGATTCCTCCCTGCACCTGTCCTATCTCGACTGGGGAGAACAAACCGGCGAACCGGTGTTGCTGTTGCATGGCCTTGCCGATCATGCTGGAGTCTGGCAACCGGTAGCAGAAGCCTTAGCCGCCGAGGGGTTTCGGGCGATCGCCCCGGATTTACGCGGTCACGGCAACAGCAGTAAACCCCCTCAAGGCTATCATTGCGACCAGATTATCAGCGATTTACAAGCCCTCCTGGCCCATCTCGGCTATGAATCGGCCCATATTCTCGGTCATTCCTGGACCGGTAAAGTCGTTCCTATCTGGGCCCGCGAGTTTCCCCAGCAATTCCGCAGTGCCATTCTCGTCGATCCCTTTTTCATCGGCAAACTCCCCCAATGGTCTCGGTTTACCTTTCCCCTGCTGTACCGCGTCTTACCCTTCCTCAAAGCCATGGGCCCCTTTCCCTCCTACGAGGTGGCGATCGAAGAAGCGAAAACCCTCAAACAATATCGAGGCTGGAGTGACCATCAACGACAGGCCTTTGAAGAGAGTCTCGAAAAGAAAGCCGATGGAACCTGGGGCAGTAAATTTACCAAAGCCGCCCGAGATGGCATTTTTGACGATGTGATGGTCGTCGATGGCTTAACAGAACCCCTCAGCGTTCCTACCCTTTTCATTAAACCCGAAGCCGGACTCAATCGTAGTCAATGGCAACTCAAGCCCTATTATCGCTATCTTGAACATCTAGAAGTCTGTGAGGTTCCCGGCAATCATTGGGCTTTTTTAGTCGAACCCGCCGCATTCACTCAGGCGTTACTGGCGTTCCTCAAACAACAGGACTCAAACTGCCCCTCCCAGACCCCGGATACGCATTAACCGCCCCAAACATCATAAGATTATGGACTTTCCCCAGTCTCGCCAACCCTTTTATCAGGAAATCAAGAAAACGCCCATTGACTTAGGCAAAGCTGCCCTCTGCATTGCCTTAGAAGAATATCCCGACCTGGATATTGATGCCTATTTACAGCGTTTAGACGGCTATGCTGAGGATATTGCCCAACAGTTGCCCCAAGAACGGTATCCCTTGCGAGTCATCAACGCCCTAAATAGTTATCTGTTTGAAACCCTGAAGTTTCGGGGCAACCAAGAGAATTACTATGACCCCAAAAATAGTTTTCTCAATGACGTATTGGAGCGTCGCGTCGGGATTCCGATTACCTTGTCTGTCGTCTACTTAGAACTCGCCAAGCGATTACAGTTTCCCATGGTTGGGGTAGGAATGCCTGGACATTTTATCATTCGCCCTGATTTTGAAGATGCGGGAATTTTTGTGGATGCGTTTAATGGCGGTGAAGTCCTGTTCCCCGAAGATTGTGAGCGACGGCTGACCCAAATTTATGGCAGACCAATTTCCCTCCAGCCCGAGTTCTTAGAACCGGTGAGTTCCGAGCAGATTTTAGTGCGGATGTTAACCAATCTCAAAGCCATTTATATTGCCCAGCAAGAAATCAGTAAAGCCTTAGCCGCCATTGAACGCATTTTGTTGTTAGCCCCCGATGCCGTTTTAGAGTTGCGCGATCGCGGCTTAATTTATTACCAATCCGGCCAGGCGATCGCCGCCAGCCAAGACCTAGAACGTTACCTATCCCTACGCCCCGATGCCCCCGACGCCTCAACCATTCAACGTATCTTAGGACGACTCGAACAATAACAAGGGTAGCATCAAAAACATCCCAAAAACTTGACCCAATCTGACCAAAAATGTTAGAATTTTACTAAAATTACCGACTGCCTAAGTCCCGCCACTTACGGTACGCGCTGGTGTTGTTTCTGTTCCGGAGTTCCCTGTTCCGGAGTTCCCTTCTCTTGCCTCTTGCCTTTTGCCTTTTGCCTTCTTTTCCCCATGACCAAAATTCTCGCCTTTGCCGGAAGTTCTCGGGCTGGTTCCTTTCACAAAGCCCTCGTCAAAATTGCTGCCCAAGGTGCCGAAGCCGCCGGGGCTGATGTCACCCTGATTGACTTAGGGGACTATCCCATGCCCCTCTATAACCAAGACTTAGAAGCTGAAGAAGGATTTCCCGAGTCTGTTCTGGCCTTCAAGAAACTTCTCAAATCCCATCAAGGGCTTCTCATTGCCTCTCCAGAATATAACAGTTCCATCACCCCACTCCTAAAAAATGCCATTGACTGGGCCTCCCGTCCCGAAGAGGGAGAACCCCCCTTATCCTTAACCTGTTTCCGGGGCAAAGTTGCCGCCTTAATGGCCACTTCTCCTGGAGGAATGGGAGGCTTACGGGGCCTCGTTCATGTGCGAGATATCCTGCAAAACATTGGCGTGACCGTGATTCCTCAGCAAAAGACTATCTCTGGGGCCTATCAAGCCTTTGACGAGCAAGGAAACTTGACCGATTCTGAACAAGATGCCGCTATTCGGGAGTTAGGAAAAGCCTTGGCCGAGGTTAGCCAAAAGCTTCACGGTTAAAGACTCAGTGGGTTTAATCGGAATCACTGTGGGAGATAGGAATGGTGATCAGAAACTCCGTTCCTTCTCCTAAGGTGGAGCGACATTCCAAGGTTCCTCGATGTTTCTCCACGATAATCTGATAACTAATCGATAGCCCGAGTCCCGTTCCTTTGCCAACGGGTTTTGTCGTAAAGAACGGTTTAAAAATTTGTTGACGAACCGACTCCGGAACTCCAGAAGCGTTATCAGCAATGCGAATCGTGACCGTATCATCGGCATTACGGATTGTCGTGAGGGTGAGACGGCTGGGTTGGGCTTCTACCTCTTGATAACTGCGATGGTTATCTCGCTCATCTAGGGCATCAATGGCATTACTGACAATGTTCATAAAGACCTGATTCATTTGCCCCGTGAAACATTCCACTTTCGGTAAGTCGTCGTAATGCTTATCAATAACAATCTCGGGGCGGCTGGGTTTGGCTTTGATGCGATTTTGCAGAATCACCAGGGTACTATCGAGTCCTTCATGGAGATCTGACCGTTTCATCTCCACTTCATCCAAGCGGGAGAAGTTCCGCAACGAACTAACAATTTCCTTAACCCGGTTCGCACCCACCATCATCGAACTGAGCAACTGGGGTAAGTCATCCAGTAAAAATTCCAGATCGATGGAGTCAGCCTCTTCGCTAATTTCAGAAGCAGGTTCGCTGTAATGCTGTTGATACAACTCCAGTAAGCCGAGAATATCTTCCGTGTATTCCTTCGCGTGAACTAAATTGCCGTAGATGAAGTTAACGGGATTATTAATCTCATGGGCAATCCCGGCAACTAATTGGCCCAAACTCGACATCTTCTCGGTTTGCACCAGTTGTCGTTGGGTTTGTCGCAGTTCGTCGAGAGTATCAGAGAGGGTTTGCGAGAGTTGTTCCACCTCCGGGTTATTCGCGTCGGGATTGACTGGGGAGGAGGAGGTGCTGGCTAAGACTCGCCCGATGCCATAAAAATACTGACCGTCCCCAAGAACCACCAATGTCCACTGACACCAGCGATAAGAGCCATCCTGGTGACGATAGCGATTTTTGAAGCAGACATGAGCGTTGGGGGTCAGGTCATGAAACGCCGTCTGGGTGGAGTTGATCTCTTCAGGATGAACGTAGTCTAGGGATTGACGGTAGCAGAGGTCTTTGGGGTCATACCCGAGATGGTCGTGCCAGGCGGGGTTAACCTGTTGTAGGATGCCCTGTTGGTCGATGAGGCAATGGAGATCGGGGCTGTGGTCAAAGACCGTCGGCCAGCTTTGGGCAAGTGCTTCAGTGCGATCGAGCCATTGCGTTTCTACAATGACACCGCTGACGTTCCCTTGTTCGTTGTACCAGGGGGAGAGCTTTTCTTTGAGCCAACGGCGATCGCCATTCTCTAACTTAAGCAGATAGGGAGGACAGACGCTGGGCAGACCATCGAGACAGCGGCGATAGGCAGCAAGCCAAGATGGGGGTGCATGGGGAACCAACTCAGAATAGGGTTGGCCCGCCTCAGGATGAACGTCAAAGAGATCTTGCCAAGGTTGAGTCCAGAGGATGGACTTGAGATCTCGGTTGAATAGAGCGATCGCCGTCCCAGATTGGTCTAGGACTTGGCGCAATAGAGTTAAATTGAAGTCGTTGGAATGCTCCACGCCTTCGTGCCTACCAATGAACGTTTTACGAGAGGGAGTTAGAGAGCCAGAATCGTGAAATCCCGAGCTATCTCGGGGCGAGGGCCCAATCCCCTCCGTCATGGTAGCAAAGCTTGGCGGGAAAGTCTGCCAATTACCAGCCAACGGCCCGACGAGCTAACAAGATTGCCCCCGCAACAGCATCATCACGGGGCTGAACTACCTCAATCTCAGGACAATGGCGGGCCAGTTGCGCCTCAAACCGTTGTCTGAGCTTTCCTTGACTTTGCCAAGTTCCCCCGAGGGTGACTAATTCGACTGGGGTGTTGTCGGGAAACAACTGCCGGTACACCGCGCGACTGGCCAGGGCCAACTCCGCCGCCGCCTCATCGAGAATTTGATTGGCCACCCCATCCCCTAAGCAGGCCACCCGATCCACCACCGGGGCTAACCTGGCCACATCCTTAGCCCTCCAGCCGGGCTGATAGACATGCTCAACTAAGTCTTCAATCTGATCTAAGCCCAGGTGGTCACAGAGGGCCGCCGTAAGTTGGGTTTGGGGCGATCGCCCATCAGCGGCCCGAACCACCGCCTTTAATCCCTGACGACCAATATCATAGGCGCTCCCTTCATCTCCCAGGAGATAGCCCCAACCACTGGACCGGGCAACTGCTCCCTGGGGGGTACGGCCATAGGCGATCGCCCCGGTTCCGGCAATGGTCGCCAGGCCCACGTCCTGACCGAGGCCCCCCACCAGGGCAATCTCGCAATCGGGACAGATACGCACCCCTTGCGGATGTAAGTTCCAGGTCAACGGAAGGCGGCTATCTTGTTGCAGCAGTTGTACCCAATCATGGACGACTTGCCGATCCCGAGGCCGGCCGACTCCGGCCAAGCCTAGGGTAATGGCGCGGATAATGACCCCCTGTTTGGCAGTGGCAGCGGCGATGGCGCAGAGAATGGCATGATAGGCCGCCTCACCACCGACGGCATGATAATTGGAGGCGGGGGCTTCCCCTTGTCCTAAGACTGCTCCTTGGGCGTTAACGAGTCGGCAGCGGGTTTGACTACCCCCCCCGTCAAGACCTAAGACCGTTGGGATCATAGAAGAAAAGGGAAAGAACGACCTAGAATATGGAACGTCATCATACCACCAGGAGAGAACCGAGATTGATTACCCTTGGCGTGAATATCGACCATATTGCCACCATTCGACAGGCCCGGCGTACCACGGAACCGGACCCCGTGGCGGCGGCTGTTTTGGCGGAGTTAGGGGGGGCCGATGGCATTACCGCTCACCTGCGAGAAGATCGCCGCCATATTCAGGATCGCGATGTCTATTTGTTGCGACAAACCGTCAGTACCCATTTGAATTTGGAGATGGCGGCCACCGAGGAGATGGTAAACATCGCCCTGGATCTCAAACCTGATTATGTCACCCTGGTTCCTGAGAAACGAGAGGAGGTGACAACAGAGGGAGGATTGGATGTCGATGGGAGTTGCGATCGCCTCACGGATGTCGTCGGACGGCTTCAGGAGGCGGGGATTCCCGTTAGTCTATTCATTGACGCGGAAGCCAAGCAAATTCAGGCCTCGGCCGCCACTCAGGCTCAGTTTATTGAACTGCATACCGGGCGCTATGCTGAAGCCACCACGGAGATTGAGCGACATCAACAACTGGAGGTGTTGCGAGATGGCTGTGCGATCGCCCGGGAGTCGGGTTTGCGGGTCAATGCCGGCCATGGCTTAACCTATCTCAATGTCTATCCCGTGGCTGGCATTGAGGGCATGGAAGAACTCAATATCGGCCATACGATCATTGCCCGAGCGGCCTTAGTTGGCATTGAACGCGCCGTGCGGGAGATGAAACAGGCCCTTCGTCGCGAACTGTAACACTTGATTTCCCTAAAGTGTTTCACGGCGGTATGATTTGATACTGCAACTGCCGTACTATCGTCTCTAAAGACTCCTTTCGACTGACCATGACAACTTACTACTACGTCGCCGCCAGCCAGAAATTCCTCTTGGAAGAAGAACCTCTCGATGAGGTGCTTCAAGAACGGGTGCGCAATTACCAGGAACGAGAAAAAGAAATGGATTTCTGGCTCGTGAAACAGCCCGCCTTTCTGGAGGCTCCAGAATTGGCTGAGGCTAAGGCCAAATGTCCACAACCCTCTGTAGCGATTATTTCGAGCGATCGCCAGTTCATTACCTGGCTGAAACTGCGGTTAGAATATGTGCTAACGGGTCAGTTTGAGGCCCCCTCCGAGAGCATCCCCGATCCCTTAGCCTCCCTGGCTCAAGCCTAGGCTTCGTTGGGGGATGTGATAGCATAGCACCTTGATATTTGTCAACCCCATTTCGGTTAACAGCCCATGCGTTTTCCTCAGCCCCTCCTCTCGGTCATGTCTGTTGCGATCGCCCTCAGTGTGCCAGGAGTGGTTGGGCGATCGCCTTTGGCACTCGCCCAATTGCCGGCCTGTGCCCCCCCTCGGGCTGGGGAATTTCTCGTGTTAGTGCTGCCTGAAAACAATCAGGATTTGCAAGCCATTGGCGATCGTCTCCCCAATCAGGTGGACGCTCAAGCCTGCACCTACCTCGATGAAGTGGTGTTACGGATTCATGGCTTTGAGGGCCAAGAAGATGCCTCGGCCCTGGCGCGACAGATTACCGAGGCCTCTGGCCTCAATGCCTTTGTCACCCGTCCCCCAAGTAACACAAGCACGAACACCGCCACGGGGAACAGTACCCCCCCAGCTTCCTCCAGCCCCGCCCCCAGGTCATCGAGTTCCCTCAACCTGCCCCAAGTCCAAGTCATTGAAGCGCGGCCCGCTGGGGGTCGTTCTCCGAGCCGCTCCCCAGAGCAGACACAACCCTCACAACCGCAATCTCAGGAGCAGCGAGGCCGCACCTCCCGTCGCAGCGATGAGAATGCAGAAGCACCGGATGTAGAGATCGGTTTGGGGGATTTACCCCCCGCCAATCTCCCCAATGGCAGTTTTGATGTCCCCGCCCCCGACAGCGATCCCGACGATTTGCCCGTCTATATCCCGGTCGATGAGGGCGATCGTCCTCTATCAAGCGCCCCTCCAGCCCAACCTCAAACCCAACCTCAAGCCATGCCCGAGGTGGCGGTTGCCTCCCCACCGGGACGCAACCGGGGTTTCAATCCCCAACCCCTAGAGGCTGGCTATGCCATTCTCGTCGATTACTTCAATCAACCAGACGTAGCCCGTGAATTACAACGGGCCACCAATCGCAGCGTCGGCTTAGTCTCCTATGGACAACGCCCCTATTTATTGGTGGGCTACAGTCGCGATGAAGCCGAAGCCAACGCCCTGTTACAACGCCTAAGTGAACAAGGATTTTGGACGATGGTAGTGGACAGTCAACGGGTGATGGTCTTGACGCCTCAAGTCAGCCTCAATTAGAGAAAAAAGTAGATCGAGAAAGGGGATTTTAAACGGCAACCCAACTAGGACAACCTCAGTCCGCTCCTCGGCTCATTAAAATGAGTCGTCCTGGTCAGCCTTTCTCGAATGTCTCCCAGGTCACATCTCTTCGTCCTGTTTCATCGTTTTTTCAGCACCCAAAGTTTCTTCCTGCGGACAAATCCTAGTTTTTTAAGCCATCTGGAAATCGTTCTCGCGCTGATGTCGTCGGGCCATAGCTCAGCCATTTGCTCTTGGGTTTTATCAGAATGTTCGATCACAAAAGCCCGAAATCTATCAATATCCTTAATTTTATGACTATGGCCGGGAGGGCGATACTCTCGCGGTTGGAAATCTCCCGTCTCCGCTTTTCGTTTGAGCCATAAGTGAATCGTGTTACGGCTAATGCCAAACACTTGACTCGCTTCAGACTTCTTCATACCATCCAATTCAATGGCATTAATAACCTTCTGCCGTAAATCATAGCTGTAACTGTTGGACATGGTAACGACCCTCTCTGAATAAAACTGGTTTTCTTGACCACTATCTTAATCCTCAACCAGGATAACTCATGTCCTAGTTTTTGTGACGGTTTATCTCACCAGACTCACGTCAAGCCAGGAGAACTTAGCGAAAGCGTCCTAATCTGGCAACCCCGGGAAACAGACGCGCTAGGATAGAAAGCGGCTCAGTTGAGTCCCATTGTCCCAGTTGCCCCAACTCCGTTGTTCACTTGCGTTTTCATGGCTTCTGACCCCTCCCTTCCCACCGAGTTCATTTTCGAACCTAACTCCAGCAATGACATCACCCCGTCAGAAACGCAGGAGGAACGAGATTCAGTTGAAGACCCCCCTCCAGCGACTGGGTTGAACCTCCATCAGCAGGTTCGTCTCAAAAGTGAGGCGGGGCAAGTTCTCCTCCTCTTACCCCCCCAGTCCGAAAGCGCCGGCGAACTCACCTGGCAAGAACTCTGGCAGCAACTTAAACATCGCCTGAATGCCGGCGATCGCTTCTGGCAAGCCCAAACCCCGGTCATGCTGCAAGCCGACGATCGCCTTCTCGACAGTCGCCAACTCCAGGAAATCGACGAAGCCCTACAAGAAGCCCAACTCAAACTAGAACGAGTGTCTACCTATCGCCGTCAAACGGCTGTCGCCGCAGCAACCGCTGGCTATTCCGTGGAACAACCCTCCCGAGAGGAGAGTCTGCACAACTCCCTCGGGACGGCCCCCGCAGCCCTGGCTGAACCCCTTTATCTCACCAATACGGTGCGATCGGGCACCGAAATTCGCCATCCGGGAACAGTGGTGTTAGTGGGGGATGTCAACCCCGGCGGAGCGGTGATTGCCTCAGGAGATATTCTCGTCTGGGGGCGACTGCGAGGAATCGCTCACGCCGGGGCCGCCGGAAATTCCCAATGTCTGATTATGGCCTTACAGATGGACCCGACTCAGATTCGCATTGCCAACGCCGTGGCCCGGGCCCCCTCGGATAAACTTTTAGACTATTATCCCGAAGTGGCCTATGTGGCGAATCGGGGCATTCGCATCAGTCGGGCAGCAGATTTTAATGTCCCGTCTCGCGGCCAGTGACGCCACCCCCATCCTCTCGCCTGTGGAGGAACAATCTAGGGGCAATCCCCAGCCGTTAGTCCCGCAAGTGACTCATGACCCGCAACAGTTCCGCCACACTCCAGGCTTGGGCAAAACAGCCGCGAGGAGTATGGGGAGGATTGCCATCAAAAATCTCGCTAATGCTACCCACCGCGCCATCCTGGAGATGGTCAAATAGGGGGTCTACAAAACTACGGGCCAGGGCCTTGTCCCCATAAATTTTGTAATGGGCCAGGGCAAACGGGCCCAACAGCCAACTCCAAACTGTCCCCTGATGATAGGCTCCATCCCGCTGCCAGCGATCGCCCCCATACTGGCCACAATACTGAGGATCTCGCCGCGAGAGCGATCGCAAGCCATAGGAGGTGAGCAACTCTCGGCCCACCACCGCTAACAGGGAACGGCCCTGGCCCTTCGTCAACAAAGACTCGGGTAAGGACAGGGCAAAAATTTGATTGGGGCGTAAACTGGCATCATCTCCTTGGGGACTGTCCAAAACGTCATAACAATAGCCCCCCGCCTCATACCAAAAACGGCTAAATCCCTGGCGCGTCCGTTGGGCAAGCTGTTGATACTCCGTCTCATCCTTGCCCAAGGCTTGGGCCAAGCGCACCATCACCCCCAAGGCGTTATACCACAGGGCATTAATCTCAACGGCTTTACCCTGACGTGGGGTCACCACCCAGTCATCAATTTTGGCATCCATCCATGTCAGCTGCACCCCCGCTTCCCCGGCATAGAGAAGACCATCCTCATCCACTCTGATGTTGTACCGAGTTCCCCGCAGATGCCAATCAATGACCTCCTGCAAAGCCGGGTATAGCTCCTCGATTAAATTGATGTCCTCAGTCCCCTCAAAATACGCCTGTACGCCCTGGAAATACCAAAGAATGGCATCTACCGTATTGTAGTCCGGTTCCATGCCGCTATCGGGGAAAAGGTTGGGCATCATGCCCTGGTCAAAATAGCGGGCAAAGGTGCGCAAAATCGTCCGGGCAATCTCCGGGCGACCGGTGGCTAGGGTTAATCCTGGCAAACTAATCGCCGTATCTCGTCCCCAATCCCCAAACCAGGGATAGCCGGCCATGATGGTCTGGCCCGGGGTGCCATCACTGAGAGGGCGATCGCAAATAAACTGGTCAGCAGCCAGGGCCAACTGCTGTAACCGCTCATCGTCCCCAAGAGTCCCGAGGGCGCGATCGTACAACTGGGACTCATAGCGTCGCTGTCGCTGCAACGCCGCCTCCCCATCCTGATCACAATCGCTCTGGGCACTGACCACAAAGGTCAAAGACTGGCCCGGTTCCAGGCTCATCTCCAGAGTTGCCCCCTGGAAATGATTTTCACTGTACCCGGTGCCTCGATATCGTTCCAGTTGCAGGTCAAAGTGACGATACCACTCGTTGTTAAGAGTCCAGTTTCCTGGACCGCGTAGCCGCAGGGGAACCGCCCCACCAAAGGCCACCATATCGATGCCCTCCTCCACGCGCCAGATCTGCCAATTACCCATCACACTCCCGCCATGATGGTCGCGGTAGTTGAGGAAGGCTCTCAGATGTAGCTGTAGGGGCGTTGTTCCCCGACTCAGGGAATAGCGAACATAGGTGGTATTTTGACCCTGTTCCATCCAGACACGCTTCGAGAGGCGAGCATCCGCCAGGGCATAATGCCAAACGGGAATCGTCCCCTCTAACTCAAAGGCCTCCAAATAGACATAGCCCGTGGGAGAAACACTGCCATCTTGCCAACGGTTACATCCCAACTCGAAGCTCTGCCCCTCATACTGAGCCGTCTCATCGAGTTTCACCAGCATCAGCGTCCGTCCCAGAGGTGGCTCCAGGGCTGCCACCAGTAAGCCGTGATAATGGCGAGTGAGAAGTCCGGCGACGGTTCCTGAGCCATAGCCACCGATGCCATTGCTCACCAGCCATTCTCGCCGCTGCGCGATGGGCAAGTTGCCACAGGTGTCGCGTCCGAAATGCAGAACCTTGGGGATGACCATGAGCCTTGTTTAGAAGAACCAGCCGTAGGAATGGAGGCCTTTACCCAGGAGATTGACCCCCAGATAGCAAACCCAAACCACCACAAAGCCACCGGAGGCTAAGACGGCCGGACGACGACCCTGCCAGCCTCGGGTAATCCGGGCATGGAGATAGGCGGCAAAGACGAGCCAGGTGATGGCGGCCCAGGTTTCTTTGGGGTCCCAACTCCAATAGGTTCCCCAGGCTTCGTTGGCCCAAACCGCTCCGGCGATAATGCCAATGGTTAATAGGGGAAAGCCTAAGCCGATGATGCGGTAGCTGACGTTGTCGAGGGTGTCAGCTAGGTTGAGCCGTTGCGGGGATAAGGTCAAGGTTTGTGGACGCTCTAGGGTCGCGACCCCCCCCTGCTGGCTGTTGAAGGCGTTAAAACTTGGTTGGGAGCTAGGCTGGGGCTGATTTTCGGGCCGTTTCATGTCCCGGAAACTCCCCGTTCCTACAGAACTGCCGTGCAATTCGATCTCTTGGCCTCGGGTAACCACTAGGAAGGCGATCGCCATTAAAGACCCAACCATTAACGTGGCATAGCTAATCATCATGACACTAACGTGCATCATCAGCCAGTTGGATTTTAGGGCGGGAACCAGGGGTTCTGAGACCTGCATGGTTTGGGGCAGAGTTAAGGTGGCGAAGGCGGCAATTCCCATGGCCACGGGGGCTGTCACGGCTCCCACAAGACGACTGCGGCTCAGGGTCTCGGCGATGAGATGCACGCCGGTGATGCCCCAAGCTAGGAAAAATAATGATTCGTACAGATTGCTGATGGGGAAATAGCCGGCTTCAAGCCAACGGGCCCCCAGTAGGCCGGCAATGCAAAGATTTGCGATCGCCATTCCCGTCGTTCCCACCGTTCCCAGATAAGGCAGTTTGGGGAAGGCAACGCTCACCCAGTAGGTGAGCATGGTCAGGAACAGAATCGCGAAGGATAAATTATCCAGTACATTCTGGAGGGATACCAGATCCATGAGGTGTTCTCTCTTAACGATGAGTGAGTGCGGTGAATGAGACCAGCCCGTTACAGCCTGGCCTAGACCGATCCTAGCGACTTCTGGCGCAAAGGGGAATCCCAGGAGCAGCCTGAAACGTTAAGATGCGCGATCGCTTTGCCGATTCACCAAAACTTATATGCGAATATAATTTAGACTATACTTTAAAACACGATCCAAACGTTACTCTAAACGTTAAAGCAAATGCAAGAAACTTCTACGGCCGCGATCGCCAAAGTCTCCGACTACTTCAAGGTGTTGTCCGAGGTCAGTCGCCTCTTAGTTCTCTGTACCCTCAAATCCGGGACTAAAAATGTCTCAGAGATTGTCGAGAGTACCGGACTCGGACAGGCGAATGTCTCCAAACACCTCAAAATCCTCACCCAGGCAGGATTTATCGAGCGTACCCCAAAAGGGGTCAGCGTCTACTACCAGATTACAGATCCGGTGGTTTTTCAACTCTGTGAGCTGGTCTCCCATCGTCTTTCAATTCATCTGGAGGAACAGGCTCAACATTCAATTGACCTCAAATCATTCCAGAGGTCAATGTAGTTGGACTTATTAGATTTCTAGAATCTCTACGGTTTTCAAAGCTTTTTTTGGGTAGTGTTTTTGGGCAAGTTCCATCACTCACTACCCATTTCATTTGAGATTTTCCTAGCTGGAGAATACATCATGACGAAGCACAATGATGTTTGTTAAAACGTTTTATGTTTAGCCAATTTACTTTTATGATTTTTGGGTGTGCAAATTGCGAGGCTTAAAGTTGAATGAGCTATTTTAGGTTTAGAGTAAAAAATATCGCTCTTCCATCCTGGTTCTCGAATTTTGTTTTATGGTTGTTGCAAGTGTTTAGTTTTAGATTAAATAAATAAAAAAGACTACACAAAAAATAAATAAAGTCATCCGAATGATTGCTGTACAATGGTTTGGGGCTTTGGCAAAGCCATTTTGACCGCCTCATTTTCCTAAATCGTATTGACGATAAATAAAAATAACACACCTTAAGGGCTGATATATTCATCTCTTAGAGTAGAACATACAAGATTAAGGTTGGGGTGAGTAACGACTCCTGCGAGCCGAGTTTAGGGCTATCGTCCTTGAAGTTCACGTAACGCTCATCTAAGTTCTAGAAGCTTTTTGCCTCCCTCAGTTGGGTGGAGTTAAGCCCTATCCAAGCCTCAGTGTTAATACGGGTATATCTATCCTGGCTATTGCCAAAGATAACGAATGCTGTTAAAGAAGTTGACTTTTATCAATCAACTTAATTTTTCTTAAGTAACATTAGTTAACCCACGCTGAAAGCCAGCCAAAATTTTATCTAAAATGGTGCAGGGAGATCATCTCCCCAGACAGGACTAGGGAGAGATTCGGTTAGATCCTGTCTCCAACGAGAGACGTTGTTGCTCAGCCTATCGCGAGATGGCAGCGCCCCTCAGCTCAAACATCGGAATCTCTCATCAATCGGAGATTTGCCATGCCTGTTATTACTCCCTATCCTCAGCGGCGATCGCAACGTCGGGGGGGTCTCTTCTCGGCCCTCCTCGCCCTGACCGTTGTACTCACGCTCCTGAGTTCCCATGTTCCCGCCATCGCCCAGGCCCCCGGACTCAGCGACAGCATCACAGAGGTTTACTTTTTCCATAGCCCCACCTGTCCCTATTGTCGCCAGCAGGAACCGTTGATGCACTACATCGACGATACCTATCCCCAAGTGCGGTTACGGTCTTATGAAGTCGAGGAGTCTCCAGAAATTTGGCGAGAATTTCGAGAGCGCTACAACATTACCTCCGGCGGTGTGCCGCGTACCTTTATCGGCGATCGCTCCTTCATCGGCTATAGCGAAGACGACGGCCCCCTACAGTACCAATCCGCCTATCAAGGCTATATCGGCTACCGCAACCAGATTATCGCTGCCATCGAGGCAGAAGCCGGCATTGAGATCCGTCTCTCTGACGGCGATCTCACTCCCCGAAGCGTTCCCTGGTGGCTGTTTGCTATTCCCGGACTCTACGCCATCAGTTATCCCGTCCTTCAATCTCGCCTGAGAACTCCCGAATCCCGTCGCTTTTGGACGGGGGGCTTGGTTCTAACCCTGATTATTAGCCTGTTCGCCTTTGTCGCCCTAACGCCTGAGGGGATTGTCCGTCAATTTGCCGATCAACTGCCCTTTCCCCTATTTGTCTTTACCATTGCCTTTGTCGATGGCTTTAACCCCTGCGCCTTCACGGTTTTGGCGATTTTACTTTCCCTGTTGACCTACACCAAAAATCGCCGTGACATGACCCTAGTGGGGACCACGTTCGTCATCACCTCAGGGGTAATCTATTTCATCTCGATCATCCTCATGATTACCGTCGGAGCGATTTTCCTCGAACGCTATGGAGCGGTGATTACGGTGGGGTTAGGGGTCATTATCACCCTAGCTGCCCTGATTAACATTAAGGACTTCTTTTTCTTCAAAAAGCTGTTTTCCCTCTCCCTCTCAGAAAAACAGCAGAAACTGATTACCAAGAAAGCCGCCGCCATCGTGCGATCGCTGCAAGCGGCCCGAGGCGATCGCCGTCTGTTTGCCGCCGCCTTAGGGGGAACCATCCTCTTATCGATTGTGGTCAACACCCTAGAGTTTGGCTGTACCGCCATCCTACCGATGATTTACTTCACCCGTCTGTTTGGAGTCTGTCAGGGAGGATGGAACACCTGCACCCTCGGCTGGACTGCCATCTACACCGTCATCTACACCATTCCCCTATTTGGCATCTTATTGACGTTTATTTGCTCCTTCCGCTCAGCCCGAGTCACCGAATCCCAAGGACGAGTCCTCAAACTCCTAGGGGGAGTGTTTATGCTCTTTTTCGGTCTAATCATGATTTTCAACCCCGAACTCCTCATGATGGGCTAAAAACACCACCAGCCTACCCCTTGCCTCTTGCCTCTTGCCTCTTGCCTCTTGCCTCTTACCTCTTGCCTCTTGCCTCTTGCCTCTTGCCTCTTGCCTCTTGCCTCTTGCCTCTCTTCCCCCCATGCCCCCCTGGAGTCCCCTGCACGCCCAAATTCACACCACCCTGAGACAGCGGAACCTTCTCCAGAAGGGCGATCGCCTCCTGATTGCCGTCTCCGGGGGGCAAGACTCGCTCTGCTTGGCACAACTGTTGTTAGACCTACAATCTAAATGGGATTGGACTATTGCCATCGCCCATTGTGATCATCGCTGGCGGGAGGATTCCGCCGCCAACGCCACTGCCGTCGCCGAATTAGCCCAACAGTGGCATTGTCCCTATTTCCAGACCGTCGCCAGCCCCCCTCCGAGGAGTGAAGCCGCCGCCCGTCACTGGCGTTATCAATCCCTACAGGCGATCGCCGAAGCCAACCATTACCCCCAGCTACTGACCGGACATACCCAGAGCGATCGCGCCGAAACCCTCCTCTATAACCTAATTCGTGGCGCCGGCGCCGACGGATTACAGGCCCTCACCTGGCGGCGATCGCTCAGTCCCCATCTGACCCTAACCCGTCCCCTGCTGGAGGTTTCCCGTCAAGAAACAGGGGCGTTTTGCCAAGAGCGACACCTCCCCGTCTGGTGGGATTCAAGTAACGACAACCGCACCTATGCCCGCAACCGCCTGCGCTTGGAGTTGCTGCCCTACCTCGAACAGCAGTTTCACCCTCAAGTCAGCGCCAACCTCGCCAAAACCGCCGAACTCCTACAGGCCGACGTCGTCTATCTCAACGAGCAGGCCGAACAGCTATTACAGCAAGTTCAAGGGAGTGGGGACTCGGCCCTCAACCGGAACCAACTGAGCAAAGCGCCCCTGGCCCTGCAACGTCGTGCCTTGCGATTATTCCTCAAACAGCAACTGAGGCGCGACCCCAGCTTTGCCCATATCGAGAAACTCCAGCATCTCATTAACGCTCCCAACCGAAGTCAGAGCGATCCCTTTCCCGGAGGTGCGATCGCCCGTGTCATTCATCCTTGGATTCACTGGATTCCCCCCGATGCTCCCTAACCCCTATTCCGGGGCCGTCAGATGTCCCACCACCTCTTGCAATTGCGTCACCGCATTCTCCTGCGACGCCGCCAATTCTTGGAGATGTTCCAAAGAGCCAGCCAGGGGATCTGTCGTCTCCTTCAGATGCGTCAGGCGATCGCGTAGTCCATCGAGGAGTTCCTGATAGGCATTCACCCGGCCCCAAGTTTGCGCAATTTCCCCACGGCGATCGCGCAGTTGGCGATCGCGCTCCTTCAACTCCTGAAGTTGTCCCTCATCCGCACTCGTCTGTTGCTCCACCTGGGCCCGCAGTTCAGCCAACTCGCCTCGGAGACTATCCAACTCCCCTTCCAGAGTTTGCACCTGTTGTTCAAGGCTTTGCTGCTGCTCCGTCAGCCGAGATACCAGAGGACTTAAATCCACCGTTCCCCCAGAACTTATCGGTTCCGGTGGATTTCCTAACCGTCGCCAGAGCACACTCTGATGTTGATTCATAATCCGTTCCCGTTCCCGGAGACTGCGCCGCTGTCCCACCAGCGTATCGTTGAGGAACCCGTAACTTTCCTGTAAATCCGCCAACTCCGCCTCCAGAGACGCGCGATCGCCCTCACTGGCCCGGGCCACCTTAGCCTCTAGCTCATTGAGATCCAGGCGTTGTAACATCAACTCCTCCTGCTCAGCAATCACCAGGTGCATTCCCGTTTCCAACTCACTTTGTAACTGGCGCACTCGCTCCTGAAGCGTATTCAAGGGCATCCGTTCGAGTTCCGACAAATCCACATCGGGCCCAGAAGACCCCGCAGCCGGCCCACTACCCACACGAGACATCTGAGTTGCCAAATCCGCCAAACCCGTCAACTGACCGCGCAGGCCCGTCAGCACCTCATCCTTCACCCCCAGCAGCCGTTCCCGTACCGCCACCTCCGTGCGTTTATCCGCCAACTCCAATTGGGACTGATGCCACTCGCCCCAACCTTGATCCAATTCTTGTACCGCCTCATCTAACTGAGATTGGTTCTCCTGAGCCTGAGTGCGCCACTCCTCCAACTGAGCCGTGCGTTCCCCCAGCCAGGCCTCTTGAGCCGACAACTGCTCCTGAAGCGCCGTCAACGAAGTTTGCAGTTCCTGAGGTTGTAGCATCACCTCCGACAGATAATCGAGCCATTGCTGTAAACTGCTAGCTTGCTCAGCATCAATTGAACCGGAGCCTTGAAGTTCCTCCCGTTCCCCCTGTAACTGAGTCCAAGCTGACTCCAGCTCCTGACGAGACTGCTCCACCTCCTGACGTAAGCGTTCAATCTCCCCCTGTTGCTCCTCCATCTCCGCCTGTTTCGCATCCAAGCGGGACAGTTCCTGTTGAACATTCTCCACCTCTTCCCGGTGAGACTCCATTTCCATCTCACGGCGGTTGAGTTCCTGACTTTGATAGGTCAGGGACTGCTTCCACTGTTCAATCTCTTCCTCTTGAGTTTTGAACTTCTCCTGAAAGCGGGAGAAATTTTGCAAAATCTTAACCAGTTGGCCACCGGCTTCCTTGAGGCTGCCCTGAACCTGCTTGCTGGCATTGAGATCCGCAAACACCAAGGCCCCCGAGTTAAAGTTTCCAGAATCATCTGCCGGGACAATATCCTCTCCCGGGACTGGAACCCAGTTATATTCCCCTCGCTGACTTGCTAACAGTTTTAGCTCTGTTTTGCCACTGCCGAAAACGCCACTTTTCTTGAGGACTTCCGCTAGATACAGCACGCTTATTTTTTCCTTTCCCGAGTTATCGTACAGACCAGACAGGGAACCCGACGCGATCAAGTCGAGGGGATCGTCGCTCGCCATCATTGAAGATTGTGGCCAGCCGGATCACCCCCAGCACGATCAGTTAAGTCAAGAAACCCCTAACTGAGCATCACTCACTGCGTTTCGTGACCCCAGGTGGTCGTTGTGACCTGTAGACTGGAATGGGGTCACAACTCCAAATCCTCCCCTATCCTAACCCGCGTACCACCGTCTGGCACAATCATCTGGCACAATAACAGTTTAGTCGTTATCGATGCCATTCGGTGAGAACACAAGCCTAGTCCCGAGAGACCCGGAGACACTGCCATTGTTCCCCCAGGATGAACTCGACGATCAAGCAGCGAGCTTAAAAGCCACATGCAGGGAAATTTAAACGAAATTGACATCCGCAGTATCCTGCAACTGATCGAACTCGGTCAGCGCACCGGAGAACTTTTCGTGGAAACCTATAGCTCGCCACCGAGTCCGGCTCGCGCCTATAGTCCCGCCCATATTCACCGCGAGATGGCCATCTCCCAGAACTCCTGGTTTGTTTTTTGTGCCAATGGACAGTTGGTGTATGCCGGGGGCAGTCTCGATGGAAACCTAACCCGACTGCGGGAATATCTGCGCTACTATCAGCTCGATCACCTCATTGACCAGATTCAACGCTCCGGCTTTGAGACCACCAACGCCCCCGAATATGGCTGTCTCTGGCAACTGCTGGAAAATCATCTGATTGCCCCAGAACAAGGTCGCAGCATTCTCCGCAAAATGGTTCATGAGACCCTGTTTGACTTGCTCAGCCTACATCAAGGCTCCTTTATCTTTGATATGGGTCCGGCCTTGTCCCCCCAACTGGTGACTGTGGAAATGGCAGCTCCCCTGTCCAAAACCGCCAAGCAAGTCCAGGAGTGGAAGCAATTTTACCCTCATCTCCAATCGCCCCATCAATGTCCCGCCATCACCGACCTCGAGTCCCTGCAAGCCGAACTCCCTCCCAAAGCCTTTAATACCCTCAACCGTCTCTGTGACGGTAAAACCTCCTTGCGTCAAATGTCGCGCTATCTGCATCGGGATCTCGTGCCCATCGCCCGGGCCATTCATCCTTACGTGAAACAGGGTTGGGTGCAACTGCTGTCTCCCTCGACTCCCTCCACCGGGGGCGATCGCGCCGTCGACATAGGATTACGCCCAGCCACCGCCCGGGTTCCCCGCATTGTCTGTATCGATGACGAGCGCACCATCCGCAAAACCATTGAGCTGATGCTCAAACCCCATGGCTACGAAATTACCTCCTTCGGCAGTTCCCTCAAAGCCCTTTCCCTGGTGTTTCCCCTAAAACCCGACCTCATTCTCTGCGACATCGCCATGCCCGAACCCGATGGCTATGAACTCTGTGCCATGTTGCGGAAATCTCGGGCCTTCCGTCAAACCCCGATTATTATGTTGACCGGCCGGGATGGGTTTATTGATCGCGTGCGAGCGCGCATGGTGGGGGCAACCGATTATTTAACCAAACCCTTTGGAGAACAGGAGCTGCTCATGCTCCTGGAAACCTATATTGGGCCAGGTATTGAGGGGCCCGTCCCCTCCGCCGATGCTCCCCTCGATGATCCCGCCCTTGGCGTCTAAGATGGGAGACAAACCGCAAATAAGTCGGGAACTTGCCTTCAGATGGGTTTGCCTCCTAGTCTATAATCGTGAGTAGTTCTCAGGCGCGGAGTCAGCGGATTCAGTTACCGGATGCAGTCAACACCGGAGCCGTCTGATAACGTTATGTTAATGGCGAACCTCAAACAGGCAGCAGAGCAATCTACCCCAATGAACTGTCAAGGTTCCGACGCGAGCGTTCGGTCAGGATTCGCTCTTCAGGTAAGTAAGTAAATGAGTAAAGTTCTGGTTATTGAAGATAGTGTGACCCAGCGGGAGATGATTGCGAACCTTTTGCGAGGGAGCGGCCTAACCGTGATTGAGGCAACGGACGGTGTGGAGGCCTTGGACAAGATTCAGGGCAATCCCCCCGATTTGGTGGTCCTCGATATTGTCATGCCCCGTATGAATGGCTATGAAGTGTGTCGTCGCCTTAAAGCTGATCCAAAAACCCAGAACGTCCCTGTGGTGATGTGTTCCTCCAAGGGGGAGGAGTTCGATCGCTACTGGGGGATGAAGCAAGGGGCTGATGCCTATGTGGCCAAACCCTTCCAACCCACAGAATTGGTGGGAACCGTCAAGCAAATGTTACGGGGCTAAAGGACGAGACGAATGGTTGGGAACCCAGATTTTTTGATGGGGCAGTCTGAAGACGACTTAGCCCCCGAGTTTCAGGAACTCGAAACTCCTGAGGGTGAGTTACACCTGAGGTTTCAAGTTCCCTCCGGGCGCGAACTCGCCCTTCCCGCTACGGGGATTCGTGAAGTGCTCGATCCTCCCCCCGATCGCATTACCCCGATGCCCAATGTCTCTCCCCTGTTACTCGGGACGTTCAATGTGCGGGGGCGCGTAATTTGGGTGGCGGATTTGGGCCAGTTTTTGGGAGATCCCGTTGCCTTAAATACCGATCGCGCCGAAATATTCGTGATCGCGGTCGAAGATCAAGACACTATACTAGGGTTAGCAGTTGAACGGATTGTTAAAATGCAGTGGCTTGATGCGGAAAAACTGCAAATGCCAACGGACATCCCCGATGGCGTCGCGCCGTTTTTACGGGGAGAATGGGTCTTCGAGGAAAACGAACGACCTGTGACGCTCCGGCTGCTTGACCAAGTCTCAATTCTGCGCTCAGCACGGTGGGCCGCTTGAGGGTTACAATGAGCGCCATGGCAGGCTGCCGGCAAAGTTGGTTCTATGTCACAATGCAGGCGGGAACAACAAACGGCGAGCATCTGTCCCTTGCCCATTGGCGAGAGGACCTGTTCCGCATCACAGCGGAGAAGGAGGAATTTTGACGGTAAACCTGGGGGAGGCAGATGGAACCAAGTATTGACTTTGCTCAAGAGTACGAACGAGCACAACAGGTGTATCTCGACGGCAACTATGAGGATGCCGCGCCGCTTGTGGATCAGCTCGTGGCTCAGTATCCGGACGACCCCAGTACCCGGTTGCTTCGAGGGCATATTTATTGCGGGCTACAGCATTATGATGTGGCCCGAGGTGAGTATGAACAGGTATTCCAGATTACCGAGGATGCCGAGTTTCATGATCATGCTCAACAGGCCTTGGCGTATGTAGAACAGGTCGATGTCAATGGCAGCGGTGCGGTTGATGAGTTTGATGGCTTTGATGAGTTTGATGAGTTTGAGGCCTCCCAGGAGAGTCAGGCCGACGGCGCTGATGAGGATGTCTTTGCCGATGAGTTCTCCCAGGAGGAGGAAGAGGCAACGGCGATCCTAGATGAGGAGGTTGAAGAGACGGCTGCGTGGGACCCCTCGGAGTTTGACGGCGATTTTGATGGGGAGTTTGAGGAAGAGACCCCGGAAGACGATCCCTTTGCCCTAGGGGATGACTTTAGCGAAGATACGGGAGCGGAAGAGGACTTTGAGGACAACTTTGACGACAACTTTGACGACGACTTTGGCGACTTCGATTTGTCCCCTGAGGCCCCGGATGAAAGCGATGAGGAGGAGGAGAATCCCTTTGCCCTCGATCACTCCTCAGAGATGGGTGACTTGGACTCCTGGGAAGACGAGACTCCAGAGTCGTTAGATGACGGCTTCGAGGATGACGAGAACTTTGGCGAGTTTGACCTCGACACCGCAGAAACGGTGGCCAATACGGGGTTGCCCGCCATGGATTTAGATGAGGAAGAGGATAATCCCTTCATTCAAGAAGAGGAAATGCCGGTCAGCACCGGCGCAGATAGCGAATGGGGCGATTTGCCAGACTTCCTGCCTGAAGAGGAAATGCCCGATTTAATCGGAGAGGAGGAGGAGTTGTCTCCTGAAGCCGCCGATGAGTTTGACAATATGGATCTGCCAGAACCCTTTGCTGAGTTTGACTCCTTCTCCGAAGATGATTTTGAGGCCGCTGACCCTGAGCATCTAGAAGCCTTAGGAGAAACAGGGAGCAACATCGAAGAAGATTGGGATGATGACCTCGATGCCGTTCCCTTTGGGGAATTTGATCCCGATGCCGCTGATGCCGATTTTGGCAGCTTTGGTGCCCTTCAAGGGGGCGATCCCGAGCGGGATACCTCCGGGGCCGATACCTTTTTGATGTCTCCCCCAGAAGATACCCGAGGGGCGACAGAAACCCGGGAGGCGATCGCCGACTATCCCGAGTCCGACGATGAGTTTGACTTCGATGCCGGGGATTGGCAAGCCGATGCCCCTGATGAGGATATGCCCTTTGAACAGCCTATTTCCGGTCAGGGAGACGATTCGGGCTTTGATGAGTTTGACGAGTTTGACGACGTTGATGCCTCCCCTGAGGACGAGTTTCAGGAGTACCCGGAGGACACCACCGATGATCCAACGTTCGTGACCCCGGATGCCAATTTGGCTGGGGGCGATCGCTTTGATTTCGAGGCCTTTGATGATTTTGGCGGTGAGGAATTTTATGATGACGAGGAATTTACCGCTGACGAGACGGAAGAACCCCAGGCATCGAGCGTTGACTTCTTAGATGAGTTTGAGGACTTCGACGATCTCGGCGAAATTCCCAACTTCGAGAGTGAAGACAACACCGACTCATCTCAGTTCAACACCACCTCCGGTTTCCTCGAAGCCACCATGGACGTTCAGAGTGGCCGCCGCAGTCAGACGGAGTCCTCCGCCATGGACTTCGCCGACATGACCGATGGCTCGATTGTTCAGGACGAAGAACTGTTTACCATCGCCAGTAGCAGCGATCGCGTCCCGGCCTTCGCCCAAACCGAAAGTGGAACCGTGGAAACAGCGGTGAACCTGGAACAGGGGCCCCTCTCCTTTTTCGAGAATGCTAGCCTCAAGAATAAACCCGTGATTGCCGCCTTAATTGCGGGCATTCTCTCGGCCATTGCCGTCGCTGGAATTGGTCACATGTCCACACGCTATCTGGCGAACTCAGAACGCTTTGACGTGGAAGTGCGCCGCCGCCTACTCCCCCAAGTGCAACTCGGGGGCTTGGCCATGTCCCTAACCGCAGGATTGGCCGGAGGGGCCACCACCTGGTTCCTCGGCCGCCTCAGTGCCACCCAAGTTAAACGGACGACGGTGGATTTACAGGGAGCTTTCGACGCTGTCTCTCAAGGGGACTTCGGCGTACGTGCGGCGGTGGTGTCTGAGGATGAGTTAGGGCAGATGTCAGCCAAGTTTAATCAGATGGCCCGGGTCATCTACACCACCACCAACGAAGCTCAACGACGAGCTGAGGAAATGGAACAGGCTAAAGAAGACCTACAACGGCAAGTGATTCGCCTCCTCGATGACGTGGAAGGGGCGGCTCGTGGGGACTTAACCGTGACCGCTGAGGTGACCGCTGACGTCCTCGGTGCTGTGGCAGACTCGTTTAACTTGACGATTCAGAACCTGCGGGAGATTGTCCTTCAGGTGAAACAAGCCGCCCGTCAGGTGAGTAAAGGGGCAACCGATAGTGAATCCTTCGCCCGTAGTTTGGCCTCGGATGCCTTGCGCCAAGCCGAAGAGTTAGCCGCCACCCTCAACTCCGTTCAGGTGATGACCAACTCCATTCAACAGGTGGCCAAGAGTGCCCGCGAAGCCGAGGAAGTGGCACGTTCAGCATCGGCGACCGCCCTCAAAGGTGGGGAAGCCGTGGAACGGACTGTGGCCAGTATTTTGGAAATCCGGGAGACGGTAGCAGAAACAACGCGAAAAGTCAAGCGTTTGGCGGAATCCTCCCAGGAAATTTCCAAAATTGTTGCCCTCATTAGTGGGATTGCCTCCCGAACCAACCTGTTGGCCCTCAATGCCAGTATTGAGGCAGCCCGAGCGGGAGAAGCGGGACGAGGCTTTGCCATCGTGGCTGATGAGGTGCGACAGCTCGCGGACCGCTCTGCCAAAGCCCTCAAAGAAATCGAACAGATTGTGATGCAAATTCAGAGTGAAACCGGCTCCGTGATGATGGCGATGGAAGAAGGGCAACAGCAGGTCATTGGCGGCACGAAACTGGCTGAACAAGCCAAGCGATCGCTCGAAGACATTATCCAGGTGGCAAACCGCATTGATGTCCTCGTGCGCTCCATTACCGCCGACACCGTTGAACAGACGGAAACCTCTCGTGCCGTTGCTCAGGTCATGCAAGCAGTCGAGCTGACCGCCCAGGAAACCTCCCAAGAGGCACACCGCGTCTCGGGAGCCTTACAAAACCTGGTGGGGGTCTCCCGTGACTTGCTGACCTCCGTCGAACGGTTCCGCGTCGAAACCAACGAACGCTAAGCCTTCCCAGGCAGAAGCGACCATCGCAACTACCCGAAATAGCCATGGCATCAGAACAATCACACATCATGGGGTTCTTCATCGAAGAATCACGGGATCATCTCGGAACCATCGAGCGCGGCTTACTCAATCTGGGAAGCACCCTCGACGATCGCGAAATGCTCGACGAGGTATTTCGTGCCGCCCATTCCGTCAAAGGGGGCGCCGCCATGTTGGGGTTACGGGGGATTCAAACCGTATCCCATCGCCTCGAAGACTGTTTCAAAATCCTCAAAGATAACCCCATTGCGGCGGACCATCGGCTCGAATCGCTGTTTCTACAAATCTTCGATAGTTTGCAGGAACTCGTCGATCGCCTCCAAAGTCCTGAGGGCCTGGACGAGCAAGATTCTGAGCGCGTGATTGCCGATGTAGAGCCAGTTTGTGAAGAACTCAGCACCTACATTAACTGTCTATCTCGGGGCGAAGTGCCACCGGAACCCTCGACTCCCCCCAAGGCAACGTCACTCCCGGTGACCAGCCCCCTCTCCACCCGCTCCGAAGAAGACAGTGCCCTGCAATTGATTATGACCAGCGATGTGCTGGCACGACTGCGGGAGATGCTGCAACTGTTTAAGCAGCCTGATAGTCCTGAAACCCGCCAATCTTTGCGGCAACTCTGTAAACTCCTCGCTCAAGTGGGGGAACAGTTTGAGTTGGAGTCCTGGACCCATTTGGTCAAAACCGCCCAGCAGGCGATCGCCGATACTAACAATACCTTTGCCAGCTTAGCTGCCGTTGTTATTAAAGACTTGAAACAGGGCCAAGAACTGGTGTTAGCCAACCGAGACGCAGAGATTGCCCCCAGTCCGGCCCTATCAGAGCTAGTTCCCCCTCCAAACCAAACCCATCCCGCCCCTCAGGATATCAATCATCCCCCCGAGGTGCGATCGCCCCAACCCCAATCATCTCCCACCGCCGCAGAGCATCCCAAACCCAGTAAAGCAGCATCTCAAGGTCCCCAAGTAGGCGGCTCAGAACTGAGTAGTCTGGCCGATTTATTTGAAGGAGACAACGACGACCTCGATGAATGGGAAGAGGTGACCCACTTCGACCCCTCTGGCATGAGTGATCCCCCCCATGCTGAGCAGGTCAGCAACGATGATAGCGAGTTTTCAGATTTCTTCCTCGACGACAACACCTCAGAGCCTGAGGCGGCTGACAATGCGGATGAGGCATTTCTGGACGATGATCTCTTTGCCGACAACTTGGACGATGACACCTCAGCCGCTGAACCAGACCCGGAGTTCGCCGAGGCGGGGCTAGATGTCTTCGGCGACGAGCTTGATGATGAGGAAAAGGAGCAGGAACTTCAGGATTTGCTCGATGTTGGGGCTGACGAGACTCCCGACGAGCCAGGCCCAGCCCAAGAGGCGGAGGCCGGCTCACAACTGCTAGAGTTATTAGAGTTTGACGACGGGGAGGCAGATGAAACCAGTCCCCTCGGTAAAAGCCTCAGTTTGGGAGATGAGAGTACCGCCGAACTCGAAGCCTTATTTGGGAATGGCGAGGGACCGAGTTGGAATGCCACAGACTCGGAGTCGGATTTGCAGTTTGACGATATCTTTGCCGTGGATGAGTCGGACGAGACCGCTCCCGAGACTGCTGATGGGGGAGAAGACTTTGACTTTGAGTTAGACTTCGATCTCGACGCAGGAGAGGCCGCTGAATCTGAAGCTGCCCCCTTAGACTCTGATGACGGGGACTTAAACTTTGATGACCTGGAGTTTGAAGATGAGACTCAGGATAAGCCGAACCAGGCGTCCGCTCCCGCCCCAACCGAAACAGCAGAATTAGAGTTAGATGAGTTTGAGTTGGACTTCGATTTAGACGCTGAAGCGGAACCCGAGTCGCAGGAGACGGCTGATGAAGACCTTGAATTTGATTTAGACGCTTTTAATTTGGACGCTGAACCCGAGTCGCAGGAGACGGCTGATGAAGACCTTAAATTTGATTTAGACGCTTTTAATTTAGACGCTGAAGCGGAACCCGAGTCGCAAGAGACGGCTGATGAGGACTTTTACTTTGATTTAGACGCTTTTAATTTAGACGCTGAAGCGGAACCCGAGTCGCAAGAGACGGCTGATGAGGACTTTTACTTTGATTTAGACGCTTTTAATTTAGACGCTGAAGCGGAACCGGAGTCGCAGGAGACGGCTGATGAAGACCTTAAATTTGATTTAGACGCTTTTAATTTGGACGCTGAAGCGGAACCCGAGTCGGAGGAGCCTGAGTTTAGTTTGGAGTTTGACGACGAGGAAGCGGCGGCTGAGGAAGCTCAGGGGTTAGATCTCGATAGCTTTGATTTGGAACAGTTGGGAGAGGAGGTTGAGGGGATGGAGGAGTTATCCCTTGATGACCTCTTGGGGGAGCAATATGACGATGACAAGAACCGCAATTCCTCGTTTCCAGCGGAAACTCAGCCAGAACGCCAAGCCTCAGAAGAGGATGAGTTTAGCTTTGATGACGTGTTTGGTGATGGGTTCCTAGAGGATGAGACCCTTGAATCTGAGCCGGCCGCTGAAGTGGCCCAGAGGCAGGCCACAGTAGAGTCCATGGAGGTTGCCCCGGAGACGGAGATTCGTTTTGTGAACGACTTTCCCGAGTTGCAGGTGCTGCTAAGTATTGCACCGCAATTTTTAGGGGAGGATGGTTTCGACCAATTAGCGGCCTATTTGGATCAGATGGCTTCTTCGGCCTCATCATCCTCCATCGAGGGAGAAATGGATGAATTTAAGGATCTCGAAGATCTCTTAGATCTCGATGGAACGGCGACGTCGGGGGCCACGAGCCGACCGCCCCAGAAGGCCGGTGAATCCTCTTCAGCCCCGACTACGGGCCGCCCATCCGGGGGTGGCGGCCGGGCCAAACGGACGACGCGCCCAGCCTTTGAGCAAACGATGCGGGTTCCCATCAAACAACTGGATAATTTGAGTAACCTGGTTGGGGAGTTGGTGGTCAATCGTAATAGTTTGGAACAAGACCAAGAACGGTTACGACAGTTTCTCGATAATTTGTTGCACCAAGTCAGTCAACTGACGGAAGTGGGGCAGCGGATGCAGGATTTGTATGAGCGAACTCTGCTGGAGATGGCCCTGTTGGCCAGTCGCCAACATCGCAAGTCTCTCCATACCGCTGAGTCAAGGGCAAGGAATAGTAGTGATCCCGGGCTGGTGACTCAGGGACAGATGCAAGCCCAAGCCCATCATTCCCATGAGGATGGGGAATATGATGCTCTGGAGATGGACCGCTTTACGGCGTTCCATGAACAGGCTCAAGATATTATTGAGTTGATTGTGCGAGTGCGAGAGTCGGCCTCGGATATTGAGTTCTTGGTGGATGAAAATGACCAGGTGACTCGTCAATTGCGGCAGATTACGACTCAATTGCAAGAAGGGTTGACGCGATCGCGCATGGTTCCCTTTTCCAATGCGGCTGACCGTTTGCCCCGAGGGGTGCGGGATAATGCTCTCAAGTTCGGCAAGCAGGTTGAGTTACAGGTCGATGGTCGCGAGACTCTGATTGACCGGATGATTCTGGAACATTTGACTGACCCCTTGACACATTTGGTAAATAATGCTATAGCCCACGGCATTGAAACCCCAGAAGAACGGCAAGCGAAAGGCAAACCCCCCACGGGAAAGATTACCATTAGTACCTTCCACCAAGGCAACCAGACAATTATTGCCATTGCTGATGATGGGGCAGGGATTGACACGGAAAAAGTCAAAAATAAGGCGATTCAAAAAGGAATGATTACCGCCGCCCAAGCCCAATCCATGACTCGCTTGGATATTTATGATCTGTTGCTGTTACCGGGGTTTAGTACCCGTGATAAAGCCGATGACCTAGCGGGTCGGGGTGTGGGGATGGATGTGGTTAACACTAAACTCAACGAAATTCGTGGGGTGGTGAGTACTGATTCAACCTTGGGGAAAGGGACAACGTTTACCATTCGTTTGCCGTTAACCCTGAGTATTTCCAAGGCCCTATGTTGTATTAGCGATCGCGCCCCCATTGCCTTCCCGATGGATGGGGTTGGGGAAGTGTTGGATAATCTGCCCATGGATCGCATTGTCACCGAAGCCGATGGACGGGCCTTTGTCCAATGGCGCGATCGCCAGGTTCCCTATCAGCCGCTGCGGGAGTTGTTTACCTACAACCGCACCTCGCGGCGATCGCAGATGTATGGGGCCACAATGGAGGATGATACGATTTCCGTGGTGATTCTGCGATCGGCCGGCAGTTATTTGGCCATCTCCGTCGATCAAATTGTCGGGGAACAGGAAATTGTCATCAAACAACTCGAAGGCCCGATTCCCAAACCCACGGGAATTACCGGGGCCACGGTGATGGGGGATGGACGCATTGTCCCGATTGCCGATGTTCTGGAGTTGATTGATCTGTCCATGGGCCGCGTCCGTCATGATTCGAGTAATCTGCTTTGGAACGCCGAAGAGTTGGCGGCCCAGGAGGTTGGATTTGCCGAGGAAGAGAAGGCAGAACCCTTAGTCTTGATTGTGGACGACTCGATTACGGTTCGCGAGTTGTTATCAATGACGTTCAAGAAGTCCGGCTATCGTGTCGAACAGGCCCGCGATGGCCAGGAAGCTTGGGAAAAACTGCGATCGGGCTTACCCTGTGAATTGGTCTTCTGCGATATGGAAATGCCCCGCATGAACGGCATGGAACTCTTAGAACGGATGTACCACGATGAGTATCTCTCGGATTTACCCATCGCGATGTTAACGTCGCGGACGGCGGAGAAGATGAAACGCAAGGCGGCGGATTTGGGGGCCCGAGGCTATTTCACGAAACCCTATTTGGAAGAGGTGTTGTTGGATGCGGCGGCGCGAATGTTGAATGGGGAGGTGTTGATGAGTGCGTCGGAACCGGTGGGGAGTGAGTAGGGGCAAGAGGCAAGAGGCAAGAGGCAAGAGGGGGAACCACGTAGGGGCACGCCCTTGTGGCTGCCCGAGGACACAGAGAAAGAGAGAGGAAGATGTCGGGGCAATCCCTTGTGGCCTGCCTTACTGGGGTTCGATGGGTTCTCCGGCGGCTTGCCAACCGGCAAGACTGGGGGGGAAGGATTGCACGTTGTCGTAGCCGAGGAGTTGGAGGCTGGTGAGTGCCATGGCGGTTCGATAGCCACTGCTACAGTAGAGAACAACCGGGCGATTTTTGGGAATCTCATTCAGGTTCTCACTGATGCTTCGCAGGGGGATGTTGATGGCCTGGGGAATATGGCCAGCGGCGTATTCGGAAGGTTCGCGAACGTCGATGACTAGGGCATTGTTTTGCGTCATTACCTCTTTGAGGGCTTGGGTATCCCCGACTTTGTGATAATCGGCGGGAATCGAGGTGAGAAATTCATCGATCGCCTCGAAGACTTCTACGGAGTCGGCGGTGTGGCTGGCAAGGGCCGCTGGAGGGGCGATCGCCAAGCTACAAAAACAACACAGAATGAGGGTCAAAAGCAGTTTTTTCATGGGTCAAGATTGAGTTGTGATAGAAGGTGCAAAATAGTTCCCCCCTATTGCCTAGGGCGACCACAAGGGTACGCCCCTACGTGGTTCTCCCTGTTCCCTATTCCCTGTTCCCTTCCACCGGCATATCCCGTGAGGCCACGACATCGACCCCGGTATCGAGGGCATTTGGGAGAACCACATCACCCATGGAAATCGGGGCTTGAAGGGTTAGGGTATGGAGGGCATCACAGAGATCGCCCATTAACTCCTTGGGAATGGCATCGCGGGTTTTGACCGGTAGTCGGGCCCAGCGGCCATTCTCTACCCGTACCGTGGTGGTCACCATGCGGGTGGGGGCGACGTGTTCTTGGCGGCCATAGGCATCGCCGCGACGACAGCTATTGCCTCGAACCTCGACGACTTCCCCGTCTACGTCATCGACCTCTAGGCGACAGCCCATCGGACAGCCAATACAGAGATAATGGGTGGTTTCAGGCTGTTGTGTTGCAGTGGTCATGGGTATTCCTCCCAAATAGATTGTCCGGTTGCGTTACTGTTGCGGCACAATGTCAACTCGTAAGCTGTCCCCATGGAACTGTTGTAAGAACTTGGGCCGTACTTTGATGTTGACCATTTCGGCGGGGAGAACAAAACGGATTTTCTTCTCGTACACATCTCCAAGACGTAAGACACAGTTTTCCATGGGTTGACGAACCCGCATATACACCGTGTGGTCGCGATCGCTCGAAATAGTTTGGGGGACACAGTAGGCTACATTCTCCCCCGGAATCAGTCGGATGTTGTCGGGGGGTGGCTGTTGGCCTCGGGCGTAGAGTCCGGCGTTGCGGCCGGCCAGTTCTGACTCCTGACTGACGAAATCTACTAAGTCGTGAATATGAACCGTATTACCACAGGCGAACACCCCATCTTTGCTGGTTTCCATGGTACTGGCCACCAGGGGACCACTGGTAATGGGGTCGAAGCGTAAGTTCAACTGACGGGCTAGTTCGTTGTCGGGAATCAAGCCAATGGACAGCAGCAGGGTATCACAGGGAATCCGCTGACTGCGACTCATGTCGGGGGTGAAGCCATCGACGGGGGCGACGGTGACCGCTTCGAGGCGATCGCCCCCATGGATATCCACGACGGTGGTGGACAAATGCAGGGGAATATCGAAGTCATGGAGACATTGAACGATATTGCGGTTCAAGCCGTTGGCATGGGGCATAATTTCATACACCCCCACCACTTCGACCCCTTCTAGGGTCAGCCGTCGGGCCATAATCAAGCCGATATCCCCAGATCCAAGAATGACGGCCCGGTTCCCCGGTAATAAACCCATCATGTTGACAAAGCGTTGGGCTAAACCCGCCGTGAGAACCCCGGAGACGCGGGTTCCTGGGGTGCGGATCGCCCCTCGGGTTCGTTCTCGGGCCCCCATGGCCAGAACTACGGCTTTACTGGAGAGAACATTCACCCCAGCTTGGCCGGACATGAGTTTGACGCGGTTGTCTCGGTCTAAATCCAGGACATAGCTATCGGTGGCCAGGTCAATATCTTGGTCTAAAACCTGTTCGAGATAGCGTTGGGCATATTCAGGGCCCGTGAGTTCTTCTTTGAAATGATGCAGGCCAAAGCCGGGATGGATACATTGCAGCAGAACCCCTCCGGCTTCTTTTTCGCGATCGACCACCAGGACTCGTTCGGCGCCGCTTTCCTTGGCCCCGATCGCCGCCCCCATACCAGCAGGCCCGCCACCGACGACGACCACATCATAGTCGGGTTTGAGGTGTTTGGGATTGGTAATTAGCATGATTGGGAAACCTCTTCATGTCGTGGACGGGCCACCCAGGAGTCACCGCCTCGTTTGGTAATGGCCGTTAGGGGAATGCCGAGTTCGTCGCGGATTAGTTCCATGCAGCGGCCGGTACAGAAGCCCCCCTGACAGCGTCCCATTCCCGCCCGGGTGCGGAATTTAATGCCATCGAGGGTACGGGCCCCGCGACGAATTGAATCCCGGATTTCTCCTTCGCTGATAAATTCGCAACGACAGACGATGCGCCCATAACTGGGGTCTTGTTCTGCCAGTTTGATTTGTTCTTCAGTCGAGAGGCTGGCGAAATGGATGGGTTTGGGGATGGTGGGGATGAAGTCGTCTTTGGGGTTGAGGGATAAGCCTTCATCTCCAAGTATGTCGACCAAGAGGGTGGCGATCGCCGGGGCCGCGGTCAGTCCAGGGGATTGAATCCCGGCGACGTTAATGAATCCGGGTTTGGCGGTGGGGCCGATGATGAAGTCTTCGCTGTCGGTGACGGCCCGCAAGCCGGCAAATTCGGCAATGCAATCTCGGGGACTGATACCGGGGACAACCTGGGTGACGCTGCTAAAGACCTGTTGTCCTCCTTCAGCGGTGGTGGTGAGGTCTTCTTTGCTGTCGACATACTCGGCGGTGGGCCCCACCATCAGGGTTCCGTCGTAGGTAGGAATCACGAGGATGCCTTTGGAGACGGGGGTGGGACAGGGAAAGATGACGCGTTTGATGAAGCCTTGCAGCCGTTTGTCGAGGAGGTATTCTTCCCCTTTACGGGGACGAATGCGGAAGGTTCCAACTCCAGCCATCTCGGCGATTTTGTCGGCGTAGAGTCCGGCGGCGTTGAGGATGAAGCGCCCCTGAAAGGTCTCTTGGGGGGTTTCTACAATCCAGGTTTCTCCCTCTTGGCGGATGCCGGTGACGGGGCGATCGCACTTGATCTCTACTCCGTTCAAGGCGGCGTTTTCTGCCAGACCAAAACAGGCTTCGTAGGGGTTGATGACTCCGGTGGTGGGGGCGTAGAGGGCGGCGATCGCGTCCTGGCTAATGTGGGGTTCTTCGGCCTGGATGCGATCGCGATCCCAGAGTTCTAAGCCGGGAACCCCTTTGCGGTTTCCGTAATCTTGGAGTTTCTCTAGGGTGGGGAGTTGGTCTTCGGCCATGGCGACGGTGAGTTCACCAATGCGCTTAAAGCCAAATCCAAGTTCATCGCAGAGGGTATCCCACTGTTGGTTTCCCTCCCATTCAAGTTGTCCTTTGAGTGTTTCCGGGGGACCGTGATGACCGCCGTGAATGATGCCGCTATTCGCTTTGCTAGTTCCAAAGCCCACTTCTCCTTCTTTCTCAATGAGGGCAGTGGTAATGGCATAGCGACTCAGTTCTCGGGCAATGGTACAGCCAATCACGCCGCCGCCAATAATCAGTACGTCGTAAACCATGGCGAACCTTCTAGCAGTGAATCGTTAATAGTGAATCGCTCTTGAGTTATGGGTTAATTACTCGTCACTATTAATCCTAAAGATGAGCGGGAGCAATGGGTTGACAGAGCCGTGTTTTCATGGTATTGGGCGCTCTTTTCGATTAAGTTTTGGGGTCTCAAACCGCTAGACCGGGGGTCTAACAACCCCAAAAATATCGATATCAACTCATATTTCTAGTATACCCATCGAGTTTTTACCCATTGCACCGGAACCCTTAAATTGTTGTGAATCTTCGTATTGTGAAGCGCGATTTCAATAAAGGTTAATAAACGAGGTCTAATGGATGTTGAGGCGTTGCCGTCGTAGGGCTAGGTCTTGGGCCAGGGCGATCGCCGCGAGGGTGCTGGTGGTACTGGCGATGCCTTTGCCGGCAATGTCAAAGGCAGTTCCATGATCGGGGGAGGTGCGGATGAAGGGCAAGCCAATGGTGGTATTGACGGCTAAGTCGAAGGCCATCAGCTTCACGGGGATTAAGCCTTGGTCGTGATAGAGGGCTAAATAGGCATCGGAAACGGGTACATCGGCCCGTTCAAACCAGGCCTGTCCGGGGTTGACCCAGAGGGTATCGGGGGGGATGAGTCCCCGTAACTTGACCCCAGGACGTTTACGCCGTTCCTCTTCTAACCAGGGTTGTAAGCACTCCACTTCCTCCCGGCCTAAATCTCCCGCTTCGCCACTGTGAGGGTTCAGGCCCGCAATGGCAATATCCGGGGCCCCAATGCCAAAATCTCGTTGTAGAGACTCCACCAGTAAATCTAACTTCTGAGTTAGCAGATCCCATGTCAGGGCTTGAGGGACATCTTTTAGGGGAATGTGGGTGGTGGCGAGTAGGGAGCGTAGGGTCCAGCCCGTATGGGGCGATCGCCCCACAAACATCATGCCAAAGCGATCGCAGTTCGCCCCCTGGGCTAAACATTCCGTCTGTCCGGGATAGACATGGCCCGCCTGATGCCAGAGGGATTTGGCAATAGGAGAGGTGACAATCGCCTCAAACTCTCCCGCTTGGGTGCGGGTGATGGCCTCTTTAAGATAGGCAAAACTGGCATCCCCTGTGGCGGCAGTTCCCTGTCCTGGAGTCGCCGGGTCTGTGTCAATATCAATGAGATTGAGATCGTCGGGATCTTTGAGGGGCTGACAGCGATCGCGCCAACCGGTCACCTCACAGGTCTGTTGCAGTCGCGTATAGGTCTGTTGCAGCACCCGACGACTGCCTACCACCGTAATGTCACAACTTGGACAATGAGTGTCTGCTAGGCCCTTGAGGACAATTTCCGGGCCAATTCCAGCAGGATCGCCAAGGGTGAGGGCAAGACGGGGGGTTGACATAAGGGGCAAGAACAGGGAGTAGGGGGCAAGGCACGGGGAATTGTCCCGTGCGGCTTTATACTAGGGGAGAGTTAAGGCAAACGCTATCAAATTACATTCAAACTATGAGCGGAGAAATTTTTAACGCAGCGATTCTCTCGTCCACTCTCATTTTAGTGGGTCTGAGTCTAGGCTTCCTCCTCCTGAAAATTGAAGGGGGCGAAGAGGCCTAAATCGTCTCAACAGGGGTGGGGGGGACGCAGCTCTCCCTCACGATTCTTCAGGTTCATCGAGATGTTCGGCAATCTCATGATAGAGGGTTGCCACATGGTCATCTTGCAGATAGTAAAACACATTGCGGCCCTGCCGCCGGTAGCCCACAATCCGATGGGCGCGGAGCGTGCGAAGTTGATGGGAAACCGCCGACTCGCTCATGTTGACCACCGCTGCTAGGTCACAGACGCATTGATCACCTTGGGATAAGACTGAGAGAATACGCAGCCGATTGGGGTCGCCTAGACAACTAAAGAAGGCGGCCATGCGTTGGGCTTTGTCGACATCGAGTAACTGCGATCGCCGCGATCGCACCTCGCTTAGGTTCACCGGATGGCGAACGGAACAATGAGGGGTTTGGGATTCGGGGGTAAGCTGAGGTTCATCCATAATTACTCTTCATTTTAACGCAAAACCGGGCCCGATCCACCTCAGAGGGGCACCCGAGCTGACCCTCAAGCGGCCAGATCTCTAGCACAAGTCTGCGTCAAAGTTCTGGCGGAAGATGAGAAGTTTGTCGTCATGTCGTTAATATATGTTAACATTTCTGACAAGTTAGAGTCGGCCCAGTCTATCGTCTTGTCTCGATCCTCACTGCGCTGGGACTGGTTTTAGGAGGAGCGACTGTCGTTACTGAGATCCCCATGAGCCTATTAATTGTTGGTGCCACCGGTACCCTAGGAAGACAAATTGCCCGTCAAGCGATCGACGAAGGATATTCGGTCCGCTGTCTTGTCCGCAGTTTCAACCGAGCCTCATTTCTGAGAAAATGGGGCGCAGAACTGGTCCGTGGGGATCTCTGCGATCCAAGTACCCTTGCCCCAGCCTTAGAAGGCATCACCCATGTGATTGATGCCGCCACCGTTCGCATCACCGACTCCCTGAGTATCAAAGAAGTAGATTGGGATGGCAAAGTGGCCCTCATCCAAGCGGCGCAACAAGCCGGGGTTGAGCGATTTGTCTTCTGTTCTATCCTCAACAACGACCAGTATCCCCATGTTCCCCTCATGGAAATCAAACGCTGTACCGAGCGTTTTCTGGCCGAATCAGGACTCAACTACACCGTCTTACAACTGGCGGGCTTTATGCAGGGGTTAATCGGCCAATATGCCATCCCCATCCTCGACAACCAACCCGTATGGATTACCGGCAAAGCCGCCCCCATCGCCTACGCCAACACCCAGGATATCGCCACATTTGCCGTGAAGGCCCTCAGCCTGCCTGAAACCGCCAATCAGACCTATCCGGTTGTGGGAACGCGGGCCTGGAGTGCCGAAGACATTATCCAACTCTGTGAACGTCTCTCCGGCCGCAACGCCCGTATTACCCGGGCCCCTCTCGGGTTATTGCGAACCGTGCGCCGGGCGGCCCGCTTCTTTCAATGGGGCTGGAACGTCGCGGATCGCCTTTATTTTGCCGAAGTCTTGGCCGCTGGGAATCCCCTAACCGCCGAGATGGATGACGTCTATCCTGTCTTTGACATCAACCCCAACGAGATGACGACTCTGGAAGCGTACTTGCAAGAGTATCACAGTCGCATTATGAAGAAACTCAAAGAAATTGAGTACGAACAAGAAAAAACCAAAGCCCGCAAGAAACGGCAGCGATCACCCTTCAAATCCTCAGATTAGCCCCCAAAAACCGCAAACCGGACTATTGTCCTGGGGAACATTCATGGGAAGATACTCTGGGATCATCACCATCCCTCAACAGATTGTTCAACGTACAACCTAAGAGGTAAACTCCGAGCGTGCCGAAAGTTGGCATTATCTACAACGAAGTTAAACCCGCCGCCTGTCGCGTCAAAACGCAACTCGAACGGGATCTGACCGCCCGAGGATGTCAGGTGCGGGTCGCCACGGGAATGGGAGGCATTCTAGGTCACTCCAAACCCGACAGTCCCGTGTGTCACACTCCCATTCATGGCTTAGTTCCCCCTGGATTTGAGAAGGACTTTGACTTTGGCATCGTCCTCGGGGGCGATGGAACCGTCTTAGCCGCCTTCCGCCAGGTGGCGCCCCTGGGGATTCCCCTATTAACCGTGAATACAGGACATATGGGGTTCCTGACGGAAACCTATCTCACGCAACTCGACAGCGCCCTAGAGGCCGTCTTTGAGGGAAACTATCGTCTCGAAGAGCGCACCATGGTAACCGTGCGGGTGTTGCGAGAGGAGACGGTTCTCTGGGAAGCCCTCTGTCTCAATGAAATGGTGTTACATCGGGAACCCCTAACCAGTATGTGTCACTTCGAGGTCATCGTTGGGCAACATTCCCCAGTCGATATTGCCGCTGACGGGGTGATTATCTCCACCCCCACCGGTTCGACCGCCTATTCCCTCTCCTCGGGCGGTCCGGTGATTACCCCCAATGTCCAAGTGCTTCAGTTAGTGCCGATTTGTCCCCACTCCCTCGCCTCCCGCGCCCTGATTTTCTCCGATACGGAATTGGTGCAAGTGCTACCGGCGACTCGGGAACGGATGATGATGGTCGTTGATGGCAATGCCGGTTGCTATGTCTTACCCGACGATCGCGTCGTCATCGAGAAATCTGACTATACCGCTGGCTTTGTGCGTCTGCGTCCGACGGAATTTTTCCGAGTCTTACGGGAAAAACTCGGCTGGGGATTACCTCATATCGCTAAACCCACCTCCGTGGAACTCCCCTAAGGCCGGGGACATGGGGGCGATCGCCCGAGGGAAATCCCCCGTTGACTCCCCCAAGCCGATTCCCCAAAGACGTTAAGATATATAAAAGGCTGAATCGCGGCATCAAGAGCGAGTCTAAGCAAGTCCAAGCCAGCCGTTTCATTACAGCTATCGTTATCGAGCCTCGGAAGTATCCTATGAACCTACCGATTCAAGCGGTCCAATCTCCCTATTACGGCGGTTCAACGAATCGCACCCCTCCCCCGGATTTGCCCTCCCTACTTCTTAAAGAGCGAATCGTCTATTTGGGGATGCCTCTAGTTGCCCAAGTGACGGAGTTGATCATTGCCCAACTCCTCTATTTACAGTACGACGACCCCGACAAACCCATCAAAATCTATATCAACTCCACGGGAACCTCCAACTATGGCGGGGAACCCGTTGGCTTTGAGACTGAGGCCTTTGCCATTTGCGATACCCTCAACTACATCAAGCCCCCCGTTCATACCATTTGTTTGGGAACGGCCATGGGAATGGCGGCGATGCTGTTATCGGCTGGGACTCCCGGCTGTCGTGCCAGTCTGCCCCATGCCTCAATTATTTTGCAACAGCCGAAAAGCTTTGCCCAAGGACAAGCCACCGATATCCAAATTCGGGCTAAGGAAGTCCTGGACAACAAGGCCACTATGTTGGAAATTTTTGCTCAGAATACCGGTCATTCCGTTGAGAAAATTGCCAAGGATATGGATCGCTTGTTCTATCTGACCCCAGAACAAGCCAAAGACTATGGCCTGATTGACCGCGTTCTCGTCAGTGAGAAAGGGGACAAACACACTCAACAACTGGCGGGCGTGTCCTAAATCAGGACGCCCCCTCTATTCATTGAATGCTCCTTGAGGGCCCTTCACTATCGTTATCGTTTTAAGGGAGAATTTCTCGTTATGCCTATTGGCGTGCCTAAAGTTCCGTATCAAATGCCTGGGGATACCTACACCCAGTGGATTGATATTTACAACCGCCTCTATCGCGAGCGGATTATCTTCATCGGCCGGGATATTGACGATGAACTCGCCAATCAAGTGATTGCCGTGATGCTGTATTTAGCCTCGGAAGATCCCGATAAAGACATCATGGTCTATATCAATTCTCCCGGTGGGGTGGTCAGTTCCGGGATGGCTATCTATGACACCATGCAGCATATTAAAGCCGATGTGGTGACGATTTGCGTTGGCTTAGCGGCCTCGATGGGGTCGTTCTTACTCTCCGCCGGAACCCCTGGAAAACGTCTGGCCTTGCCCCACTCCCGGATTATGATTCACCAACCCTCTGGGGGAACTCGTGGCCAAGCCAGTGACATTCAAATTGAGGCGAAGGAGATTCTGCGGATTCGCCATCAGTTGAATGGCATTTATGCGGCTAACACGGGACAGACGATTGAGAAAATCGAGAAGGATATGGATCGGGATTTCTTCCTCTCGGCAGAACAGGCCAAGGAATACGGACTGATTGATCGCGTCTTGGAAGGAAAGCCGGTCTAATTGGTTAAATGGGGCTTCCCTCGGCTACAATCCGGGGGAAGTCCTCTTTTTTTGTCCTTTTGTTGAGCCTCCATGGAGTTACTGGATTGTTATCGCCTGTTAGGATTAACCCCCCACGCGAGTCTAGCTGAGGTGAAAGCCTCTTATCGACGCTTAGCGCGACGGTTACATCCGGATCTCAATCCTGGACTCCCTCATGATCCCTTTGTGCGCTTACATCAAGCCTATCAGGTTCTGTTGGAGGTGGTTCCCGCTAGGCCGATTAACCCTCAGGGGCCGGTTCCCACAACGGCCCCACCGGCCCATACCCCAACCACGTCCTCACCACCTCCTCCCCCTCAACCCACCTCACCGTTTCGGCATCATCCCCAACTGTCCCCCTTGGAGTGTCAGTTGAAGTCTCAGGCGTACTATCGTCTGCAACGGTTACTCAGTCAAGGGAAGTTTGCCTATGCGATCGCCCTGGTGGAAGGGTTATCGCAACGACTGGCGGTGGATCTCGAAGTGCGTCAGTGGCAGGCGGTCACCTATCAGCGGGTGGCCCGCCACGCCATGCAGCGCGGTGAGTCTCGTAAAGCCCACATTTATCTGAAAAAAGCGTTGCGCACCGATCCTCATAACCGCAGTCTTCGCCAAGAAGTTGAGCGAGATTTGCAACAGTTACAGCGACAGGTGCGACAACGCTCTCGTTAAGTGAAGCGCCTGTATCACATTGAGGCTATTTTGTCAACCGAAAACCTGCCAACTGCCTCAACTCTCGTCCTGGAAGGCCGGCAGAGGCGAGTCAGGGAATTGTCGCCGGGGAACTGGGGCGGCGAAGGGTTGTTCCTCCACTTCATCGTAGAGGAGGCTCTCCTCCTGAGCGCCCTCGGGGGTAAGAGGGAACAGGCTGTTGCCGGGGGCGGGCCTGTAATTCTCTGGGGACATGATCCGGGGGTCTTCACCAAACTCGATGGTGTCGGGACGGTCCAAGGAGCTGTTGGATTCCTCAGACTCGGGGGAGGTGACGCTCAATTCGGGTTGCGTCTCGACTCTCGGCGATCGCTCCTGAACCGCCTCGCTGGGGCGGGAGGGGCTTTGATTGGCGATTTGGGTCACCGTTGCGTCATGGGTTAGATAAATATGACCTAAGGTTTGTCCCTGGTAGCTGCGACGGGTAAAGCGCCAGCCGGGATCGAGGTGAAGGCGATAAAATCCCCCACTAGCCGGTCCCCGAGTCCGTCCGAGTTCCAAGCGGGGCAGACTGCGATCTCCCCCCATGGGAATGCCCATTAAGACTAATTCTCCACCGCGCTCTCTAACGTGCAGATTGTAACGTAATCCTAAATCTTGTTGTCCGGCCCGAATGGAGTAGCCATTGCTATCGGTGCTGCGGCCGCAAATGCCTGTAAAGTCAAACTCTAGTAACAACGGATCAACTTGGGTGGGATGGCTGCCTCGTTCTTGCCAACAAGGGCGGCTATTCGAGCGTTGTTCAATGACGAGGAGTTGATAGCCGTTGGTTCGCCCGACGGGGGCGGCAATGGCGATAAATTGACCCGAATCCACTTCGGCCTGTTCAAATCGTGCCGCCACCTCAGAGGTGCGTGGGGTCTCTTGATGACTGTGGGCGCTCGCCTCCGGGGTGATTATCCCCCCCAAGCCTAGGGTGGCCAACCCTAACAGAATCCGTGTTTTTAGCAATTGCATAAGCTCTTGTTTTCCCCGGTGTTGTGTGCGAAGCGATTAATACTTAACCAATAATTAAGACCACTCATCGCTCACCTGTCAAGTCAACGTCAAAATCAACGGCTTCCGATTAACTCTCCCAGGGATCAGCCATCCCCTCGGTTACCATCTCCCCATGACTCGGGGAGAGTTGCGCCTCTTCAATCGCAACCATTTGCCGGGAGATTTCACGGCGAGGATTGCCCCCCCAGCGATCGAGAAAATCTTTGAAAAAGGCTTCTTCTAACCAAGTTTTCGTGACCACGGCTAAGGGTAACGCCAAAATTAGCCCCAGCAAGCCTAAGAAGGTAGCAAAGAAGATTTGAGCCGTCAGGGTGACGGCGGGCAACAAGGAAATCTGCTTCCGCATCACCATGGGGCTAAACCAGTAACTCTCCACATTTTGGATCACCAGGTATAAGATGAGAACCCCTAAGGCTTTTAAGGGACTATCCAACAGGGCCACCGAAATGGGAAAGATCACGCTTAACATCGGGCCAATATTGGGGACAAAGTTGAACACTCCCGCCAAGAGGGCATGGGCAAAGACAAAGCGAACTTGCAGTGCAGCTAAGCCAAGAGCACTCAGGATGGCGACAAAGAGGGAGTTGATGACAATGCCCCCCATCCAGCCCAGTAGTACTTCTTCACAGAGGGTAAGGATTTTATCGGCTCGCCGTCGGTAAAAGGAGGGAAATAGCCGAATCAGCAGGTTGCGGTAGGAGGTGGGGTCAACTAGAAACATCACCGTCAAGACCAAGACAAATAGCAGCTTGACTAAGACGGCTAAGGAATTAGAAAAGAAGGTGACAAAGTTCTCAATGACATTTTGAGCGAGGGGGCCGACCTGTTGGGCTAATTCCGAAAAATTGGGGAGTTGCAGTTGTTCGAGGTTGAGCCAGACTGGTGGTGAAATGCGAATTTGATCTAGCCAGTTCAAGAACCTCTGAAAGCCAATAGGGGCGAGTTCAATGAGCTGTTGAAACTGATTGATGAACGGGGGGGCGACTAGGGCAAAAAATAAGGTGCCAAATAGCCCAACTAAAATAATGGAAATAAAGACTGCCATGCCCCGTGAGGGTTTCATCTGCAAGCGATCGCCCCAGTTTTGCAGAAGCCGAACTAAGCTATTGAGGGCAATCGACAAGACTACTGCGCCCATGACCAACAGGAGAGCTTCGCGAAACTCCCAGATAATTACGAGGGCGATAATAAAGCAAACAACAGCAATCCAATCACCTAGTTTCACAGCAGCAAATCACTCCTATCTAATTATCATAAAAAACAAGAGAAAACGAAAAGATATCAGAAACAATTGGGGGAAATAATGAGACAATATGCCCCAATTGATGGTTTTTGACAACAAGTTGGGTAGGGGCGAGTGATGCCTATTTTTGAGTCCGTTTGGCTTGTCTGTTCCGTTTTCCTTGCCGCTTGCCCATCATAATCTCGACGAGGGCGTTGAAGGCAAATTTAGGCAGAGCTAACATTCTGCGCCAACGCCAGGGTTCTTGATACAGCCGGTAGGCCCATTCTAAATGATTATCTCCCATCCATCGGGGGGCACGGGGTTTGACGCCTCCCCAGATGTCAAAGCTACCCCCCACGCCAATCCAGATGGCCCGGGGACAGTGATGGCGATGCTGTTGAATCCAGAGTTCTTGTCGGGGAACTCCTAACCCCACGAGGATGACGGCGGGTTGTTGCTGCTGTAAGTCTTGCAGGAGTTGATGTTGTTCGTCTTCGTTGAGATAGCCGTGATAGACACCGCTAAGGGTGAGGTGGGGATACTGCTGACGCAGGTGACGGGCGGCCTGTTGGATCACCTCAGGCTTGCCACCGTAGCAGACAACGGATTCTTGGGGAGACAGTTGGGCCAGCAGGTGTTGGGCGAGTTCGATTCCTGGTTGGCGTTGGCAGGGTTGGCCGATGAGTTTCAGGTACAAGACAACGCCGGCCCCGTCGGGGATGACTAAGTCTGCTTCCTGAATGGCGGCGGCGAGTTGGGGGTTTTGTTGGGCTTGCATGGTCATTTCGGCGTTGAGGGTGACCACATGCAGGCCCCGCTGCTGATCGAGTTGCGATCGCAGCCATTGGCAATAGTTGGGATGGAGATGGACGGGACTTCCGAGAATCGAGAGACGAGGTAGGGGGTCAGCGGTCATGGCATGATTGAGGGGGTTGGCTCCACGTTGGCTCGATTGTATCTGGATTTGCTATGTCTTTAACCCTCGATCGCGTTTATCTGGCGACGGCTTCAGGGCGCTTGACGCTGCTTGAGGAGATTTCTCTACAACTGAGGTGGGGCGATCGCCTGGGACTGGTGGGAATTTCGGGGGCGGGAAAATCGCTTCTGTTGCGGCTGTTGAATCGGTTACAGGACCCAACGGCGGGGAGGATTATCTGGGGCGATCGCCCGTTGGGGGAACTTCCTGTTCTGGAGATACGCCGTCAAATTGTTTTGGTTCCTCAGGAGTCGACGTTATTGGGGATGACGGTGATCGAGGCCATGGCCTATCCCCTCAAATTACGGGGGGTAGGGGCAGCAGAGATTCAGCGACGGATTGATGAGTGGTGCGATCGCCTGAAAATTCCCTCGGATTGGTTGCCGAAGACGGAACTGCAATTATCTCTCGGACAACGGCAATGGGTGGCGATCGCCCGGGCCTTGGCGACGGAACCGCAGGTTCTCTTACTCGATGAACCTACTTCCGCCCTCGATGTGGGCCGGGGGGAGATGTTAATGGGCCTCCTCTCGACGCTGACTCAGGAGCGATCGATGATTCTGGTGATGGCGAATCATCAATTGGATTTGGTGCGTCAGTTTGCCTCCCAAGTGTTACATCTACAAGGGGGGCGCATGGTTCACTATGGGCCTGAAGCTGAGATCGATTGGCAACAGTTACATCAAGAGATTGTCGCGGCACGTCAGCAGATCGATGAGGACTGGGGTGAGACGTGAGAGTTAGAACAGTCCCCAGTCAGGAGAACGCAGCAGTTTGAGTTGTTCGAGGCGTTGGCTGAAATAACTGTTGTCCAGACGACTGTGGTTGTCCATCATGGCGTTGTTGACGGCGATCGCCCAACTCCAGAGATGGGCCGCTTGGGTGAGGGGTTGAAACATTTCCGTTTCGATGGGTTCGAGGGGGCTAACGCTCTCATAACCGACGAGGAAGGCATCGCGAATTTTACGACTAATGCCGGTTCGGAGAGCAATATGGAGGAATTTGGCCACGTCGAAGACCCGCCAACCATAGCCGCATTGGTCAAAATCAAAAAGGGTGACGCGGCCATCGGGAGTAAAATGGGCGTTGCCACTATGGGGATCTCCCCAGCAAATGGTCCAGTGGGGTTCGGATTGGGGTAGGGCTTCTAGGCGGGCTTTACTGTCGGCGATGGTCTCGTTGAGATAGTCGCGATCGCCAGGACGCTTAGAGAAGAAGGGAGAAATTACGTGCAACGAGCGATCGAATAAATACTCTAAGGAGAGGGGTTCGCGATGATAGCGACTGCGGAAGAGATGGGCCGCTTCATGGATGCGGGCGAGGGTTTCTCCGAGGAGATAACTTTGTGTGGGGTTGACATCTCCTAGGGGCACTTCCCCTTCAGCAAAGACAAATAGGGCTGCATAGCGTTCCCCTTCCGGGGCGTTAATGTCCACTGCTAGACGATTATCGGTGGTGCGTAGGGGATAGGCGATGGGTAAACAGCGATCGCGACAGAATGAGAGAAATTCTAATTCAAAATAGACATCTGAACGGCTGCGCCAGTGGTGATGAGAGACCCGCAAAATATAGGAGCGGCTGATGGTTTGCACGAGGTAGACATCACTTAATCCCCGATTCCAAAATTGACAGGAGATGACTCGCTCAATGTCATAAGACGATAACACTTCCGAAATTAGGGACTGAGGTGAAAGGCTCGAATAAATGGTGGGGAAGGTGGTGCGATCGCCGCCGACCTGAGCACCTGGAGGAGGGTGTATCTCAGGAACTCGTTGAGTATTAAGGGACTGAAGCCTAGCGGGTGCGGGATAAAGTTGCATCATGGCAGGTGAAGAGAAAAACACTATTCAGTTGTGACGTGAAAGCTGTGGCGACCCATTTAGAAACCGTGGAATGCCTAAGTTGTATTTTAGATCAAACTGCTCGTAATTGACGGTTTAATTTACTCCTCTTTGCTTGACTCTTTAACCTAGTTTGTTTGCTTATTTTGTCAGCATATCTTGACAAAAATGACCCCCATGAATCACGAGTTATTGTAGCCTTTGAGACAGTTTTTTTTAAAAGATTGGAGTATGCAGACCCCCCGTTGAGGGGATAAGCCAGGGCCAAGATGCTTTAAAATGACAGGGTTTGTAATCATGGTGATGGATTGATGGGGGGGCATTCGAGACAATTCAGCGACACCCAACGCCACCAGTTACGGCGATCGCTGCTGGAGTGGTATCGTCACCAGGGGCGATCGCTTCCCTGGCGAGATCACCCCACCCCGTACCGAATCTGGATTTCGGAAGTGATGTTGCAACAGACGCAAGTGAAAACCGTTCTCCCTTACTTTGAACGGTGGATGCAGCAGTTCCCCGATGTGCAACGTTTGGCCCAAGCCGACTTACAAACCGTTCTCAAAGCCTGGGAAGGATTAGGCTACTATGCCCGGGCCCGCAACCTGCACCGAAGTGCCCAAGAGATTTGCGATCGCCATCATGGGGAATTTCCCCAAAGCTATGATGAGGTATTAGCCCTTCCCGGAATTGGCCGCAGTACCGCTGGAGCAATTCTTAGTGCTGCATTTGCCCAACCTCAGCCCCTACTCGATGGCAACGTTAAACGAGTCTTAGCCCGACTGATTGCCCTAGCCGTTCCCCCGTCCAAAGCCTTAACGGAACTGTGGGATCTCTCGGGTCAACTTCTCGATCCTCAAAACCCCCGAGACTTCAACCAAGCCATCATGGACTTGGGGGCCACCTGTTGCACCCCCAAAAATCCCGCTTGTCTACTTTGTCCCTGGCGGCATGAATGCCAAGCCTATCAAACCCATACTCAACAGGATCTTCCCATGACTGAATCCCGTTCACCCCTACCCCACAAAGAAATTGGCGTGGCCGTAATTTGGAACGATCGCCAACAAATTTTGATTGATCGCCGTCCCGAGGAGGGTCTCCTGGGGGGCCTGTGGGAGTTCCCTGGCGGTAAACTCGAAGCCGGTGAATCTTATCCCGACTGTATTCGCCGTGAAATCCAAGAAGAACTGGCCATTGATGTGGAAGTCGGCGATCACCTAATTACCGTCAGCCACGCCTACAGTCACTTCAAAGTCTCTCTCCATGTCTATCACTGTCGGCATCTATCGGGAGACCCCCAAGCCCTCGAATCCCAGGAAATCCGCTGGGTAAGGTTAGATGAACTCGATGAGTTTCCCTTCCCCAAAGCTAACAGCAAGATTATCGCCGCCCTGCGAGAGGCCGATACTCAGAAGGATTAGCCGCCATGAGGGAACCCCGGCTTGGGGGAAGCCGGGGTTGGGGGTATTCCCGTTGCGGGAATCTTTTTTAATTATACAATGCGGACGAAAGGACTTGAACCTTCACACCTTGCGGTACTAGAACCTAAATCTAGCGCGTCTACCAATTCCGCCACGTCCGCACGAAATTTTCGCTCTGACATCCTAGCACAGTCGAAAGCACGAAGGCAAGAGCGATCGATCCTGAAGAATCGCTAACCTGGTTTCTATGGTTATAGTTTGGTGCAATTTACCAATCGCCTTGAATGGTGAATGGTGCCCAGTAGTAAGGGGCTGAGTTGTTGCCGCTTTGCCACATCGCCAGTTGTGCTTGTTGTAGCGCTGCTGCTGGATCGCGTCCTTGTTGCAGCATCTGGCGGTAATAGTCACCCATGAGGGTTGAGGTGGCGCGATCGTTCACACTCCACAAACTCACGACAATCCGGCGTGCCCCGGCGTACATAAAGCCACGGGTTAAACCAACAATACCTTCGCCTTGAACTTCCTTGCCCGTCCCGGTTTGACAAGCGCTTAGAACAACCAATTCAGCATTGAGTTCTAAGTTGTAGATATCTTGCAGTTTCAGCGAACTGCTTTCGGCTCTTTGGCCATCGGGTTGGAAGAAGGAAAGCGCCAGATTAGAGAGTAGAGGATTATCTTGAATGCAGCCGTGGGTGGCAAGGTGGACGATCTGATACTGGTTGAGGTTGGCGGCGGTGGCGGTGGCGTGGTTAGCATCGAAGCCTAAGGCGCTGAATTGCTGGGCAGCAGGGACGAGGGCGAGAATTTGCTCGGCTTCGGCGGCGGTGTAGGGGAGGCGAGCGAAGTCTCCACAGCTATTACGAACCGGATCTTGAACCAAGCTTGGCTCTCTGGATAGATCTCCAGAAACGATCGTCCTAGCATTCTCCCCCAAACGCGGATCATTGGCTGTGAACACCGGGTCAGCCAGCACTGCCAGGGTTTTAGGGGCTTGTGGGCGTTGTTGCCACTGTTCCCGCTGCACTGCCAGACTGGTGACAGAGGGCAGGGTAATGATTTCGTGATTAGCCAGCAGGGGCGCGGAGCTTGTCCCTGAACCCCAAGGTAAGGCAGCAAAGGGCAGAAGTTGGAGTTTGCCATCCCCGACAATGACCAGGCGTTGATCCCTCAGTTCATCGGCCAATTGACCCAATAGCATTTGGCTCAGTTGCTGCCCCTGGCTCAGATCGGTGAAGCTGGGGGACTGGAGCAGGGCGCGGTAGGCTTCCACCGCTGTCTCAATCTCGGCTTTGGGGGGCAGGGTGTAGGTTTTGAGGCTAGTTTTGCTGACGAGGAAGAGATAACTGCGCTCGTCACCGAGGGCGTATTGCAGGAGCAGGGTCTTGTCGTCGAGGATTTTGCTTTGGATGTCGGCGAGGACGAGAGGATCGGGATATCTGAGGTTGGCGTAGGCGGGGTTGGCTTGGCGGATCTGAGCTTCTAGGCGTTGGAGTTGCTGGAGGATGGCATCAATTTCTGCTTTCACAGCCTCAAGATCGTTGTTGCTGTAGCTGCTGTTGAGCAGGTCAAGGCGTTTTTGGTCGGCAGCGTTGAGGGCTTGGGTGAGGCGTTGTTCTTCAGCAAGGAGGGCGGGGTCGAGGTCGGCTCTGAGGTTGAGGCCGGCTTCGGTGAGCTGTTCGAGGAGGCTACGGGCGCGGGCGCGTTCGCTGACGTGGAGGGCGAGGGCATCGTAGCCCTGATTGGGGGTTTGTTGATGCTGTTGCATCAGCAGGTCGATGTAGAGCTGGTAGTAGGCTTGGTTGCGGGCAAAGTAGGATTGCCGTAGGGTTTGACTAGCAATTTCGCTACGCAGAGCCTCAACAATCTCGATTGCGTTTTCAATATCGGCTTTAGCAGCGGTGAGGTTATTTTGCTGGCGGTTAAGGCGGGCTTGGTTATAAAAAATATCGGCTTCTTCGGTTTTATAGCCGAGTTGTTGAGCTAAGGCTAAGGCTTGGTTGTAATGTTCGAGGGCAGTGGCGTTGTCCCCTAAGGCAGCGTGGATAGTTCCCAGTTGGTTGAGGATGCTGCTTTCGTGGATTTTGTCGTTGAGGTGACGAGTAATGATCAGGGCTTGCTGGTAGGCATTGAGGGCAGTACCCCAATCCCCAGCAGGAATGTAAGTGCTGCCAATATTACTCAGGGCGGTGGCTTCGGCAGCGAGATCTCCAGCGGGACGGGAGATAATCAGGGCTTGGGTATAGTTATCCCGGGCAGCTTCCCATTCGTTGGCATCAGCTTGAATATCGCCAATGTTGTTGAAGGTAGCAGCAGCACCGCCCTTGTCGTTGAGTTGATACAGCAGGGGCAGGGCTTGGTTGTGGTAATCTAGGGCGGTTTCGGGAACAGCTAGGGTGGTGTAGAGTTGCCCCAAGCGATTGAGAATAGCGGCTTCTTCTGCTCTATCCCCAGCTTGGCGAGACAGAGGCAAGGCTTCGGTATAAGCATCCAGGGCAGCTTGGAATTGCCCTAAGTCGGTGTAGATGTTGCCGATGAGGAGTAGGGTGTAGGCGGCTTTCGCTAGGTTGTTATCGGTACGATACAGATTGAGGGCTTCGTCTAATTTTTGCAGCCCCTGTTGCCTCGCCTCAGCGGTATCTTGGTGATTGAGTTGGATCGCAGATTGAAGGGCGGCTTCTGCTTGAGGAGCGTTTCGATCAGACACAGTTGCCTCAAAGGCTAGCTGGACAGATGTTTCTTCGGCTTGAAGATCAATGGCAGCGGATACGTCCCATAAGCGAGCAGTTTGATCAAAACTAGCCGTCAAAATGTAACGACCATTAGGGCTAAATTCTGCGTCGGTAACTGCATCTTCATGTCCCCGCAAGAGAGCTAAGAGATTACCTTGGTAATCCCACAAACGGATGGTTCTATCCCCACTCGCAGTCAAGATGTAACGACCATTGGGGCTAAATTTGGCGCTAGTAACCGCATCTTCATGTCCCCGTAAAATAACCAGAAGATTACCTTGGCGATCCCATAACCCAGCAGATCTACTCCCACTAATAGTCAAAATATGCCGACCATCAGGGCTAAATTCTGCACTGTTGACCCTATCCTCATGCCCTCGTAGAACAGTCAGAAGATTACCTTGGAGATCCCATAAGCGGGCAGTTTGATCTGCACTGGAAGTCAAAATATGCTGACTATCGGGACTAAACACAGCAGTGCTGATATAAGCACTATGTCCCCGTAAGACAGCGAGAGGATTCCCTTGGAGAGTCCATAACCGAGCAGTTTGGTCGAGACTGCGAGTCAATATGGACTGTCCATCTGAGGTAAATATAGCACTTCTAACCTCACCATCGTGTCCCCGTAGAACAGCCAAGAGATTACCTTGGAGATCCCATAAGCGGGCAGTTTTATCTTCGCTGGCAGTCAGAATTTGCTGACCATCGGGGCTAAATACAGCACTTTTTACTTCACCCTCATGTCCCTGCAACATAACTACGAGGTTACCTTGGCGATCCCATAACTGGACTGTGTTATCCGACCGGCTGGTAGTAAGGATTTGCAAACTATCGGGGCTAAAAACAACACCGGAGACAGCACCTGTATGCCCCTGTAAAATAGCTAGAAGATTGCCTTGGAGATTCCATAATCGGGCAGTTCGATCTCTACTAGCAGTCAAGATATGCTGACCATCAGGGCTAAAGGCGACATGATCTAAACGACCTGTATGCCCCTGAAAGATGTTGATTTGAGCATTTCTGCTGAAGACACCTTCTTGAAGGGCTTGCAGAGCAGTAATTTGTTCGACTTGGGTCGCAATTGCATCTGATATATCCCACAGCCGAGCAATGTGGCCGAAACCATAAGTAAAAATGTACTGACCATCCGGGCTAAATATAGCCCGGTGAAATCCATCCACACTCTGGTGAGCTGGCAACACAGCCAAGAGTTGACCTCGGCGATCCCATAAACGGGCAGATTGATAATCGCTAGTAGCTGAAGTCAGAATATATCGCCCGTCTACACTAAATGCAGCACTTGTGAGGACACTTCCATATTCCTGCAAGACAGCTAAGAGATTTCCTTGAAGATCCCATAATCGGGCAGTTTTATCTTCGCTGGCAGTCAAAATATGCTGACCATTGGGGCTAAATACAGCACGAGCAATCCTATTCTCATGCCCCCGAAATACAGTCAGGAGATCCCCCTGGAGATTCCATAGTCGGGCAGTTTCATCGCTACCAGCAGTCAAAATATGCTGACCATCCGAGCTGAATACAGCAGTGCTGATATAAGCACTATGTCCCCGTAAGACAGCGATAGGATTACCTTGAAGATTCCATAACCGAGCAGTTTTATCTAGGCTGGCAGTCAGAATATGCTGACCATCGGGGCTGAATAAAGCACTTGTAATTTCACTATCGTGTACCTGTAGAACAGCCAGGATATTACCTTGAAGATTCCATAACCGAGCAGTTTTATCTAGGCTGGCAGTCAGAATATGCTGACCATCGGGGCTAAATACAGCACTTCTAATTTGACTATCGTGCCCCCGTAGAACAGCCAGGATATTACCTTGGAGATCCCATAAGCGGGCAGTTTTACCTTCGCTGTTAGTCAAAATATGCTGACCATTGGGGCTAAATACAGCACTTGCATAAGAACGATTCTGTCCCCGTAAGACAGCGAGAGAATTACCTTGGCTGTCCCACAAACGGGCAGTTCTATCGCCACCATTAGTCAATATATACCGACCGTCAGGACTAAAAGTAGCACTGTAAATCAAACGTTCATGCCCTTGCAAGACAGCTAAGAGATTTCCTTGAAGATCCCATAATCGGGCAGTTTTATCAAAAGAGGCAGCAGTCAAGATGCGTTGACCATCGGGGCTGAATTCGGCACTGGTGATTGTATCCTTATGCCCCAAAAATACAGCAACTTGTCCACCAAATGCTTGTCTGGAGGGCTGTGCTTCTGATGGACTAGGGGTTGTCGTAAGTAGTGACTGAGACAATAGAGGAATTTGGGGTTGGGCGTGAATGGGGGTACTGGTCGCAGTAGCAAAAACCACACTCAGTAGCAGCCCCATGTAGCGGTGTTCTCTCTTGAAAAATCGTTTTCGACTCACCATAAGTATCTCCACATTCCGATCCAAGTGCGATCCATTGGTCACGTTACCCTATCGTTAACTCTCTAGCTGATCCAGGATGACTTCCATATCAGCCCTTACAAAAACTTGATCGGAGCTTGATGTCAGGCTATCAGTTTGACCTCCCTCCCTCAGTCTTCCCCTAACGTCAACACTGCTCCGATCGCAATTGATCCTGTTGTTTGACCAATCGCAATTAATCCGTCCCTTGTGCCAACAGTTACCCTCCTTTGAGAATCTGGGTTAACAAAAATTGTCCCGGCCCTCACAGTTCCCGGATCGATTCCCACCAAGAGCAACCGAACGCGATCGCCCTCTTGTTCAATCACTAAAGCGTGACCAATGGCATTCGGATTTTCCACAAAATAAAGGGGCCGTTGTCCATAGTCACTGCCCACAGCAACTTCCAGCTTCGGCTGCTGGCGATAGTTCTCAGGGATTTGCTGCTGGATTTCTGCAAGGACATGGTCAGGTGTACCATCTTGCTGCCACAAATGCTGGGTCAAACGATATGAAAATGCCCCCGCTACAAAACCATTCAACTGTTCATCAATAGCCAGTTGGTGGTTTTGCGTTGCTGCCAACACGACCCCCCTTGCCACTCCTTGTTGATATTGCTCCACAAATTCCTCCCGCGACCAGCCAAAATGAGCAAGCCACCTATCTTGATAAGCCTTCTCCTGATGCGAGATGGTGATCCGATCGCCCCCCTCGCCCCCCTCTCGTGCCCTCACCCGTACATCATCGCGGGTAGCGGCACCGGCATAACAACTGTCTAAAACTACGGTTAAATGATCCGTTTGAATAGCCGACATGAGTAGAAATAGAGTGTGCCCCATAATATCGGGAACCACTCCCTCTCGTGCCTCCCCTATCCTGGGTAAAGTTCCATCTACAGGTACTAGGGTTCCAGCCATTCCCTCTCCTGTCCTAGGATTGACGCAAATCGGATCTAGATCATGGACGAGGGAGCCATGCCCAGAGAAGTGAACAACCACGATATCCCCTGGTTTGGCCTGGTCAATCAGATGGTCCTCGATCGCATCGAGAATGCCTTGACGGGTGGCCTGTTGGTCAAGCAGCATCACCACATCACGGGGATTGAATCCAAATCGGTGAATCAGCAATTGCCGCTGCAAAATCGCATCATTCACACAGCCATAGAGAGGCGCATCGACATAAGCATTGATACCAATAACCAGCCCAAGCCTGCGAGACGTCGGCTGGGCAAGCACCTTCCGATGTTGTAGCAGTTGAGTCCCATGAAGACCAAGAGTAGCCAGTGTTCCACTTGCTACCTGGACAAAATGCCGGCGGGATACCTTAGGCATGAACTTGGATTAGTTGTGAAGATAAGAATGTAGTATTGTCGCGAGGACTCACCTGGCAGTTTTGGAGACCTCAGAGAAAGTACCGTATCGCTCGCTCGCGGCCGCAACGGCTTGAAGGCCGCTTGCTCTCCCTCAAACGCTGGGAGAACCTGGGTAACCTTTATTCTGCCACGTTAATCTTTATGATTCTGCCACCTTAATCTTTTTTTCCCTTTTGTCAACCAGTGGACCTAAATCCCAGCAAGTTCCATTAAATGAAAATTGCTGCGAGCCTAGAGCCTGAATCTGGCGGCGAAAACCAGCCAGACTCCGCCAGACTACAACATGGGGCTTTCCGTCGAAAATAGTTCCTCTTCCAACTCTGACTCCTGAACCGGGCTGGGTTCGATGACATAGGGAAGACACGCGCCCTCTAACCCTCGTTTGATATGGAGCGGCGTTTCTTCAAAGAGAACAAACAGGGGAAAAATTCGTTGAGCAGCTTCACTGTAAATGTGACGATAGCGATAGGGCATGACCCATTCATAGCCGCGATCGAGCAACACTTGAGTTTGTCGCCAGCGTAGCAGTAAATCCGAGAAGTCTTCCTGGGGGCGGTGAATGAGGATGAAAATCTCGACCCCGACTTTCACCTGCCAATCGGGTTCACACATGATGATTCCCAACTCACAGGGCAAACACACCGTTTCTCCGGCACGAATATCTAGGCCACTTAAACCCCGTTGACTGAGGGGTTCTCGTAACCGCACCAAGGGGAAGGGCAGTAAAATTAGGCTCTCGTCTGGCCGCCGCAGACTGGGAATCGCCTCTAGGTACGGGCGATGTTGTCGCAGCAACTCCAGAGTGTCTGGCGTGTCGCAATAGCGAGCGATCGCGTTTTCATAAGAGGATTTTTGAACAAACATAGTTAAATCGGGTGCAGGCCCTAGGCTCTCCCTTCTATTCTAATCAGACTCCAGGATGCTGACAGTGATACCGTTGGTAGGGAATCCCGAGACGGTAATATTCATCGGGGATGCGATCGCACCCTAACCCTTGACGCAGTAGCTGTGGCGGATATTCGGCTTCCCGTAATCCTGGGGCGATAATCCATAAATCCCATTCAGCGGCCGAGGAGGGGGTGTCTGGGACTTGGACTGAGTGGGGCAGTTGGGCCAGATGCTGCCAGGTTTGTTCATAGCCCTGTTGACGACTGAGGAACGCCATTTGAGTTGGGGGAGGGAGTTCGAGGGCAAAACTTAGCCCTAGGGCGATTTCTTGGCTGTTTTCATAGCCGATAACCACTTCTAAGGGGATGGAGGCCGATCGCGTCAGTTGTTGGGCAATGTGACGAGGCTGATAGGGTTTCTCAAAGGCGAAACCGGAAATCACTACGAGGCTACTGATTAGGCCGACCACCAGGGCGATCGCCGGAATTTTCCGGGAGTCATGGCGGCTGAGAGCAGCAGCCACTAAGGCACAGAGGCTGGGATAATAGACAAAGTGATAGCGTGGGGCGACTGTGATATCTTTCCCGAAGCCATAGACGAGGATGGCAAATCCGAGCAGCGTCCAAGCGGTGACGAGGAGAAACAGCAGTAGCGGTAGGCGGCGGGATTTTTCAGACCACAGCCGTTCTCCTCCCTGCCATGTCATCCGGGCCAGCCAGGCGGTGATGCCCAGCATGGCTAGTCCACTGGGGATGGCGATCGCCCAGGGTTGTTGTTCGATGGGAAGGGTAACCCACATCACCACCCAACTGGCTAGGGTTTGCCCCAGGGGGGCGAGATGATCCGTCCAACTGGGTTCAAAGGGTTGGAACCAGTCCGTTTCTGAGCGTTGCAGATGTTGACTCAGTTGAGAGAGCCAGGGGAGAAAGAGCAGGCCCGGCAGCGTCAACGTTATCAGATCTGCCAAGTCCGATTTGGAGAAGCGGTGAGGCGTTGGTGTTGATGAGTGAGTCCAACTGAGACGGTTCCAGCCCAGACGTAGGGTGATATAGGTCGCCATTTGGGCCAGATAGGCGATCGCCATGAAGTAATGGCTATAGAGGCCAATACTATGGCAGATGACCCAGAGAGGGCGAGTGCCGACGTTGAGGGGGCGATCGCCCAAACGGCAACGAATCCAAGACAGCAAGGCCCCTAAACTAAGACTAATCAGCAGCAAGGGCAGGGTATAGTGGCGAGCTTCTTGAGAGAGATAGACGGCAAAAGGAGACACCGCCACCAACCCCGCCGTCAGGAGTCCGGCTTGGGGGGATAGGGCCAGGCGATTGAGCCAATACATCGTCCCAATCAGCAGCACTCCCAAGAGGGCCGGCAGCGATCGCAACTCATCGGCCAAGGATAATCCTAGGGGGGCTAACAGCCGCAACCACTGCTGAAGCCAGCAGAAAAATAGTGGCGGGTGGGTCGACTCACGGGCCAGGGTTATGGCGATTTCCTGACAGCTTGCTTCGGGGTTGAGACTCAGGTGTAGGGGCAGTTCTGAGACGGAGAAAAATTGACCCTGGGGAATATCGGCCATCTCTCGCCCGAAGCTAAAGAGGGCGGTTAGCACTTCATCGAGCCATAGGGCTTTGTCCCCCAGGGTAAGCAGCCGTAATAGGCTTCCTCCGAAGAGTAGCAGCAGGAGTCGAGTGTTGACCCGAGAGGGTTTCATGGGGATGGGGAGGGGGAGAACCACAGAGTCACAGAGGACACCGAGAAAGAGAGACAAAGAGGCAGGGGAACTCTCTCCTCCCATCGAGGGGAGGGGGGGTTGCTCTATCCATGACTCGTTGTGCCAAGCTGACGTTGTAGGGTGTCCGATAACTTTTCGGCAATTCCGGCAATCCAGGTTTCATCTTGTTTGGTGTAACTGCGCGGTGCGTTGGCTCCTAAAATCATTAACCCTTCAGCGCCAATGGGTTGACAAATTACCCCTTGTGTGTTGGTTGGTAAATAATTAAATTCAATGCGACCGGGGTAGAGGTCTAGTTTAACGAGATAGATGGGTTTTTGGGTTTGTAGGGCCCGTTGGGCGATCGCCCCTAACTCCACGGTAGTCTGTTCTGCTAGAATGCCACGGCGCATCAGGACTCGTCCCTGATACCACACCACTAGGGTTTTGGTGACGGTGTTGGTTAGTAATAACTGAGAAGACCAGGCTAACTCTCGCTGCACGGTTTCGGGTAACTCGGGGTCTAATTCTAAACCCTCTTCTCCCTGCAACATGACCGAATCTGGGGGTTTGGGTTGCACCCGTTGCCAGAGTAATCCCGTCAAAATCAGGACAGCACACACGATCGCCCCTAAGACATCTGAACGCACTTGCCAGGTGGTTAGATTGTCGGTTAAGAGACGATTTACGAGCAGCAGAGTCCCGCCGAGAGACCCGACGATAATGGGGAGTTGCCGTAGGATGGCGTTGGTGTCGGACATTGAGGAGGAACAGGGAACAGGGAACAGGGAACAGGGAACAGAAACAACGTAGGGGCGTACCGCAAGTGGCGCGCCCTAGGTGGTCGCCCTAGGCATTAGGCAGTAGGGAAAACAGGCAGTAGGGGAACTAGAGAGTCTCGGGGGACAGGTCGGATAGGGAGGGGTATCTATTGCCTCTTGCCTGTTGCCTCTTGCCCTCTTCTACCCTACTGCCTACTGCCTTTCTTCTACTCTTCTCCCGGTTCAATGATGCGTTGGAAAAGATACCCGGTTCCTCGGGCCGTGAGAATTAACTCGGGGTTGCTGGGGTCTTCTTCGAGTTTGGCCCGGAGTCGGGAGATATGAACATCTACCACACGAGTATCGACGTGACGTTCAGGGGTATATCCCCAAACCTCTTGAAGAATTTCCGAGCGGGAGAAGGGTTCCCCAGAGCGGCTGACTAGCAACTCTAATAAACTAAACTCCATCCCCGTTAGACGAATGCGCTCATCGCCTTTATACACCTGGCGTTTATTGGTGTCTATGCGGATGGTGTTAACTTGGATGACGCCAGAACTGGGGATGCCCGTACTATTGATTTTATCCACTCGTCGTAAGACCGAGCGAATCCTGGCTTCAAGTTCTTTGGGCGAGAAGGGTTTGACTACATAGTCATCAGCCCCTAACTCTAGTCCCGTGATGCGATCGGCCACATCCCCGAGAGCTGTCAGCATGATAATGGGTACATCGGACTCCTTACGGAGTTCCTGACAAACACCATAGCCATCGAGTTTTGGCATCATCACATCTAACACCACCAAGTCGGGTTGACTGTCGCGGAAGGTGTCGAGTGCTTCTTCACCGTCAGCCGCAGTCACCACATCGTAGCCAATCATGGCGAGGCGGGTTTCTAGAATGCGACGGATGCTAGCTTCATCATCAACAACGAGAATTTTTTCTTTTTGACTATCCAATGTCCTTCAAGCCTCTTAAACGAACCTTTGTTTTGATAAAGTTGGTTACCGTACACTATAAGATACTACCCCATTGGAGTTGAGAATCAAGTTGAAATCCTGTCTAGGGTTATCTTTCAGGGTTTTGTAGTCAGTCTTACTGCTCTCAGGATGACTGAGGATGGCTGCCCCTGTCCCCAATCCCTGTCCCCACTCACTACGTCATTATGGCAAAGCCTCGTACGATTTATGTCTGTCAGGAATGTGGTGCTGAGTTTCCCCAATATTTTGGTCGTTGTACAAACTGTGGGGCCTGGAACTCGTTAGTGGAAACGGAACCGATTGAGGCCCTGACGACGACTCGTCCGGCTAGTGCGGTAGCGTGGAACCGTAACCTGGGTGTCTCTAATGGGGAGAAACCCGAGGGCCAACCTCGGGCGTCGGTGCGTTTGTCCGAAATTGCTGATGCGTCGGTGGCGCGGATGCCGTCGGGGTATGCGGAACTCGATCGCGTCCTTGGAGGGGGCATTGTACCAGGTTCGTTGGTGCTGATTGGCGGGGAACCGGGGATTGGGAAATCGACTCTATTGTTGCAAACGGCCAGCGGCTTGGCCCAAGAGTCACGGGTTCTCTATGTCTCGGCGGAGGAGTCGGGACAACAGATTAAGTTACGGGCCCAGCGACTGTTGGATGGCCATCCTCATGTTGAGACGTCTGAGGCGGCTGAGGGGGAGTATGTAGAGGAACATCAGAGGGAGTCACGATTGCGATCTCCGCAGGCTTCGCGATCGCAATCGGGGGGGAGGGTGAGCGAATCGAACTCCCCCCAAGAGGGAGAGGCTGGCTTGGGGGAGGGGTCCCTGGCGGTGGAACCGAACTTCTTTCTGTTACCGGAGACGGATTTGGAGGCGATTTTACGGGAGTTGGAGTCGTTAAAGCCGGATTTTGCGGTCATTGATAGTATCCAAACCATTTATTTTTCCTCCCTGACGTCGGCACCGGGTTCGGTGGCTCAGGTGCGTGAATGTACGTCGGCGTTGATGCAGGTGGCGAAACGGGAAAATATCACGCTATTTGTGGTGGGCCATGTGACTAAAGATGGCTCGATCGCCGGGCCGAGGGTGTTAGAACATTTGGTGGATACGGTGTTGTTTTTTGAGGGCGATCGCTTCGCCAGTCACCGGATTTTGCGATCGATGAAAAATCGCTTTGGGGCCACCCATGAGATTGGGGTGTTTGAGATGATTGCCAATGGCTTGCGGGAGGTGTCCAATCCCTCGGAACTGTTTATGGGAAGCCGCGATGAGACGGTTTCGGGAACCTGTACGGTGGTAGCCTGTGAGGGGACGCGGCCGATTTTGGTGGAGTTACAGGCCCTGGTGAGTCCCGCCAGTTTTGGCTCCCCTCGCCGCAGTGCAACGGGGATTGATAGTAATCGCTTACAACAAATTTTGGCGGTGTTGGAGAAGCGGGTGGGGGTTCCGCTGTCGAAGTTGGATACCTATTTAGCCTCGGTGGGGGGGATTCGGGTGGAGGAACCGGCAGCGGACTTGGGAGTGGCGATCGCCGTGGTGTCAGGGTTTCGCGATCGCCTGGTGGACCCCCATACGGTTCTGATTGGCGAAGTGGGGTTAGGGGGACAGGTTCGCCAGGTCTCTCAGTTGGAATTACGGTTACGGGAAGCGGCTAAACTGGGATTTAAACGGGCCATCATTCCTAAAGGACAAAATCCCCCGGAGTTGGGACTGACGTTAATTCCCGTGGCCCGAGTTCTCGATGCTATCTTGGAGGCAATTCCCTCAGCCTCTACGGCATCCCCCATGGCCCTTGAAGCCGGGGAGACCCCCTCGGGGTTAAGTCTTCCTTCCCTGGATGCAGTGGATGACGACGAGGATTGGGATGATGATTTAGGGAGTGCTGGGGGGCCGGAAACTGACCTGTTTTAGGGTTGAGTGTCTCATTCTAACAAGCTGTTCCACAGACTCGCTCCTGAGTGGTGATCGGAGCTTGGTGGCCTTGGAACTGATGGCTAGTCCCTGTCGATGTTGTTTTGCGATGTCCACTCACGTATTTCTGATGATTCACCGCGCCCTGTTGGCTGTCCTTCTTGGGCAAGACTCCTGGCTGGGTATATTGGGGTTGGGGAATCCCCCCCTAATCCTAGGTTCCCTTGGCTTGACTCTCTTGGGAATCTTGCTCGCTATGGCCCGACGATATTTGCGTCAGGGTCAACCCCTCGCTCACCTACCCAGTTCCACTTCTGTTACTATGCCTGACACCCCCCAAGACCCTTCTTTGGAGTCTTTGAGTAAGGGCAATCCCTTGTGGTTGCCCTTACAGAAACTGCGCCTGTTGGTCGAACAGAGTCCCCTCGCTGTGATTGAGTGGGACTGTAATTTTTGTGTGGTGGCTTGGAACCCAGCGGCTGAGGCCATGTTTGGCTACGGCCAAGCCGAGGTATTGGGAAAACACGCCAGTGAGATTCTCGTCCCGGAAGCCGATCGCCCTCATGTGGATGGGGTTTGGTCGGCTCTATTGCAACAAACTGGAGGCAGTCGCAGTACCAACAGGAATGTTAATCGAGATGGAGAGGTGCTCTGGTGTGAGTGGTACAACACCCCGATTGTCAATTCCCAGGGTGAAGTGATTGGGGTGGCGTCCTTGGTGCAAGATATTACCCAACGACGACAGGCGGAAGAGGCACTGCATCAAGCTTATGCGGATTTAGAGACTCGGGTTCGCGATCGCACGGCGGAACTGTCTCAAGCCAACGAACAACTCACCCATGAAATTCAGGAACGGGAGCGCATTGAGGCGGAACGCTCCGAGTTTTCGGCCCTGTTGCAAGCCACGTTTGACTCGACAGCGGATGGGATTGTGGCAGCAGACCAAAATTTAGGAATTATTACCTATAACCGTCAATTTCAGGAAATGTGGGGGTTGCCGAGTTCCCTGCTGGCGAAACGGGATGGTTTGGAGGTTCTAGGGGCAATTGAACCACTCCTATGTGATCCTCAGGCCTTTAGACAACAAATCGATTTTCTCTTAGAGCATCCTGAGGAGAATAGTTGTGATCAGGTTCGCCTCAAAGATGGACGGGTGTTTGAGCGGTATTCCCAACCCCAGATTATCGGCGATCGCATCTTCGGCCGGGTTTGGAATTTTCGTGATGTGACGGAACGCCAACGCACGGAGGAGGGATTACGCTTAACTCAGTTCGCAGTGGATGCTTGTGCGGATCTGGTGTTTTGGCTAGACCATGAGGGCAATTTTACCTATGTTAATGATGCGGCCTGTCAGGTCTTAGGGTATAGTCGCTCGCAACTCCTGTCCCGCCGCATCTTTGACCTCGATCCGGCGATGACTCCTCAGCGGTGGGAGGAGCATTGGCAAGAGTTACGAGAACAGTCCTCGTTGCAGTTGGAAGCCTTCCATATTGCGGCGGATGGGGAGAATATTCCTATGGCGATTACGGCGAATTACGTGCATTTAGGTGAGACGGAGTTAAATTGCGCCTTTGCACGGGATAGTCGCGATCGCGTACGCACGGAAACGGCGCTGCGGGAGAGTGAACAACGCTTTCGGGATGTCTCGGAGGCGGCGGGGGAATATCTCTGGGAGGTTGATTTACAGAGCCGTTATACCTTTGTCAGCGAGCGCGTGCTGAGCGTCAAAGGCTACCCGTCGGCGCAAGTGTTAGGAGAAACCCCCTTTACGTTCATGGTCGCCGAAGATATCCCCAGGGTGCAACGGGTTCTGAACCAAGCCATCGAGCAGGGTCAAAGTTTTAAACTCGAACACCGCGATCGCCTCCCGGATGGGACGATTGTCTGGGAGGAGGTCAATGGGATTGCGCTGTTGGATGATGAGGGGAAGGTCAAAGGCTTTCGCGGTGCGGGTTTAAGTATCACCGAACGCAAGCAGAACGAAGAAAGCCTACGTCGTCAATTCCTGGCGGTGGAGTCGGCCATGGATGGGATTGCTCTGCTGAACGCTCACGAAGGTAGCTATGTCTATCTCAATCAAGCTCATGGGTCGTTATTTGGCTATGACCGTTGCGAGGAGTTAATGGGCCAAACCTGGCATCGTCTCTACCCTCCCGAAGAAATCACACGCATTGAACAGGAGATCTTCCCTATATTGCAGCGCGATCGCCATTGGCGCGGGGATACTTTGGCGCAACGTCGGGATGGAACTCTCTTTTGGCAAGAAATTTCTCTGTCCTTGACGGAGGATGGCTTATTAATCTGCGCCTGTCGGGATGTGACGGAGTCTCGCGGGATGTTAACGGCGTTGCAGGAGAGTGAGGAACGCTTCCGCCAGCTTGCTGAGAACGTTGATAGTGTGTTCTGGATTAGTGACCCCCAAACCTTGCAGGTTCTCTATGTCAGTCCCGCCTATGAACGATTGTGGGGTCACTCAGCGGTTGAACTCTATGGGAATCCCAAAAAGTTTATTGAGGCGATTCACCCGGAGGATCGCGATCGCCTTGCCGATGACTTAAGAAACCCCATCTCAGACACCTACAGTCGAGAATATCGCCTGCTTCATCCTGATGGAACCCTGCGTTGGATTCGGGCCCGCGCTTTCCCGGTGCGAGATGAGGCGGGGCAACTGTATCGGGTGGTTGGGGTGGCCGAAGATATTAGTGATATCAAACTCGCTGAGGCGGCTCTGGAACGACAATTACAACGGGAACGCCTCTTCTCGACCATTTCCCAACGCATCCGTCAATCTCTGGATATGGAATCGGTGATGCAAACCTCCGTCGAAGAGGTGCGGGAGTTTCTGCATACCGATCGCGTGGTGCTGTATAAGTTTAATCCGGATTGGAGTGGCAATATTGTCGTTGAATCCGTTGAACCGGGCTGTTTACAACTGTTGAACCGCACGATTGAGGACCCCTGTTTTCGGGGCAATTATGTGAATTCCTATCGTCAGGGACGCATTAGTTCTCTCGATGATATTGAGACGGTTCCTCTCGATGAGTGTCATCGCAATTTGTTGCGTCAACTTCAGGTGCGGGCCAATCTCGTGGTTCCGGTGATTCTTAACCATAACCCCCAGGACACCTCATCTGGGGAGGAACAGGGTCAACTTTGGGGCCTGTTGGTGGCCCATGAATGTCGTCAACCCCGGCCTTGGCAGGGGGCGGAAATTGAATTACTCCAGCAATTGAGTGTCCAGGTGGCCATCGCCATCGGCCAATCCCAACTCTATGCTCAGGCCCAGGCGGAAGTCACGGAACGCCAACAGGCTGAACAGCGGTTACGGGAGAGTGAAGCCACAATTCGCTCTCTCTATGAGGTAACGGCGAATCAGAATTTAGACTTTGAAACCCGTCTCGACCAGGTGGTGCGCATGGGGGCGGAACGCTTCAAGATGGATATTGGTACGATTGGCCGGGTTGATGGCGATCGCTATGAACTCCTATCGGTCTATATCCCAGGCCGGGCGCTGATTCCACCGGTTCCAGGGGATAGTTTTAATCTCGCTGAAACCTTTGATGGGATTCTCTTGGAGGAAATTCGGCAGCAGCAAAATGTCCACCATGTTTTAGCCATTGAACAGATCCAAGACTCTCCCTGGCAAGATGTCGGGGGCCATCGTCTGCGGGGGCTACAATCCTATTTTGGGGTGGCGATTCTGGTGGGTGGAGATGTCTATGGAACCCTCTCCTTTTGTTCGCCTCAACCGCGAGCCGCTGGACTATTTTCGGACGCCGATTGTGAGCTGTTGCGCTTGATGGCTCAATGGGTTGGGGGAGAGATTGAACGCCATTCGGCTCAAAAAGAGGTGCAACGCTCGTTTCAACGAGCCTTGTTGTTGCGAACGATTACCCAAGATATTCGCTCCAAACTGGACTTACAGGAGATTTGCCAAACGACTTGTAGCCTTTTGGGGGAAACCCTCAAGGGCGATCGCTGTCTCTTGTATGCCTATGATGAGAACCCGGAACCCCAGGCTCCGATGATGGCGGAATATCTCAGTCGGGGGACGGTCTCGACGATTGGCTTAAACCTCTCGGTGATTGGCAATCCCCATCTCGAAAAGGTCTTGAGGAGCGATCGCGCTGTTCCGGTCAGCAATGTGTTTGAGGACCCGGTTCTCAATACTCTAGCTCCCCTATCGCGAGAGATTTCTCTTAAATCAATGTTGGCGGTTCGCACCTCCTATAAGGGCAAGGTGAATGGCTTGATTGTCTTGCAACAGTGCGATCGCTTCCGCTATTGGACGCAAAGTGAGATTGAGTTAGTCGAGTCAGTGGCGGATCAGGTGGGGATTGCGGTGGCTCAGGGGCGACTGCTCGAACAGGAAACTCGGCAACGGGAGCAACTGGCTCAGCAAAATCTGGCCCTGGAACAGGCTCGTCTGGCGGCGGAGGCGGCCAATCAGGCCAAGAGTGAGTTTTTGGCGACGATGAGCCATGAAATCCGCACGCCCATGAATGCGGTGATTGGCATGACGGGTTTATTGTTGGATATGGATCTGACCCTGGATCAGCGAGATTTTGTGGAAACGATCCGCACCAGTGGTGATGCTCTGTTGACGATTATTAATGACATCCTAGATTTCTCGAAGATTGAGGCCGGGAAGTTGGATCTCGAAGAACATCCTTTTGAGTTACGCACTTGCGTCGAGGGGGCGTTGGATCTGTTGGCGTCACGGGCGGCGGAAAAAGGGATTGAACTGGCCTGTTTTATTGAACCGTCGGTTCCTCACAGTCTGATTGGGGATGTGACGCGGCTACGCCAGATTTTGGTGAATCTGTTGGGGAATGCGATTAAGTTTACGGCTCGCGGTGAGGTGGTGGTGTCGGTGTCGGCGTCTCCTCTGGGTGATGGGGCTTTGGAGACGGTGGATATGGAGGAGGTACATCCAACTCATCAGATTCAGGTGTCGGTGCGCGATACGGGAATTGGGATTCCTCAAGAACGCTTGGATCGTTTGTTTAAACCCTTTAGTCAGGTGGATGCTTCCACGACTCGGGAATATGGGGGGACGGGCTTGGGATTGGCGATCGCCCAGCGACTCTGTCAGTTGATGGGGGGACGGATGTGGGTTGAGAGTGCGGTGAATGTGGGCTCGACGTTCTCCTTTACCTTTACGGGCCGGGCGATCGCCCTCTCCCGTTTGCGGGATCTCACCGAAACTCAACCGGATTTACAACAGGCTCGGATTCTGGTGGTGGATGACAACGCCACCAATCGCCAGATTCTAGTCCGCCAAACCCAATTTTGGGGAATGCACCCGTTTGCAGCCGCCTCGGGAGCGGAGGCGTTGGTGTTACTGGAGGATGGGGCGCGATTTGATGTGGCGGTGTTAGATATGCAGATGCCCCAAATGGATGGATTGACGTTGGCGAAAAAGATTCGTCAACGGACTGAGGGGGCGGAGTTACCTTTGGTGATGTTTACCTCGATTGGTAAGCCGGAGATTCGCAAGGATTATGAGAGTCTCAATTTTGTGGCGTTTCTCAATAAACCGATTAAACAATCCCAACTCTATGATGTGCTGGTGGCGGCTCTGGGACAAGGGACGGTGCAAAGCCAAGGGTGGGCAAAAGGGACTACCCCGACTAAGCCGGCCTCGAAGCCGGTGGATGTTTTAAGTCTGCGGGTTCTACTGGCTGAAGATAATGCGATTAACCAAAAGGTGGCGTTACGGATTCTGGAGCGTATGGGCTATCGGGCCGATGTGGCGGCCAATGGTTTGGAGGTGATTGGGGCCCTGCACCGACAACCCTATGATGTGATTTTGATGGATGTGCAAATGCCGGAGTTGGATGGGTTGGAAACGACTCGTCGCATTGTGGAGGATGCCGCTACGTTCCCGTTCCCGAAACCTCGGATTATTGCGATGACGGCGAATGCGATGCAGGGCGATCGCGAGGCCTGTTTGGCGGCGGGGATGGATGATTATGTGAGTAAGCCGATTCGAGTCGAGCAGTTGGCCCGGGCGTTGGCTCAATGTACTCCCATTTCTCAGGAGATTATCCCGAAGACTGGAGGAGGGCAACCCCAACCCCCACAAGCCGGACCCCCACAAGCCGGACCCCCACAAGGGGGGCAACCCCAAGCCGGACCCCCACAAGGGGGGCAACCCCAAGCCGGACCCCCACAAGGGGGGCAACCCCAAGGGATTGCCCCTAGGCTGGATGAGGAGATGCCGGTGTTGAATCCTGAGGCGTTGGATTCTCTCTGGCAACTCGTGGGAGAGGATGATTCACAAATGTTTTTGGAGGTGATTGAGAGTTATTTGCAGGAAGTCCCGCAATTGCTGTCGGAATGCTCCGAGGCGATCGCGGATCAGGATAAGGTTCGGGTACAACGGCTAGTTCACACTCTCAAGTCCACCAGTGCGACTCTCGGGGCGACGTTACTTTCTCAAGCCTGTTCGGATTTTGAACAACGGGCTTTAGAGGCGACGGCGGCGGAACATCAACAACGGCTCAGCCGCTTGTTGGCTGAGTATGAACCGGTGAAACAGGCGTTGCTGGACTTGCGAGAGGAGACTCGCCAAACGGTTCAGTCCCACGAGGCCCAGGGAGGTTCAGCTTGATTGGGAGGGCCGAGGTTGGGCTGAGGAGGTACGCCGCAAACTCTGGAAGTACAGCCATCCGGCGGTGCTGAGAAAACTCACATAGGCGATTGCTTGGGCGACGTAGAGGCGATCGCGATAGCCAAAGAGGGTTTTTAAGATGATTCCGGGAAATTCTTTATCGGGCAAGATGGTGTGGGCATCCCAGACGAGGCCTCCTAACACGCACGAGGCACGATCGGCATCGCACCAATTGGCAAATTGCGGCTGTAGCTGGGCCAACGCGTCCACGGCCCCGTTAACCTGTTTCAGGGCGGAAATGACTAACCCAGAGACAATCAACAGCAGCAAGACTCCCATAACTTGGAAGAACTGACGCACGTTAATTTTAATGCCGGCGCGAAATAGCAACAGCCCTAATCCCGCTGCACCGGCTAATCCGGCCACAGCACCTAGGGTGGGAACCCATCCCTGCTGATATTTCGCCAGGATAAAGACAACGGTTTCAAAGCCTTCCCGTAAGACGGCAATAAAGACGAGACTAAAGACCCCCCAGGCGGCAGCATATCCGTGGGTTAGGGATTTGGGGGTTAGAGGGTTCGTGTCTGTGTCTGTGTCTTTGGCCAAGGCTGACGTTACTGCACCCTCGATTTCTCCTTTGAGCGATCGCGCCTGTTGGGTCATCCACAGTAACATCCAACTGAGCATCAGAATCGCAATAATACACAGTGTTCCTTCTAATAAAGGTTCCACAATGGCAGTGTAGGGATGTTGAGAGCGTCGAATGGCTCCCATTCCTAGATAAAATAGCCACCCTACCCAGGCACTCGCGCCAATTCCTGCCCCAACTCCGGCAAACACCCAACGGTTGAGTTGGGGTTGCGCTGCTTTTTTCAGACAGGATAGAACAATCCCCACCACAAGGGCTGCTTCAAAGCCCTCGCGTAAGGTAATGACGAAGGTGGGGAGTGCTGCCGTCAAATCTGGAGTCATGGGCGCTCTCGATAGCTAGCTGTTGGGTCGAAGGGGTCTCTCGGTTATGATATGCTGCGTTCGGCTGGAGTCTGGGTCAATGGCTCCCCATGGGGGGATTGCCCGGACTGTCGCTCTCTAGCTAAAATCCCGCAGCATTTTCTTCAACTCGATGGTATGAAGTTCTTCGGTCCCGATCATGCCTCGGGCGTACTCCTCTAGGTAAACACTGGCATTTTCCACGGTTCCTAAGAGCCGTTTGTACATATCCAGAGCGGCTTGTTCGTGGTTCAAGCTTTCATTGAGGAGATCGGAGACTGAGTGTTGATAACTTTCCTCAATAGGGGCGATGCTTTGGCTGGGATGTCCACCGATGCCGGTGAGAATTTCTCCGGCTTGCTGGGCATGAAGCAAGGACTCGCCGGCTTGGGCCTTGAAGAAATCCACGATGGGGATGCGATTCGGACCGGTAACCATCAGGGAGTAGTGGGTGTACCGCACCACTCCGGCTAACTCAAACTCCATAATGGTGTTGAGAAGTTCGATGGTTTTTTCGAGATTTAGGTCTTTCATGAAGGCTCAGGTTTCAGTAATTGGGTATCACACTCCTTTAATGTATCGCAGGAATTTCTGGCGATTGTCAAGAAACTCAGAGGTTTATCGCTCCCTGAATCAGGCGACTTGAGAATGGAGAAAGCAAGTCTGGGCATGGTACTGCCAAAAACTACGGATGCGATCGCCCACGGAACTGGGGTCAAAATAATGGAAAACATGGGTATCTCCCGGATGCTCCCAAAGGCGATCGCCCCGTTTGAGCCAAGGAATCCAACCCTGAAGTTGTCGCCGGTCAACAATGGTATCACCGCGACTGCCGCAAACGAATAGAGGCACGGCGACTCCCCCAGGGGTAATGCGAGCGCGGCTGTAGAGGGAATGAGCTGAGGGCGATCGCACTAAGTCCGCCTCTAAAATCTTAATCCCTAATTTTGTATCTTCCCAGGAACAAGAGCCGATGATCGACCGCACCATCTGGGCTAAGAGCATCTCGCGACTACAGGGCAACAGTTGACGTTGGACATAGTAGTGGGCTTGCCAATCAACGGCGGGGTGGCAGCCGACGCCTAGTAAGCTGAGGGATTTGACCCGTTCTGGGTAACGGCGGCTATAGAGTAGGCCTAATGTGCCTCCGGTGCTATGGCCAATGAGATGAACTGGCTGGTTGAGATCGCACAAATACTCGTGCAATAGGTTTAGGGCCACTTCCAGAGAGCTTGGCTCATCAGCGGTTTGGCAATATTCCCACTCGGCCACCACCATGGTTTTGGAGAGATATCGCATCAGGGGACGATGGAACCGTCGCCAACTTGGGTTGGGGTTGAGCCAGATGACTTGAGGACTGTTGGACATGGCACGACTAAACAAAAGAACTGGATCAGTGATTCTCAACCGAATCACAGCTTATTGAGAATTACCTGCAATAGTGCTGGCTTTAGCGTAGCAGCTACTGCCACCTTTTGAGAAAGATTGGCAATAATTTTAGATATATTTATTTAATAGGATGGATGCTTAAGATTAGCATTCTCAATGAATAGCTGTGGATTTTGGGCAATTATGGTAAAGTCTAACGAGCGAAAACGCTTATCACTGCGAGAGTTAATCGGTTTGATGGGGAGAACTCCTCAAGAATTTTCTTTGAGGGTTAATGACAGAATCTAGGGCGATCGCCCCTCGGGAGAGGTTGAGGAATCCGAGGGCGGCGGGGGCCTCAATTTCTTGGCCCGTTCCAGGCGACTGAGGAAATCGCTTTCATCGTAAATTTCGCCCACCAGTTCCTCTAGGATGTCTTCGAGGGATACTAACCCCACCGTTCCCCCATACTCATCGACGACAATGGCTAGATGCAGCCGTTGTTGCAGCATCTCCTTGAGTAAATCCGCCACGCGCTTGGTTTCGGGGATATAGACGGGGGAATCCATAATAGTGGTGACGCGATCGCCGCCTCCCTGGGGGTGCGATCGCAGATGTTGCAGGGCCCGTTTGAGGTGAACAATCCCTAAAATGCAATCCTTCGACTCCTCCTGTACGGGAATGCGGGAATAGCCTGTTTCTAAGCAAAAATCCACCAGTTCTTGCAACGTGGCTTCATAGGCGATCGTCCGCATTTCAATCCGCGATTTCACCACATCTTTGGCACTTAAGCTATCCAGCATTAAAGCTTTATTGAGAAGCTGGTGTTTATGAAAATCTAACTTTCCCTTTCCCCCAAGTACCTCAATCATCAACTGCAAATCACGCAACGACTCCCCCGGCTGTCCAGACCTAGATTTAAACCGCTTTAAAGCAAATTGGGTAATGGCTTCAAATAATTGAATAATTCGTAGTAATGAAAGAATTTGCGAGAGCCAATAAATCGGGCGAATCACCGCCAAAAAGATAGGCAAAACATGATTGATCGCCACTGACTTAGGAACAATCTCGCCAAACGTTAAGACTAAAAAGGTGACCACCGCCGTCGCAACTCCCACCCCCCGGCTTCCCAGCCAAATACTAAACAAATTGCTGGTTAAGATTGCCGAAAGGTTATTAACCAAGGTGTTGCCCACCAAAAGAGTAATAATAAATCGCGCTCGATTTTCTAATAAAGCATTTAAGATAAACTTAGGACTATTTGGCTCTTGAATGAGTGAACGAATTTTGAAATTATCTAACGCCGTCAAAGCCGTTTCCGAGCCAGCAAAAAATCCTGACAGCAGGAGCATCAAGCCTAAAATCGCAATATCCAGCCAAACGCTTCCCAAAAGAGGAGGAATATCAGAGGTTGCAACAAACAAGGACATGAACGGTGATTCAACAAGCAACATTACAACGAGTCCAAAACGCGAGAAACCCTGGCTTGTTTTACAACAAAACCAGGATTTCTCAAAGATATCCTCTCAACAGGTGGGAGATTATCCGGCATATGCAGTCTGATAGGCCCACCAAAGTAAGAAGGCAATGCCGCCGAGGATAAGAACCGAAGACAGTGCGATCGCCACAGGGGTATCCGCACCTTTGAACTTCATGATGCCACGATTGAGATCAGTCATAATGCAGACTAGAGGTAAACCTGTACAACGTCTCGTATTAAGGAGCGGGGATAAGCGTAAACGCTTTCGCGAATAAAGCGCTCCACCCCAGTGTTAGTGTAGTATAAGTGCGTGTGGCCCAACCACAACCGGTCACCGCAAATCTCTGAAGTCTTGGCTGTCCCCTCAATTCCCCTTACAACTCAATCTATGTCTGGTACCCCCACCATCGCCGTCTCCCATCTCGGCTGCGAGAAGAATCGTATCGATACTGAACACATGCTCGGCTTACTGCTGCAAGCCGGCTACAACATTGACGCGAACGAAGATTTTGCCGATTACGTCATCGTCAACACCTGTAGCTTCATCCAAGCGGCGCGGGAAGAGTCGGTGCGAACCCTCGTTGAACTGGCCGAAGAGGGCAAAAAAATCGTCATCACCGGCTGCATGGCCCAGCATTTCCAAGAGGAACTCCTCGACGAAATCCCCGAGGCCGTCGCCGTCGTCGGGACTGGGGACTATAACAAAATTGTCGATGTCATCCAGCGGGCCCAGCAGGGAGAGCGGGTTAAAGAGATCTCGGCGAACCCCACCTACATCGCTGACGAATCCACCCCCCGCTATCGCACCACCAGCCAGGGCTATGCCTATCTGCGCATTGCCGAAGGCTGCGACTATCGTTGTGCCTTTTGCATTATTCCCCATCTGCGGGGCAACCAGCGATCGCGCCCCATTGAGTCCATCGTCGCCGAAGCCAAACAACTGGCTGAACAGGGAGTTCAGGAACTGGTCCTCATCTCCCAAATCACCACCAACTATGGGGTTGACTTATATGGGAAACCCAAACTAGCGGAACTCTTGCGAGAACTCGGCCAGGTGGATATTCCCTGGGTGCGGATGCACTACACCTATCCCACGGGAATTACCCCAGCGGTGATGGATGCCATCCGTGAAACTCCTAACGCCCTGCCTTATCTGGACTTACCCCTACAACATTCCCATCCTGACGTTCTCAAGTCCATGAACCGTCCCTGGCAAGGGCGAGTCAATGACGAGATTATCCATCACATCAAAGCGGCTCTCCCCGAGGCCGTCTTACGCACCACCTTTATTGTCGGCTTCCCCGGTGAAACCGAGGAGCAATTCCAGCATCTGGTGGAGTTTGTCAAACGTCATGAGTTCGATCATGTGGGGGTGTTCACCTTCTCCCCCGAAGAAGAAACCCCGGCGTTCTCCATGGAGAATCAAGTTCCTCAGGAGGTGATGGATGAGCGGCGGGATATCCTGATGTCAATTCAGCAGGGAATTTCCCAAAAACGCAATCAACAGCAAATTGGTAAGGTGGTTGATGTTTTGGCGGAAGAAGTCAACCCACGAACCGGCCAATGGATTGGGCGATCGGCCCGTTTTGCCCCTGAGGTGGATGGGGTGATCTATGTGGAGGGTTCTCCTGAGGCGTTGCCACAATTGGGAACTCTGGTTTCGGTGAAGATTATCGATGCCGATGCTTACGATCTCTATGGGGAGCCAGTCAGCTAAGTCCTCTATCCCCTCGTTTGTCCTCGTCTCCCCTGTCCTCGTCCCCTATACCTCGTTCCTTGGCTCTGCCAAGGAATGCCCTGGGGGAGGCTCTGCCTCCCGTCCACAGGCGGGATTTATTCGTTCAAACCAACATCTAATTGTTATTGAATAAGCTGATTAAATCTCGCCGACCATCGACAACACGGACAATTTCGACGACCTCATCGTTAACTCGATAAAACAAAATATATCTTTCCAGTATAACTCCCCTCAAGCCCACCGATAAACCATCATAGGGTTTACCAATTGAGGGAAAGCTACGCAACCTTTGACACCAAGCTTCAAATTGGCTGAGGAACTGTTCTCCAGCTTCCAGGCGGATGCCTGAAAGACGATCAATAATCTCCTGCAAGTCGCGAAGTGCTGGGGGCGAAATGATGTAGCGTCGCATGGACTATTGATCGTCTTCTAAATGGAGGCGATCGCGCAGTTGAGCGATGACGACATCCCCATCGAGTCCCTCACCACGATCGAGTGCAGCAATCCCCACTTCAACCTTCTGGCGAGTTTCACCGAGCCATTGCTCGTATTCTTGTTGTTGCTGAAGCAGCATCAACGCCTGACTCAGCAGGTCTTCAACACTTCCATAGCGACCGTTGGCGAGTTGCGTTTGAATAAACGCCTCTTGTTCGGAGTTTAAGGTGATTTGCATGGGGACAGCTGCTCTCAAATCGCGACCTAATAGAAATTCTAGCGCGAGGGCTGACCGGGGTGGTATCCGACAGATCGCACAAGAGACAAACCTAGGGGCAATCCCTAGGTTTGTCTCTTCGTGAAACCTGTGAAACCCTAACCGAGAACCGCTTTGGCTTTGGCCAACACGTTATCCACCGTGAAGCCAAATTTCTCCATCACCGTTCCACCAGGAGCAGAAGCCCCAAAGGTATCGACACTTACCATGTCGCCCTCAGCACCCATATAGCGTTCCCAGCCGAAGCGAGTCGCCGCTTCCACCACCAAACGCTTCGTAACCGCTTTCGGCAACACAGACTCGCGATAAGCCGCATCTTGCTCCTCAAACAGTTCCCAAGAAGGCATCGACACCACGCGCACCTTCTTCCCTTCAGCAGTGAGTTTTTCCGCCGCATCGATGCAGAGAGAGACTTCACTCCCCGTACCGATGAAAATCATCTCAGGTGTGCCATCACAATCAGCAGCAATGTAAGCGCCCTTCGCCACATTATCAGCCGTGCTGGCGGCCAAGTTGGGGACATTCTGACGGGTGAAGGCAATCAACGTCGGACGCTTGCGATTTTGCACCGCCACTTTATACGCACCGGAGGTTTCATTGCCATCCGCCGGACGAATCACCACTAAGTTAGGAATCGCACGCAGGGAGGCGATGGTTTCTACCGGTTGGTGAGTGGGGCCATCTTCACCGAGGGCGATGGAGTCGTGAGTCATCACATAGATAACCCCCGCTTGCGACAAGGCCGACAGACGAATGGCTGCCCGCATATAGTCAGCGAAGACGAGGAAGGTGGCACAGTAGGGGATTAAACCGGAGTTGTGCAGAGCAATCCCATTACAAATCGATCCCATGCCATGTTCACGAACCCCAAAGCGAAGGTTGCGATTTTCATAGGTGCCTTTCTGGAAGCTACCGGAACATTTGAGTTCCGTTAAGTTGGAGTGGGTTAAGTCCGCAGAACCGCCGATGAGTTCCGGCAGGTTGGGGGCGAGGGCATTAAGAGTGGCTTGGGAATGCTTCCGGGTGGCAATGCCTTTGTCGTCGGGGGTGAAGCTGGGTAAGTCAGCATCCCAACCTTGGGGAAGTTCACCCTTGAGCATCCGATCGAAGGTGGCTGCTTCTTCTGGGTATTTGCTGCGATAGGTTTCTAAGGTCGCATTCCAGGCTTGTTCGGCTTCGGCACCGCGATCGATGGCTTTGCGGAAATGCGCCAGGGCATCGTCGGGAACCTCAAACGGCTCGTGGTTCCAGCCGAGGTTTTTACGAGTGGCTTCGATTTCTTCGCCACCGAGAGCCGCGCCGTGGATACCAGCGGTGTTGCCTTTGTTGGGGGAACCGTAGCCGATGGTGGTGGTGACTTTGATGAAGGAGGGTTTGTCGGTGACTTTTTTGGCTTCGGCGATCGCCTTCTCGATACTATCGAGGTCGGTGTTGCCGTTTTCGACGTGAATCACGTGCCAGCCGTAAGCTTCAAAGCGTTTGGCGACATCTTCGGTGAAGGAGATATCCGTGGACCCATCAATGGAGATGTGGTTATCGTCGTAGAGGGCGATGAGTTTGCCTAGGCCTAGGTGTCCGGCGAGGGAACAGGCTTCACCGGAAACCCCTTCCATGTTGCAGCCGTCACCGAGAATGGCGTAGGTGTAGTGATCGACGATCGCCGCGTCGGACTTGTTAAAACGGGCGGCTAGGTGAGCTTCAGCCATGGCCAAACCCACGGCATTGGCAATCCCTTGTCCTAGGGGGCCGGTGGTAACTTCGACGCCAGCGGTTTCAAAGTTTTCCGGGTGTCCGGGAGTGCGAGAATCCCATTGGCGGAACTGTTTGATGTCATCAATGCCAACACTGTCATAGCCGGTTAGGTATAACAGGGCATATTGCAACATACAGCCATGTCCGGCGGAGAGGACAAAGCGATCGCGGTTAAACCACTGAGGATTTTTGGGGTTAAACCGCATGAAGCGATCCCACAGCACAAACGCCATCGGCGCGGCTCCCATGGGAAGTCCGGGGTGTCCAGACTTCGCTTTTTCCACGGCATCAATCGCGAGGAAGCGAATGGAGTTGATGCAAAGTTCTTGAAGTGATTGGGTGGCGACTGCCATAGTTTCTACGATTAAACGATTGACTGGACGAAAAGGTGTGAGGTGAAGGAACTCGCGAACGATGAGACGAACCAAACGCCCTCACGAAAGTGTCCCCATCATCCCACTATGGGGATCGAGGGGCAAGAGGCAAAGTCGTATAGAGTCAGAGGTTCTGGCCCTAGCGATATTTCTGAAAGGCGAGACAGACGTTATGCCCGCCAAAGCCGAAGGAGTTAGACAGGGCGACATTTACCTCTCGTTCCCGCGCCTGGTTGGGAACATAGTCTAAATCGCAATCGGGGTCAGGATGGTCGAGGTTCACCGTGGGGGGGATGCGATCGTTGGCGACGGCTAAGACAGCGGCCACCCCTTCAATGCCACCAGCACCGCCGAGGAGATGTCCGGTCATGCCTTTGGTGGAACTGATGGCGGCTTTGCGGGCGTTGTCTTCCCCTAGGGCCGCTTTCATGGCGGCGGTTTCCGTGCGATCGTTGGCGGCGGTACTGGTTCCGTGAGCGTTGATGTAATCCACCTGCTGGGGTTGGAGGTTGCCATCTTTGAGGGCCAGTCGAATGGCGCGGGCGGCCCCGTCTCCTCCAGGAACCGGAGAGGTCATGTGATAGGCATCGCAGGTCATCCCATAGCCGACCATTTCGGCGTAGATGGTGGCGCCGCGACTGAGGGCGGTTTCCAAGTCTTCGAGAATTAGCACCCCTGAGCCTTCACCCATGACAAAGCCATCCCGCTCGGCGTCGAAGGGACGGCTGGCCCGTAGGGGGTCATCATTGCGGGTAGAGAGGGCTTTAGCGGAGGCAAACCCTGCTACAGAGAGTTGGGTGATGGCGGCTTCGGCCCCACCACAAATCATGGCTTGGGCATAGCCCTGTTGAATGAGACGGAAGGCATCACCGATGGCGTTGGAGCCGGCCGCGCAAGCGGTGACGGGGCTGGAGTTGGGGCCTTTGGCTCCCGTATGGATGGCTACGAGTCCGGCGGCCATGTTGGCAATCATCATGGGAACCGTGAAGGGACTGACTCGGGAGGGACCGCGTTTCAGTAGCACTTCGTTTTGGTCTTCCATGACCTTGAGTCCGCCCACCCCGGTTCCGAGCATGACACCGACCTGTTCTGCGTTGAGGTCATTGATTTCCAAACCGGCATGGGTGAGGGCTTGTTTGCTGGCGGCCACGGCAAATTGAGCGAACCGGGCCATCCGCTTGGCATCTTTGCGATCGATGTACGCATGGGGGTCGAAGTCTTGCACTTCTCCGGCAATGCGACAGGCGTAGTCCGCTGGATCAAATAGGGTAATTGGCCCGATGCCGATTTTGGCGGAGAGCAGTCCCTGCCAATAGTCATCTACGGTTTTCCCGATGGGCGTAATCGCCCCGAGTCCCGTGACAACAACACGTTTGCGCTGGGTTGAGGATTGGGTCATGATGTCAGTCAGTATCGAGGGAAGGTCGAACCCGACGAAGTACCAAAATGGATAGTTTTATAAGGTCTCAATAGAGATGGCAATAGACATTTAATAATGGACGGTTGATAGTGGGAATGCTTTTCAGGAGCTAGTTCTTCCTGACTATAACTGTCTTTGTTGGTTTGTCTATCGCTGTGGAAGCAGGGGGGAGTCCAAGGGCGATCGCGCTAGTCCTAACTGTCAACGACTCTGGCGAAGTAACGAGTGTCTGCTAGAGCGTGTAGTCGCGGATGATGGCGCGATCTCCGTCAGCATGAAGCAGGACCGCCTAACCAAAGGGGTGGGTTAACAGTCCTACGTCATGGCTAGGCTTGAGCAGCGGCTGATTTTTCTTGGATATAGTTAACGGCATCTTTGACCGTCAGAATTTTTTCGGCATCTTCATCGGGAATTTCGATATCAAATTCTTCTTCAAAGGCCATGACTAATTCCACAGTGTCGAGAGAATCGGCACCGAGGTCTTCAATGAAACTGGCTGCTTCTTTAACTTGGCTGGCTTCAACACCCAAGTGTTCCACGACAATTTCTTGGACTTTTTCTGAAACGTTCGTTTGACTCATCGTTAGACTTCCTATATTAACTGGCGCAGCAAGGTCATGCGGCTGATCCGCAGACAAGCGATTTTACCGTCTGTCGGGGACAACAAACAAGAGATCCAATGCGTTTACGCGCTCAGGGGTTGTTTATCATCTTATCGGAAAGGGCGATCGCCCCCATACCCCTTGTGACCCCATCTTGGTTGGCACTGCCCCGGCCCATCTAGGCCCATCTAGGGCAAAGGCTCAGCCTGTCCGGCCCGAACTAGGGCCTGATAGAACATCGCTGTGACCTCAGCGCGGCTGGCGTCTCGTTCTAGGTCGAGGCCGTCAGAATCGGGGCGGTTGCGTTCAAGTTCTGCCTGTACGGCTGCTGAGACGGGAGGTCGGGCCCAGTCGGGAATTGCATCGCGATCGCCATAGGCCTCTAAAATCGGCGCCGGGTCATCGGGTTCCGAGAGATTCAGACCCGCCCGCAACGACAGCAGCACCTCTAAACGGGAAATCGACTGGTCTGGGCGAAATTCTAAACCGGGATAGCCACTCAAAAAGCCCCAACGCACAGAATTATCGATCGCCGAGGCGGCCCAGTTGTCCTCGTCGATATCCACAAAGTCCAACCCCTCCCGAACATCCTCATCTCCCTGAAACACCTGTGCCACCAGTTGCGCATATTGAGCGCGAGTGACCGGCTCATCGGGAGCAAAGCGATCGGCTTCTACTCCTCCAATTAAGCCTCGGGCGGACATGGCATCAATATAGGCTCTGGCCCAATGGTTTTCGTCAACATCGACAAAGTTAATGGGGTCACCCACGTCGTCATTGATATCAGGACGAACCTCAGCCGCTGTCTCCTCGTCCTCGGGAGTTGGCACCCCAGCGATCTCCTCAGGAACCTCCGTCTCGGGGTCATCTTCGAGGACAGCATCTGGGTCTTCCGTTAGAGGCGGGACAACCGGGGGGATTCCATTGTCCAGGGTGGCATCGGTTTCCGGGTCAGTCTCCGCTCTCTGGTCCTCATCGAGGAGGGTTTGGGCCTGTTGTCCTAGAGTGACCCCTGTACTGGGGTCTAGGTCATCTGAAGGGTCATCAGTTTCTAGCCGTCGTCGCGGCGAGCGTCGGCGTCCCTCTTCCTCTTCAGCACGACGGCGGGCCCGTCTTGGGGTTTCCTCTTCCTCAGTGCGATCGCGGCGGGGAACCCGGCCCGGACGAGCCTGAGTTCGTTCCCGGCCAGTTGGGGTGGGGGGCGCTTCCCCAAAGGCAAAGAGAGAAGGGTCTTCTGGCTCATCGCGGCGGGCCCGGGGGCGTTCTTCATCCGGGGCTAAGCCGGGGATATCAAAACCTGCGATTTGGCTAGGAGCGATGCGTCGCAAACCGGCTGCCCCCAAAATCCAGACCCCCAAGCCGCCGAGGATGGCAAGGGTGACAAAAATGGCAATCCATTCATCCGGTTCAAGACGCCGGGGGGGTTCAGGAGGAGTGGGGTTAGCCATAACAGCACCTTAAATGAACAGCAGTGGTCTTGTTGACCTTGATGATATCAGCATATCTAAGTGGATTCGCTGGCAGAGAGGGGGGAAACAGGGGTTTCCGACTTATCGGTGTGGCTTTTTTGCAGTTGTTTGAGAAATGTCTCAAGGATGCCAATGGTGACGGCGGGAAGCTCAAGATGGGGGGTTAGGCCGACCTCTTCGAGGACCTCGAAGGCTTGCACGGCTTCGGGATTGAGATCCGCGAGACGGCGACCGACTTCAAAGTTGACAAATTGGGATTTTTTGCCCCAAAGCATGGCGGTGGGAACCGTCAGTTCGGGGAGATAGCGGGCTAAGTCAAAGCAACAGTCACCGCGAACAAAGGACAGGGCGGCATAGTCGGCGTTGTCCTGTTGAGCGGATTCGAGATAAGCCTCGATGATTTCGTCGTAGATACGTTTGGGATTGGCAAATTGACGCTGTTCTAGGAAGGAGCGGATTCCCCCTGGAGTGGCGACTCCTAAGCCATAGAAGAGGCGATCGACGATGGGAGTTTTGACAATTTGGGCAAAGAAGGTGTTGTTGTAGCTGTTGCCGAAGTCAGAGAGTCCGGTGGGATTGGTGAGGATGAGGGATTTAAAGCGTTCGGGATGGGCGATCGCCACCCGAATAGCAAACGCCGCCGTCAGAGACGAGGCCACAACTGTCACCGGCCCCTCACAGGTGGCAGCGAGGAACTCCCCAATCATGGTGATGTAGTCATCGGGGACATAGTCTCGTTGAGGATGTTCGGAACGGCCCCAACCGATGAGATCTGGGGCCAGAATCCGATAGCGAGGGGCGAAGGCGGGATAGACTTTCGACCATTCATAGGCCGACGATCCCCCACCCAGTCCATGCAGGAAGACCAGGGTGTTTTCACTGGGGGGGCGATCGCCCTCGGCGGTGTAATAAGCCATACGGCCCAGGGACGTTTGGACGGCCTGTTGTTCAAAACCGGGAGGAATATACATATTGGTTGAGTCTCTCAAGTACTAATGAACAGACGGCTAGGGATGGCACAGCCTCCCCTGGGACTTGATCAGCACATCCCACAGAAGCCAGACTCATCTAAGCCTCTGCCTCTAGTTGTAACGAACATTGACCCGTCGAGAACACCTTTCAACAGAGAGATATCCTCCCGTCACCCTCCTCCTCCTCCCCTCCTCCGTGTCCTCTGTGACTCCGTGGTTCCCCCCTCTTCCCATCTCATTTACTCTTGCGCAACAACCGAATGCCCTCAATCTGTAGCGTTTTCTCCAGAGCCTTCGCCATGTCATAGAGGGTCAGAGCAGCAACTGAAACCGCCGTTAAGGCTTCCATTTCCACTCCCGTTTCTGATTTGGTCTTCACCGTTGCTTCGATGCGATAGCCAGGCAAATCGGGCGCATCCTCAATCTGGACATCAATTTTTTTCAGGGGTAGAGGATGACAGAGGGGGATGAGCTGGGCCGTCTGTTTAGCGCCCATGATGCCCGCCAGTTTTGCCGTCCCCAACACATCCCCTTTAGGGGCATTTCCGGCGGCGATCGCCTCGAAGGTCTCTTGCTTCATGCGTACATAGCCCTCAGCGGTGGCTTCTCGCACCGTGACGGCTTTGTCTGAGACATCCACCATCCGGGCTTCGCCGCGATCGTCGAGGTGGGTTAAATTTTTTTTAGGCTGGGGGGGTTGCGTCATCGATTTTTTTAAGTTATGATGGTTTCCTAGCGAACAACGCAAGGGCTTGTAGCTCAGTGGACTAGAGCACGTGGCTACGGACCACGGTGTCGGGGGTTCGAATCCCTCCTAGCCCGTTCCAAAGTATAAACGAGTGGTTTCCAATTCGGGAACTGCTCGTTTTGCATTTTTGCTATAGATTGCTATACATAGATAATTCCCCCAGCTTCTCTCACGACTCATTCAGGGCGAGCCATCTATGGACGACAACAACTCCCCTCCATCTGAATCTCCCCGCCCTTCTGGGGAGACATTGAGTCGTTTAGATCGGGTTCTGGGTTGGATCGAACGGGTTGGCAATGCCCTACCCGACCCCGTGACTCTATTCCTGATTCTGGCGATCGGGGTGATTCTCTTGAGCGCCTTGGCGGCGGCGGCGGGGCTTTCTGTAGTGCATCCGGCAACGGAAGAAACGGTGACAGCCCTGTCGTTGCTGTCTGCCGAGGGATTGCGACAAATGGTCACCGAGGCCGTGCAGAACTTTGTGCAGTTTCCTCCGTTGGGGCCGGTGCTGGTGGCTATGCTGGGGGTAGGTCTGTGCGAATATACTGGGCTGCTGTCGGCCGCTTTGCGCTGGGGAGTGTCGGTGACACCGCTGGCTCTGATAAGCCCTGGAATTGTGTTTTTGGGGGTGATGTCGAACCTCGCGTCCGATGCTGGATACGTGGTGTTAACGCCCCTCGCGGCGATGCTGTTTGCGGCGGTGGGTCGCCATCCGATTGCTGGGCTGGCGGCGGCGTTTGCCGGGGTTTCAGGCGGGTTTAGTGCCAATCTGCTCATAGGGACCCTAGACCCATTGCTGGCCGGGATTAGTCAGGATGCCGCAGGGTTGATCGACGCGGATTATGTGGTCAATCCCACTGGCAACTACTACTTTATGGCGGCGTCAACCTTTGTTATTACCCTGGTGGGGTGGTGGATTACCGACAAGGTAGTGGAGCCTCGTCTGGGTGACTATAGGGGCGATCGCACCCCAGAGGATGAACATACCCTCACGGCTCCCGAGCGCAAGGGGCTGCGCTGGGCCCTGTATGCTCTGTTGGCAGTGTTAGCTCTGCTCGCCATTTTGGTACTTCCGCCCAATGCCGTTCTGCGCGATCCGGAGACGGGCAGCCTTGTGCCGTCTCCCTTCCTCAACGGCATTGTAATTTTGATTGCCCTGGGTTTCCTGATACCGGGAATTGCCTATGGCATCCCTGCGGGAACTGTGCGCAATGATAGGGATGTGGTCAAGGGGATGTCTACGGCCATGAGCGCCATGGGCTACTACATCGTCCTGTCTTTTGTGGCGGCACAGTTTATTGCCTACTTTAGCTGGAGCAACCTGGGCGTTATCTTTGCGGTGAATGGCGCAAATTTGCTAGAAGCTAGCGGCTTTACCGGCATTGCGTTGCTGTTGAGCTTTGTCCTGCTGAGCGCGTTTATTAACCTCTTCATCGGTTCAGCATCGGCCCAGTGGGCGATTATGGCTCCCATTTTTGTGCCGATGCTGATGCTATTGGGCTATACGCCGGAGCTGACACAACTCGTGTTTCGCATTGGTGACTCGGCGAGTAATATCATTACGCCGCTAATGGTCTATTTTCCCTTGATTGTGGCCTTTGGGCAGCGGTTTGATAAAAACCTCAAGATTGGCACCCTGATTGCCACCATGCTGCCCTATTCGGTGGCGTTCCTGATTAGTTGGGCCCTGTTTTTTGTTCTCTGGTTTGTGCTGGGGTTGCCCCTGGGTCCCGGGGCAGGCGTTCGGCTACCGTAACGTGAGTTCAGGTTAATCCGAACTCACGTTAACTCGCCTTGGAGGGGTTACTTGCGACGAATGGCGACACCGTGCATATCACTGTGTTCCTCACCTTGATAATCATGACCTCCGGCAATGGGGGCGATCGCCCCATCAATCACATTAGAACTGCGCAGGACCGAGACCAAGCGACCCGAGGCCCCACCCTCTGTGAGTTCAACCACACCGACCCCCGGACAACTTCCTTGGGAGGAGTGACCCACAGAAACAGGAAGCGGTCCCCGGAACGCGACAAACAGATACTTGCCATCTGGACTCACCTCCATTAAATCCGGAGCCGGGTCATTGCTAGGCAAGTTCGCATCATCCGTAATCGACGCAGCAGCACAGCCTCCTACACCATCCCCTTGTCCATCAGCGGAGGTGAGGTCATAGTGAGTCCGTTCTAGGGTTTGGCTGTTGAACACCTGCATCTCGTTCTGAATCCGGTCTGTGGTATGGATATACGCCCCAGACACCGTAGCCACCATGCCATGACTGTCATGACGAGTCGTCACGCCGGGGAACTGTCCCGTGGTATTCTCCGCCTCGCCATTGGTATTACCATTCGTCGCCGTGTTACTGGAGTCTTTATAGACCAGAACGGGGGCGGGACTGTTGGGAGGATTGGGACTGTCACTAAAGGCCCGATCCTCAAGGGTATAAACGGTAAAGGTGGATTGGGTGGCTCCCGCAGCAGAGGCAGACACCCCAGCATTTAACCAGATGTTGCCGTCGGCTTCGACTCCGCCACATCCTGCACCGTTAATGACTTCTGAGCCATATTCCCCAATCAGACTCATGGGGGTGGTTGTGGTATCGGCTACTAATAACCCCCCTCCGGCGAGGGTAATGTAGGCATGATCTAAGCTGGAGATAATCGGGCAAATAATCAGGTTGTTGGCCCGTCCCCCTTGGCTGGCATTGTTCTCGGCGGCACAGCCATTTTCTTTGCATTCCCCACTGGGGGTCAAATCTGCTAAGGCGGTGGGGTCATAGTCGCCCGCAACTTTTCCGACTAAGTCATGATTATGGGCGTTTTTGCCGCGATAAACTTTAGCAGAGTCAAGGACTTCCATGCCTTTGCCCACACCTAACGAGGCAGTTTTGTTATAAATCGCATCAGTAATTTGGTCCTGGTCATTGCGGACAATATCAATGCGTTCTAACAATTTACCGTTTAAGTTGGCGACGAATAGGGCGCTACCGTCGGAGTTCCAAAAGGACATATGTACCGAACGTTCGGGGCCACTTCCATTGGTTGCTGTGGCCCGGAAGAGGGCGATCGCCTCTTTGGTTTCTCCATCGATAATCCCCACATAACCGCCCCCTGGGGTGAATAAGTTGACGTTGAGATATTTATGTTGGGGGTCTGTTAACATCCCATGTAAACGACCTAAGCCGGGTAAGTCTCCTAGAGTTTGCCCTGTGGGGCTATTGTCGTCATATTCAGCTAAGTTAGGCGGAAAAACAGCCTTGACATCACAAGGGCCGTCTCCGGGGCGATTTTGTCCATCACAGCCTAACGGTTGAGCCGCAACCCCTGATTCAATTTGCTGTTCTAGGTCGTGACTGTCCCAAATCCAAATCCATCCCCCTTCGATGCCTAAACTATCGATACCGGGGACTGAGTTAGACTGATCAGACCCCCAGATTTCATAAGAAGAGTTTTGGGGAGCAACGGCTTGGGAAACCGTCACTTGAGAGATAACTAATAGGGTGGTTGCAATGCCGATTAAGACTAAGTTTGTCGGTTTGCGCAACCATTTCATTGGATTGAGCATGGGTGGTTTTGCAGAAATAGTTTAAATTACTCTAGCGGAAAACGGACTCTATGGAAATCGTTTGCGGGAAAGAACTGTCGGGGTAAGGACACTATGCCTTTTAATAAATGAAGCGAGCATAGTTCAGGAGTTCTTTTCAGGAACCTATTGGAGAATTGCCGTGATTCTTTCGGCAGCGGTCAACTATTGCTGAGTGGCTGACTTCCAAACCACGATAAATTTTTGCTGTGGCAAGGTACAGAGGGCCAGGGTTTCTCCGGCTTCGTTAGAAAATTCTACTTCAAAGTCGTTGTCGCTGTACTGCTCGACAATAGCGCCCTGGGTCCCAACAAGCAGGTTATGTTCTGGTAGGCTGACCAGTAGTTCCACGATATCGAAGGGTTCTGGGTTCATGATGGCTGTTTTCTGATATAAGCGGTGAGCAGTCTTGCGTAGTGGGTATTGGTAGGAATAATCGAGCCTGTGAGGATTAGGAGGATTTAAGAGGTGGGGGGTGAATTGCGATCGCATTGAATCTCGTCGAACTTGTCACCCCGTAGATAGTTGGTCAGTTGTTGACCGTAGGCGTATTCATCGTCCCGGCTGGGGGGACGGGGTAGCCCTAGAGCCTCGTATAATTGGTGACGCTGAGTGTCGAAGGTGGCCTCGATGAGAATGCCATAGATTTCAGCAGCGGGGAGCATCCAGCCGTCGTAGGCTAAGGCAGCTACCAGCAGGCCGATGGGAAGTGCCAACCCATTCAAGCCGGTGCAAGCAATGAACAGGACACCCCAAATCCAGAGGCGAGTGGCGGCGTCAAGGTCGTTGCGGGCAGCAGTGAGGTCGAGTTTCACTGAGTCTGGGAGCAGTAGCCAGAGGCGGGGCCAGCAAATTACCGCATCCAGTCCATATTTTTCGTAGGATTTGCGCTCATAGGCACGCAGCCGGTTTCCGAGACGGGTCGGCATCAGATAGCGATTGATGCGATCGTTCTCGAAATTCGTGGGGAGTTGGGCTATCTTCTGTTCCAGGGCAATCCGTCGGCTGGCATCATGGGTCTCAGAGTCTTTGGGGTTCTCTGTGAGTCTCTTGATTAACTCCTGCTTCAGAGCGATTTGCTGCTGATTAATTCGTTTGATGCACCAACGCCAAACGGGTAGGGACCATCCCGGCCAGTAGCCTTCCAGAAACCGTAAAATCGGTCGCTCAAGCTGTTGCACCATGAAGTCTGAGGTAATCATGAGGCTAACAGCAAGAGTGATGGCAATGAATTGGGAGGTGTCAGGAAGCCCGGAGAACCAACCGACAAATTCCCGCCAGTTGTCGTCAAGAGAGTAAACCCAAGCAATAAAGACACCCAGCCAAAACAGTAGCGGCGACCCCAGGATGTTGGGGAGCCAGCTATTGGCGACTTTACCGACGGCACCTTCAAGGAGTTTTGCGCTCACGATTGTTGATCTGGATTGTAGGGCTTAAGGGGGCTATCGGGATGGTGGGGACAGTTGGGGATGCGTTGGTTCCGACTTTTACGCAGCCAGAGGTAATCGCAGTGATCGCAGGCGTATAGTTGGAGATTGGCGGGGCTGGTGGGGTCGCCGGGGAGGTTGCGAAAGCTCAGCTGGCGATCGCCGCTTAATTCCAGGTATGTCTCAAAGTAAAGTTTAACGGCTGGATACTGGTTAATTTCCGCTTCGATCGCATCCGCGGTTTCAGTTGGGTGGCTACTAGCCTTGTCAAGCAATGTCCCAAGAGTGCGATCCAAAGATTGGGCAGATTCGGGGGGAAGGCATCGGGGTAATACCTCGCGAATGGCTCGACCTGCGTTGATGATGTCTTGATCGGTCAGCATTGTCCTGTGAGTTGAGGGGATGTGGGTTAGATACCAACATAGCTGAAACCCGCCCAGTGGAAGGGATGGGCGAAGCTTTGCGCGTCAGGCTTGATGCGACGTAGACCCATGCCTTCGTCTTTTTTTTCGCCGTCGGTGCTGTCGCGAAGCCAGATTTGCGCTTGGCGGAGAGCTTCCTGGGGGTCAATCTCAGTTTGAGGGTCGCGCCAGAGTTGGTAGAACTTACGCAGTAGCAGTGAGGTACTGAGGTCGTCGACTGACCACAGAGAAGCGATGATGCCTGCGACTCCCGCTTGCAATAGCCCGTTCGGGAGTCCGATCACTTCGTCAGCGAGTTCGAGACCGGGGAGTCCCGTTTCACAGGCGGAGAGGACGGCGAGGCGGATGCCGCCAGTTTCGCGGTCTATGAGGTTTAGCTTGATGAGCTTGCCGAGAGTGAAGACGCCGTTATTCATGGCGAGGCCACTGTTGAGGGGTTCGTCAAAGTTGGCGCCTCCATGGCCATAGAAGTTGAGGACTGGGTATTGGGCGATCGCCTCGCTGATGGCCTCAATCGTTGCTGCTTTGCCGGTGAGTCGTTGGGATTCCTTAAACCCAGAAATGGCTACATCAATTGCTGCTTGGGCATAGGCAATGTCTTCTCTGGGGTTTTCAATGGCCAAAATTGAGTCGGTCTGGGGGTGGCGCTCTGCGATGGTGCGGGCGGCCAGGAGCGATCGCCCATTGGGGGTGTAGCTGAAGCTGAATTCGTCGAGGACGTAGCGTTTGCCGCTGGGTTTGCAGTCATCGACAGTCCAGGCGGCGTGGAGGGGGAGAAGGCTAAGGTAGCCGCTGGGGATGAGGGTAGCGTGGCTATGGTGGTGCTGTTTGAGGAACGTTATCAGGGGAGACATGAGGCCGTCCCAGAGTTGCCCGGTGACGGTTTCGATTTGCGATCGCCAGTTCTGAGAATCCTCTTCAGAAGAGTCGTAGGCCCCAAACCAACCTGTTAACTCCGGATCATCTGCGGGTCCCATTAACACTTCTTGTAAATCAGTTTCGGTAAACTCATTAAGCCAGAGGTCTTGAATGCTGTCTGGGGTGACTATTAAGGCCAGGCTCCCGAGGGGGGTAGGAATGAGATAAACCAGAGGATTATCTGGGGTTAGGGTGCATTGTAGATCGGTGAAATCAACGGGGTTGAGGAAGGTTTCATATCCTGGGACTTGGCGGATTTGCTCTAGGGTTTGGTTGAGTTGCTGGTTGAGGTGTTCGGCTTGGTGGCGGTGGGCTTCAGGGGTAAGGGCGTGGCGCTCGTCTGAGAGACGGCGATCGCGTTGCAGGTTTTCCAGATTGCGGAGTTGGTTGGTGATGTCTCGGTATTGCTCGTAGAGGTCGGGGCGTTGGTCTTGTAGCTGTTGTAGGTCGGCGCGATCGCGTTGCAGGCTATTGCTGAGTCCACGGGCGCGACCCTGTTCAATGGTGGCGGCAGCGCGATCGAGTTGTCCCGTTTTGGCGTAGGCGTAGGCGGCGCGGCGCGGTAAATCATCAGTTTCTTTGAGTTCGGCGGCTTGGCTATCGAGGAGGAGGCAGGCTTGGTAAAGGAGTTCAGCAGCGTCGAGGGCTTGGCTGTAGGCATTAGCGGCTGCTTGCCAGTTTTGAAGTTCGGCTTGGAGGTTGGCAAGAGAACCAGATGTGCGACGGCAGTCCTTGGGAAAAGCGTTGGGGGTATAAAACTCTAAAGCAGCTTCGTAGGTACAAATAGCGCGCCTCAGGTTCTCGGCTCGCTCTCCCCGGATGCGTTTACTGTAGGCATCTCCAAAGTTATGATGTGTCCTTGCCCAGTATTCGGGATAAGCGCTACGAGTTCTTACCTCTAAAGCCGCTTCATAGCAGTCGATTGTCATCTCCAGGTTCTCGGCTCGCTCTCCCTGGATGCGGTAAAAGTAGGCGAGTCCCAAATGATTCTGCGTTATTGCCCATTGTTCGGGATAGGCGCTGCGGGTATACACTTCTAAAGCTTCTTGAGCGCAGGCGATCGCCCTCTCTGGGGTTTCCTCTGGGGTTTCCTCTGGGGTTTCCTCTGGGGTCTCCTCTGGGGTCTCCTCTTGCTCTCCCTGGATGTGGGCAGAGTAAGCAAGTCCTAAATGATTCTGCGTCATTTCGCATTGCAGACAGTAGGCAATTAACAAGTTATTTTTCGTCATAGCCCACTGTTCGGAATAGTCGCTGCGGGTACGGACTTCTAACGCTGCTTGAAAGCAGCTAATTGCCTCCTTCAGGTTCGTGTCCCGGTTCCCCTGCAAGCGATATGAGTAAGCATTTCCCAGGTTATTTTGCGTGGTTGCCCAATAGTCGGGATAGGTACTGCGGGTAAAAACTTCTAACGATGCTCGATAGTAGGAGATCGCCCGCTCCAGGTTCTCGGCCCTATCTCCCCGTAGGCGATCAAAGTAAGCAATTGCCAGGTTATTCTGAGTCCCTGCCCAATATTCGGGATCGGCGCTCGGGGTGAAAACTTCTAACGCCACTTCATGGTAGCGGATTGAAGCTTCTAGGTTCTCTGCACGATTCCCATGCAGACGATCTGAGTAGGCAGTTCCCAAGTTATTTTGCATCACGGCCCAAGCCTTGGGATGGGCGCTGCGGGTGTAGACTTCTAAATATACTTCATAGCAGGCGATCGCAATTTCCATCTGAGCGGCACGACGCTCAGATGGAAACTCTTGAATTAACTTGCCAAGATAAGCAATATCCACAGCAATCGTTGTAGCTTGTTCTGGCTCGACTTGAGAAAATATCTGACTTGCCCACTCCCTTAATGTCTGGGCTAAGTTGACGTCTAATCGGTCTAAGTTTTCCCGAAAGAGAGGGTAAACCTCGTCTGAATTACCATTACTCTCGGATATAGTTTGCAACACTTGCATCAAAAACTGTGTCATAGAAGCCTACCACCGTTGACTTGTTATAAAGCATTGGGCTGAATATCACTCAGTAATCCTTACAGGGTGAATGGATCAATATCTGGACTCTCTTGTATTTTCATTAGCAAGGGGATTCAGGTAGATTATTGAGAATACTCTGCCTTGAGGATCGGATAGCCTACGATCGCCGTACCCAGAGAATCGTTAAAATCATGAGCCTTTCTATCAGGGATTATCATCACCGGCACTCTAAGAGTTCTTCAACCGTTAATCCGATGTCGCTGGCAATTTGCCGCAGCAGTCTGGGAGAAATATCACGCCCTTTATGAAACGGAACAGTTGTTCCCCGCCCATCCTCATGACGAAACTGCTTGTGTGAACCCTTTTGACGAACTTCTGCAAAACCGAGATCTTCGAGAAGACGTACAACCTCTTGCGGCTTGAGAACAGGAAGATTACTCATCGCTTACTGCACCACAATCTGCTGTGTGCCAATAAACTCCGTCTCAAACAAGACCTCCTCATCTTCCAAGAGCATCTCAATGACTTCACGAAGATTCTCCTGCAACTCATCCAAGGTTTCACCCTGGGAATGCGCTCCCGGAAATCCCGGAACATACCCCACATAGAGGCGAGTCTCAGAATCTCGCTCAACAATAGCCGTAAACGTCTTCATAAGTTCGTGGTGTGACTGGACTGATCCCATGTTAGGCTGGCTCAGCCCGATCGCCCCCTGATGGCCCCATGCCATCCCCCCAGCTTAGCCCGGACGCACAATCACCACCCCAAACGCCTCAGGAGAGAGGTAGGTTTGGGCCGCTTCCCGTAAATTCTCAGGAGTGAGCGATCGCACCGCCTCGGGATAACTCAACACTGGGTCCACATCCCCAAACCCTAGGGTTTTCCCTGGAAATAACTCGTCAGGGTTGATGCCTTTACCCTGACTCTTCTTCTGATCCAGGGAGGTAAAGCTGAGAAGGAACATAACGATAACCCGCTTTATCTTCTGTCCGAATCACGGCATCACTCATTTCTAACGTTTTCAACATCGGCAAGAGTTGAACAAATGTATAAACCCCTAACTGATCCAGGTAGCGATCATCAATATCTTCATGAATCCCACCAGCTTCTTGAGCCACATAAAGTAGTTGACGCAGTTGGGGGGACAACTCGTAACTAACCTGACGACGCAGCTCCGACCAAATTGGCATAAAGTTAGCTTGATCTAACTGTTCACATTCTCGGGTCGCCCCTTCCCGTAGTACCTTTTCACAAATTGAAGTTAACTGTCGAGGAGTTCCTTGTGAATAAGCAACAATTTGCTTTAAAACCTCATCCGTAAAAGGGTAACAATCATTCCGAGTTTCATAGCGTTCTAGGTTAAGATAGTTGATGGCCACCTGGTAGAGACCTTCAGGAGTCATCGGCTGCAAGGTAAAGTTTTCAGAAAATATACCTAAGGCTTTCAGGCTTGCTTCTTGAACATCAGTAAATCCCCGTCCTGTCATCAAAAATGCACGTTTGTCTCCCCGACGAAATAAGTCCAAACTCCCTTCAATAATCTCTTGAACTACGATGACATCCTTCTTATCTAAATCATCAACAGCTAAAACAATGCGATCAAAGGACTCCTGTGCCTCATCTAACATGGAAATCAGAAGATTATAAGGATTTCCTATATCTGTCGGGGAATTAGATTCACGAGTTCCGGCTAAAGAGGCGAAACCAAAGTTTACGCGACCTTCTACCTTGGTCTTACTACTTAAACCAATACGACCGCTTAAATTTTCCCAAATATTTCTAGCATTTAAATTATCGGTTTCTTTGGCAAGGTGTTCAGCTACAACAAACAGGAGGGCACGATAAAAATCATTAGGTGACTCTCCTAAAACCTTATCCAAGTATAGAACAAGCATTTTTTCGTCAAGTTGAGCAACTTCCTGTTGCAAGCAATCTAAAAGTCGCAAAATTAAAGAGGTTTTGCCAATCCCCCAAGGTCCCCGAATGAGAATATTTCGTCCTTCGTAAAGAGCTGGAATCGCCGTTTTTATTTCTAATTCGCGGCCATAGAATATCCTGGATAGCTTAGCAAACTCATCGGGAGGGGTGGGTTTGAAGGGATTGCTGCGGAGTCCCCAGCGCCTAAGTGTGGATTGATACGAACCAAGAATAGACATAATCGATAGAACAGTTCTGACAGTTGATTTTCAAGATAAAAGCTATCCCATGGTAATTTGCTTTTGATGATTTTTTAGAAGGGTTAAGAGCCTATTGACTTCCTGTTTTTGTGCGAGTTTATTCTGGCTATCATAATATAGAAAAGCAGACTCAAGATGAGATTGAGCCGCTTCACTTTGCCCAATTTGTAATTCAAGATTGCCTAACGCTGTCATGACACTTGCCGCTGAATCTTCATCCTTGAGGCGGCGAAATAATCGCAAAGCATCCTTAAAGTAAAGTTTTGCATGGTCAAGACGGAGAAGCTGATGAGATAAGCGAGCAAGTTCAAATAATGTAAGTGCCATGAGCTGTAGTTTCTCGACAGTATTTAAGGAGTATTCTTGTAAAAGAGTAAGGGTTCGTTCTAGTGTCTGAATTGCTTTTTTATAAGAGCCTTGTTTTGACAGAGATTTGCCGAGTTTATAAAACACCAATGGCGCAGGATAAACTATTTTTTGATTAACCGTAACAAGCTCTTCAAACAGAGAGAAAGCTTGGTCGAGATATTGAGGCTTTTGGGATGTCTCAAATAACTCTACCAAGACGTCAACTAGGTTGATTTGCGTCATCGCCCATTGTTTAGGATAAGTGCTGCGGGGGTACACTTCTAAAGCTACTTCAGCACAGGCGATCGCAATTTCCATCTGATCAGCACGACGATCAGATGAAAACTCTTGAATCAACTTACCAAGATGAGCAATATCTACAGCAATCGTTGTAGCTTGTTCTGGCTCGACTTGAGAAAGTATCTGACTTGCCCAATCCCTTAATGTCTGGGCTAAGTTGACGTTTAATTGGTCTAAGTTTTCCCGAAAGAGAGGGTAAACTTTGTCTGGATCTCCCTGACTCTCGGATATAGTTTGCAGCACTTGCATCAAAAACTGGAACTGTTCCATAGAAGCCTACCCCCGTTGACTGATCTGCTATCAAGCATTGCGTTGAGGACGCTAGGTAATCCTTAAGGTTTCCGGGTCTTCAGGTTTTAAGGTGATTCGGATAAATTATGGCAGATTAAACCCGTTACCGTAGGGGCGAACGGTGTTCACCGAGGGATAGTCGAGGTGCCGTTCGCCCCGACAATTTTGTATGCCATCCAACAAATGACACCGTATATTCTGAAGACCCAGGTTTCCGTCCAGTCCCCCAGCTTAGCCCGGACGCACAATCACCACCCCAAACGCCTCGGGAGAGAGGTAGGTCTGGGCCGCCTCCCGTAAATCCTCAGGAGTGAGCGATCGCACCGCCTCGGGATAACTCAACGCCGGGTCCACATCCCCCACCAACGCCTGAAAATAGCCATACAAATTAGCCCGATCGCTCGGCCGTTCACTGCCAAACACAAAGCGATTCGCCACCCGCTTGCGAATCCGCTCCATCTCCGCCTCCGACACTAACTCATCCTGGAGACGGCGCACCTGATCCACGATCGCCCCCTCTACCACCTCTAAATGCTCCGCCGCTAACTGGGCCCCCACCTGAAACAACCCTTGCAGGCGATAACTCAAATTTCCAGCCCCCACCCGCGACACCAAACCCCGTTCCTCTCGTAACTCCCGCACCAAGCGTCCGGTTCGCCCTTGTCCTAAAATACTCCCCAACACATCGAGGGCATAGGTTTTCTCCAACTGCCCCAACCCCGGAACCCGCCATAATAAACTCAACCGGGCCTGCTGCAACGTCGGATCACAGTACTCCCGGCGAGTCACCTCCGCAAATCCCAACTCCGGCGCCGGAAATGATCGCGGCGGTAAGGGACAGGCGATCGCCAAATCATCGTCAGACACTTGAGCGAAAGAGTCAGCCACCGTCGCCACTAACTCCTCCACCGGCAAATTCCCCACCGCTACCGCCGTCAAAGATTCTGGACGATACCAGGTGCGGTGAAAAGTCCGCATTTGTCCCGCCTCTAACTCCGAGACAATCTCCGTCGAACCCAACACCGGCCGGCGATAGGGTAACTCCGCAAAGGCCAACTCAATGGCCCGCTGATAATTGCGACGATGGGGATTATCATCAGAACGGCGAATCTCCTCCAACACCACCTGACGCTCCCGTTGAAAGGCCTCCTCCGCAAGACGCGGATTTAAAACCACATCCAATTGCAGCGGCGTTAATTGGGCGAAATCCTGGGGCGCACAGGTGAGATAAAACTGGGTATAATCCTGACTTGTCGCGGCATTGATGACCGCTCCCCGCGCCTCGATGCGACGCTCAAACTCCCCCATCTCCAGGCGCTCGCTGCCCTTGAAAATCATATGTTCGAGGAAGTGAGCCGTGCCCATCATCGCATCCGGCTCAATGGCTGAGCCAACGTTGAACCAAAGACTTAGATTGACGGCTTCAACGGGAACCTGTTCAGCAATGACCGTTAAACCATTGGCAAACTTACGAATCGTCGGAGCGTTGAGGGAAAAATTGGCGGGGCGACTGAGGAGAGTAGAAGTCATGAGTGCCTGAAGTGAACAATCGACAATCGGTCGATACAGCAAGAGTTTGCACCACAAAATCACAAACCCTCATTTCCAGTTTAAGTTATTTTAAGTATTAAGAAAGGTAAACTTAAATAAGAATTTCCCGAGGCTGTCAACATCTCATGAATCACGCGCCCAACCCCCCACAAGTCATCGTCATTGGTGCGGGCATTGGAGGACTCACTACCGCCGCTCTCTTAGCACATAATGGCTACCCTGTCAAGGTGTTTGACTCAGCTATCGTGCCAGGGGGCTGTGCCTCCACCTTCAAGCGGCGGGGCTTCACCTTCGACGTGGGGGCGACTCAAGTGGCCGGCCTAGAACCCGGAGGCATTCACCATCGCATCTTTCAGGAACTGCACATCCCCCTCCCAGCCGCAACTCCCTGCGATCCTGCCTGTGCCGTCTATCTCCCCGGAGAAACCGAACCCATCAACGTTTGGCGAGATCCCCTCCGTTGGCGAGAAGAACAACAACGGCAATTTCCCGGTAGCGAGCCATTCTGGCAACTGATGAGAACCCTATTTCGCGCCAGTTGGGCCTTCCAAGGACGCGATCCCGTCCTTCCCCCCCGCAACCTCTGGGATATCAGCCGCTTACTGGGGGCCGTTCGCCCCGGAACCCTGGTCACCGTCCCGTTTACCTTTTGGACCGTTGGCGATGCCCTACGCTGGTTTAGTCTTGAGGGCGATCGCCGCCTCCGTACCTTCCTAGACCTCCAACTGAAACTCTACTCCCAAGTCGAGGCCGAAGACACCGCCCTCCTCTATGCTGCCACCGCCCTCGGCGTCTCCCAACTCCCCCAGGGACTCTATCACCTAGAGGGCAGTATGCAGGTGTTGAGCGATCACCTGCAACAAGCCCTCGAACGGGATGGCGGGACTCTCCAGATGGGCCATCGCGTCGAAGCCATCCACAGCCAAAATAACCACGTCACTGGCGTCACCGTTCGTCACCTGAAAACCGAGGAAACCTGGACTGAACCCGCCGATATCGTCGTCGCCAACGTCACCGTGCAGAACCTCGTCCAACTCCTCGACAGCCCCCCCTCCGGCTACCGTCGCCGCGTCGATAAACTGCCCCCCGCCTCCGGGGCCTTTGTTATTTATCTAGGAGTAGATGCAGCCGCCATCCCCCCCCATTGTCCGCCCCATCTACAATTCTTCTATGACGGCGACGGGGAAATCGCCGAGAATAACTCCCTCTTTGTCTCCGTCAGTCGTCCCGGCGATGGTCGGGCCCCCGAAGGACAGGCCACCCTAATCGCCTCCTCCTTTACCGATGTGCGGCAATGGTGGAACAGCGATGATTACGACCAGCTTAAAGACCACTATACCCAGGAGGCGATCGCCCGTCTAAGCTCTTATTTCAACCTCTCCCCCCAACATCTCATCCATATCGAAGCCGCCACCCCGCGCACCTTTGCCCACTTTACCGGCCGCGATGCCGGAGTCGTCGGCGGCCTGGGCCAACGAGTCAGTACCTTTGGCCCCTTCGGCTTCGCCAACCGCACCCCCAAAGCCAATCTCTGGCTGGTGGGGGATTGCACCCATCCCGGCGAAGGAACCGCTGGAGTTAGCTATTCCGCCCTCACCGCAGTGCGGCAAATTGAGGCAAAATTTTGCTAAAAATTTCAGAATTGGCAAACCTCGCTAAGATACTACAATGCAATTTACCTCCACCCGCTCCCGTCCATGACTGTTGCGCGAACCATCTGTCTCGGCTTCCTCGGGGTCATCACCGTGGGAACCCTGCTGTTAATGTTGCCCATTTCCCTTGCCGATGGCAGTTGGAACTCCCTGGTGACGGCCCTCTTTACCGCCACCTCTGCCACCTGTGTCACCGGCTTGATTGTCGTTGATACCGGTAGCTATTACTCCTTCTGGGGACAATTGATTATCGTTGCCCTGATCCAAGTGGGAGGACTCGGCTATATGACCGCCAATACCTTTCTGCTGATTTTGTTAGGTCGTCGGTCTAAAGTTCGCTATCGAATTGCCCTGCAAGAATCCCTCGACTCCGCTGGTTTGTCCAGTGTCTCGCAACTCCTTAAATCCATCGTTGCCTTAACCGTTATTTTGGAACTCACAGGCATCTTCGCCTTAATGACGATTTTCGTCCCCGAATTTGGCTGGCCGGGAGGACTATGGCCGTCTATATTTCATAGTATTAGTGCCTTCAATAATGCTGGATTTAGCCTATTTGAAAATAGCTTAATGGGCTATGTTGACGTCTCCCAAATGACGATTATTATCACCCTATTGATTATCTTAGGAGGCATCGGCTACCAAGTCATGATGGAAGTCTTTTTCTGGCTACAAGGCTTCTTTAATAAAAGCAAGAAACGCTTTCGCTTCTCTCTTCATGTTAAAGTCGTAACCAGCACCACAATGGTCTTGCTGCTGATTGGTTTTCTGGGCTTCTTTGCGAGTGAGCTGTACAACCCAGAAACGTTACTAGCCTTATCTTGGGGTGATAAACTTCAGGCCGCCTGGTTTCAATCAGTCACCACCCGCACCGCAGGGTTTAATAGTATTGATATTGGTCAAATGACAACGGCGGGCCTATTCCTGACCATTGCCCTGATGTTTGTGGGAGCCAGTCCAGGAAGTACCGGCGGGGGAATTAAAACCACAACCTTTCGAGTATTGATGACTTGCACAAAATCAGTCTTGCAAGGACGTGAAAATGTCATCCTCTATGAACGGCGAGTGCCAATGGACTTAATAATGAAGGCCGTTGCCGTTGCCGTCGGTTCAATGATGATTGTCTCCCTCTCTACCATGGTTTTGGCAATCTCAGAACCCAGCCTACAGTTTATCAATATCTTTTTTGAAACAATTTCCGCCTTCGCAACCGTGGGTTTATCAACAGGAATCACCAGTAGCTTTTCAACCTTTGGTGCTCTCGTTATTACGCTCTTGATGTATTCCGGGCGAGTTGGTATTCTGATTTCCATGGCCGCGTTGTTAGGAGATCCCAAACCCAGCGCCCTTGATTATGCCGACGAGGACTTATTAGTGGGATAATCAAGGAATTCACGAACAACTGGGGCGAGTGTTTAGCACTCAAGCTAGTTTTCTTTACCTCAAGCAAAACAATCAGGAATCATGAATGTAAATTTATCCTCGTTTAACTTCCTAAGAAGTTGGCAACCGGAAAATAGTAAACAATTTGCAGTGATTGGCTTAGGGCGATTTGGACGAGCCGTTTGTGCCACGCTGCACGAGAATCGCTATGAAGTCTTAGCCGTCGATCGCGATGAAAAGCTGGTGAACTTGGCCGTGAACGATCGCATTGCCGACCATGTCATCTGTCTGGACAGCACCGAACCATCTGCCTTGAAAGAAGCCGGCTTGTTTGACTTTGATATTGTGATTGTCGCCATTGGCAACTTCTTAGCAGAAAGTATTATTACTACCTTGAACCTCAAAGAAGGTGGCGTTAAACACGTGGTCACCAAAGCCTCCTCAGAAGTTCACCAGAAACTGCTGAAAAAAGTTGGGGCCGATCGCGTCGTTTTCCCCGAACGGGAAATGGGATGTGCCTTAGCACGGGCCCTAACCCGTCCGCGAATTTTAGAACAGTTTGAACTCGATCCGGACCATAGCATTGTGGAAATGGTCATCCCTGATAAATTTGAGGGAAAAACCCTCGAAGAACTGGACTTGCGGAAGTCTCATGGGATCAGTGTCTTGGCCGTCGGCAAGGATCAAGGATTTGAGATTAACCCCAGTCCGCAAGCACGCCTGAAAAAAGGCTTGGCGATGGTGGTGGTTGGCTCAAATCGTGACCTCGATAAACTTCCCCTATAGCCGAGACCGGCAAATTATGATTCAATGCAAAACGGACTCGATACCGGGGATGTCTGGATCTCTCTCAAGAACAGGACAGCCCCTAGAGGACTAGCCGTTGGATCACAACAATATTGGTAAGAGAGCTGAATAGGAGACGATGACAAGCATTTCTTGGGGTTATTGGGGTGCGATCGCAGCTTGGGGATTGGGGGCAATCCTCTGGGTGGAAGTGGTGCGGGATCTCTATCATGCCCTCGCCCATGTTTGGCCCCCCCTGGGGCGACTCCATAATTGGCATCATCGGGTGTTTCGCCCCGATTTGACCGCCAATAGTGCATTAATTTACCGTCAGGCCCAATGGTACAACGATGTTCCTGAGGCCTGTGTGATGATTGCCTTGAGTTTTCCCGTCTGGGGGTTAGCCCGAATCATCACCCCCGAGTTAGCCTGGGGATGCAGTCTGGGAAGCCTCTATGCGGTCGTCTTCCTCCTGGCAGCTATGGCCCGGGGGATGGGCTGGAACTGGGCCCATCAGATCAGTGATATGACCCATTTACCGGGACCATTTCTCAATCCTCCTTCCCGTTGGTGGGTGAATCGTCCTTACCATTGGCGACATCACTTTGAGAATCAGAACGCTTATTTTTGCAGTACATTAACCCTGGTGGATCAGGTTATGGGGACAGCACTTTCACTTAAAGGAAAAACCATCGCCGTCACCGGGGCCTCGGGAACTCTCGGTCAGGCCTTGCTACAGCAGTTGCAGGCCCAAGGGGCGAAGGTAGTGGCCCTGACGTCGCGAGATCAGACCATCTATCTGGATCATTCAGACCGTCCAATTGCGACCCTGCAATGGCAGGTGGGGCAAGAAGCCGCCCTACAGCAAGAGTTACAGGGCATCGATATCCTGATTATTAATCATGGCATTAATGTTCATGGCGATCGCTCCCCCGAGGCCATTGAGGGGTCTTATCAGGTCAACGCCTTCTCGGCTTGGCGGTTGATGGAACAGTTTTTACAGACCGTCAAGAGCGATCGCGATCGCGTCCGTAAAGAACTGTGGGTGAATACCTCAGAAGCCGAAGTCAACCCCGCCTTCAGTCCCCTCTACGAACTGAGTAAACGTACCCTCGGGGATCTCGTGACCCTACGTCGCCTCGATTCCCCCTGTATTATCCGCAAACTGATTTTGGGGCCGTTTAAGAGTAACCTCAATCCCGTAGGTGTCATGTCCGGCGATCGCGTGGCCGCCAAAATCGTCAAACTCGCTCAGCGGGATGTCCGCAACATCATCGTTACTATCAATCCAGTAACCTGGGTGCTTCATCCCCTCAAGGAATTGATGGTTTCCCTCTATTTTCGTTGGCTGACTCGACCCTACCCAGTTGAGGAAACTTGTGTTAACCAGGATGTATCCACCCGGTCTTCCGACTCATGCTCCCCTCCTCAATGACCTACCATGCTGTCTAACCCCTCTTCTCCCTCAAGCCTCGATCTGCCCACCCTCGATGTCTCCGTAGTCGTCCCCATCTACAACGAAGTCGAGAGTGTGGGACATTTGGTTGAGGCGATCGCCACCATCATGGAGGGGACGGAGTTCTCCTACAACATCATTCTCGTCGACGACGGCTCAACCGACGGAACCTGCGATCGCCTTCGGGAGTTAGTTGGAGAGTACCCGCAACTCAACGTCATTTTCCTGCGGCGTAACTACGGCCAAACCGCCGCCATGGCCGCCGGGTTCCAGGAAGCCAACGGACGCATCATTGTCACCCTCGATGGCGACTTACAAAACGACCCCAAAGACATCCCCTATCTCATCTCCACCCTGGACGAAGGCTATGATCTCGTCAGTGGTTGGCGAAAAAACCGCCAAGATGCTGCCCTGACTCGCCTGTTACCCTCCAAAATTGCCAACTGGCTCATTGGCCACGTCACCGGCGTTGACCTTCATGATTATGGCTGTTCCCTGAAAGTCTACCGCCGCGAAATTGTCGCCGACATGAACCTCTACGGAGAACTCCACCGCTTCTTACCGGCCCTAGCCTTCATCGAAGGGGCCCGCATCGCCGAAGTCCCCGTAAGCCACCATTCCCGCCAATTTGGCACCAGTAAATATGGCTTAGGGCGCACCTTTCGCGTCCTAATGGATCTGTTGACGGTGTTTTTCCTCAAGAAATTTCTCACCCGTCCCATGCACGTCTTTGGCGGCTTGGGGATTCTCTCGATCGTCTCAGGGGTGATTTTAGGGGGCTATCTAACCGGGTTGAAACTGGTGACAGGAGCCAATATCGGCGATCGCCCCCTGCTGACGTTAGCCATTTTGCTGTTGATTGCTGGGGTGCAATTGTTTAGCTTTGGCCTCCTCGGGGAGTTGTTGATGCGGACCTATCACGAGTCTCAACGTCGTCCCATCTATCGCATCCGAGAAATTCTGGCCCAATCCCCCGTGAACCGATCCGACGACGGGAGTACGGTTTCTACGAATTAGCACTCCCCCCGCTAGAGTGCTAAGTTTAGGTGTTGGAGTTGCTAGACTATCAGATCATTCATGGCCAAAATTATTTCCTTTGATGAAGATTCACGGCGGTCTCTGGAGCGGGGGGTTAACGCCCTCGCCGATGCCGTCCGCATTACCTTAGGCCCTAAAGGTCGTAACGTTGTCCTAGAAAAGAAATTCGGGGCACCAGATATTGTCAATGACGGGATCACCATCGCCAAAGAGGTAGAACTCGAAGATCCCCTAGAGAACGCCGGGGCCAAGTTAATCCGCGAAGTGGCCTCGCAAACTAAGGATCTGGCTGGAGACGGAACCACCACCGCAACGGTTCTGGCCCAAGCCATGATTCGTGAAGGCTTAAAAAATGTTGCCGCTGGTGCTAACCCCGTCGCTCTCAGACGGGGGATTGAGAAATCTGTGGCTAAACTGGTTCAGGAAATTGCCGCCGTTGCCAAGCCTGTCGAAGGAACGGCAATTGAACAGGTAGCGACCGTCTCGGCGGGCAATGACAGCGAAGTGGGCGAAATGATCGCCAAAGCGATGGATAAGGTCACCAAAGACGGTGTGATTACCGTTGAGGAGTCCAAATCCCTGGCCACGGAACTGGAAGTGGTCGAAGGGATGCAAATCGATCGCGGCTATCTCTCCCCTTACTTTGTCACCGATTCTGAGCGGCAAACGGTGGAGTATGATGGCGCTTATGTCCTGATTACGGACAAGAAAATTAGCTCCATTCAAGAGATTGTCGGGGTCTTGGAGAAAGTCTCCCAACAGTCGGCCTCCTTACTCATCATCGCAGAAGATGTGGAAGGGGAAGCCCTGGCTACCTTAGTGGTCAACAAGGCTCGGGGTGTCCTCAATGTCGCGGCCATTAAGGCTCCTGGCTTTGGCGATCGCCGTAAGCAGATGTTACAAGACATCGCCACTCTCACTGGCGGACAGGTCATTTCTGAAGATGTGGGCTTAAGCCTTGACAGCGTAACCCCAGATATGCTAGGGAAAGCCCGCAAGGTCAACATCAGCAAAGACAACACCACCTTGCTCTCGGAAGATGATCCCCGGCAAAAATCCGACGTTCAAAAACGGATTACCCAACTGCGTCAGGAACTCGAGCGAACTGACTCCGACTACGATCGCGAAAAACTGCAAGAGCGCATTGCCAAGTTAGCCGGTGGTGTGGCAGTCATCAAAGTTGGCGCGGCCACAGAAACCGAACTGCGTAGCCGCAAACTCCGCATCGAAGACGCTCTCAACGCCACGAAAGCCGCTGTGGATGAAGGCATCGTCCCCGGTGGTGGCACGACCCTAATTCACTTGGCTAAAGTGGTTAGTGAGTTCAAATCCAGCCTCCAGGGTGAAGAACAACTCGGGGCTGAGATTGTCTTTAAAGCCCTAGAAGCGCCTCTGAGCCAAATCGTGGACAACGCCGGTGGAGAAGGTGCTGTCGTGGTTGAGAAAGTGCGCGAAAGCGAGTTCAACATCGGCTACAACGCCATCAGCGGCAAGTATGAAGACCTCATCACCGCTGGAATTATCGATCCCGCGAAGGTGGTGCGTTCGGCTCTGCAAAATGCCGGTTCCATCGCCGGGATGATCCTAACCACGGAAGCCCTGGTGGTTGAGAAGCCCGAGAAAGCTGGCCCTGAAGCCGACATGGGCGGCATGGGCGGCATGGGCGGCATGGGCGGCATGGGCATGGGCGGCATGGGCATGGGCGGCATGGGTATGGGTGGCATGATGTAATCCCCAACCCAGAGACTCATGGCCGATCTCGGCCCCTAGGGTCGCTCTGTTTGACCCTTACATTCACCCCTACAATAGAGGGAGGCGATTTTGCCTCCCTTTTTTGTTCGGATTTTGCCCGAAACTATTGGCACTCCTATCCGAACTCGCGTACTCTGAACAGTAGCCTGGCATCAGCGCCCCTTTAACCCCCTGCCTCCCTGGCTGTTGCCCCAGGCGACTCCATCATCAGGGCTTATTAGCCTAGGTAGCCCCAGTTGGCCTCGGCTGCCCAACGACACTCAAGCCGCCATGTACGTCCCCACGAATTTAGACCTATTTCAGTCGTTCTTGGCCCACAGTCCCATTGCCATGGCGATGGTGGATTGTCAGATGCGATATCTCTGTGTCAGCCGCCATTGGTGCGAACTCCTCGGGGGTGAGCCGGATTCCTTTGTGGGGCGATCGCACTATGAGTGCTATCCTTACAATGCAAAACGCTGGCATAGTGTTCATCATTATTGCTTGGAGCACGATCGCGGTGGACGTTGGCAAGATCTACAATTCCACCCATCTGATGGCCGCAGCGGCCCCATCACCTGGAACATTCGTCCCTGGAAAACGCCTCAGGGGGAAATTGGCGGGCTGATTCTTGTCTGTGAGGATATTAGTAAACCTAAACAGGCCCTACAGCAGCTGCGTCGACAACGAACCGCCCTCAGTCTGCAATTGACGAAAGTGCAAGCGGAGTTAGAAAAGGCGCGTCAGGAACGCGATCGCATTGAAAATATCCGCAGCATGAGTCAGATCTCCATTAACCAGGCTGGGGATGCGGTGTTTTGGATTACGCGAGACGGGAAAATCTTTTATATCAACGATGCTGCCTGTCTCTCCCTCGGCTATACCCGAGAACAGTTGTTGATGATGACCATTCACGAGATTAACCCGGATTTGCCCCCGGAAATTTGGCCCGATTACTGGGATCAGATTCGTGAGTTCGGCTCCTTTACTCTAGAATCTCGCCATCGCACCAAGGACGGCAAGGTCTTCCCCGTGGAGATTACCATCAACTCCCTGGTCTACAACGACGAAGAATATACCTGCACCTTTGCCCGGGATATTAGTGAACGCAAACACGCTGAGGCGGAACTCTATCAAGCCACCCTGGCGGCGGAGGCGGCTAATGAAGCCAAAAGTTCCTTCCTCGCTAACATGAGCCACGAGTTACGCACTCCCCTCAATGCCATTATTGGCTATAGCGAAATCCTCCAAGAAGAATTTGAGGATATGGAACTCGAGGATGAGGAAATTCTCACCGACCTCAAGAGTATCACCACGGCCGGCCGCCATTTGCTGACCATTATTCAAGATATTCTCGACTTCTCCAAAATTGAAGCCGGGAAAATGGATCTCGATCCTGAGGTATTTAATGTGGCAACCTTGGTACAGGAGTTGGCCAGCACTGTTCAACCCCTGGTGGATAAAAACACCAACAACATTCGTGTCGATTGCAGCCTCAATGTGGGGACGATGGATGCCGATCAGACGAAGGTTCGGCAAGTGCTGTTGAATTTGCTTAGCAATGCGGCGAAGTTCACTCATCAAGGAACGATTGTTTTAAGCGTGAATCGTCAGGAGTCTCCCTTTAGTGTTATGTCGGGGGACGGGGAGCCGTCGGCTGGGATAGCGGGTGAGATGGCTCAGGGCCAAGATCTCCATCCGTGGGGGGGACTCTCCGAGGAGTCGGTGGCGGCTGGGGAACCGGGCTGGATTTGCTTCCGAGTCAGCGATACGGGAATTGGTATGACTCGTGAGCAGATTGACCATATCTTTCAGCCCTTTACTCAGGGGGATCAATCGACGACGAAACGCTATGGGGGGACGGGTTTGGGATTAGCGATTAGTCGTCGTTTTTGTCAGATGATGGGAGGCGATATTACCGTGGAAAGTGAACCGGGGGTTGGCTCGACCTTTATTGTGGATTTGCCGGCGGGCCAGGTGGCGGGATCGTTAACGATGGGCCAGGAGGGGAAACCGGTGAATATCAATCATCATCCCCGAGAGACGACCAGTTCTCCGCCGCGATCGCCCGAGGATGGGCCCCTGTTGGAGGAAACGGCGGAGTTGTTGGAGTTACCGGCGTTCTCCAATGTTAACCTCAAGGATTTTGAGCCGGAACCGGGATCTTCGGGGTCGTTGGAGGCCTTTGAGGATGAGTTTGCTGAGGTTGATGTGGAGGATTGGTGGAATTTAGAGGATGATGAGATGGAAGCGGCCACACCGTCTCTACCGGTGCAGTCGTCCTCAGAGTGGGGCGAGGCCCCTTGGGATGAGACCCAATGGGATGAGAGTATGTTTGGGGATGATGGTCAGGAGCAGGAGCCTCCCTTGGACGAGGAAACGGAGTTAGATTATTGGGAGTCGGAACCGTGACGGATTGGCAACGTTTTTCTCTGGCTCGGGCCCGCCAAAGTTTGCGGCGATCGCTCGCCCGCAGTCGTCAACCGCAACGGCGAGGTGCCGGCCCTCAAGTCCAGTTGCACCTAGAGCAGTTAGAGCAAAGTTTACAGAAGTTGGAGAGTGGCTTGATTCGGGTGGCGGTATTTGGGGCCGTCAGTCGGGGCAAGTCGGCGGTGTTGAATGCCTTACTCGGACAACGGGTGTTTGCGACGGGCCCCCTGAATGGGGTCACCCAATGGACGCGATCGGTGATGTGGCAGGTTCCCACCCCCACGGGAACGATTCCGGTGGAGTTGATTGATACTCCCGGAATTGATGAGATTGCTGGGGGAGAACGGGCGATTATGGCGATGGATGTGGCTAAGCAGGCGGATTTAATTCTGTTTGTGGTGGCGGGGGATTTGACGCAGACGGAGTATTTGGCGTTATGTCAGTTGGGGGAGTTGGGTAAACCGCTGCTGTTGGTGTTTAACAAGATGGATTTGTATCCTGAGTTGGATCAGGCGCAAATTTTGGCTCAGTTACGTCAGTTGGGCCGGGGGGAACAGTTGCCGTTGGGCCTCGATGAGATTGCTTGTGTGGCGGCGGAACCCAATCCGCGACGGGTTCGCCATGAACGGGCCGATGGCCGGGTGGAGGAGGCCTGGGAAACTCCCACTCCTGATGTGATGGCTCTAGAGGAGAAGTTGCGATCGCTCTTATCCTCTCAAGGGATGGCTTTATTAGCCTTAAATGCTCTGGTGCAAGGACGGGAGGCGGAACGGGCGATCGCCCAGGCGAGGTTGAATGCCCGCAGTGAGGAAGCCGAGCAGTTGATTCGGGATTTTGCCCTCTATAAGGGGGCGATTGTGGCCTGTAATCCCCTGTTTGTGGTGGATGTGATTGGCGGAACGGTGGCAGATTTACTGTTGGTTCGCAGTCTTGCTCGTCTCTATCACCTGCCGATGACTAGCCATGAGGCGGGGAAACTCTTGCGAACAATTTTTATCAGTGCTGGGGGATTACTCTTAGGGGAAACCCTCGGGAATGCTCTATTTGGCGGCGGCAAGTTAGGACTGCTGGCGGGGGGATTTCCGGGATTTTTGGGCATGGCCCTGAGTCAGGGGGCGATCGCCGCCTCAGGCAGTTATGTGGTGGGACAAGCGGCAAAAACCTATTTAGAACAAGGCTGTACCTGGGGTGAGGCGGGGTCAGATACGGTGATTCGTGAGATTTTGAGTCAATTGGGGGAGAAGGCAATAGGCAATAGGCAATAGGCGTAGGGGCGTACCCTTGTGGTCGCCCTCTTCGGGCTTGTGGTCGCCCTCTTCGGGCTTGTGGTCGCTCTCTTCGGGCTTGTGGTCGCTCTGCTCCCCCAAAAAAGAAAAAACCGGAGTCTATCCCGCTCCCGAGAGATAGACCCCGCGCACGCCCCCCAATACGAGAGGAGAACACTGCCGGTTTAGAGGAGAACACTGAAAATTAGTATAGGTTTGTTGATAATCTTTGTCAATACCTGTGCTAAAGTAATTTCGAGATCACTTCATAGAGAGAGTTCCCATGACATCCAGCCCTGACTCCACTGCCATTGCCCCCCGTCTTGGTCAATGGTTAGAAGACTATAACGAAATCACGACCATCCTGCCGGTCTTGGCCGGCTTACTAGCCACCAGTCGCCTACGGTTACGGGGGGCCCAGGCTCTCCTGGTGAACCTACTCATCGCCGCCCTGGTGCGCCAAGTTCTCGGGAACCTGAAACAACAAGGACAATCCTTAAGCCCAGCCGAGAGCCATGACGGCGACTCCCCCACCAACGGTCACGCGACTCCCGCCCCCCAAGACCCCGAAGACTATACCATCGTCCATTCCGTTCCGGGGCGGATTCGGCTGCGGATTCCTCGTTTGCGGACCGATGCCATCTACGCCAAACGCCTGCAAGCCCTGTTAGTCGAAGATGCTCGGGTTAAATCGGCCCGGATTAACCGAGCAGCCGCCTCCCTGGCCATACAATATGACGGCGGTGGAGTGTCCGAGTTGGAATTGGGGTTATATCTGCTTCAAGTTCTCGAACAGGCCGAAACTCCTACCCCATCCCCCACCTAAGGACGACATTTCCGTTGTCCTGCGTTCCCTTCGCCTGACCGCAACCATGACTCAAGCCAGCATGACCTGTTCCATTGTCCATCGCAGCCCCGGCCGCCTACGGCTGCGTCTCCCCGGTCTAAATCGCTCTGAGCGTTTGGCCCAAGCCCTAGAACAGTCCCTAGAGCAAACCGCCGGGATTCAACAGGTGCGACTCAATCGGGCCGCCCAATGTTTGGTGATTCACTATCATCCCCATTGGCTCAGCCCAGGACAGATTCTCGAACAGGTAACGGCGGTTGAGAAGCAGCCTAGGGTCTCCCCTCAGCCAAGCCCCCAGGACTCACCGCGCCCGTCTGAGTCCGCATCTGAGGGCTTTAGTGCCTCTTTGACAAAACCTCTCTTTGCCGCCGCCTTGGCTTGGCTCAGTGGTCGTCCTCGGTTGGGGGGCTTGCGACCGCTGGCGTTCTTGTCCCTGGCGGTGGCGGTGTTTCCCACCGCGAAACGGGCTTGGCAGAGTTTGCGGGACGAGCGACGGCTCAATATCGATAGTTTGGATCTGTTGGCTCTGAGTTTGGGGGCGTCCCAGGGGCGATTGTTGACCCCCGCCTTGACCCTGACTCTCCATGAATTGGGGGATGCGATTCGTCAGCAAACGGCCCGCCGCACGGAGGTGGAAACCGCTGATTTGCGGGATACTATTGGTCGGTTTGCTTGGGTGCAAGAGCCGGGGGAGGAGTCTCCTCATCAGGTGGAGAGCGATCGCGTCCCGGTGGAGGCTCGGGTGATTGTCTATCCTGGGGAACAGATTCCGGTGGATGGAACGGTGCTGCGAGGGGAGGCGACCGTTGACCAGCAAGGGTTGACGGGGGAAGCCATGCCCCTGGTGCGACGACCGGGCGATCGCGTTTGGGCCTCGACTTTGGTGCGATCGGGTCAGTTGGAATTGCGGGCGGAACGGGTGGGGACGCAAACTCGGGCGGCGGCCAGTTTGGAGTTGTTACGTAAGGCCCCGGTTCAGGATACGCGCATGGCCAACTATGCGGCCAAGGTGGCGGACCGCTTGATTTGGCCCTCGTTGCTGCTGGCGGGGATGACGCTAATTGCCAGCCGCAATCCGGCCCGGGCGGCGGCAATTCTGACGCTGGATTTTGTCACGGGAATCCGCGTCTCGATTCCGACGGCCTTTCTGGGCGCTCTGACTCACACCACCCGCCACGGCATTCTGGTTCGCAGTGGGCGCACCTTGGAACAGTTGGCTGAGGTGGATACTCTGGTGTTTGATAAGACTGGAACTCTCACGCAGGGGACGATTGCTATTGCTGGGGTGCGACGTCTGCCCGAGGGGTTGCCTACTGAGAGACTCTTGCAATTGGCGGCGGCGGCGGAACAGCAATTGACTCATCCCGTGGCGGAGGCCTTGGTTCGCTATAGTCAGGAACAGGGGCTATCGTTGCCAGTTCGTGACCATTGGTCCTATGACCTGGGGCTAGGGGTTGAGGCGGAGATTGAGGGGCAAGCTCGTCTGGGTGGGTAGTCAACGCTTCCTGGAGGAGGCGGGGGTGGATTGGTGTGGCCAGCCTCAGGGGGGTGAGTTGCTTGAGGGATTGGAAGGAGAGTCTCTGATTTATGTGGCCTGCGATCGCCGCTTTCAAGGGCTGATTCACTATACAGATCCCCTACGCCCGGAGAGCCAATTTTTGCTGGAGCGGCTGCAAACTCTGTATGGGATTGAGATTTATTTGTTGACGGGAGATCATCCTCGACGAGCGGCGGAGGTGGCGCAACAGTTAGGAATTGCCCAGGAACGAGTCCAGGCGGAGGCCTTCCCAGAGGATAAGGCCCGTATGGTGCGGGAGTTGCATCGTAGTGGGCGCACGGTGGCTTTTGTGGGGGATGGGTTGAATGATTCGGTGGCGTTGGCCTATGCGGATGTGTCGGTGTCCTTTGCTCAGGGGTCGGAGATTGCTCGGGAGACGGCGGATGTGGTGTTGATGAATGATTGTTTGACGGATCTGTTGGAGGCGATCGCCATCTCCCGCCAAACTCGTTCTCTGATTGAGCAAAATATCGCCCTGGTGGTGGGGCCGAATCTGGCGGCGTTGGGTTTGGCGACGACGGTGGGCCTCAATCCCTTGCTGGCGACAGCGATTCACAATGGTTCGGCGATCGCAGCGGGCCTCAATAGTCTACGTCCTTTAGTGGTTCATCAGTTGGATTGGGAACCCCTGGCTCAACGACGGTTTCCTGAGAATGGACAAGGCGGGGAAATGCAGCGATTTTTAAATTGATAACTGCAAATGATTCTCATTGAAGCGAAATGCTGTTACCCTAGAAACTGATGCTACACCAGGCTGGGATGCCCCCGAGCAGTCGCCTATGTCTTTAATCCACCTCGAAAAGTCAGTTCTCACCTTCCACTTCCGAGAAATTCTCGAAGGCGGAGACGATAGCCATCCTTTAACCTGGTTAGGGTTAGGGGTGTTGGTCTTTGGTTCCCCCTTATTACCCCTGGTGAGCCAGTCTCGTCCACGCCGGCCCACTCGGCCCACTCGGCCTACCTCAGCGGTGCGGCAGGGGATACCCCTGTCTGAGTGGATTGCTCAGGCCCAACTCGCTCAGGCCCAACAACATAGCCAGTTGACGTCTAATTTGTCACAACTGGCTCAGCGATCGCCCCGAGGGACCTCATCGAACTCATTGCGCCCGATGAGTCGTCTCTCTGGGAATTAAGCTGACTCGGCTCCCTCGGCATTAGATGCGCCTGAGTCAGAGCCACTCGGGGAAGGAGATAGAGCCGCTGGGGAGCTTCCGTGGACTTCCGCGCGAGCTTCGGCGGCAATATCGGCTAGGAGTTCCCCGGCTTCGGCGATCGCCCCTCGGGTTTTTTCAAAGAAAATAACACTGGATTTGAGGGTTCCCCGTAATAGGGGTTTGGCGTAGGGTAGAACGATGGGAGTCACGACGACAGCCGCCGCTCCGATGGCGATCGCCCTCGCATTGGGATCTTCGGCCAACTCAGTCACACGCTGCCGGAGTCCGATGCCATTTTGATGTCCCTGCATAACTAGGTTCCTCTCTAAAAAACCGCTCCAATTTTGGAGCCATTCTGCTTTATTTTAGCTCAATTTTGTAGTTCAAGGCAAAGACAGCCACAATCTCAATATTTTTGCGAGTTTTTGCCAATTAAGCCCCGAAGATGAGGGCGAACCGGCTCAATCGAACCCCATCCATTTGTTTAGGAAAATTACTCAATTAAAACTCCGATTCCACCGGGACAATTTCGGTGTATTCATACTCATTGGGACTGCGACAGACGAGGGGATAACGGACTCCGAAGCGTTCGATCGCATCCTCATCACAGTCCGGTTTGGGGGAATTGTAGCGTAGGACATATTCTCGGCCAATGCGATCGCCCATTTCCGTCTCCACCTCACCCCGCCATTGAGTTTTCGTCACCAACACCACCAACTGGTTAGCCAACTGAGGAATCGACTTCGCCACCTGACGGCGATACATCTCATCAAGACTCCCAAACGGAGAATCCATCACCACCGGATAGGTACTACTATTGGGAGCCACCAGCACTTGACGCTGACTCCAACTGCGAACCCCATCAATAATCCCGCCAATAAACGACAAACTCAGAATCTGATTTTCCCCCGTTGACGCCGCCACCACCTGATCTCGGCCCGCCGTGCGTTCAATCAGACTCAACTCGTAATTCTCATTCAAAATGGGGATATAGGGAGTAAACGAGATTTGGCGAAATAGAGCCTGGATACGTTCTTCGAGGGATTCCCGAAATCGCTGTTCAAAATTGGCTTGAATCTGTTGTAGCCGCTCCATCGCCTCCTGAACCGCTGCAATGCGCCGTTGTGCGAGCAATTGCTTGCGCTCATTCATCTGTTGCTGATCCACATCTTTCCCCAACTGGGTAATCTCCCGCTGGAGGTTGACTCGCTGCTGCTGATTGGCGCCTAATTCCTGATTTAATTCGCTGCTGCGTAATTCTAAATGATCCAGTTGCTGTTGCAGGTCCTGGATATCCTGATCAGGAAAACTGCGGAGTTGCTGTTTTACCGATTCTAACCCCTCGTTGAGGCTTGACAGCTCTCGGCTGAGTTCAATCAGGGACTGCTGTTGCGCCTGGGTGGTTTGACAAAATTCTTGCGCTTGCGCGTCAATGTCATCGACTTGGGAACTGAGGCGAATGGCGGTTTCTTCGATATCAGCAATAGCGGCTTTTTCCGTCCATTTTTGTACATTCTCAAAGCCAGGAGAGCCGGGATGGAGTTCAGCACCACAAATACAGCGTTCTTGCTTGAGCAGTTGCTCAACAAAACTGCGTTGAATCCCCCGTCGCAGTTCTCCTGTCTCCTGACGTTGGGATAACCAGCCACGAAACTGTTGCGTCATCTCTCCTAGGAGGATGGTATATCCTTTCGTGGCGATCGCATCGGCTAATCCGGCTCGCGTTTGTTGGATACGCTGCACAGTGTCTTGATGTTTTTCTTCTAGGGTGCTGCGTTGTAATTGTAGGTTTTCCGCCCCTTGAAGTTCCAGCAAGTGACGATTGAGGTCATGTTTTTGGCTAGTATAGTGTTTTAACTCATCTTCAATTTGCTGATTGCGTTTTTCAAGTTGTTCAACTTTAGCTTCCCGCTCTTGTTTCTGTTTGATAAATTTTTTGGTTTGTGGGTTACCAATGCCTTTAAGATGATTTTCAATGGATTTACGGACTTCATTGAGATGACGCACCCCGCCACCAATCGCATTGATTCCTAATAAAGCTTTGGTTGCATCGGCAATTTCCGAGCGTTTATCATCCCGCATTAACTTCTCAATCCGTTCCCCATCAAAGAAGAAATAGCGATGAAGACTCTCGGGTAAAATCCGAGCAATGACATCATCTTGGGGTTCGCGGGGCAGTAGCCAGCGGCCATCTTCGCGAGCGTATTGTAGGTTTAAGAGACTATCCCCCGTTTCAACTCCTGATTCCGTGGCGTAGGCGCGACAAGTGCGGCGGGCCCGATAGCGGATGGTTCCATGTTCAAAGTGAATTTCCACGAAACATTCGACGGGTTCTCGTAGGGGAGTTTCGGCAATGGCCCGTTTATTCACCAGTTGGTCTTCAGCAGCAAAAGCGGCACTAAATTTTTCATAGAGAACCCAAGTAAAGCCATTGGTAATGGTGGTTTTACCGGAGCCATTGTTCCCATGAAAGATGGTGGTATTTCGTTCCCCACTGGCTAAAATGAGTCGGGGAGTTTTGCCGTAAAATTGACGGAAGTTACAAAACTGGATGGATAGAAGTTTCATAGCCAGGCTGGACGAGCGAGTAATGAAGTGATGCGATCGTGATGATCTCCCTATCCTACCATCGAGAGGCGGGTCAGTCAGCTCACCCCCGTCAGCGTTACCTGGGGGGGTGGCGAGTGAGGCGAGGGTTGGGGATGGCCATTAGCGAGGGTTGAATCGCTGCCGGATGAGGCGATAGAGAATAACTGAAATCAACCCAATCAGTGCGAAGGGTAGGGCCATGAGACCGCCGAGAAAACAGAGAATTAGATGAAATTTACCCCGTTGGGCGAATTTTGCCAGTTTTTTCAGCCAATTGGGGATGGGGTAGGCATCAAGGGGTAAATTCAAGTCTTGATAAATTGCTGTGGCTTGCTGTGAGGTGGCAAACCCCTCTTGGATTCTGCCTACTTTGTGATACGAGTTACCTAAATTCATGAGTGTGTCGGCTTCACCCTTTCGGTCGCCGATGTCCCGTTTGATGTCCAGAGCTTGTTCGTGAACGGCGATCGCCTCTGGGTAGCGTCCTAGGGCCTTGTAAGCATTGCCTAAACCGATTAAAGAATTGGCTTTCCAAGGTTGGTGACCGATTTCCTGTGAGACTTGTAGAGATTGTTCGAGAACGTCGATCGCCTCTTGGTAGCGTCCTAGAGCATTGTGAGCATTGCCTAAATTGCATAAAGAAGCCGCTTCACCCCCTCGATCGCCGATGTCCCGTTGAATGTCCAGAGATTGTCCATAAACGGCGATCGCCTCTGGGTAGCGTCCTAGGGCATTGTAAGCGTTGCCCAAATTGTTTAAAGAAGCGGCTTCACCCTGTCGGTTGCCGATGTCCCGTTTGATGTCCAGAGATTGTTCGTGAAAGGCGATCGCCTCTTCGTAGCGTCCTAGGGCATCGTAAGCATTGCCTAAACCCATTAAAGAAGCGGCTTCACACTGTCGATCACCGATGTCCCGTTGGATGTCCAGAGCTTGTTGGTGAAAGGCGATCGCCTCTTCGTAGCGTCCTAGGGCATCGCAAGCATTGCCTAAACCGATTAAAGAATTGGCGTTCCAACGTTGGTGACCGGTTTCCTGTGAAATTTGTAGAGATTGTTTGTAAAAGGCGATCGCCTCTTCGTAGCGTCCCAGGGCATTGCAAGCATGGCCTAAATTACATAAAGAAGCCGCTTCACTGCCTCGGTTGCCGATGTCCCGTTTGATGTCCAGAGATTGTTTATGACAAGCGATCGCCTCTGGGTAGCGTCTTAGGGATTTGTAAGCATTGCCCAACGAGGTTAAAGAGGCAATATATCGCCAATCTTCTCGACGGGGCAGATTTTCGACCAATTGCTGGTAGAGTTCTGCAAGAACTTGATTATTACCCCGTAAATCCAGAAAATTACTGACATTATTCCCATCCCAAATAACATCAAACGCCGCCTCATACTCTCCCAACTCACAGCGATGATAAAACACCTCCAAATACTCCTGCACATCCTCCAGCCTTTCCCACTCCACCCGAGGCTTAATGCGACTCTCATAAAACCGAATTGCCCCTAAATGAGCCTCCTGCAAATCCCCCAAGCGAAACTTGAGATACTCAGCAATAAAAGGGAGGAACCGATACCCCTGGGCCTCCGCCAGCAAAAACCCCCGTTTCGCCAACCCCCGCAACTCCTTCTCGGCCACCGTCTCCCCAATCATGGCACTGGCTACCGTCCCATCAAAGGCTTGACGCAACACCACCAACGACAGCAACAGCCGCCGCCATTTCTCCGACAAACGATTGAAACTCGCATCCAGCACCGCCACCAACTGCACCACCTCCTGACGGTGGTATCCCCTTAACCGCGACATCAACAGCCCCACATCAGCAATTCCCAACCCCGCCAACTGCCCAATCGTCACCTCCTCCCCCAACTCCTCATGCAACAACCCCGCCACCAGTTTCAGCATCAGGGGATGTCCATTCACCTGGTTGACAAACTCCTGCAAGTCCGCCTCCGTCCCCCCCACTGCTAACTCCCGCAACAGTTGCGCCCCCTCCCTCGCCGAGAGTCCCCCTAGGGCTAATTCCGTGGGGTTCTCCTGCACCAACTTCGGCGCAACTTGAGTCGTCACCAGAATTTCCGTCTGGTGACAGGCCCCCAGCCACCGCTGCAACACCTCTCGATAGCCTTCATCCGACAATACCGACTCCAAATTATCCAACACCAGCAAAAAACGCCGCCGTTGCAGACAATGAACCAAAACCTCAGTCAAGCGAGTCTCTGGGATGTCTTCCAAATCCTGGGGGGAGAGTTTGCCCAACTGCTGCAATATCCCCCGAGCCACAAGGGAATAACTCGGACGCTGTCCCAAATCCAGCCACAATTTATCCTCAAAATCCGTCCGTTCCCGAAACAGCTTCGCTGCCAGGGTGGATTTGCCCATCCCCGGCAATCCCACAATCACCCCCAGTTTGGTATTCTCATCATCCAGCCAACGGTTCACTCGTTTCAATTCCTCTTCCCGTCCCTGCCAATTGCTCACCTTCGGGGGGTTAGTATCCAAGCTGAAGGAAATGGCTTGAACCCCCGATGTATCCCGCTCGAAGAACGCCACAACCCTCTCGAAGCCGGTTTCGAGCGTTTCTTGTAAGTCTTGATTCTGTTGGTTTAGGCTTGCAAATCCTTCCTCGAAGCCCGTTTCGACAGTATCTTGTAACTGTTGATTCTGTAGGCTGAGATGGCCCAATCCCTCTGTCAGCGTTTCCTGCAAACTCCGTAATTCCTGCTGTAACTCAGTCCGCATCTCGGCCAGGGTTCCCCGAGTCAGTCCCAACTCCCGCAACACCTCCCCGAAGCCAGACTGAATCTGGTTCCCCCACACCTGGAACCGTTGCGAATCGGCCCCTAATTCCTCTCGCAATTGCCTCACCGCCGCCAATTCTGCCTGTAAATCCTGTGTCTGGGTTTGGGAACTGGTGTTGAGCAACTCCTGCAAAATCCCCTGCATTTCCCCCAGCAGGGAGAGCGTCAAGCCAGCAAAAGCTCGTCCCCCTTCCGCAAAATCCCCTTTCAACACTTCCCGCAAGGCGAAAGCAAACTTCTCTCGCAACTGGGCCGCCACTTCCTGCACGACATTTTCGGGCAATTGAACCTTAGCCCCCGGACAAAGCCAATGTTTCAGTAATATCTGCCAATCCTCCGCCCTCAACACCGTTTGAGTGACATACTCCCGCGTATTCCCTCGAAATAGCTCTGTAAGCTCCGTTTCTTGGATTGGGTCAAAATTAACCTTTTCCCCCTCTTTCAAGGCTTCTGCGACCTCCTGCCAGGCTTTGAGGGTATATTTGGCGAGGGTTGTCAGTTTCTTTGTGGAGTGGGGATAGGTCCCGGCTTCAGCGATACTTTTAATAATCAGGGCGATGGCGAACCCCGTCACCTCAGTTAAATCATGGTTGCCTAATTTGTCTTGACTCCCTCGCAGGCGAACAGCAGTACGATTGAGGTATTGGGCGAGCATATCGTCAGGGACAATGCCCCCAGCTACCGAAGCGGCGATCTCCCCAAAACCAGCGATGAAACCTGAATATCCACCGCACACCGTCCCCCCCACCAAGACGGCTGTAGCGGTCAACAATCGTGTCTGAGCCGGTGCTAGCAAACCCATCGCCGTCTCCTGCGCAATGGCAGGGTCCTTAATTATCCCAATCATATAATGGTGGGGTGCGTCCCAGCATCATTGCACTGTGGGATGGAGGGGACTATCTCAAAACGTGCCGGAACGCACCATCCCCGGATTTTCAGGCCACCCCAGAGGCACGAGCAACTTTCGCAGAAGTTTGATAGGATGGTCTGCAACTTAAACCCTAGTCAGTTCGTCTGTGAACGGAAATACCTGATGCTCCTTGACAGCTCGGGAGTCGGACTAGCATCCGGTGGTTGGATGACCCATGCCTTCATGGGATAACATAACTTCCATTCATCTGATTCCTCTTCTGATCTCTCCCTCAATGTCAAATCCACCCAAGCTCAATCAAGGTAATGCCGAAAATAAGTCTCCTGATTGCGCATTCCTAACCCTTCATCCAGCTCTTGAATCCCAAGGCTGGCAACGAAAACTCCCTGATGTCATTGCTCTTAAATTAACCCTATCCTTGAATACGCAAGAGGAGCAATTACCAGGCGGCAAAATACGCTTCGGTATTACTCAGGGAACTTTGCGACTGCAACTTACTAACTGTAAAAGTCCTTATGAAAGACGATTTTTTAAGCGGCCGTTACAACCTAGGTTGCAAATCGAAAAACAGACCCGAGCCAGTCGAGTCAGAAAGCGTACAAACTCTTCGTCCATTAAACCCAATGAAGCTGAGGCAAAACTGGGATCAGATCGTGAAGAGAGAAACGAAGAAACTCAAAAAATTATTCTCGATGTTTATCAAATTGATACTAAGGGAAATGAAGACTATCCCTGTTGGGAATTTCGGGTTAAGACGGGAGAACCTTGCTTGCAGGGAGTTCTGGAGCAAGAGCCATTAGCTGGAATCGAAGTTTTGGGAACTCCTTGTCAAATAGAGGCAAGATTTACAACCTCCGAACGTTATCTTTATTTTGAGGGAGTTGGTGGAATTTGGCCATCTGATATTAGTCCAAATAAGATGGCTATTCTGGAAAAGTTAATTTTTTCAAAGATACTATACTCCAGATTTAATCCCTATCTCAGTTACCAGGAAATTCGCTATGAATAATGATCCATCTATTGACGATTTAGAAGACCTGATTCAACAAGTCCTTGAGGCAGATACCGAGAATCTGCACGAGCTGGCCAAAATAGCCGGTTTAGACCTATCTCAAGACTTTGCCGGAGCTAACTTGAGTAGTACTAATCTGAAAGGATTAGACTTGCGTCATGCTAACTTTCAAGAGACCAATCTCAGTCACGCTGATTTGAGTCACGCCGATTTGAGTCATGCTAATCTCAGCCACGCCGATTTGAGTCACGCCGATTTGAGTCATGCTAATCTCAGTCACGCTGATTTGAGTCACGCCGATTTGAGTCATGCGAATTTGGAACACCCTAATTTAAAGGGTGCGAACTTGACGGATGCGAACTTAAAGGATGCAAATCTCAAGGAGCCTCTACTGAACGTTGTCGGAACCGATGCGTGAATCAAATAACCCTGAGCGATGGCATCAATCAGACAACGGTAGGGTGCGTCCCGGCATCGTCTCACTGTTGGATTGAGGGGACTATCTCCCAACTAGCCGGAACGCACCATCCCCGGATTTCTTCCCCACCTATTGCCTGTTGCCTATTGCCTGTTGCCTTCTTTTCCCCAGTTTTTTGTCCTATTCAGACCAATTTTTGCTATAGCAATTCTGCCGCAGTAGTGGCATTAACTTAATGTGGCGGAGGGGGTTTGTTCCCCTGAGGTGGCATCGACTGGGGTCACAGTTCCTTCGTGAATCGTCCAACAGGAATCGGCAATCTCCAACAGTTCCCCCGCGTCATGAGTCACCACCAGCAAACTCCAATCTTGCTTCAGTTGCTTCAGTAAATTCGCCAGTTGACGACGCATTGACCAATCTAACCCCGCTGTGGGTTCGTCCAATAGCAACACTTGCGGTTGACGAATCAACTGCACCGCTAACGCCAACCGTCGCTGCTGGCCACCACTGAGATCATGGGGCGCACCATACAGGGATAAATGACTTAACCCGACAGCTTCGAGGGCCTGTTTAACCTGTTCTGAGCCAATTTCAGGATGGCCCAGCCGTAATTCTTCGAGGATCGTTCCGCCGCAAAAATGCCGTTCGGGGAACTGAAACACCAATCCCACCAGTTGGCGTAATTGTTCCGGGAGGAGTTCGCGATCGCGCCACATCACCTGTCCTGAGGTGGGTTCGGCTAACCCCGCTAAAATCTCCAACAAGGTCGTTTTCCCCGAACCACTCGGCCCGACAATCAACCCCAATGTCTGAGGCGATAACTCTAAATTCAGGGATTTGAGAATTTCCGTCGGACTGGCCGGGGGATGATAGCTGAGATTCGTCAGATGTAGCATAGGAGAAGGTTAGGCGGCCAATTAAGCGTCCTGGGGCTGAGGTTGCTGGCGACGGATAGCGTACTCCCGAAAGCGATCCATATCTGCCTGAATCGTCGACTCCACCACTCGCCCCACAAATAGGTTATCCATAATCTTTCCTAGGATACCCGGTATTCCATAGGCCACTGTCAGGCGCACAATACTCGAACCATGGCGATCGTAAAAGCGCACGGCCCCCCGGTTCGGTAAGCCATCGACGGACTCCCATTGAATAATCTGTTGGGGAATCAACCGCACAATCCGCGATAGCCAGGTAAACTCAAAGGCCCCCGAGGCCAGTTTCCAGCGGGACAAATCTGGGTCATGCTCCAAAATCGAGACCGATTCAATCCATTTCATCCATTGGGGCATTTGTTCTAAATCGGACCATAACTGCCAGGCTGCCTCAATGGGAATCGGGACTTCAACTTGCACGCTATGTTCTAACCAATCTGTCATTAGGGCTATCTGATAAATAATGAGTCTGAGGGTGTTGAGGAGTCCCAGGCGGGTGGGGACACTGAGGACTCCTGGGATTGACGATGGGGATTACTGGCGGGCAAACTCCTCTAAAATGGCTTGCGCGGCCTGATTTCCCGATAGGGTCGCCCCCTCCATACTATCGATATAGTCCTGCTGGGTGTAACTGCCAGCGAGGAAGAAATTATCAATGGGGGTACGTTGGGCGGGGCGATAGACATCCATCCCAGGGGCTTCGCGATAGAGGGATTGAGCTAGTTTGACGACACTATACCAGGTCATATTGAGGTCCCGGGCCGAGGGGAACAGCGATCGCACCTGTTCTAAGACATGATGGGCAATCTGTTCGTTGCTTTGTTTGATAAAGGGGTCACCGGGGGTTAAAACTAACTGCATCAAGGAGCCTTCACCGGGTTTGTAATAGTCCCCAGGACTGGTTAGGGCTAAATCGGCAAAACAGGAGAAGTCGGCATCGGGGGTATACAGGAGGTTATCCAATCCCGCCGCTTCTTGCAATTGTTGCCGTTTCTGGGCATCTTGCAGTTCCGTCACCCAACCGTCAAACCGCAGTTGCACGGTAGCCACGGGAACGGTGTCTAATTTATAGATGTTGTCAAATTCAGGCCATTTGCGCCATTCAGGGGGCAGGATTTTTTTAATTCCCGGCACATCGCAGGCGAAGACATAGGCATCGGCTTCGATAATCTCCTCCGTTTCCCCCTGGGCCACGACAATGGCATCAACTTCGGTGTGGCCGTCATGGTCACTAAATTTAATCTGACGCACCCGGCGGCGGGTATGAATTTTAGTCCCCCGTTCTTGGAGATAGTCGAGGATGGGTTGATGGAGATAGGTATGGGGGGAGCCTTCCAACATCCGTAAGACGGAGGCCTCGCTGCGGGCGGCGAAGAGTTGGAAAATGGTCAACATACAACGAGCGGAGATGTTCTCGGTGTCGATGAAGCCGAGGGCGTAGGCGATGGGGTTCCACATCCGCTTGAGGCTGCCGTTGTTGCCGCCGTGGGAGCGAAACCAGTCGGCGAAGCTGATGCGATCGAGGTCGCGAATGGTGGTCATGGCCCCCTCGAAGTCGACTAAACCCCGAACGATGGGACTGGTTCCTAGGGCCAGGGAGTTTTGCAACTTGTCTTGTAGGGAGAGTTGCGAGGTGGTGAAGAAGGCTTTGAGGCCGTTGAAGGGTGCGCCGGTGATAAACCGAAAGTCCAGTTCTCCGACTCGTCCGCCGTCGTTGATGAAGGTGTGGGTATGCTGTTTGAGGCGTAGGGCATCTAAGGCGCCCACTTTCTCCATGAGGGCGAAGAGGTTGTAGTAGCAGCCGAAGAAGACGTGCAGCCCCATTTCGATATGGTTGCCGTCGGCATCGACCCAACTGCCCACTTTACCGCCGACGAAGGGACGGGATTCAAAGATTTCTACCTCATGGCCGGCATCGGCTAGGTTGACGGCTGTGGTGAGTCCGGCAAGTCCGGCACCGGCGATCGCAACTCGCATATTGCGTTGTCCTAACATGTGTTTAAGTTTGCTTCATGTATTGTAATCTTTTGCGGGTCATCTTTGCTGGCCCAGACTGACCTCTCGGGTAAGTTCGTTAAGGTGGTGATTGTGGATTCGGGCTAAGCTAGAGGATTAGACGGGGCCATCAGGAGGCAAGACGGCTGAGCCAAACTAAGATTAGGCATAAGATTGGGCAAAACCTTAAATGAGTTACAAGCGCATCTTCAGATAACCATGCAAAACTACTACGAAATCGAAACCGAAATCCCCGCCAACCATCAACTCCACCTCGATCTTCCCAGGGAAATTCCCGCTGGAAAAGTCAAAATCGCCATCATTTACGACCAGCCAAAATCTCCAAACTCAGACCCGAACAACTGGCTCGACGTTTTGGGTGCTGGCAAAGCCCACAGCCGTTTTAACTCAACTGAAGACGTGAACCACTTCATCACTGAACAGCGCGAAACCTGGGAGTTCGACGAATAATGCAGCGCTTACTGGGTAAACGGGTTTATTTAGACACTAATGTTTTTATCTACGCCGTTGAGCCAACTGAGTCTATGCAGCCCCTTTTTGAAAAAGTTACTCGTCTGTTTGAATTGGCCCTGAACCAACAACTCATGGCTATGACGAGCGAACTCTCCTTAGCTGAAGTCTTGGTGGGTGCGTACAAAACCAGTTCGGCATTAGTAGAAATCTATGAAGGATTGCTTGTTGACCGACCTGAACTCGCGGTCTATGCCATTGATCGAGATGTGTTACGCCATGCGGCAAGAGTACGTTCTCAGCAAAAAATATCCCTAGCCGACGCGATTCATCTTTCGACTGCCTTGATTCATCAAGCTGATATTTTTATATCCCATGATAAGCGAATCAATTCACCCGTAACTATGCTCAAATTAACCTTAGAAGACTTGTAGTTCCCTTTAAAGCACACTAAAGTTATGGGAATACAGCAAATTTTAGTTCAGTAATCATGAAAACAACAACGCCACCCCCGACACAGCCACCACTGCCCCCAGAATAGCCCTCAGGGTAAGCCGATCGCCGGTCCAGGCCGCCAACGGTAACACAAAAATCGGACTCATGGCACTGAGGGTTTGGGAGACCCCCGCCAGGGCAAACTTGAGAGAGGTTTGTTGCAGCCAAATGGCTAAATAGGTTCCCAGAAATGCCGCCACCCCAATCATGGCCCAGGTGCGGCCCGAGGCAATCGGCGTCCAAGTGAACGTTATTGAACGGGGCATGGCCGCCATCCAGAGGGGCAAAAAGACTAATCCTGCCACTAGGCGAATTAAGGCCGCCACCAGGGGACTCACATCGGTTTCGGCTAAGGCGGCCCGCGAGAGAACCGCCCCGCCTGCTTGGGCCGCCGCCGCTAGCAACGCCCAGGCCAGCCCCTGCCAGGGAAATTGAGCCTTGGGAGTGGCGGCGCTAGGGCTGACGCGCTCCTGAATCACCGAGGCCACCCCCAAGAGAATCAGCATCATGCCAATGCCTGAACGAGGGGTGAGGAGTTCTGCCAGAACCACCGCCGCGATTAGGGCCGTCATGGCGGGAGAGAGGGTTTGTAACAGGAGTGTACGCCGGGAACCGAGACGGTTGAGGGCGTAGAAGAAGGCGGTATCTCCTACACTAATGCCCAGGCCACCACTGGCGGCTAATAGCAGTAGCGATCGCCCCGGCATCTCAGGCAGGCCCGTTCCTCGCAGCAGTAGGGTGAGCAGAATTAGGGCAATGGCGATGACCCCTTTGAGTAGGGTTAGTTGTAGGGGTGGGATGCGATCGCCCACCTGCTGATAGAGAACGGCTGCGATCGCCCACAGAAGCGCCGACAGCAGCGCCGCCACTTCGCCGCGATAGGTGATTATCCACTCACTCATCATGGTTAATTAAGCCATTATTGGCGCGGAAATAGCCGCTCTAAACTCTGTTGTAAATGGCGGTGAGGATAGATGTTTGGCTTCCGATTCCAGACATATTCCACGGTTTCTACATAGGTCCAAGTGGGATGTTTTGCAAAACAATAGGCCACCATCACCGACCCACTGCGTCCAATCCCGGCGCGACAATTGACCATGATTTTATGCCTTCCTGCCGCCCGTTGTTCATCGAGCCAATTTACTGCCTTGACTAATAGTTCATCAGAAATAGTGTTTTCCGCCCCATCCGGTGTTCCTAATTTCTGATAGGTGATATTGGCTTGAGGCGGATACGACAAGGCTAATTCTTCCGCCATGTTCAAGACCGCATCAACTCCCAATTTATCCGCTTGAGAGGCAGCAATATAGTTGCCAATATAGAGATTACTAATAATGCGAATACAACTCGGGCCCAGGGCCCAGGGCATTAAGTCCGAGGGTTCCTGCACACTGAGGAAACCGTCATTGTGAGGATAGCCTAGCCATTGCCAAACATCCGGTTGCTGGCGATCGCCGATGCGATAGGTATAGTAATACTCTCCCTGACTGGTGGGGAAAAACGCCCCCTCGAAGTGGTGAACCCCATCTAAGGTGACATGATAGGGCAAATCAATGGCGTACCAGTCTCCCTCGCTGTTGTACTTGCTGGGGATATTGGTCCACATTTGCACGGTAAGCCGTTCTGGGGGGATGCTGCTACGTAACGTCAGCGTCGCGCCAAAGCGTTCTAGCATAAACCGCCGTAGGCGATCGCCTAGGGGGGGCTGAATCTCAACAAGTTCGGCAAACTGGGGCTTAGACATGGTTCAACAACAGGGATAGCTAGGGGCAAGAGGCGATCGCCTCCCTCATCCTACACCCCTAGCCCCGAGGAAAGCACCCCCAGATGAACCAAACAGTGGGTCAATTCTGGCTGTTAGACTAGCGATGATGGTTTCGGCCATTTGCGTCCATCTTTCCTAACGGTTATGAGTATTGAACCCGAACCCACACCTAACCCCGAACCCAATCCGTCCAATACCGACCTCCCCCCAGATATTTTATCAGGTCGTAAATTCACCCTCGCTGATGCGATCGCCGCAGAAGGAAGTAACTTCTTCAAAGGTGAGTCCCCTGTGCCGATTTTGTTACGAGCCGTCACAGAAATCAATGGATTTATTGATAAACACTTGCGGGACTCCTCCGGTGCATTAAAAGCCGTCTTAGAAGATTGGGTCAAACAAGATAGCCGCGTTAGTGAGCATATTGATCAGCCTCTAATTGCCCTAGAGCAGATTCTCACGTCAATTACCACAAACTCAGAAATTCTCTATGAATTTGTCCGCCAAGTGGATTTTAAGTGGGGACAAATTTACGGCGATCGCCCCTATTTTCAACAACCTGGACAATCCCCCCATCCTGAAGATGAATACACCCATGACTCGGTTCAAAAACAACTCCTGACGCTTCTAAATCACCTCCGAAATAGCCTCTAGCCCTCAATTTTTACTAACCACCTGCCTGAATCAAGTTTCTATCACTATCCCTTGTTCTATGTCCCGCCCCGTTCTCTACTTCGCCGTCACCAATCATGGCTTTGGCCATGCCGTTCGCGCCGCTTCCGTCGCCGCCACCATCCAACGTCTCAACCCCGAGATTCTCATCGCCATGGTGACAACCGCCCCCCGTTGGCTTCTCGATTCCTACATCCCAGGAGACTATCTCTATCGCCCTCGGGCCCTGGATGTGGGGGTGATTCAAGCCGATAGCCTCAAGATGGACAAAACCACCACCCTAGAGAAGCTGCGGGATATCCAAAAACGGCAAAACGAGATTATTGCCGGGGAAGTGAACTTTATTAAGCTGAATCGGGCCGGATTGGTTCTGGCAGATATTCCTCCCCTCGCTGCCAAAATCGCTCACTATGCCGGAGTTCCGGGCTGGATGATGAGTAACTTTGGCTGGGATTTTATTTATCGCCCCTGGGGTGGGGAGTTTGTCGCGATTGCTGATTGGATTGGGGCGTGTTTTGGGGAATGCGATCGCCTGTTTCGTCTGCCTCTCCATGAACCCATGTCAGCATTTAGCAACATCAGCGATGTGGGCTTAACGGGGGGAACCCCGAAATACAGGGAAGCGCACCTCCGAGAGACGTTTTCCCTAACAGCCCCTCGTGAGAAAACCATTCTCCTCACCTTCGGCGGTTTAGGCTTACAGGCCTTGCCCTATCACCGTCTGCGGGAGTTTCCTGATTGGCAATTTCTCACCTTCGATCGCAATGCCCCGGATTTGCCCAACTTACGGAAAATCCTCGACACGGCCTATCGTCCGGTGGATGTGATGCCTCTGTGCGATCGCGTTGTCTCCAAGCCTGGGTATAGTACCTTCGCTGAAGCCCTACGCCTGGATGTTCCCCTAGTGTCAGTCACTCGGGAAGGCTTTGCTGAAGCCCAAATCCTCCTCGATGGGATTCAGGAGTGGGGGCAGCATCAAATTATCCCCCATGACGACTTCTTCACCGGCGATTGGCAGTTTCTGCAAGAGTCCCCCCAGCCCCCCAAACAAGCCGACAAACTGCCGAAAGATGGAAACGAGGCGATCGCCCAGGAAGTGGTTGACTTTTTTGCGTAAATATGGTAATAAACCCAACCCTAGACATCACAGGCGACCCGAAAGCCCACGTTGTAACTCTTGAACTGGGGGGGATAGTGAATGCGGCTAGCAGCGCGGCAATAACTGGGGAAATACATCCAAGACCCTCCCCGTAGGGGTCGGCTGCCTTCATCGCCTCCTACGAGCCAAATGCGTCCATCCTGGGGAGCATTCTCATAGGTGGGATGCCAGGTGTCGGCGCACCATTCCCAGACATTGCCGTGGAGGTCATATAAGCCGAAGTCATTGGGTAAGAAACTCCCTACCACCGTTGTTTTTTGGCGCAAGCGTCCCGTTCGCCCTTGGCCGTAGCGATGCCGGCCATCGTAGTTGGCCAGATTCGTCGTTAGGGTATCACCACAATAGAAGGGGGTTTGGCTTCCGGCGCGACAGGCATATTCCCATTCCGCCTCACTCGGGAGTCGGTAGCGTCGGCCCGTCTTCCAAGAGAGCCGATCGCAGAACTCCACCGCCTCCAGCCAAGATACCGTTTCCACCGGGCGGGCATCTCCCCGGAAACTGGCGGGTTTCGAGGGCAGAGGACGGCGAACCTGGGGGAACTTCGCCACTGCCGTCCATTGAATTTGGGTGATGGGATATTTACTCAAACAAAACGGCGTCACGTGAACCCAATGTTGCGGGGATTCTCGCCGAGGACTACACGCTTCTCCTGGGGGGCTTCCCATCAAAAACTCCCCTCCCGGAATCGCTACCATATCTAACGGCGCGCGATCGCTCAACTGTTCTCGATAATACCGTCCTTGTCGCGGCTGTCGCCTCAGTTCCCGGCCTTCTGCATCCAGGGTTACTGTCTCAAAATTCCAAGAGGTGAGGGGTAGCGTCACCCGAGGGGCTTGAGGCGAGGGGACTGCATCTGAGATCGGTTGGGACAGGGTTCTGTGTTGCGTAAACATAGAGTAATCTGGGCGATCGCAGCATGGTAAACAACGACTTAACAAAAGTTAATGCCTGTCGAGAGCATCATTCTAGATCACAATGGGAAAAAGAAGAAAAGTCCCTCAAAATGCAGCAACGTTCAAATCTTCAGATAGGATAGGTTAATCTGTGGGTGAGGCCGCCCTCATTGCCCGATGAAATCCTTAAAGATGTGACCCTGGGGGAAGTGGAGCATCGTGCTAATTCCACTCGACTACTACCGTATTCTTGGCTTGCCCATCCAGGCAACCGCCGAACAAGTCCAGCAATCCTATCGCGATCGCTCGCGACAATTGCCGCGTCGGGAATATTCCGAGGCGGCCGTTGAAGGGCGCAAACAACTCATTGACGAAGCCTATACGGTTCTAGCCGATGCCGAGAGTCGCGCCCGCTACGATAGCCTATTTCTAAGTCAAACCTACGACGACACATCCCTTGTCGAGGATGCCGATGGCCCAGACTCAACCCCCGAGGAGTTGAGTGGTTCCCCCCAGGGCGATCGCAATGGCATGACCCCCGTTGCCCCCCCTCGTCCGACCCAAAGTCCTAGCCTAGAAATTGAACCCCAGCAACTGGTGGGGGCCCTGGCAATTCTCTTAGAACTGGGAGAATATGACCTAGTTCTCAAACTTGGTCGCCCTCATCTGTCGGGGCGACTCCCGGAGACTCCGGCGGCAACGGATAACGTCTTCCGCTCCGATATTGTCCTTACCGTTGCCGTCGCCTATCTAGAAATGGGGCGAGAACAATGGCAACAACGGCAATATGAAAATGCCGCCTCCTCCCTCGAAGCCGGCCAAGCCTTGCTGCTGCGGGAAGGATTGTTCCCTCAAGTGCGCGGTGAAATGCAAAACGACCTGCAAAAACTCCGTCCCTATCGGATTCTGGAACTCCTCGCCCTGCCCCTAGAGGAGGAAAGCCTACGACAGCGGGGGCTACAACTGTTGCGGGAGATGCTTCAAGAACGGGGTGGACTCGATGGTAGCGGGGATGATGGCTCAGGCTTGGATGTTAACGACTTCCTCCGCTTTGTCCAACAACTACGTCAGTACACCACCGCCGCTGAGCAGCAATCCCTGTTTGAACTCGAAGCCCGTCGCCCCTCGGCGGTGGCTACCTATCTGGCCGTTTATGCCCTAATTGGCCGTGGTTTCGCCCAACGACAGCCGGGACTCATCTATCGGGCCAAACTCTTACTGGTGCAACTCGGCCGCCGTCAAGATGTCCATCTCGAACAAGCGGTTTGCGCCCTGCTACTGGGGCAGACGGAACAGGCGAGTCGGGCCTTGGAATTGTCTCAGGAAGAGGAGCCGATTCGCTTCATTCAGGGCCATTCCCAAGGGTCCCCGGATTTACTCCCCGGTTTGTGCCTCTATGGGGAGCGTTGGCTTCAAGATGAGGTGTTCCCTCATTTTCGTGATTTAACCAATCTGACGGCCTCTCTCAAGGACTATTTTGCTGATCCTCGGGTGCAAACCCATCTGGAAAATCTGCCCCCAGAAAGTGAAGATTCGGCGCAATGGGTGGTCTCGGCCACCCAAATGGCACTCCCGCCGCCAACGGATGCTCAGCCGGTGTTGGCGGGGGCCAATGCCCTCGGTCAGACTACCAGTGCTCCGAGTTGGGAGAGTGCCGGGCGATCGCCGCTGGGGCGTAGTAGTCCCTCCTGGGAGTTGTCCTCCTCGTCATCTCAGGGATCGGTTGGACGGACTTCGGTGAGGACCCCCCGTTTTCCAGGGGCGAATCCCTTTACCTCCCCTGAACCATCACCCCCTAACCCCAAAGCCTCGGGACCGCGACGGCGACGTCGTCGGGATGGGGTCTCCTCCCAACCCGGCCGACGCAGTGGGGTCAAATTAGACCGCCTGCTGTTACTGGTGGGTGGGGGACTGTTGGCCTTGGTGGTGCTGTGGATCTTGTTAACGAGCCTTTTGGGGGGCTTAGCCTCTCTGTTGGGACTCTCAGGCCCGGAATTAACTCGCAATGGGGCAGATGTTAGCCTGAGCGACCCTCTGTTTGAGCTTCCAGCCCCGGAACCCGCCCCAGCTCCTGATGGCCCCTTGAGTAATACAGTTGCTCAACACACCATTGAACGCTGGTTTTCGGTCAAGGCTGAGGCCGTGGGCCAAAATCACAACCTCGATCGCCTGCCAACGGTGTTAACGGGACAGGCGTTGACCCAATGGCAAGAACGGGCTGAGGATGCTCGCCGCACGGGCTGGTATTGGGAATTTGGTCGCCATGAGGCCTCTGTCCAGGAGATCGATATTGACTCGGAAAACCCCAATCAAGCCTCCGTCGAGGCGATCGTTCAGGAGGCCGGGACGCTCTATGAGAACGGTCAAGCAGTCAGTTCTACGGATGCTAGCCCTTTAACGGTTGTCTATCGTCTCGTTCGCGTTGATGGAGATTGGCGAATTGAAGATTGGTCAGTCCAATAACGACCTCAGCTCCAGGGAAGGGGAATGGGCTACACTGAGGTTTGAGCCTCATGCGCTCACCTATTTTTTGTTGTGTTCATCCATCCCTATGCATGATTCTGACCTGTCTTTTGACCCCTCAGAGGTGATCCCCAGTGAGGGAATCTGTGAGGAGGGCAGCCCAATTCGTCAATGTGTCGAGAGTCTGGATATTCCCCGCATTGGACGGCATCTGTTTCTCTGTGCTGACCAAACTAAGCCCAAATGTTGCCCCAAAGAGGCAAGCGTGGCGGCTTGGGATTATCTCAAACGGCGACTGAAGGAATTAAAACTCGATCGCACCAGTGCTGAACAACCAGTCTGTGTTTTCCGCACGAAAGCCAACTGTCTTCGAGTTTGTACTCAGGGGCCGATTTTGTTGGTCTATCCCGATGGGGTTTGGTATCGCCAGGCCACGCCGGAGGTACTTGAGCGGATTATTCAGGAGCATTTGATGGGCGATCGCATCGTCGAAGAGTATGTGATCTGGCAACCCTCCCCATCCCCAAGCCAAAACTCTGCCCCAGCTTTAGGAGCGTCGGACTAGAGTTAGGATTCCCCTGAGTTGTGGGTCAAGGAATGGGTTAAAATAACCAATGGTGTTATTCTAACCCTCCTGCCGAAGCGGCAAGCAACTTTTTTGATATAGACAGTCTCTTATGAAAAGTACGACCCCCAAACGATTACTTCTTATTGATGATGATCCGAATCTAATTTTACTGGTCAAAGACTTCCTGGAGTTTCGTGGTTATGAAGTAACAGCAGCGGAAAATGGACGGGAAGCTTTAGAGATTTTAGAGGAAACCATCCCTGAATTGATTATTTGTGATGTTATGATGCCGGAAATGGACGGATATGGTTTTGTTAAAAAAGTCCGTGAAAATCCTAAAACCAGTTGGGTTCCTGTGATTTTCCTCTCGGCAAAAGGACAAAGCCAAGACCGAGTTAAAGGCTTGAACACTGGAGCAGATGTTTACATGGTCAAGCCCTTTGAGCCGGATGAATTGGTGGCTCAGGTGGAGTCCTCTCTACAACAGGCCGCTCGCTTGATGGCGCGGAAGTTCTCGGGACAGGACAACGCCCCACCCCTTAAAGTTCGCTCAGGAGTTGAACTGACGCCCACGGAACTGAAAGTGGTTCAGTGGGTGGCCCGAGGGATGGCCAATCGAGAAATTGCCTTAGAAATGAAGGTCAGTCAACGGACGATTGAAAGTCATGTCTCCAATATGCTGGGGAAAACGGGGCTTCACAACCGTACCGAATTAGCTCGTTGGGCCATTGAAACCAATATGGTTTAAGGTCGCAGACTCCGCAATGATGATCATTGAACTCGTTGCGGAGGTAAAAGTTTAACGAAATGTTAAGCTAGAAAGGGTGGTTCTTATGCGATCGCCCCCTGGGATTGCCAGATGCACAGTCCTGTGCAGTATCTCATTCCTCCTCTGGGGATAGCCCGTGGAGATCAACCGTTAAGAGTAGTTAGCCCGAGGATGATTCTGAAGTGTGATCATCCCAGTATGGCTCGCACTCGCCCCAATCCTTAGGCTGAACTTCTATCTAACGTTTAGTCCCGATTGATTTCTAACCTTTTAGATCTAAACCAAACTCAGGTATAGCATTAATGATTTATGACACCGATCGCCTGTCCATTTTCGTGGATGGGAATAATATGTTCTACGCCCAACAAAAAAATGGCTGGTTCTTTGACCCCCGACGGGTCCTAGACTACTTCCGCAGTCAGTACACCAGTACCAACTTGGTCAACGCCTTCTGGTACACCGGCTTAAAAGACCCCCAAGACCAACGGGGTTTCCGGGATGCCCTCATCAGCCTCGGCTACACGGTACGCACGAAAATCCTCAAAGAGTATTACGACGATAACTCCGGGCGTTACTCCCAAAAAGCCAATCTGGACATTGAAATTGTTATAGATATGTTTAACACCGTGGATCAGTACAACCGCGTTGTGTTATTTAGTGGAGATGGAGACTTTGAGCGGGCGATCGAACTGTTGCGCTCCAAGAACACTCACATCACCGTTGTCTCGACGGAAGGGATGATTGCTCGTGAATTGCGTAACGCCACCGATCGCTACATCGATCTCAATGAGATTCGCGACAAAATCGAGAAATTAGACTATTGACTACACTATTAACAGTCCCTGAAATCAGGAATCTCCCCTCCATTCTTCTGGTGTTCAGGGTCTGACCGCTTTCGATTCCTGACAGACACACGCGAGGTATCTTATGACGAACCAGCCCGATCGCATTATTATCTTTGACACCACCTTACGGGATGGCGAACAGTCCCCTGGGGCAACTCTGAACAAAGAGGAGAAGTTGACCATCGCCCGTCAACTGGCCCGTCTCGGCGTTGATGTCATCGAAGCGGGATTCCCCTTCGCCAGCCCCGGCGACTTCGAGGCGGTTCAGAGTATCGCTGAACAAGTAGGAACCCCCGATGGCCCCACCATTTGCGGCTTAGCCCGGGCCACCAAAGGCGATATCAAATCCGCCGGGGAGGCCCTGGCCCCCGCCGCCCACAAACGCATTCATACCTTCATCGCCACCTCCGATATCCACCTCAAGCATAAGCTGCGCAAGAGTCGGGAAGAGGTATTGGCGATCGCCCCTGAGATGGTGGCCTATGCTAAAACCTTCACCGATGATGTGGAGTTTTCCCCAGAAGATGCGGCCCGCAGTGACCCGGACTTTATGTATCAGGTCTTAGAGGCGGTGATTGATGCCGGGGCCACCACCGTCAATATCCCTGACACCGTCGGCTACACCACCCCCGGAGAATTTGGGGCCTTGATTCGTGGCATTGCTGAAAACGTCCGCAACATTGACCAGGCGGTGATTTCGGTTCACGGTCATAACGATTTGGGGTTAGCCGTGGCCAACTTCCTCGAAGCGGTGAAAAACGGGGCCCGTCAGTTGGAATGCACCATTAACGGTATTGGTGAACGGGCCGGAAATGCGGCTTTAGAAGAGTTGGTGATGGCGTTGCATGTCCGCCGTCAGTATTACAATCCTTTCCTGGGTCGTCCGGTGGAGTCGGAAGAGTCTCTGACGAATATCAACACCCGCGAGATTTACAAAACCTCTCGTTTGGTGTCGAACTTGACGGGGATGTTTGTGCAGCCCAATAAAGCCATTGTTGGGGCCAACGCCTTCGCCCATGAGTCGGGGATTCACCAGGATGGGGTTCTCAAGAACCGCATGACCTATGAGATTATGGATGCCCAATCCATCGGCCTGACGGACAATCAGATTGTCTTGGGCAAACATTCAGGACGTAATGCCTTCAAAACCCGGTTGAAGGAGTTGGGGTTTGAACTCTCGGAGACGGAGTTGAACAAGGCATTTTTGAAGTTCAAAACCTTCGCTGATCAGAAGAAGGAAATCACCGATTGGGATTTGGAGTCCATTGTCAACGACCAAATCCAGCAACCCCCCGAACTGTATAAGTTAGAGTTGGTGCAAGTCTCCTGTGGCGATCGCGCTCGTCCAACGGCGACGGTGAGTTTGCGGGGTCCCAATGGGGATGAGTTACTGGATGTGGCGTTAGGAACGGGGCCGGTAGATGCGGTGTATAAGGCCATTAACCGCATTGTGGATATCCCCAATGAGTTGATTGAATATACGGTGCATTCCGTGACGGCGGGGATTGACGCTCTCGGTGAGGTGACGGTTCGTTTACGCTATGAGGGACGGATTTTCTCAGGCCATGCAGCCAATACTGATGTGATTGTGGCGTCGGCCCATGCCTATGTCAATGCCCTCAATCGTCTCTATGAGGCCCTGCAAAATCCTCGGCTTATCTCCCAAGGAACGCCGGTAACCTCGCGAGTGTAGCATCTGTTGGGGGGGGAACCACAGAGTCACAGAGGACACGGAGAGGGGAGAAGAAGGTAGGCTAGGGTTAAGTTCCCCCTACTGCCTACTGCCTTTCTTCCCCCTCTTGCCTTCCCCCTCCCGAAACCTCTCCCGAGTCGTTGCGTCTATGGTTTAAGTTCCTCCTTACAGGTATTGATGTAATGAAATCTCTTGTTCAACCCCTCTGTGTTGGGGCGATGGCCGCTGGATTCTTGGGATTTGCTGGGGCGGCGATCGCCCAACCCCCGCAACCGGTGTCCCACAAGCAGGCCCAGCCCCCGGATACGCAAACCCTATTCGCCCAGGCCCAACGACTCCCCATTTTTACTGGGGTCGATATGACGGAACAACAATTAGTGGTTCTACGACCCATTTTTGAGCAAACCCACGCTCGGATTAATCGGGTGTTAAGCCCCGAACAACAGCAGAAATTCCATCAAGCCTTAATTGAGGAGGGACGGCCGTTTCAAGAATCGGTTGATTTGATGGATTTGACCTCTCAGCAAGAGGCCCAACTGGACAATATCTTGAAAATGACGGGGTTACAGGTGGCACCGATTCTTACCCCGGAACAACGGGAGCAGATTCAGGTGAATATCGATACTCATTATTCCAACTAGAGTATTAAATCCCAAAGGGGGCGATCGCAGCTTGTGCATGGCGATCGCCCCCTTTATCTATGGACACATCAACAAGGACATTTGTAATTAGATAAAATAAACCCTATCAGGCTTTTTGGGCATTCTAAATGTCCATCACCAACTGTCCCTTCTTACTCTTGTCGATAATACTCGCGGCTACGCTCCAAATCTTGCCACATGACTTTCATGGTGTTGTAGCAGTCTTCGAGGGAAATTTTGCCCCCACTTTCCAGGCTCGTTAGATACATGGCCTGTTGAGCGTACCGTTGCAGTTTAGCGTTAAAGACTTGATCGGCGATCGTGGGTTCAGCCTTGCCGGAGGTTTTGGGATAGAGGAAGGTGTTGAGATTAGAGTTGCGATTAGGATTGAGATTAGACATAATATCACCAAGAATAAACAGCATTCACAAAAGCGAGAGATGAAGCGGGAGGAGACGGACGAGGAGTCCATCCCCAAGCCGATGAGACGCAGCGGGAGGGTCTCCTAACTACGCCGCCACTCCAATGAGCCAAGCCACTAAGGAGAAGTAAATCCACAGGCCCACAAAGTCTTTAATGGTCGTGATAAAAGGGTCAGCTCCCGGTGCATGGTCAAAACCGAGTTTCAGCATCACCCAAGGAAGTGAAGATCCTAAGATGGCCCCTAATGTGATCACACACCACAGAGAAATCCCCACAACAACGCCAATCATCGGTTCATCATTGGGCGCACCCTGCCAGAGATAGGCGATAAACCCAGCCGCCGCTCCCAGAATCAAACCCATCATGGCTCCGATGCGAACTTCTCGGAGCAAATAGGGTAAAAAGTTCTTGGTATCGATTTGGTTCCAAGCCAAGCCTCGGGCAAATACGGTGGTGGATTGGGTTCCCACATTTCCCCCCATATCCATTACCAGGGGGATAAACACCGCCGCCACCACGACGGATTCCAAGACATCCTCGAAGCGTTCAATCACACCCCCGACGAGGAAGCCCCCAATCAGAGTCACCACCAGGAACAAAATCCGCAGACGGATGGCATACCAGGCGGGCCCCTTGACGAGGCGTTGACTCCAGACTTTGTCGCGGCTAATTAAGTCGCCCACCCCAGCTTGTGAGAGAGCGGCTTCTTGGGCTTCTTCTTCAATCAAGTCAATGACATCATCGAAGGTAATGGCCCCAACCATCCGTCCTTCACTGTCCACAACGGCTACAGCGGGGACATCCTCATCTTTGAGGAGTTGCGCAGCTTTGAGTTCTCCATCCTTAGCCCCCACCGCTGGGTTCATCTCTGGTAATAGGGATTCCATGAGGCTACTGGGATCAGCTCGCACTAGACTCACAAGACGAACTGCACCGCGATAGAAGCGTTGGCCATCGATGATAAACACCATTCCGGATTCGTCATCCCGCAGGGGGGAGGAACGTACGATGTCTAAGGCTTCTTCCGCTGTGGCGTGGGAACGCACGGCAATGTAGCGCGGACTCATAATCCGCCCGGCACTGCGTTCGGGATAGTTGAGTAGGGTGTTGACCGATTGACGGGCCTCCGCATCTAATCCAGCAATCAGTCGCTTGGTGATTTTGGCGGGCAGTTCTTCAATCAGTTGCACTCGGTCATCTGGGTCCATGGCGGCCAGAAGTTGGATGGCTTCTGGGTTTTCCATGTCTTGAACCAGGTCGGCCTGTTGGTCTGGATGGAGATGTTCAAAGACTTCAATGGCCCGTTCTTTTTCGAGAAGGCGGAAGGCAAGAACGCGTTTACGGTAATCGATTTCTGATAGGCAATGGGCTAGTTCAATAACGGGCAGGTTGTTGACGGTTTCTTTGGCAGAGCCGAAGGACGGCTCTTGCAAAATATCTTGCAATGCATTTGGGGACATTGGACTAGGCCTCCGGGCAAAAACTGGGTTGAATGGAAAAAATGACGCACAAGGCTGTGACTGATGGTCGCATCAGTCTTTCAGCACTATGGAGATACAGGGAAATAGACAGATCAGAGGGTGATTGATGGAGTTCAGGCCCGATAGCCGGAACTTCATCAATCAACTGATTGCCAATTGAAACTGAGCAATTGGAACTGAGTTAGAACACTCAGTTTGGATAATAAATTCTATAGCAAGTGAAGGTTCTCGTAGGACAATCTTTGCCAGAAAAGGGCAACCACAAGGGATTGCCCCTACGTAGTTTCTGTCCTATCCATCCCTGCTCTTGCTATAGAAACTGGGTTAAGGGTTTCTAGGCTCTTTTTCGGGACAACAAGACCGGGAATACACAAAACCCAGGATGTCGTCTTGATAAGCCTCCGAACCCTAACAAGATTCGGATGATAAACACTTAAAAATGACACTGTCTAAGCCAAAACACTTAGCAGCAAAACAAGGATTCCTTTACGGAACCGCATATCGTCATGACCATGTCCAGTTCGGTCGGATGGTCCATCTCCTCTGCTCGCGATCGCCCCTTGGCAGGCGATCAGAGATGGAGTCACACCCGGAACTGGGGGTTAGATCCAAATCGTTGAGAATCGCCTACTCAGGGACAGATAGCCGCAGCACTTGGGGAAATCTGTCGCAATAATGACTACCGCCAGGGTCGTCCATTTCTGAGTAACACCTCATTCCAAAAATTGACAATGGGGCCGCCGACGACAACCTATCTCAGGTTGTGGGGTTTAGCCCTTTAGGTTTTGAGAATCACTTTCACCGTAACTCTCTCACCTCTTCTAACATGGGGGGCAGCATTATGTCAAGACTTCATCAAGCAACCGGTTGTCGAGGGGGAGAATGGAGGTAGGTGTAGAGTTGTTGCAACCACTCCCACTCTTGCTTTAAGCCTTCTTGGAGAGAGACTTGGGGCTGATAGCTGAGGATTTGTTGTGCCTTCGAGACATCGGCACTGGTGTGGCGGGCATCTCCTTTGGAACTTTCCGTATAGTTGATAGGGATAGGCTCACCCACGATCTCTTCCATCATCGAGATGGTATCTCGGAGACTAATGCGACTGCCGCCACCGACGTTGAAGACTTCGCCAATGGCTCCTGGAGCCTCAGCGGCGGCGAGGTTAGCGGCGACGATATCTTGGACAAAGGTGAAATCTCGCGTTTGCTGGCCATCGCCGTAAACGGAGATGGGTTCGTTATCTAGGGCCGCTTTCAGGAACTTATGGAAGGCCATGTCGGGACGTTGCCGGGGGCCATAGACGGTAAAGTAACGCAGTGAGACGGTGGGAACGCCGTAGTTGACGTGATAGAGTCGGCAGAGATGTTCTGCGGCTAACTTGGTGACTCCATAGGGAGACACGGGCTGGGGTAAGGTCTCTTCGGTGGTGGGGTAGGCGATCGCATTCCCATAGACGGAGGAGGAGGAGGCATAGACGAACCGGCTCAGATTCGCATCTTTGGCGGCTTCGAGCAGAACTTGGGTACTATTGATGTTTAACTCAGTATAGGTTTGGAAGCCCTTGCCCCAACTGGCACGGACTCCAGCCTGGGCCGCTTGGTGGTAGACAACGTCAACCTCTTTGAATAGGGATGGCCAATCTAGGTTGCGAATGTCATCTTGAATCAGTTGGAACCTAGGTTCGTTCAGAACAGAATCTAGATTGCGATGTTTAATGCGGGTGTCGTAATAGTCGGTGAAGCCGTCAATACCGATTACGTGGTGACCCTGTGCTAACAGAGTTTCGACTAGGGTTGAGCCAACAAATCCAGCGGCCCCCGTTACAATTACCTTTGACATAATTTTCCCAGCTCTGACTCCAAATCCTTATCTGTCCGTCTTAACCATATTAATACTTAATCGTCAAGCTTGACTTGGGTCTATCGCTCGGCAATTAATGTCTCTGATGCTTACTGCGTAAGGAGCTGGTCTATATTTATGGGGTTGGACTGCTTCATCTCTCTTAACCGTAGTAATACGGATTTTTCAACTGTCAACCGTCGATTATCAACTGTTAATGTTAACCCTGGCTTACCTTGGTCCGACCGGAACCTATACAGAAGCTGCCGCTTTGGCGTATTGCAACTGGCTAGAGGAGACCTCCGGGCGCAAGGGCAAATTGGTTCCTCATCCTAGCATCTCTCAAACCCTGGAAGCTCTCTTGCAGGGAACCTGTGATGTGGCGGTGATTCCCATTGAAAACTCCATTCAGGGCAGTGTCACGGTGAGTTTGGACAGCTTCTGGGAAAAAGAGCAGCTTCAGGTGCAGCAGGCGTTAGTATTGCCGATTCACCATGCGCTGATTTCTCGGGGGGCGGGGTTGGAAGAGATTACAACGGTGTATTCTCATCCCCAGGCCCTGGCCCAATGCCAACATTGGCTCGAAACGCAATTGTCTGATGTGACGCTCCATTCAACTAATTCTACGGCGGAGGCGTTGCAATATTTGCAAGATCCTCAGGTGGGGGCGATCGCCTCAGAACGGGCGGCCCAACTCTATGATTTGCCAATTCTAGCTCACGGGATTAATGACCATCGGGATAACTGCACTCGCTTTTGGGTGGTGCGACGGGTTCAGGAGGGGATGGCACTGCCTCAAGCCCCAGGGCCGGCTTATTTGTCCTTGGCCTTTAGTTTGCCCCAAAATTCTCCCGGAGCCTTGCTCAACCCCCTACAGGTGCTGGCTAATTACGGGATTAACATGACTCGCATTGAGTCACGCCCGACGAAACGACTGCTGGGAGAATATCTCTTTTTTGTGGATGTGGATGCTCCTGAGGAGGAGGGGGTTCTCTCGGAGGCGATCGCCGCTCTCGGGAAGTACACTGAAATCCTTAAGATTTTCGGGAGTTATACGGTGTTGACGGTGGGGAACTCTCCATTGGAGGGCTAGAGGGGAAGGTTCATCAGTCTCTCTCCCCCTCTGAGTTGCCCCTTCTAGGCCTCTAGAGCGGCGAGGAGGACATCAGACATCTCTTGGCAGCCGACGAGCTTCATGCCGTCGGACATGATGTCTCCGGTGCGATAGTTCTGATCTAAGACGCTCATGACGGCTTTTTCCAGGCGATCGCTGGCTTCGGGTTGGTTGAGATCGTAGCGCAACATCATGGCGGCACTCAAGACTTGAGCGAGGGGGTTGGCTTTGTCTTGGCCGGCGATGTCGGGGGCGGAACCATGGACGGGTTCATACACGCCAGGGCCGTCGGCTCCTAAACTGGCGGAGGGCAACATGCCAATACTGCCGGTTAACATGGCGGCGGCGTCGGAGAGGATGTCGCCGAAGAGGTTGCCGGTGACGATGGTGTCGAACTGTTTGGGGGCCCGCACTAATTGCATGGCGGCGTTGTCCACGTAGAGATGGGAGAGTTCCACGTCGGGATAGTCAGCGGCTAAGGCGGTGATGCGATCGCGCCAAAGTTGGGAGACTTCTAAGACGTTGGCTTTATCGACAGAACAGAGTTTACCTCCCCGTTTTTGGGCGGTTTCAAAGGCCACCTTGCCGATGCGATCAATTTCTGAGCTGGTGTAGGCCATGGTGTTGACTCCTCGCTGTTCGCCGCTTTCGGTTTCAAACACCCCTTTGGGTTCACCGAAATAGATGCCGCCGGTGAGTTCGCGAACCACCATGATATCAACGCCTTCAACCACCTCTCGTTTCAGGGTTGAGGCATCAATGAGTTGAGGCAGGATGGTGGCGGGACGTAGGTTGGCAAATAAGCCTAACCCCGCCCGTAGTCCCAGAAGTCCGGTTTCAGGGCGTTGGTGACGGGGTAGGTTGTCCCATTTGTAACCGCCGATGGCGGCCAACATGACAGAATCACTATTACGGCAGAGTTTGAGGGTTTCCTCAGGGAGAGGGGTTCCTGTGGCATCGATGGCAGAACCGCCAATGAGGGCTTCTTGAAAGCTAAAGTCTAAGTCGAATTGTTTGCCGATGACCTTTAAGGCTTCGACGGCAACGGTGATGATTTCTGGGCCAATGCCGTCGCCGGGTAACAGAGTGATGCGATACTGCTGAGCCATAGGGAGTTGGGATTACTGCTTTGATAGAGTGGATAATCTTGGAGTCCATATCTTATCAAAGCCTTTGACCCGTTGCGATCGCTACGGCTTGGTTTGGGGTAAGGGGCAAACCTTGGGCTGGGCGGCAGGTGCAGACTGTTCGGCTTGTGCGAGTTGGGGACGGAGCAGCAGATTCCAAAAGATTTCATTGACAAAATAGCCAATTTGTGGGTCTGACTTATGATTTTGTCCAAAGAGCGGTAAGACTTTTTTCTGATACATGGTGTTGCCCTAAATGGAGGTGAACAAAAGGAGAATGGCATCTAGACGTTAACTTCAAGACCTTTGATCCCAATTACGGACATGACACACAATTGTTAATATTGAGGTCGGTGGAGACTCGGGAAATCAGGAGTTGTCTGAAGGGTTAAACGGGAAAGATTTGCCAGGTTTCTAAGGGAACGCAGGTCTCTGGCAATACGTTTTCAGGTTCTCGACGGGCTAAGTTCAGGGGAACGACGAGTTGAGCTTTCTGCTGAAGTAGGTTCGTAAAAAGAGCGGCTAGAGTTTCCATGGCAGTTGCAATCCAGATGACGATGGGGTTCAATAGCTTTAGTAAAGGCGATTTTACCGAGGAATTGTGGGGGAATCTCGACGCTATTTCAACTGTCACCTAGAAGATCGCCCCAGACGCAAGAAAATGAGGTGATTTTAGGGGACAATTGAGGAACTGACCCCACGCAGGGCGATCGCCGCCTTGAGAATGACTGTCTTGAGAATGACTGTCCAATAAACGCAGGGGGGAGCCGGTGAAGACTCCCCCCTGGGGCAGAAATACTAAAGTGGTATCCTTAAAGGCTCTGTTAACGAAAAACGGGAATGCCCCTAGGTGTTAGGTTGTTCGGCGTCGGGGAAGGTGCGCTTAAACTCCTCAATCAGGTCATCCATTTCCTCAAGAGCTTGGTTGACATCGATGCGTAGGGTTCCCAAGTCAGGGCGTTCGAGGAGATCGAGGAGAACCCCACGTTTACTTTCAATTTGCTCAATTTGAGAGCGGATGGTGGTTGTATCCATTCTGGACTGTACCTTTAGCAATGCGTTTGCGTTGATATTGTAGCAAGGACAACGGAGTCGCGACGGCTCGGCTTGTCAGAGCTTGTTGGGAATTGAGGGGGGAATTGGGGCAAGAGTTGAAACGGAGGGCGGTTTTCAGGGACAATCTCAAGGCACTCTCATCGCAATCGCGTTTCTTCGTTATGCCTGTTTTACCTGCTTTTTTGCGCCAAACCTCCCTGGCGGCGATCGCCCTGGTGGTGGGGTTGAGTCTGACGATTATTGGCTTTGGGGCCTATTTTTCCGGGAATGCAACCCTGAATCTGGCGGGGTTCTTCTATGGAATCCCGGTTTTGTTGATTGGTTTGGCCCTGAAGTCGGCGGAGTTGAAGCCGGCCCCGTTCACTCAACCGACACCGCCAGAGGTGTTGGAACTGCGGGAGACGCAAGCGACAGAGACTCAGAATCAAGTTCGCATTGATGTCAACCGCTATCGCTATGCGGAACGGGCCCATCTGTTGGATGTGTTGGAATTTCTCAAACTCAGTCCCAATGATAAGGCGCGTCCGATTCTGGATGGGATTCGCGAGGAGGCGGTGGATGGGGCCTATGCCCTGATTTTGGAGTTTGACTCGCCGCTGCTGCCGTTGAACCGCTGGCAGGAGAAACGGGAGGATATGGAGGCCTTTTTTGGTCCTGGGGTGCGGGTACAAGTCCAGGAACCGGAGGAGGGGTTTATTGATGTGGCGATTATTGCTCAGCCGAAGGGGTAATCCGCTTCATTTTTCCAGCCGGATGGCGTACCATTGCAGAAACTCCCCAGGGCCCATGTCGAGATCGCAGGCGTTGTCCATGAGGTGACGGGTGCGATCGCCCAGGTTGTCGAATTTTTGCAAGTCTCGGGGGAGTTGTTCGGCGGGGCGATCGGCTAGAATCCCTTGGAGTTTCTCGAATAGTTCCTCGGCGGTGAGGATTTGCTCGGTTTGGTTGGTTTCGAGGACGACAAAGTGATCTTCGGAGTAGAGAGAGGCGTGACCCATAGTAGTCTGGAAGGGGAAATGAGATAGTCTTCTCTTACTGTAACCTTTGGTTGGGAGAGGGTTATGTTGCTGTTCGTGCATGAGGGTTGATGCGAGTCACGCTGCTGGAAGAGGGAGTTCTCTATGTGCATCGGGAGGATGTACCACCGTTTAAGAAGGGAGGTGCTGTTACCCGCAATACCTATTTTTGGGCGTTGAAGTCTATTGCCGATCGCGCTCCTCGGGGCAAGGATTGGGAGTTCGAGCGATCGGTCTGGATTGCTCTATGTCGGATGTTGCTGTCGTTTTCGGAGAGTGGTTATCTGGGGTTTCGCGAGACGGTGTTGGAGTTTCCTCTGGGGACTCGTATTCCTGATGAGTTGCGGGCCTGTTCTACGTTTGAGGGGTAGGGGTTGGATGGGGGGTTAACTCAGTCCTTGGCTTCTGTACTCAGTTCGAGAAGAACTGGAATCAGTCGTTTCTCAATCTCGTTAAGATAGTCAGTTAGCCCGGTATATCTCCCCCTTTGCCGCAGAAGTTCTAGAGAGGTTTCTTCCCAACACTGCTGTTCTCGTGACCAATTGCCACCGGTTAGTTCTTCAAGGACGACTTTGGGATTACGAATTCGTTCAGGTTCTTCACGAGAGTTAGAACGTAATCGGTGTGACTCTTCGCAGGGATCAAACGGTAACTGCTTCCTGATTGCCTCTAACGTCTGAACTTCCTCTGGATTGGAGGCAATAAATCCATTCAAAACCCAAGCTTCTCGCATCCGATTCGCTGCACCAATGATAATCTCCAATTGAGGTGACTGATGAATCTGTTCTGCACGGGCCTGCTCAATTCCCTCTCGTCGCTCAGGTTGGTTATCTAGATCTCGGATGAACAGCACAGCTCTCAGGGAACGGCTATTTTCATCCGGCCGGCTCTTTTTAAGCTGAAGAACTCGGATTAGATTCAAGATTTTAAGAGTTGCTGCACCATCTGCTTTGAGGGGTCCTCTTTTACGGTGTCCTAAAAACTTAGGAATTGGTAAACCTGACGCCTTAGCACGCTGCATGATATCCTTAATATCGCTCCAGCATGAATAGTCAGTCCCTGGGTCTAAACCGCTCCATCGAAACAAGTATGGTAAAAGCTCCGGTTCTAACCAATCTACCGTTTCTACTAGAACTCGCTCAGCCAATTTTCTAGCAGTTTCAGCATCAGCACGACTTTCAACAATAATAATAAACTCAATCATCGAACTCAACCGTATCGACCCAATCTTCTCCTTCCGCATCCCAAAACTCACCGGTGGTCAAGGTGTGTTGAGCTAAGTCTATATTAGGATGTTCGTCTAATCGTTTAGACTGAGTAAAGCCTGAGGGCCGATGACTTAAAACATGAACTTGGGATGGAGTTAGCTCATCGACAATATACGGAGAGTGCGTTGACACTATAATTTGCAGATTTTTATTCGCTTGAATAATTTCTTTAAACACCGTCATTAACTCCCGTTGCGCTTTAGGATGCAGTCCTTGTTCGACATCATCGAGTAACACTAAGTTTGGTAAAGTCGGATTCATTAAAACCGTCAGAAGACCCAGAGTTAGTATCGTCCCTTCACTAATAGCATGGGCCGGAATACGCTCCCCCGTATCCATATCTAAGACGACTTCTTGTCCGGTCATTTCCTGGCTTTCTTCATAGGAAATGGACTTCCCATCGACTTCAATCAAGCGTTGCCGATTCATGAGAACTTTGGCCCGTCTGACTCCGACGTTCTGAACGCCGGGAACAACCCGCTGCAACATCTCCTGCAAGGCTTGAAAATTATCTAGGGCTTCACTACGTAGATAGTCTAGGGTGGGTGCTAATCCGGAACCATCAAATTCAACTCGTGGGGTAATGGCTTCACTATAAGCCGGTTTGGCAAGATTGGTCGCCACCAGTTTGAGATGAACGGCAAACCTTAAAGCCTGAGGAATTGGAAATGGGGTGGTACTTAAGGAACTGTCCCAACCTTGGGCTTGTCCTGTATCTTCAGCAAGAGTCCATGATACTCTGGGAATCCATGTGTTCTCTTGCTGTTTTTCAAAGTGATAGGAGGCTTGCCAAGGTTGTCGGTTTTTCTGATATCCCCAGAAGCCACTGGCACTGACAGACAGATGAGTTTGTCCCATCGTTGTCAGGAATCCTGGCGCTCGTTGATGTCCAAATATGTTTTTAAAGGGTGAATCTGCAAGCCGACTTAGATAATGTAGGGCTTGCAACACTGATGTTTTTCCAGAACTATTTTGTCCCACCAGTGCATGAAGGCGTGAACTGTCTAGGTTGAGCGCTGTCGATGGATGACTTTTAAAATTATAAAGTTCTATCTTTTCAAGCATGAATCTTTGACGATCTCTCAGGAGGATGCTCCCTGTCAGCTACCTATCTAAGATTTGCAGGGCAATGAGCAAAGCGTTCTAGTCCGAAGTATAGCACTATAGGACAGCGGATAAACCGGTTTGCATATGCTCGATCGCCGTCCCGAGTTGACGTAGGCGATCGCTCACTTCTAGGTTCAATTCCCGAGGTTGCAAGGCCGCTGGAAGTTCTGAGAGTAACGCCGGATTGCCTCGATACCATTCATTCATCGCCACACCATCCCAGGCCCCCTTAAGTTCTCGGAATTTGTCCAGTAATCCCTGGAGTTCTTGTAGGGCATAGGATTCTAAACTTGCTGCATTAAAAACGGCGATTTGCAAGTATTCTTCAAAAATCTTAATGTCTGTCTCAACCTCAAAAATCACCTCATCTTCAGGATTTTTAAACTCATCAAACGTTTCGATGAGACTGGTGATTTCTCGGACTCCTAAGACTTCCTGGCGCAAGGCACTATCGAGGAGTAGTTGAAAGCCATAATTGGCGTAGCGTTTTAAGACCCGCAGTGCCGGTTCATCGCCGCTATAATAGTTATCTAAAATTTCAATATCGACCCCGAGATTTTTAATGATGCTGCGGCGGGTGTCACTCTTGACGGGACCGCGGATTAAGGCATCGGCAACAGGACGAGCGGGTAGTACTAAAGAGGTAATGATGCGTTGTAGTGGTGAATAAAGTTCCACAGGAGGCCAATGTGATTGCGTAGACTCTTGGAGAAGGCTAAGCTACGTCGGACAAAGCGTGAAACTCTTTGCCTGAGGGTATTGTTGAACCGCTCAATGTAACTGGTCTTGCCGCTCGACTGACTGACGACCCGGTGTCGTTTGCTCGGCAGCACCTGCCGGTAAGCCTCCCAGGCGTCAGTGTAGATCACAGCACATTGCCGATAGACCTTGGGTAAGGAATCCCAGAGTTTTTGCGCACTTTCGGCAGAGCGAGAACCGACATAAGCACCGATAATCTCGCGGGTCTCAGCATCGAGGGCTAACCAGACCCATTGTTTGTTGCCTTTGTGGTCCACAAACGACCACAGTTCGTCACATTACACCCTCAGCCGTCCTTTTTTTTTGACTGACAGCGACTTGCCTCGGGGTCTGGGCGGCTTTACCGTTGACATAGTCTTGCAGCCATTGCTCAGACACCTGAACCGCCCGAGCAATTCCAGCCATCGGGATGCGTTCTAGCAAGAGCCGGTCAATTAGTTCGCGAGTCGGGGTGTCGATGACCTTGTTCGTTGGGTTTTTAACAAACTGACGACCACAGTTGCGGCACAGATACCGTTGCTTGCCCCTGTGGATGTGGCCATTTTTGACGGTTCGCGTAGAATCGCAATCAGGGCAATGAGGCCTGGGGGTTATTCCGTCGCTTCATGAACATCTTAACAAATTCATCATTACCTCCAGAGTTCTACCTCACTTTGTATGCCTAGGAAACTTTATAAACTCTACTAAATTTCTACTCTACTCTACTGTGCGTCGTGAAAACCAGGATTAGGGTGCGTCAGGTGCAAGTACAATGGCTACGAAATGGCACAAAAAAATTACAGCCTTGGGTAAAATAAAGAAGCAATGTGATTTGGCGGTGTTAACTGCTACTGAAAAATGACAGAACTACTTCAACAGGCGATCGCCCAAATCCAAAAACTCCCACCAGACCAACAAGATGCGATCGCGGCTCGATTTTTGGCGGAGTTACAGGATGAGCAAAAATGGGAAACCCGTTTTGCGACCACGACCGATGATCAATGGGACCAAATGGCGGCAATGGTGCGGCAGGAGATCGCAGCAGGAAAAACTGTTCCACTTGATGAGGTCTTCCCAACACAACAATGAAATCAAGCGTCACAAAGTCATTTCGTAAGCGGCTAGGTAGTTTGCCTACATCAGTTCAAGAACAAGCCAATAGAGCCTATGTTCTTTGGCAACAAGATCCTTATCATCCGAGCCTTCAGTTCAAGCGAGTTAGTCAGAAGCAACCGATTTATTCTGCTCGCGTCAGTCTCAGTTATCGTGTTTTAGGTTTACTGGAAGGCAACCATATTTACTGGTATTGGATTGGCACGCACGATGAGTACGATGAACTGCTAAGACGGATGTAGTCAGTCAGATTAGGGTACGTTAGATGGGATCAATGATGACATTAGTACTTCAATGTTGCCTGACGCGCCGTTCACTGAACCCTTCCACAATACAATATACAATGATTCTTGGACTGCGGAATGTAATCCTCCATTAGGGTCTCTACTCATACACCCGCTGGCCATCTCCCGGTAACAACAGAAGTTCCGAGGGACGAATAATTGTCCCGATTGTGACTTCAATATCGCCATCCCAATTCTCAATAGATATCACCTGATTTCCGGGTCCCCGATAATCGGAATACTGACATCGTTTGCTATCGCGATTTAAGGTCATCCCCTGGCGAGACATACTCGCTTCCCCGGATTCGATACAGCGGTACTGATTCCCCTCAAACTGTAACTGCTTGGGGGGAATCCCCGTAATTTCTAAATCATCTGTGGGGGTTAACCAACTTACCTGAACCTCGTCATCTTCCTCGACTGCCAGCCAACGGATGCGATCGCCATCCTGTAAGAGATATTCCTGCCACTGATAGCCATTATCATCATAAACGAGCTTCCCCTGAACGACCCAATCCTCTTCCATATATTCGACAATATCCCCAACTTGCAGGGTGAAAATACTGCGTTCTAATGGCACAAGTTCAGGAGATTTACGAACCGTCGCCAGTCGTTTTTGACGGACGAAAAAAATTGTAGAAATAGCTAATACAAGAACAACAAAAAACCAAATATACGTCAACATAGTGTATCACCCCAAAATGCTAATTTCTCCTATAATTCAAACCCATCCCAACGATTGTGAGTTTGATACTCAACGATCGCCGGTCGAGAGAGACGATTGACCGCCACATTGGAAACGTTGATATCTGCCGGTAAATCAAACAAATGAGCTAAAAGAGGTTGCGTTAAAAAACGGGTTTCCACGGGTAACGTCCAGGTTTCTGGATGAATCGCCTCACGAGTCGCCAAAACAAAGCCCCAGGGGCCAAAACTGGGAACTTGAACCGTATAAGGATGCACCGAAAGCCCCACCGATTCCAGTGTCGCCGCAATACAGGCCATTACCCGAGGCGCAAAAAAGGAACTCGACGCTTGAGTAACAAACACCCCATCAGCGGCGAGACGGGGTAAGAGACGGCGATAGAAACCCTGCGCATAAAGTTTGGCCAAAATCGGGCGATCGGGATCGGGAAAATCGGCAATAATTACGTCAAACTCCTCCTCCAACGCCGGGGCCGCCAAAAACGCATCAGCAATACGAATCTCCAGGCCAGGATCCTCTAGGGCCCCCTGATTCACTCGTTTGAGAAAGGGGTGACGGCGGGAGAGACTCACCACCTCAGGATCGAGATCAATCAGTAACAAACGCTCAACTTGCGGCCATTTCAACACTTCTCGCGCCGCCATTCCATCCCCAGCCCCGAGTAGTAACACCCGTTTGGGATGGGGGGTTGCACTCATGGCGGGATGAACTAAGGCTTCGTGGTAGCGATATTCGTCAATGGTGGACAGTTGTAAGTCGCCGTCGAGGAAGAGACGAACATCCTGTCGCCAACGAGTGAGAACAATCCGTTGATAGGGCGATCGCACTCGGGCAATAATCGGCGCATCATAGAGATTATCCTCCAGGGTATTACTCAAGGGAATCGCCAAAGGGGCAAAGCCAATGAGAACCAGGCTAATCACAACTCCCCACACCCGCCACGATCGCAGACTGGGGAAGTTTTGCGCCAAAATCACCACCATCACGGCGGGGAAGGCCCCAATAATCGCCGCTGAGGGAAATAATCCCAACCAGGGAAGTAGAATCACTGGAAAGGCCAGAGATCCCACTAACGCCCCCGCATAATCCAGGGCCAAAACTCCGGCGATCGCATCTTTTACCCCATCATCCTGCTCAAAAATACGTGTCAGTAGAGGAATTTCAATTCCCGCTAAGGTTCCCAGAATTAGGGTGACAAGACTTAAGCCAATCCATAAGGGGCCATCCACCACAAAAATGGCAAATAAGCCTAGGGGTAAAAAGGCACTTAACGGGGCGATCGCCAATTCTACCTGCATAAAACGACGCAGCAGTTGTTCTTGCTGTTGGCTGCGATCGCCCTGCGTCACCAAAAAGCGACTCAAGTAAGAACCAATCCCCATCGCCGCCAAAAAACCGCCCACGGCCACCCCATAGGCCAGGGCCTGATTGCCCACCAAATAACTGGCTAACGTCCCTAAAAGCAGTTCCACCGCCAAGCCACAAGCCGAACAAATCGCCGTCGCCCCTAACAACAGATTTCGTTGCGATCGCCCTAAGGGAACCCAGGGGCGATCGTCCACATTGTCCCTAGGGCTGTTCGTTTCTTCCGTGACTAAATCAACAGAATTAGGGTGATTCGATTCCATAAAATTTCTATTAATAAGAGTTCACAATAACGTCCAGAATGCCGGTCAGATTTTGACTATTTTTTGACTATTTCCCGAACCCCGTTCCACCCCCAAAAAAGCCTCCCCCATAGCTGGCGCGATTCCCCGAATAGTTCCAAGTTCCAGACCGATAAGAACCATTGAGATAGGTTCCTTGGCGGGGCCAATATCGTTGCTGTTGTTCATCTTGACGCAACGTGACCGCCGTTCGGGATGAATAGGCCGCCCCAACGGTCACTAATGCCAGAATAAGTGCTATAACTGCCAAGATTTTGGTTAACATTGTTTGCCCTCCCACAGTAGACCATATTTCTTATTCATAAACCCAGGTTAATCTCGGTCAATTTCAACCACTGAAACAGCCGTCACTGTCCGCACCTTTTCCCGGACGGTCAACACTGTTTCATCCACCGGTGCATCGGGAGTGACTTCTATATAGAACCCGTAAGACCCTCTTTTTTTAAATGTAAAATACTGCTTAAAGTTTCCCGTTGTCTTCTCAATATCTCCATCCTCATCTTTATGAAAGATTAGAGCAACCGGTGTTATTTTATGATAAATGTTTTCCCCATAGCCATCGGTGAGCCAGAGGTTAACATCCAAGGAGCGAGGAGACGTTTCATCCGCGACAATCTTTAACCGACAGCAAATCAAACTATCATCGCCGCCCATAATCCCACGACCGCCAATATCGCTATCATAAACTATTTTACTAATGACTTGTTGACCCAAGGTCTGAGTTGAGAGGACACAAAACAAGGCTAAGCCCCCAGTCCCAATCAACCCAGGGACAAGATAGCGAGTATCAATCGCCCCATCGAAGACACGGACCCGAAAGACAACCGACTCCCCCTCAACCGGTTGTCCTGACGTATCGGTATAGTCGAGAATGTTGATGGCGAGGGTAATGGTTTCCGGGTCCTCGGCGGCCCGCAAATCTAACTCTGCCCCGACATCTTTTTCCCGCCACGTTCCTGATTCTCCTCCTTCTCGCCAAGTCCCTGATTCAGCCCAGGCTTGTTTGAGGGCCGAGACAATCAGATTTCCCTGGTCATCCAAAACCCGAAGTTCATAGGTCGTCCAGCGATTATTGGTGAAGGAAGCATCAACATCAATCCGCATCGCCCCAATTAACCGGGGCTTCAATTTCCAAGTTTTAAACTCAACAACTTCCCCTTGTTTCACCTCAAGGCGCTCATTGAAAATCTGCCGTTGAAATATCGGACTCATCATTCCAGCCAGCAGGACGAGGGCGATCGCAAATACGGCTAAGTAGTTTGACCAATCTACAAAGCGATGGGTCGTTGTTTTTTTGACAGAAGACATTAAGACCTCTCAGAAGACACTAGGGCCCGCTCAACCTGTTGAGATGAGTCTAGGATAACAGACCCAGAATCCTGAAGACCTTAAGAGATTACAGATAGCGTTGGGCGCATTCTGCCACCTGAGGGTGTTCGTCGTTCGCCAGAGTTTGCAACGCCTTCTGCACCGACTCCCCACCAATTTGTCCGAGGGCCTGGGCCACCCGTTGCCGGGTTTGGGGTTCAGGATGCGTCATGAACTCCTCAATCCAGGGAACCGCTTGAGGATCGCCGAGTTCCCCCAAGGCGCCAATGGCCGTAGTTTGTACCAATTCTGTGTCACTGTGGAGGGCTTCATGGAGCAATTCCACCGCTTCGGGGGCTTCCATTTCCGCTAAGGCCGCCACAATACTGAGGCGAACAATCCAATCTTCGTTGTTGCGATAGAGTTGCGCCAAATCCGGGTATGCTTCCCGGAACTTCAAGGCCCCCAACGCATCTGCGGCCGCCGCCTTCACATCTAACTCGGGGTCATCATAGAGGCGGGTTCGCAACAGAGAAAAGGCTAATTCCCGGTTCTGATGTCCTAAACTTGAGAGCTTACAAACCGCTGTATAGCGAACCCGTGGATTCGTATCGGTCACCACAGGGACAAGATAATCAAAGGCGAGACTCGGATCAATATAATCAAGCCGATTGACGCCACTGAGGCGATCGCCATAATCATCCGAGTCGAGCATTGCTTTGACCGCGTCAGGTGTAATATCCATAAGTTAATCAGGAACGTCAGAACAGGGAATAACGGGAATTAGGCCTCAGCGTCCGAACTGGCCATGGCGCGAATGATATCGCCTCGGGAGAGAATCCCAATCACATGATTCCCCTCTCCCAGAACCGGGAGACGGTGAACCTTTTTCTCGTGCATCAGCCGGGCCGCCTCCCGCAAGGCACAATCGGGCTTAGTGGTAAAGACATGACCTTTCGTCATTACGTCTTGCACCGTTTGTCCCAGAACTTTATGGAGTTGCTGTTCGTAATGTTTGGGATTTTCTAAATAAATGACACTATCGAGAATGGTGATATAGGCCGGAGGAGTGGCCCCGGTTTCGCGCCACATCAAATCCGTTTCTGACAGCATTCCCACCAGCTTACCCTGGTCATTCACCACCGGTAAGCCGCTGATGCGACGTTCAGCAATGATTTGAATGGCCTCTTGAATGGGAGTCTCAGGGGTGACGACGATCGGATCGTGACTCATCACATCCGCAACACTTTTAACCATAGTGGAGTTTCGGGAATTGACGTATTCGCGCTTAGTTACTGCCTATCATACCTCTCGACGATCCCCTCGACGGTGAAGAATCGCGATCGCCCGTCAGAACTCGTTACCATAAGGAACGAAGACGCTATGGCGATCGCCCCATTATGACTGACGCGCAAACCAACCCCCTGTCGCGGCAAATTCCCTGTATCTATGTCTGTCAGAACCGCTCCTGCGAACTCAATGGTTCCGCCAAAACCCTCAAAGCCTTCCAAGAGGCTAATCCCAAGGGGGTTGTCATACAAGGGTGCGGGTGTCTAGGACAATGTAGTACGGGCCCATCAGTCCGGGTTACCCAAGATGAAACCTGGTATTGGCAAGTTCAACCCGAAGATGTTCCCAAAATCCTAGAGCAACATCTCCAAGGAGGGGAACCCGTCCAGGAAAAACTCAATACCCGCATTCACCTTCAGTTTTATTAAAAAGTCGGACCAGATAGGGCATTTTTTGATTCCAAGAACCCTGCTCAATAAAGATTAAACTCAGTTGTAAGTGTCTTTACTCAACTGTCGAATATTTACAATCAAGCAGCCAAATATGGTTATCAAGACCCCAAAAACTCCCCCCAAATGGCAACTGCTGGAGTGGATTTTTGATCCAACCGGCTACCTGAAACGGAACCGGGCCAAACTGGGGGAGACCTTTAATGGCCGTCTTGGGGTGAACTTCGATGGCTTTGTCTTTTTCAGCCATCCCGACCATGTTCGCACCATTCTCTCGGCCCCCGCGCGCTGCTTTGACGCGGGCCGGGCCAATGGCATTTTAGGTCCCCTGGTGGGAGATAATTCCCTACTGCTGCTCGACGGACAACCGCATAAACAGCAACGTCAGTTGTTGATGCCCCCCTTTCACGGCGATCGCATGGTGACCTATGGGGAGATTATCACCCAGGTGACCCGTCAGGCCATTGACCGCCAACCTCAGGGAGAGGCATTTCGGGTGCGATCGCTCACCGAAGAAATTACCATGCGCGTCATCCTCAAAGCCGTCTTTGGCTTAAACGAGGGAGAGCAATATGAAAAGATGCGGCGCACCATGTCAACCTTTTTAGACATGACCGCCTCCCCGGTTAAATCTAGCTTGCTCTTTTTCAAATCCCTACAACGAAATTTAGGTCCCTGGAGTCCCTGGGGGCGCTTTCTGGCCATCCGCGAGCAGTTAGACGCACTCCTCTACGCCGAAATCCGACAGCGTCGCCAAGAGTCCCTAGAGGAGCGCGACGATATCCTGAGTTTGCTGCTATTGGCCCGGGATGAAGAGGGTCAGGGAATGAGCGATAAGGAACTGCGCGATGAACTGGTGACCCTACTCCTGGCCGGTCATGAAACCACCGCCACCGCTCTGGCTTGGGCCTTGTACTGGGTGCATCGCTTTGACAGGGTTCGCGATCGCCTCATCGAAGACGTCTCGGCCCTGGGCGAAACTCCAGACCCGATGGCAGTCTTTAAGTTGCCCTATCTCACCGCCGTTTGCAACGAAACCCTGCGCATCTATCCCGTGGCCCTGGTCACTTTCCCGCGCATCGCCAAGGAACCCTTCCAGGTGGGGGACTACCAATTTCCCGCCGAAAGCGTCCTGGCCCCTTGTATCTACCTCACCCACCATCGGGAAGATATTTTCCCCGACTCCTACAGCTTCAAGCCAGAACGCTTCCTAGAGCGTCAATACTCCCCCTATGAGTTCTATCCCTTTGGCGGTGGGAATCGTCGCTGTTTGGGCATGGCCCTGGCCATGTATGAACTCAAACTGGCCCTAGCGACTCTGGTCACTGAACATGACTTTAGCCTGCCCCCACAGCCGCCCGTGAAACCGGTACGGCGGGGAATTACCCTAGCCCCATCAGCGGGACTTTCCCTAGTCAAAACCCGTTAATTCGGGCTGTTTTCAGGGTCTGATGGCTCGTCTGAGTCCTCGTGGTGCCAGATGATATCGGCCAAGGGACGCTCTGGAGTGGAGGCGAGGTCAGGATCGGGGTCAAACACCAGCAAGAGTTGTTCGACATCTTGCAGACGACGTTGAACCCGACTGGGAATGCCATCCCCATAGAGAATATGGCCCTGTCCGGCAATGACGACCATGGCCCGTTCGGGGTAAGTTTGTAAAAATTCAGCCACATGATAGCTCATGGTTTCATCCCAGAGGATTTGAGCCTTAAAAAAGGTTTCAAACCCCTCACTGGAGCCATGGCCCTGATGATAACCATCGAAAATCTCCCGCAGTCGTTGACGATAGGCGGCGTTGTCGAGGTCGAACTGTTCGACTGGGGGCAGATCCGATAACCGTTGCGGGGAGAGATTGGCAAATCCCCCTCGGGCCACCTCCCGTATGGCTTCGATGGGAGCATTAAGGGCCAAGACTGGCAGATTATGGGCTTTGGCAAAGCGCAAAATGGGGGCGTAGGCTTCCCAGGGAAAACCCCAGCGCGTTTCAAATTCCGTCAGTTCCAGAAATTCTGCTTCGCTAATCTCTCCGGCGATATATTGGTCAATATGGGCTTGTTGTGGCCGTTCAAACATCTCCAAGCCGATGGCCAGTTGCGGGTTTTGCTCATACCACCGTTGCAGAATTTCGAGTTGAGCGGCCTGATCTTCCGAGCGATTGTGGACTTCCCCGAGATAGAGGACTTGGACTCCCTCTAAGCGAGTCAACAAATCATCGGGGCTGAGAACCTCCTCCTGAGTGGGTTCCCGGAGAACTTGCGCCCAGGTGGGCGTTCCCCAACAGAGCCATAGGCCCAATAAACAGGCAGACAATCTAAGGGTTGGCGATCGCATGGTGGGTTGTAAGGAAGAAAAGGCAAGAGGCAAGAGGCAAGAGGCAAGAGGGGAAACCACGTAGGGGCGTACCTTTATGGTCGCCCTCTTCCGGCAAGAGGCAAGAGGGGAAACCACGTAGGGGCGTACCTTTATGGTCGCCCTCTTCCGGCTATGGTCTTAATCTCAATCTTGATCTTGTAGCAGGGTGGCGGTGGTGCTGGCAACTCGGCGACGGGTTTCATTCATGTAGCCGCCGCGTAGGGTGAGGACGGCGATGAGGAGGCTCAGTAGGCCCAAACCGGCATCCGCGACTCCGACGCTGGCTAGGGCCGCAAACCATGTTAATCCTAAGCGGTGAACCCACCAGACGGCAACGGCTTGTAAGAGTCCCGTTCCCATGGCCAACAAGCCAATCCCAATCGAGGCTGCCACAATCCCCAGCAAGAGTCGCCGTTGTTCCCGAGCGGCTTCTCGCTGGGCAATGTCTAGGTGCAGTTCGACGAGAATTTTGAACAGCCCCAAACTGCGGCGGACATAGGTTTCCACCTCAGAACGCAGGCTATCCGTCTCACTTGCGATCGCCACCACTTCCTCCGACAAATAGTCCTAACAGAAAACCAATCCCCAATGCCGTTAAAATCGAGGCCCCTAAATTGCGTTTGGCTTGGGACTTCACTTCGGGCAAGACATCCGCTTTGACCCGTTCAACAAGCTGTTCAGTGCGTCGCTCCAACAAGTCCAAGACATCATCAATACTAGGACTGGAGGGATGGTCGCTCTTCTCAGTCTCCGATTTAGATTGGACATCATGGCTCTCGGAGCGGGTTAACTCTTTCGATTGGCGTTTCTCTTTTTGGGCCTGGCGTTCCCAACTCAAACTGAGGGCATGGAGTTCAGCCAGTTGGGCGTGAATGAGGATTTTTGTATGTTCGGTAGCGTCGGCAATGAGGTCCACTGTTAAGTCTAAATCTCCTTCCGTGGCTTTTAACTCCTCAGGGGCCATCAGACTCCATTCCTGAGTGATTAGGGGAACCAGGGACTCAAAGCGTTCTTGGAACTGCTCCGGGGACAGTCGTTTGGGGGCGATCGCGATGCCGTTATTTGTCGAGGTGGTCTCGGTGTCAACCTTTGTCTGGGCCATACGGATGAATGAATAAATAGATCGCAACTCCCTTTAACTTTATCGCAACTCCTTTAGTCCGCGGCCGGCTCATCGACGAACTTATAGCCCACGCCCACTACGGTTTTGACAAACTGCGGTTGGGTGGGATCGGCTTCGACTTTTTTGCGTAATCGGGCTACATGAGTATCCACTACCCGTTCATCGCCAAAAAAGTCATTTCCCCAGAGGCGATCGATCAGTTGACTACGACTCCAAACTCGCCCGGGATAACTCATGAGGGTGGAGAGCAGATTAAACTCCAAGGCGGTTAAATCGAGGGGTTCAGGAGACTCACCGAGGTAGCGGCTGGCGGTATGGCGATCGAGGTTGAGGGTGAAGTGAGCGGTGCGGTGCATATTCTCATGGCCCCCCTGACGCAGACTGCGACGCAGTAGGGCCCGTACCCGCGCCACTAACTCCCGAGGGCTAAAGGGTTTTACTAAATAGTCATCGGCCCCCGTCGATAGGCCAATCACGCGATCGATTTCCTCTCCTCTGGCGGTCAACATGAGAATATAGGGGTCTTTCTCCCCCGGTTGTTGACGGATGCGGGCGCAGACTTCTAAGCCGTCGAGTCCGGGAAGCATTAAATCTAAGATGATTAAATCGGGTTGATGTTCGCGAAAGGCGGAAATGGCCGCCAAGCCATCGGCGGCGTGATGACAGTTGAACCCTTCGGGTTCGAGGGTTTGTTGCAGGAGTTGGGCAATTTCGAGGTCATCTTCGACAATCAGGATATTCATAGACAAGGTGAGATGCTAGGAGGTCGAGTTCGGTTGCTGAAGTTGGGAGGGGTGAGTGTGGGGCTGGGAGGCTTGTAATTCAGCGCGAATGGTCATGAGAATCCGTCCGAGATGGTTTTGACCACTTCCGTCAGCCCCACAGCCCCAAAAGTAGTCGACGGGAGAGTTTTCGACGAGATCCTCCTCTCCAGTATCGAGGAGAATCTGCTGGATATCGAGATGGGTGAGGAATTTAACGGTTACTGCTTCATACATCAGTTGGGGTTTAATCTCATCCCAGTCGGGCCGGGGTTGGCGACGGCGATCGCGTCCTAGGCGGGCGGCTTCTTCGGGGCTGGGGGCTTGGCGAATGGTCACCATTAGGGGTTCGTCGCGGCTTCCCAGGAATTTATGGGCCTGATAGTAATGTTCGACGGTG